>JBDHAN010000061.1:0-50236 GCA_039588055.1 Gemmatimonadota bacterium | reverse complement strand
AGGAGGCAGCGCCCCCGCGCAAACGCCCGAACGCCTCTATGAGGCGGGCGCCGTGCGTGTGGCGGCCGACAGCTTCACCGCGCGCGCTGCACTGGAACCGCATGTGGCTGCCCATTGGTTCAACCTTGGCAACGCACACGATCGGCTCGGCGACCCGGCGCGAGCGAGGGCCGCCTGGGTTCGCGCCGAGCGGCTGGCACCCCGGAATGATCGGGTCCGCCGGGCGGTCGCTGGTGTGGCGTCGCCGGACCAAGTGTCGGATCGTCTGACCTGGGTTTCGTCGATCACCGTGGGCGAGGCCGCGGCAGCCGCTGTTCTACTCTGGGTCATCGGGTGGGCGCTGATGATCGGGCGCGTTCGGGTGCGCTTCGCATCGCTTGCGCTGGCTGCAGCCGTCGTCGCCGCGGGCTACGCGGCGGTGGTCGAGCTTCGTTACCGGCAGCCAACGCTCATCGTGCTGCAATCCGGAACGCCGCTCAGGGACGCGCCCTACGGCAGCGCCACAGCGGTCGAAGAACTGGAGGTCGCCGCAGCAGTACGGGTCGAGCGCGCATGGGGTCCCTGGCGGCTGGTGTCTCATGGCGACCGCACGGGGTGGCTGCTCCTCACCGAAGCGGTCGGGCTCTGATGGGACGCATTGCCATCCTCTCTCAGGCGGTATCCGATCAGATCGCCGCCGGCGAGGTCGTCGAGCGTCCGGCTTCGGTGGTGAAAGAGCTGGTCGAAAACGCGCTCGATGCGGGAGCGACGAACATTTCGGTCGAGCTGGAGGATGGTGGGCGCGAGCTGATAGTCGTGTCCGATGACGGAGAAGGTATGGACCGAGAAGACGCCCAGCTTGCACCCGAACGGCATGCGACGAGCAAGGTGCGAACGGCGTCCGACCTTATCGGCGTGCCGACCTACGGCTTTCGCGGTGAGGCGCTCGCGTCGATCGCTGCTGTGTCGCACTTCGAGCTCGAGACCGCGCGCCGCGAGAGTGGAGACGGGGCCGGTGTCGGGATCCGCATTGCCATGCGGGGAGGACGTGCAGAAGACACGACCGACATTGCGCGTACGACGGGGACGACCGTGACTGTGCGGAAGCTCTTTGCCAACACGCCGGCGCGACGGAAGTTCCTGCGCTCGGGCCGAAGCGAGACGCGCGCAGCCGTCGAAGCGGTGACGCTCTTGGCGCTCACACGGTTGGACGTCGCGTTCACGGTGCGAAGTGATGGGCGCAAATTGCTCGATGCCCCGCGCGTGTCGAGCGCGGCCGAGCGCCTGGCGGCCGTGTTCAGTCGCAAACTCGTGGATCAGTTGCTTCCGGTTGAGCACAACGACGGCTATTTGTCGGTTCGCGGATTCATACAACGGCCAGCGGATGCCCGCTTGAGCGGTCGCCGTGCATACTTTTTTGTGAATGGTCGCCCGTTTCGCGACCACTTTCTCATTCGAGCTGCCGAAGCCGGATATCGTGCGACGATATCGCCGGGGGCACGGCCAACAATGTTCTTGTCGATCGAGCTGCCCGGTGATCGAGTAGACGTCAACGTCCATCCCACCAAGCATGAAGTGCGCTTTCGCGACAAGCGACTGGTCGAGCGCGCCGTCACGGAAGCCGTTCGCCTGAGCCTCAGGCCGTTAGCCGCCGCGGCCGTTGTTGGTTCGGACCACCAGGGCTTCGAGCCTGCGCTCGACGCTCATGGCTCCTTTGCGCGCGGTAACGGGGCCAACCGGTCCGGCGCGACAGACGCAGAGCAAGTCACGGGCTCGCTGTTCGATGCGGACCCGCTCTACCGGCAAGCGGGGGGCGACCCACGCGATCTCTTGCAAGTATTCGAGACCTATATCGTGTTCGCGACTGCCAACAGCGTGACGATCGTCGACCAACATTCGGCCCACGAGCGGATCATCTATGAGCAGACCATGCGCGAGCTTCAGGGGAGCAGCGCTGCCGGCCAACGCCTGTTGCTACCGCTCACGATCGATCTCTCTGCCAACGAGCTCGAAGCTGTCGAGGCGAACGTCGATCTGCTGTCGGCAGTCGGCTTCGAAGTCGAGCCGTTTGGGGGACGTTCGATTGTGGTGCATGCCGTTCCAAATCCGCATCCCCGCTTTGACGCGCGACGGTGCCTCGAAGAGCTCATCTCCGATCTGGCCCACGTGCGGTTTGGGGGCTTGTCGAATCGGCTGGAGCGCTTCGCGGCGACGTACGGGTGTCGGGCGGCTGTGAAAGCCGGTCACGCACTCGAGCGGTCAGAGATGCGGGAGCTGCTCCGGCGGCTCTTCGCGTGCGAGCTGCCACCGCACGACGTGCACGGTCGACCGACCATCGTGCAGCTGCCGAAGGCTGAGTTGGAGCGCCGGTTTGGCCGTGCGTAGACGGCTGGTTCCGGTGATTGTGGGACCGACGGCCGTAGGGAAGACGGCGTTGGCGTTGGCCCTTAAGCGCCATTGGAACCTGGTGGTGATCTCTGCAGACTCTCGTCAGGTCTATCGCGGTCTCGACATCGGGACCGCGAAGCCGTCGGCGCGCGAACAGCGGGAGGTGCCCCACCGGGGGATCGATGTGGTGGAGCCCGGCGAACGCTACAGTGCCGGACGGTTTGCACGCGACGCGGCACAGTGGCTCGGACAGCTCGGGGAGCAATACCAGCCGGTCGTTGTCGGTGGCACCGGGTTCTACGTTCGAGCCCTGGCCGACGGGCTATTTCGCGAGCCGCCGATTGACCGCGGACGGCGGGAGCGTTTTCGGACGTGGGCGCGAGACGCGCAGGGGCTTGGGGGGTGGGCCGTGCGACTCGATCGAGGCTACCGCGGCGGTGGACGCCAGCGTGCCGCGAGGGCCGTCGAGATCGCGCTGCTCACGGGCCGACCGCTGTCATGGTGGCAAGAGACGGCGAAAGCACGGGGCATCATGCGACCGTGGTACATTCGATTGACGGTGCCGCGCGTCGTACTCCGTCGCCGCATCGAGCGGCGCACCCGAGCCATGCTGGAACGAGGTATCGTTGATGAGGTCCGCGAGGTGCTGGCACGGGGGGTGGCGTCCGATGCACCGGGGCTAGACGGCGTGGGCTATCGCGAGGTCGTACAGTACCTGGATGGCCGGATGGCGGCCGACGGGCTGTCGCAGGCCATCACGGTGGCGACCAGACGGTATGCGAAGCGACAGGAGACGTGGTTTCGGCATCAGTTGATCGGTCATCCGGTGCTTACCCTGGATGCTACGGACGAGGTTCCGCTGTTGGCCGATCGGATCGCTGAGCTTTGGACGGAACGAGGCGCATGATGCGAATCGGCATCACCTGCTATCCGACATACGGTGGCTCCGGTGCGGTCGCGACCGAGTTGGGACTCGAACTCGCACGCCGCGGTCACGAAATCCATCTCATCTCCTATGCGTCGCCGTTTCGGCTTCGTGGGTTCGCGGAGCACGTGTACTTCCACGAAGTGGATCTGAGCGGAACGTATCCTCTCCTCGAGTATTTCCCCTATTCGCTGGCGCTCGCAGTGAAGCAGGAGGAGGTCGCGTTGCGGGAGCAGCTTGACATCCTCCACGTGCACTACGCGGTCCCGCATGCGACGGCGGCGTTCCTCGCTCGAGAGATGATCCGTGGCCAGCATGATCTCAAGGTAGTGACAACGCTCCACGGAACGGACATCACCCTCGTCGGTCAGGAGCGTTCCTTCTACACGGTCACCAAATTCTCCATCGAGCAGTCGGACGCGGTGACGGCGGTCTCCCAATACCTGAGAGACGAAACGAACAGGGCCTTCCTGTGCGGTGGGTGTGGGATCGATGTGATTCCTAACTTCATCAATCCCGCTGAGTACTATCCGTCCGACGAGGCTCGGTGTCGCTCATCGTTTGCGACGCCGGACACCAAGGTGTTGATGCACGTGTCGAACTTCCGACCGGTGAAGCGGGTGCCGGATGTGGTGCGCATCTTTGCGAAGGTGCGGGAGCGTCGGCCGGCTGTTCTGGTCTTGGTTGGCGACGGACCCGAGCGTCCCGAAGTGGAGGCGGAGGTCGAGCGTTTGGGGTTGACGCCGCACGTTCGCTTTCTCGGGAAGGTCGACGCGGTCGCCGACCTCCTGCGGGCCGCAGATCTCTTCCTACTGCCCAGTGCGTCGGAGTCGTTCGGCCTGGCCGCGCTTGAGGCAATGGCCTGCGGCGTGCCGGTGGTGGCAAGCCGAGTCGGTGGAATTCCGGAAGTCGTGACGGACGGGACCTCGGGAGCGCTGGTGGCGGTCGGTGATGTCGATGGCATGGCGAACGCGGCTCTGGAGCTGCTCGAGCCCGGTCGCTGGCGCGAGGCGCGTGCCGCGAGCGTCGAAACCGCCATGCAGTTTGATGAGGCGAAAATCGTTCCGATGTACGAGGCGCTCTATGCGCGCGTGCTCGACCGGTGACGCTCTGGGAAGGTCTCCTGCTGGGACTGGTCCAGGGTCTGACCGAGTTCCTGCCGGTCTCGAGCTCCGGACATCTTGTCGTAACCCAGGCAGCGGTTGGTCTTGCCGCACCGGGCGTCGTCGTTGAAGTCGTGCTGCACGTCGCGACGGTGCTTGCCGTCGTCATCGTGTATCGCCGTCGCCTGCACATGCTGCTCACTGGTCTCGTGCGGCGAGATCCTCAGGCCCTGCGATACATCGGCCTGCTGGCCGTCGGGTCCGTTCCGGCGGCACTCGTGGGTATCGGCCTTGCCGATTTCTTGGAGCGGGCGTTCGACTCGCTGCTGATCGTCGGCTGCGGTTTCATCGCGACTGGATTGATACTGTGGAGCACGCGCTGGACCTCGACGACACCGACCGCCAGGACGCCCTCCGTCGCCGGAGCGGGCGTCATCGGCTTTGCCCAAGCCTTGGCAATCCTCCCCGGGATCTCTCGTTCGGGCACCACGGTCGCCACTGGCCTGTGGCTACGAATCGGACCCGACGAGGCGGCTGAATTTTCCTTCCTGTTGGCGATTCCCGCGATCGCCGGTGCGGCGCTTCTCAAGGCCCCGGAGCTGTCTGCTGCGACGGCCGACGTCGGTGCAGGTCCGCTTCTGATGAGCTTCTGCATGGCACTCGTTTCCGGCGTTCTTGCGATCCGGTTCCTGGTCGTGCTCTTGCGCCGGCGCGCGTTCCATCGATTCGCGCCCTACTGCTGGGGGATTGGTGCGATCACAGTATGGTGGGCGCTGGCGCTGTGATTCCCTATGACGGCGTCTCTCCTGGTGACCTGGCGCAGCGGATTGGAGTGCCTCGCTGCGTTGTCTTTTCGAGCGTCACCAGCACGCTGGACATCGTGCACTCGCTCGCACACGAGGGCGCACCCGACGGCACCTTGGTCCTGGCGGAAGAACAAGTGGCTGGCCGCGGGCGCCACGGCCGGCGCTGGCACAGTCCGCCTGGGGCTGGAATCTGGCTCGGCTTCCTGCGGCGCCTCGCGCGCCAACCAGAGAGCGGCCTGATCGCGCTCCGAGTTGGCCTGGCTATTTGCGAGTCGCTGAGTGAGCGAGGCGTCGAGACGCTGCTCAAGTGGCCCAATGACATCGTGGTTTGTGATCGCAAGCTTGGCGGTGTACTGTGCGAGGCACGGTCCAGCGATGTGGGAGAGAACTGGATCGCCATTGGGATCGGGCTCAACATTCGTGGACCGCTCCCCACCGAACTGCGTGAGACGGCCATCGCACTCGAATCAGTGGTGTCTGACCCTCGCCGGATCGATGTGCTCGAGGAGCTGATCCCGCGGCTCGCGCGTCTGTCGGAGGCGCCGACGCTGACGCGCACCGAGATCGCCGCCTACAGGGCGCGAGACTGGCTGAATGGACGTCGGCTTGCAGCGCCAGTTGAGGGCACCGTTCGCGGGGTTGCGGAAGATGGTGCGCTGGTTGTCGAATCGGCTGGACGGATACGGCACATTCGAGGGGGAAGCGTTGTCCCAGCATGATCTGCCGCTCTGGGCGAAGGGCGTCGCGGCTGCGCTGCTCGTCATATCGTCTTGGTGGCTTCTGCAGACGGACACGCTTCGCGAGGTCGCCGGACCCGGAATTGCTGTTCTGAGTCTTGGGGTCGTTTCGGGCTCCATCCTGCTGGGGATGCACGTTCCCGTCGGATTGTGGCCCAATGGTCCTTGGCGCGCACGCTTCTCGAGCAGTGTCATTGTCATTGTGGCACTGGTGTTTGCGGCCTTCTTCGTGTTGTTCGACCCCGGCGAGTCTCTCGGTGACGCATACGATCCGGCGATGCTCTTGACCACGGTGATCGGTGTCGTCGCATGGGGTCTTGCATTCACGATGGTGCGGCAGCGTCCGTACATACCGTGGTTTGCGGTGGCGATCGGTGCGGCACTCATTCCTGCCGCTGCGACCGTGGTCCGGACGGCGCTGCTTGATGCGCCGGCCCGCTTGTGTCTCCTGACCGCTGTGCCGGTCGTTGACGGCACGTCCTGCGAGGCCCCTGCGTTCCAGACTTTTGGCTTCCTTGTCGCTGCGATCGCTCCGGCCGCGTTGTTGACGGTTGAGCTCACGTTTCGCCGCCTTCTTATCGGTCAGCCTGAGCGCGCGGGCCTTCTGCTGGTTGTGATCGCGGCGGCAGCATATGGCGTGTGGCTCGCGCTCGTCGCGCCGGTGGCTCCGGGGATCGCCATGCCTTGGTGGCTCGGGGCTGCTGCCGCCGTCGGTGCAGGCGCGCTGTTCGTCCTCTCCGGCTCGTTGTTGGTATCCGCGGTGTACACGGCCACCACATTCGCCGCGTACGAGGCGCTGGTCCGAGCGACGCCCGGCGGGACCGCGCTGCCGGAGCTCGCGCAACGCTGGGAATACGGCACCGCCATCGTTCTCATTGGCGCCGTGCTGGCGGGCATCGTCTACCGGCGCCACGGCACGCTGGCTGGCGTTCACTAGGAGATCGCTCATGCTGCTCGCCGCAGACGTCGGTAACACGGAAATCACCTTCGGGCTGTTCGTCGGTGATCGGCTCAACGATCACTGGCGAGTGACGACGGTAGCCCAGCGCACGCCTGATGAGTGGGCGGCCCTGCTGACATCGTTTCTCTCCCACGCAGGTCACTCGACCGACGAAGTGCGGGCCGCGGTGCAGGCATCGGTTGCACCAGGGGTGACGCAGGTGTTGGCAGATGGGGTCGACAAAGCATTGGGTGTCACGCCGGTGCATATTGGACCGGAGTCGCCGCTGCCGGTCCAGCTCGATGTTGAAGAGCCGCACACCGTGGGGGCCGATCGGATCGTGAACACGTTGGCAGCTGCCGAACTCTACCAGCGTGATACCATTGTGGTGGACTTTGGCACCGCCACGACCTTCGACTGCGTCACCGGGGACGGTACCTTCCTCGGCGGGGTCATCGCTCCCGGCGTGAGCACGTCGGCGGAGAATCTCACGCGACGGGCTGCGAAACTTCCTGCAACCGAGCTCATTCCACCCGAACGAATCATCGGACGGCGTACGGAGGAGTGCATTCGGGCGGGCGTGCTATTTGGAACGGCCGATGCCGTCGACGGTATCGTCCGACGAATCAAGTCCGAGTGGCCCCGTGAAGATCAGCCACTCGTCGTCGCCACGGGCGGGTTGGCGGACGCCGTGTCTCCGCACTGTCGGGAGATCGAGATCGTCGAGCCGAACCTCACCTTGTTCGGTCTCAGAATTGCCGCACAGCACCTTGGTCTCACGTGGTGACGTGAAGCGGTTTCCCCGACCGGCGTCTGCGATCGGACGGTAGTCCCGCGCCGACCGATGGAGTAACTTCAACGCGCTCGACGGCGGGGGTGAGATTGCACATGACGTCTGCAGTAGAATCCATGGGCGCACGATGTGATACGCGGACAATTGTTGGTGGCGGAGTATTTCTCGGCCTCGTTACCGTGGTCGGTGTCGTCGTCTTTTCATTGGCCTCCCGAGCCCTTAGCGGGACAGCGGAAATGGTGGTGCAGTCGGTGCTGCTGCTGGGAGGGGGCGCACTGGTCAGCTACCTGCCGGCGTCGTGGGTGCGTCCGCGGGATCCTGACAGCATCGCGTGGGCGGGGGTGGTCGGTTTGCTCGGATCGCTCGTGTTCACGGTTGTCGACACGATCGTGCTTCGCCCACTCGGGGTGTATCACTGGACGTGGGACGCGATCGGCGGCGGCAGCGGCTTCTGGTACATACCGGTGTGGTGGATGGCGGCGACGGTGTTGGCGTGGCTGGGATCGTGGGTTGCCGCCACGAGCTTTACCGTACGAGACGCCGCGAGCGTGATGGCGATGGCCGGGCAGACCGTAATGCTGTCGGTCATCATGTTTGCGATCCTCACGCTGACACAGGTCGCCCCCGTTCACCCAGCCGTCATGGCGCTGGCGTTTGCGCTCGGACTCGTCGTACACGTGGCGCTGGCGGCTGCGCTGCGACGACGGTGAAGAACGGCCATGACCGGCGACGGCCTTTCGTCGCCTGGCTGCTCACACCGTTTGTGGTGTGGGCAGCTTCCTTTTTCGGAGGGTGGATTGGGGCAGCCGTCGCACAGTCCCGCAGTGACCCTGGGGTAGCGCCGCTCTGGCTGGGAGTCGGTGCGGCCGGCGGGGGTGCCCTCGGGCTTGTGGGGTGGCTGCTGATCCTTCGAGCGCTGAGCTCGGGAGACCCGCACAAGAAGAAGTCGCGCTAGTCTTGCTTTGAGCTTGGATGGCGGCTGAGGTGGCTCCCCGCGTCAACCGCTAGCTCAGCAAAGAAGCGAGCGCCGACCGCCAGGACACGCTCGTCTGCGTCGAAACGCGAAGAGTGGGCGGAGCCCACGTCGCGGTCGTGCGGCTGGGCGCCAAAGCGCACGAAGGCTCCCGGCACGCGCTTGAGATACCAGCCGAAATCTTCCCCCCCCATGTTGGCGCTGTCGAGCGGGCGCAGTTGGCTCGGTCCGACGGTCTTTGCCCCCGCTTCGCGGCACAACGCGAGCGGGGCGCCTTCGTTGACGACGATTGGCGTTCCCTCGCGGATATCGGTCGCGATGTCGACGCCCTGCGCGGTGCCAACACCGTTCGCTGCTTCTCGAACACCGTGGCACTGTGCGCCCGGAGCGTGCCGTCGAGCCGAACCGACGATGCAAGGATGTTTGAGGCCGTTCCACCATGAATCTGACCGACGCTCACGATGGCGGGATGCCCCGGCCGAGCGAGGTGTTCGACGAGCGCCTGAAGTTCCAACACGAGTGCCGCTGCCGCGACGATCGGATCTACGCTCTCTTCGGGACGCGCGGCGTGACCCCCGGGCCCTGACAGTTCGATCGTGAACTCGTCGGTGGACGCGTTGACCGTACCTTCGTGGATCGCAATGTGCCCCACTGGGTACCGGACGTCGACGTGACCTCCGAAGATCATCCCCACGCCTTCCACCGCACCGAGATCAATCATCGCTCGGGCGCCAGCCGCTATCTCTTCCGCAGGTTGAAACAGGAGCCGTACGGGTGCCGGAAGTGAGTGTTCGTCCGTGAGCAGTGCCGCGGCTCCGATCAGCATCGCGGCATGCAGATCGTGCCCACACGCATGCATGATGCCGGGGCGTTCCGACTGAAATGAGAGTCCCGTGGCCTCCGCGATGGGGAGCGCGTCCAGGTCCGCGCGCAATGCGACAGCCGGAACGCCTCGCGGTCCCGGTAGTTCTGCAATCACTCCGGTGCCGGCCGCCACCGAGCGGAACGGCACCCCGAGGCTCGACAGTTCCGACGCGATCCGAGCCGCGGTCTCCCGTTCCTCCCAACTCAACTCGGGCCGACGGTGGAGCGCACGTCTCAGCGTCACGAGCCGCCCGAGGAGGTCGGACGACACCCAGTGTGCTGGAGGACCGGAGGTCGTCATGGCATCGAGATGATGTCACGACGTACCGTCAGCGCATCGACGAAACCGGTGTCGACATCGACACCGATGCCGGGCCGGTCAAATGGCACGCGGAGGTAGCCGTCGGTCATCATCCATTCAGGCACGACGATGTCCCGGTCCCAGTAGCGCGCGCTGGGGCTCAAATCGCCGGGTCGTTCGAAGTGGGGAAGCGAGGCCAGGGCGACGTTGTGGGCGCGGCCGACACCGGTTTCGAGCATACCGCCACACCACACGCCAATGCGGTGTTGGGCAGCGTAGTCATGAATGGCGAGTGCAGGCGTATGTCCGCCGACGCGTCCTGGCTTGATGTTGATGACACGCCCACTCCCGAGCCTCACCATGTCGGCTGCGCGGTCGACCGTAGTAATCGACTCGTCGAGACAAAGGGGTGTCGCAATGCGCTGCTGCAAGTCGGCGTGCGACAGGAGGTCATCCGCTTCAAATGGCTGTTCCATCATGTCGAGGCCCAGAGCATCGAGATCCTCGAGTGCGCTCGTGTCAGTTGGGGGATACGCCGCGTTGGCATCCACGGTGAGGGACGTGGTGGGGCCGACCGCGTCCCGCACGGCTGCTACGACTGCGGTATCTCGCCCGGGTTCGATCTTGAGTTTGATGCGGTGGTAGCCCGCAGCCACCGCATCCGCGGCGTGGTGGGCCAGTTCTGCAACGTCTTGGCGGAGCCCCAACGAGATGCCGGTGGCCACCTGCGGGCGGATGCCGCCGAGCAGCCGGGCGAGCGACATCTCCTGTCGGCGAGCGCAGAGATCCCAGAATGCCATTTCGACCGCGGCTCGGGCCATGGCATGCCCACGAATCTGTGCGGCGAGGTGGTGATAGAGACATGGCGGGTCCGGAAACGATCGATGCCGCATCGAGGGCACGATCCACTGCGTGAGCGCGAGCCAAGCCGTGTCAATCGTCTCATAGGAATAGTGCGGTGTCTCACCGGCGACGCACTCGCCCCAGCCCGTCGGACCGCCGCGCTCAGTGATCTCGACGAGGAGCACGCGACGCTCATGCGTGGTGCCTGAGGAGATCCGGAATGGCTCTTTGAGCCGCATGCGGATCTCCCGGAGTGCGATCTGCGCGATCTCAGGCACCGGCGCGCTCGATCTGCTCGAGATGGTACCAGCCGCCGTCATGGGTATGACGAGTGAATGCGCGGACCTCATAACCTCGTGACGCGTAGTGCATAAATACGTGTCGTGTCAGGCTGCGCCAGCGCTTCGCCAGTTCGGCGTCCGCCGTTTTGACCTCCTGAATGTCCGAGGGAATCGCCACGTGAACGATGGGAGTCTCTGGCAACCCCTCCGGTCTTGAGACATCGGTGGACAGCGTAAGGAGTGGGGCCGGCAGGACCGATGCCGCGCGTCGAGGCACCGCGGGCGGTTCGGATCTGAGATCCCACTCGACCAGAAGGCGATCACTGCCGATGACGCTGTCGGTCGTGCTCATAGGATCGTCCCCATACATGTCTGGCACATAGTTCACCACGGACGCGCCGAGGCGGACGAGATTGAGGTAGGCGTTGCGTGCGACGAGAGGGTCGAACGTCCATTTGGCAACCTCCACCCCAGCGTCGAGCAGCCGACTGCGTTGTGCCGACTTGAGGAGCCTGCCAATGCCCCGGTCTTGGGCATTCGCCTGTACCGCCATCATGTGCGACCAATGCACCGGTCGCCCATCGACCCAGCCGGTCACACCGAAAACAAAGCCCTGGAGCTGACTCCCGCGATCAAAGGCTCCTATGAGCACACCGCCAACCCTGTGCACGATCCTGAGCATGGCGGGCGGCACGAGTTCGCGGAAACCTCTTCCCCAGGTGGCATGTTGGAGCTCGATGCATTGATCTAGATCGCTCCGTGATGCGAGATCTCGGACGACCAGACTGTCAGGCGCATCGGCTGCATACCGGGGTTCACGGTCGAGAGAGGACATCGTCGATCGTTGGGTTGGTTCCGTCTCCTTCGGCTCGCTCCTTGGTGGTCGCCGCGCAACCGCAGTCTTCCCGACTCCGATCGTGGCGCGCTAGTCCACCCGCCTGATTTCGAGCCGGTTTGCACGGAAGAGCGGGATGAGCAGCCGTCGTCTCATCCGGTCGAAGCCGATGTCGGCGGGTTGGTCTACGTCGGACACCTCTACCGTGTATTGCCCACCTGGTCCCATGCGATAGACGGCGCTGCCGTCCCAGCTGGAAATGAGGTAGCTCCCGTCAGGGGCGATAACGATTCCGTCCAGCGTGCCGCGGTCTGGCGCGGGCAGCCCGCTAATCTGTCCCGACTCAGCGTCCACGACGATGACGCGCCCCGACCCGAACGCGACCACCAGGATGCGGCCATCATCGTCGACCGTGATCCCGTTCGGCCGTCCGAGCGCCTCGCCGGCCACGAGGCGCACGCGGGTGCCAGTTATGTCAAACCGGTGGACCGCGTCGGTTCCGGACGGCTCGAGCCCGGCGCGAAGCCCCGAATCGGTCACGTAGATCAGCCCGGTTCGATCAACGGCGATGTCGTTGAGGAACGTGGCGCCAGGTACGCTCCAGCTGTCGATCGGCTCACCAGTGACGCGATGGAACAGCCGCACCGCGTCGATGTCGGCGATGAATAATGTGTCTCCACGAAGAGCCATTCCTTTGGGAGCGTGCAGGGTCACGTCTTCGCTCTCACCATCGATCCACTTGAGGTCACCGACGACGCCGTCCGGTGCGACCCGTGCCACGAAGCCGTTCCCGTCCTTGGCCAGCGGGCTGCCGTTGATGTTGGAGACGAGATACACGTCTGCCTTCGTATCGTGCAGAGCGGATTCCGGCGTCTGAAGCCCGACGTCGGCCACCGAGATAGGTTCGCGTGACTCCTGCCGTTGTTCACCCGCACACCCGAGCGTCAACGTGCTGATCCACACCCCAGCGAGTAGCGGTCCACACCGGAGACCCGGCGCGGAGACGGACCGCCTCGTCACCCGGCACCCCCGAAGGCGGTGCCAAGACCGGCGAACATGAGAATCACGACGAACCACAGCCCGCCCACGATCGCAAGCGGTGTTCCAAACCCCTTCAGTCCCGCACGGATCTGATTCCCGAGCGCCAAGAGAATGATGTTCCACACACCGAACAACGTGATCTGTTGCCCGAGGCTGTGCAGGAATCCTTCGCGAAACAGGAATCCGAGTGACAAGGGCTGGTCGAAGGCGGCGAATCGCGCTAACAGAATCATCAGGATCGCGCCGAGTAGCTGTGGCATGTATGCGTGGGTCGCGATCGCCAGTTCGTCTTTGAACTTGACAGGCTGGCTGCCGATCGCGTTGAAGATGAGCAACAAGACGGCAGCCACGATCATCAACGCGATCACGCCGATGACGGCCCCGGCGGCAAAGATGATCAGCCGATTGCGGGTGCCGGCTGCGTCTTCCAACATCTGCGCGCGGTCGTCTTCCGTGAAACGATCCGGAGCACGCTGCTCCATCATTTCCGCCTGCCGTTCAGCGCGGGAACGAAGAGTCGATGCCGGGGTCCCGACGGCGACGATTCCGGCCGTGATCACGAGAAGGATGATTGGCACCATCACGGTCGGTCGAGCGGCAAGAGCGCGAAAAACTTGGGCAGGCTCGTCGATAACCCGGAAGGCAAGCCACCACGGGCTCTTCGCATCAGAGGCCGGTGTCGGATCGGTCACGGGAATCCTCTCAGCTCAAGGTCAGGCAGTGTCGGCGGCTCGACTCAGCAGGCGAGACTGCCGTAGGGACCGGACACCGCGCGGCTCACGATTTGAATGCGTGTTGCGACCCACTGGAGGGCGACGTCGCCCTCGCTGATCACGGCGTACCGCCGGTCGCCGCGCTGGAGAATGCCTGCTGCGCGCGGTTGAAGGTCGACGGTGACGTCGAAACAGCCATTGGGTGGCCGAACTTCAACCTTTAGCGCGCGTCGCGGACGCTCGTCCAGCGAGGGGTACACGCGGTAGCCCCCGATCTCCTGTGGCTCGGGAATGGTCGGCGGAGTCTCCTCGCTCACCACCCCGAGGAGCGCGAGGGCGCCGCGAATGGTCCGTTCGGGCCCGCCGACCTGCAGTCCTCGCCAGGACCGGCTCGGAACCTCGATGGTGACTGCGTAGACCCGTCGATTCAATGCGTCGATCGAAAGATCCGTTCCATAGGAATATCGAGCCAACTGCCGGGCATCCGGTACCGGCATGGGCGCCTGCGGTCCGAGCACCGCGAATACCGTCGTCACGGGAGTGGAGGGTTCGACGGGGAGCGGACGCACTTCACCAGTCGGGTCCGGCGGATGTGGTGCTTCGATGTAGCGTGGCCCAGAGCCTACTACCAGCACGATGACGAGGAGTGCCGCGATTCCCCACCCGATGGAAAGTCTGGGGTGTTCCCGAGCCCCCCGGGCGAGCCGACCAACGAGGCTCTCGTCCGTGGGGCCGGTTTTGGGGCGATCAGTGGTGGGCGGGGCTGCGGCGACCGATGTCCAGCTGGTGGCGCCGGTCGGACGCCGCTCGGCATCCTTGGCCGGTACGGCGACCCCACGAGACGCGCGGCTTGCTCGCGCCAACTCCTGCATGACGGAAGCTTGGCTCGCACCGTCCTGCTCGCGTGCGCACGCCGGACATCCCCGAGGGTTCTCATCGTTGTAAGGGATCTTGTGCGTGGGGCAGCGAGTCAAAGCCATGGCGACGATCAGATTCGAGGCAGCGTTACACCGCGCTGCGCTTGGTACTTGCCCTTGCGATCGGCATAGGACGTTGTGCACACGTCGTCGGCGTCCGCTTCAAAGAACAGTACTTGGGCAATGCCTTCATTCGCGTATATCTTCGCCGGCAGCGGGGTGGTGTTCGAGATCTCGAGCGTGACGTGGCCCTCCCACTCCGGCTCGAACGGTGTGACGTTGGTGATGATGCCGCAACGCGCGTACGTGCTCTTTCCGACGCAGATCGTCAGAACGTTTCGCGGAATGCGGAAGTACTCAACGGAGCGAGCGAGCGCGAAGGAGTTGGGCGGGATCATGCAGACATCCCCCCTGTACTCGACGAAGGACCGTGGATCGAACTGCTTGGGATCCACGACAGACGAGTGGACGTTGGTGAAGATGCGAAACTCGTCCGACACCCTCATGTCGTAGCCGTACGACGATACGCCAAAACTGATGGCACCCGCTCGGACTTGAGCTTCGGCGAACGGCTCGATCATGTCGTGCTGCGCGGCCATTCGACGAACCCAACTGTCAGACTTGATCGACATGCACCTCACCGGTTGAGCGGGCGATCGGAAGGTTGAGCATCGAGGCGCACCTCGAGCGACCTGCTGGTGACGCGCGACACGGAAAGATACGTAACCATCGCTGCCGCGCCAGCTTAGGTTTGCTTGACACTCCTCGGAGAGCCTAGGTAACTTCCCCACGCCTTGACACCCAGAATGGCGTATTGAGCACGGTCGAATGCTCCGAGAATACATCCCAATCGTGTTTCTCTTTGGCCTCGTCGCTTTGACGGCGGCCGGCATCATTCTGGTATCACATTTCATCCCTCCGGAGCGACCGACCCTCATTAAGAAGTCCCCGTACGAATCGGGGATGCCTCCGCTGGGGACAACCCGCGGACGCTTCAGCGTCAAGTTCTACCTCATCGCCATCCTGTTTATCGTCTTCGATCTTGAAACGGTCTTCATGATTCCGTGGGCGGTCTCGTTCAGGCAGTTAGGCCTCTTTGGCCTGGGCGCCATGTTCCTCTTCGTCCTGATGCTGGTGGTGGGACTGGTGTACGAATGGAAGAGAGGAGGGCTCGAATGGGATTGACCCCGGCGGCAGCGGCGCCTTCGGCTGGGCAGCGAACAGTGGTCGGACAAGTTTCCCCCAACTGGGTGACAACCCGTCTCGACTTCCTGGTGAACTGGGCCCGCGCGAATAGTATGTGGCCGATGCCGTTTGGGACGGCATGTTGCGCCATCGAGTTCATGGCAACGGCAGCGAGCCGCTTCGACCTGGCGCGGTTCGGCATGGAGCGGTTGGGGTACACTCCTCGGCAGGCTGATGTGCTCTTATGTGCCGGACGCTTGCCGTTCAAGCTGGCACCGGTCATCCGACGAATCTATGAGCAGATGCCGCAGCCTAAATGGGTGATCTCCATGGGGGCGTGTGCTTCGACCGGCGGGATCTTCGATACGTACGCCATGACGCAGGGGATCGACACGGTCGTGCCCGTAGACGTGTACGTTCCCGGCTGCCCACCCCGACCGGAAGGGCTGTTGTACGGCATCCTGCTGTTGCACAAGAAAGTGCGTGGCGAGACCATGGCCGACAGCACGCTGCGTGACGAAGAGCAAGTCACGCGCGGTGGGCTTCGGATTCCAGCAGGTCTCCTTGATGAGTTGTCGGAACCGTTTGGCAACTCGATTCACCAGACGCGCTCAGCGTAGCTCTCGTGAATTCCTCGGTCGAGTCGCTCAGACGCACTTTTGGGGACGGTGTCGGGCGCGCCTTGGTCTCCTGCGGCCAGACCATCGTCTACGTTCGTCATGATCGGGTTCGAGATATTCTCCAGTGGCTCAAGGACACGCCAGAAGAAGACTATGACTTCCTGGTGGACGTCACGGCCGTCGAATATCGCGACGCGGAGCGCCCACTCGAGGTTGTTTATCAGCTTCGATCGCTCTCGCGTGGTGCCGAGTTGCGAGTCAAGGTGGAATTGGCGAAAGACGAAGCGCTCGCAGTCGACTCGGTAGTGCCGATTTGGAGCGCGGCCGATTGGCTGGAGCGCGAAGTGTATGACATGTTCGGCATCACCTTTCAGGGGCATCCGGATCTTCGGCGGCTGCTCATGTGGGAGACGTATGCCGAGGGATACCCGCTTCGGAAGGACTTTCCCCTCCGTGGGCGCTTCTCTCGATCCGAGCAGGTCCGGCAAGCGCTGGCTGCCAACCCCGAAGCGCATTACTCCATGGACGAGCTGTCGATCGCGCAGGCGCAATTCGATCTGCCGATAGACATGCGGGAACGGCTCGAACGGGGCGAGCGTGGCAAGATCGTCGAACCGACAGAATCGGCGGATGGCTGAGAAGCGGACGGTCGAGCTCGACCTCGCAACGCCTGGGATCGACGCGGAAGGTCGCCCGATCCGAGTGCCGGTCGGTGTGCTCGACCCGGCTGAAGCGACCGAGCCCGATTTCAGTGCCGAACACATGCTGATCAATGTCGGTCCCCAGCACCCGGCCACACACGGAGTGCTGCGGCTGGTCGTGGAGCTCGATGGGGAGGTTGTGCGGCGCGTCGTGCCGCACATCGGCTACCTGCACTCGGGATTCGAAAAGCTCGGCGAGTATCGCCACTATAACCAGATCATTCCGCTCACTGACCGGACCGACTATCTGGCGCCGATGGCGAACAACGTGGGGCTGGCGCTGGCCGCCGAGCAGCTGATGGGGATTGAGATCACCGATCGGTGCAAGGTGCTCCGGGTCATTGCCTGCGAGCTGAGCCGCGTCATTTCGCATCTCGTTTGGTTTGGGACGACGGCGATCGATATCGGGGCCTTCACGCCATTTCTGTGGACGTTCCAGGAGCGCGAGAAGGTTTACGATCTCCAAGAGGCTTGGACGGGCGCCCGCCTGACAACGAGCCTCACCCGAGTGGGCGGGATGATGGCCGACATCCCCCACGGGTTCGAAGCGGACCTGAGGATCTTCTGCGGCTTCCTGCCGTCGGTGCTCGATGAAGTCGATCGCCTGCTGACGAGAAACGCCATCTGGATCAGCCGCACGCAGGGCATTGGACCGATGTCGGCTGCAGAAGCAATCAACTACGGGCTTTCGGGTCCGATGCTGCGCGCCAGTGGTGTCGCATACGACGTGCGGAAAGATCGACCGTACCTCGATTACGAGACCTACGACTTCGACGTTCCAATCGGCGAGCATGGGGACGTCTATGATCGCTATCTCGTCCGAATGGAAGAAATGCGGCAGTCGGTGCGCATTCTCGAGCAAGCGCTGGACCGTCTTCCAGACGGCCCGCTCAACGTTGACGATCCACGAGTCATTCTCCCGCCCAAGACCGCAGCGATGTCGGACATGGAAGCCATGATCTTCCACTTCAAGCAGGTCATGGAGGGCGTGCCGGCGCCGGTCGGAGAAGTGTATTTCGCGATCGAGAATGGCAAGGGCGAACTCGGAAATTACTTCGTCTCAGATGGGACGGCGAAGCCGGTGCGCTGGCGCATCCGTCCCCCGTCGCTGATCAACATTGCGGCGCTTCCCAAGATGGCCGAAGGGCACTTGTTTGCAGACCTCATCGCGATCAACGCGAGCATTGATATCGTCATGGGAGAGATCGACCGCTGACGCGGTCGCTCGGGTGGAGAGGAGAAATCACCGGTTGAGGCACGAAGCCCCGGCGTACGAGCCCGTGTTCATCGGCAATCGCCGCGTCGATCTCGATCGCGTTCTCGAGCGCTATCCCTCTAAGATGGCTGGGCTCCTGCCGGCACTGTGGATCGTGCAGAACGTGCGCGGCTGGATTTCGGAAGAGGCGATGGCGGAGGTGGCCGACGTGTTGGATTTGTCGCCGGCGTACGTGAAAGGCGTCGTGACGTTCTACACGATGTATCACCAGCATCCGGTGGGTGAGTACTTCATTCAGGTCTGCACGACCACACCATGCAGTCTGTGCGGCGCCGAGGATGTTGTGGCGGCACTCCTGCGCCACACCGGGTGCGGCGAGCTTGGTGCGACATCGCCCGACGGGAAGTACACGGTAGTCGAGGTCGAATGCCTCGGCGCGTGCGGATTCGCGACGCCGCTGCTGATCAATGACGACTTCATCGAGGATGTGACGCCCGAACGGGTCCCTGAGATCTTGAAGGGCTATCAATGAGTCAATTCGTTGGGCAGGATCAGCCGTAATGGGATATCCACATCGACCCCACTCGAGGGAAACGGTTGTCTTGAGCGAGCACTTCGGTAATCCGGAGGCGCGAAGCTATGACGGGTGGGTCGGGATGGGTGGATATCAAGCGCTCGAGAAAGCCGTAGGCATGGATCCGCAAACCGTAATCGATGAGGTGAAGGCATCCGGATTGCGTGGACGTGGCGGTGCCGGATTTCCTGCCGGGGTGAAATGGGACTTCATGCCCAAGGAGAAATCCAGGCCGCACTACCTCTGCTGCAATGCCGATGAGTCGGAGCCGGGAACGTTCAAAGATCGCGAAATCATGCGGTGGACGCCCCACGGGTTGATTGAAGGGTGCGCCATTGCCGCGCACGCCATCCGGGCCGAGACCGTCTACATCTATATCCGTGGCGAGTTCACCGAGGCGATCGCGATCATGGAGCGTGCGCTCGCGGAGGCCTACGATCGCGGTGCACTGGGTGAGCGTGTGTTGGGATCGGGTGTCGGGATCGACATGTATGTACACCGTGGGGCCGGCGCGTACATCTGCGGTGAAGAAACCGCGTTGATGAACTCCATCGAGGGCAAACGTGGCAATCCGCGGATCCGCCCGCCGTTCCCGGCAGCGGTCGGTGTGTTCGGCATGCCGACCACGATCAATAATGTGGAGACGCTCGCATCGGTTCCGCACATCCTGAACCGCGGTGCGAAGTGGTATAAGGAGCTCTGCCTTTCCAGCCCAAAGAGCTCAGGCACGAAGTTGATGAGCGTCTGTGGGCACATCGCCAAGCCGGGCAACTACGAGATCACCATGGGATTCCCCATGAAGGACCTCATTTACGATCTCTGTGGGGGGATGCGACCGGAAAGGACGCTGAAGGCGGTCATTCCCGGAGGTTCTTCAGTCCCGGTACTGAACCGCGAAGAGGCCGAGTCCTGTGTGCTGGATTACGAGGGGTGTGTACAGCAAGGAACTATGCTGGGGTCGGGCGGCATGATCGTCTTCGACGACAGCGCCGACATGGTTTACCAAATGATGCGGATCGCGCGGTTCTACGCACATGAATCGTGCGCACAGTGCACGCAATGTCGTGAGGGAACCGGTTGGACCGTACGCATCCTCCAAAGGATTCTCGCGGGCGAGGGCACGGCCACCGATCTCGATCTACTGCTGGATATCGGTGAGCAAATGACGGGAAAGACCATCTGCGTGCTCTCGGATTCGTGTGCGGCGCCGGTGGGAAGTGCCATCCATAAGTTCCGCGGGGAATTCGAGGCGTACATCAATGGCGCCCGACAACCGGTCGCGGTGGCGGTCTGAATGAAAGAGCAACAGCTCGTCTCGGTGACAATTGATGGCATTGAGATATCGGTGCCGAAAGGCACGATGATCCTCGAAGCGGCAAAGCAGGCGGGTGTACTGATCCCCCATTACTGCTACCACCCGGGCTTGCCGATCGCGGGCGTCTGTCGCATGTGCCTCGTCGAGATCGAGGGAGCCCCGAAGCTCCAGATCGGCTGTGCAACAAGGGTTGCCGATGGGCAGAAGGTCCTGGTCAACGAGTCAGAGGAGGCAAAGCGCGCGCGTCAGGGCGTGCTGGAATTCCTGCTCATCCATCATCCGCTCGATTGTCCGATCTGTGATCAGGCAGGAGAATGCGAGTTGCAGGACTACGTGTTCCAAGAAGGGCAGTCCCGCACTCGTTACTCGCCGCACTTTGCGAAGCGCTTCAATCCGGTGGAGGATTTCGGCGGCGACATCCTCTACGTTCCGAACCGGTGTATCCTGTGTACCCGCTGCGTGCGCTTCATGGACCACGTTGCGGATGACGGGATTCTCAATGTGAGCGAGCGCGGCGACCGAGCCTACATCGGTATGCACCCCGATCGCGAACTGGACCATCCGTGGTCGGGCAACGTGGTCGACCTCTGTCCGGTCGGGTCCCTCATTTCGAAGGAATTCCTCCACAAGGCGAGGGCGTGGGAGCTGGACAAGACCCCCAGCGTGTGCACGGGATGCTCGCAGGGCTGCAATGTCAATCTCGAGACCCGTGGAAACCAGGTGGTGCGGATCAAGCCGCGCCCGAACCTCGACGTCAACCGGTATTTCATGTGCGACCACGGCCGCCTTACGTACCGGGCCATGAGTCGCGGTGACCGACTCGAGGCACCGCTGGTTGCTGATCGAGGTGAACTGGGGGCGGTCGACTGGGACCAGGCGCTGTCCCGAGCGGCCGCGGCGATCCAGGGCGCGGAAGGGCGAGCCGTGGCGCTCGTGTCACCTGGATGCTCGAACGAGGCGTTGTACTTGGTGCGCCGACTTCTCAGCTCGTTCGAGATGGTCGGGGCCTTCAGTGTCCAGCGGGTCGAGGGTGAGGTTCCGCTCGCCGGTGTGCCCGGATTGGCGCTTCGCGAAGAACGGGCGCCCAACGCAGCAGGCGCGCGGGCGCTCGGATTCGACACGACCTACGATACGGCGGTCGCCGCCGTGAATGGTGCCGCGTTAGTGGTGCTCCTGGACGATGCGCTCGAAGGCCGCGAGCTGGACATGCTCGCCGGTGCGCGAACGGTCATCTACGTCGGGACCACGCTACCGGACGCAGCACGGACGGCGCATATCGTGCTGCCTGTTGCCACTGCCGCGGAAGAAGAGGGCACGTTCGTGAATCGCGACGGTCGGGTGCAGCGGTATTTCCAGGCCAAATCCGGGCCGGCCATGGCGCGTCCGGCGTGGTGGGTCCTCAGTGAACTCCTGCACGAGTTGGAGATGGGTGACCCGCTGACCGCCGCCGAAGAGGCGTTTGAGCAGCTTGCTGCCGACGAGCCCGCGTTCACGGGCCTGAGCTACGCGACGATAGGCTTGCGGGGTGCACGTGCACGCAAAGGGCAGGCTGCGGGGGCGGAGCGATGACGCCCGAGCTCAAAGGGTTCCTGCTCGTCAGTTCGCTCAAGGGCACCGTGGGGTTCAGCGTGCTTCTCCTCGGTGTGGCGTTTGTCACGTGGTTGGAGCGGCGGGTTGCTGCGTGGATTCAGAACCGGCTGGGCCCGAATCGCGTCGGACCACAGGGGCTGTTTCAGCCGATCGCGGACGGAATCAAGAACTTTGTCAAAGAGGAAGTGCTGCCTGGCCAGGCCGACCGGACGCTGTTTCTGCTCGCGCCCGCGATGGCGTTCATTCCGTCGTTGCTGCTCTTTGCGGTGATCCCTTTTGCGGCACCGCTTCCCCTGTCGTTCGACTTCACGCTGCCCCTCCTGGGTCGGTTCGTTCATGCCGGTGCCGTCCCGATGATCGTCGCGGATCTCCCGATCGGATTCCTGTTCATTCTCGCGATGTCGAGTTTGGCAGTATATGGGGTCGTCTTTGCCGGATGGTCCTCGGGCAACAAGTACTCTTTGTTGGGCGGACTCCGTGCCAGCGCTCAGATGGTGAGCTACGAGATCGGGCTTGGATTGAGTCTTATCCCGATTCTCCTCTTTGCGGGCGACGTGCGGCTCACCGAAATCGTTGCGGCGCAGCAACATTCGGCGTGGTTCGTCATCCCGCTCACGCTCAGCTTCGCGTTCTTCGCGATCTCGGCGTTGGCAGAAAACAATCGGCTGCCGTTCGACTTGCCAGAGGCAGAAGGTGAATTAGTCGGTGGGTATCACACCGAGTACAGTTCGATGCGGTTCGCGATCTTCTTCCTGGCAGAATACGGTGCCCTCATCACGATGTCCGCGTTGATGGCAACGCTCTTCTTCGGTGGGTGGGACATTCCCTTCACGCATTGGGACGAAGGAGCTGCGAGCGTGTTCAAGTGGTTACTGACGCTTGGCTTCTTTGTTGGCAAGACATTCTTCTTCGTGTTCTGCTACATCTGGATTCGGTGGACGCTTCCTCGTTTTCGGTTCGATCAGGTGATGGCCCTCGGGTGGAAGTTTCTTCTCCCGGTGGCATTGGCCTACGTGATGGTCATGGCCGTGGCGATCTGGGCGTTCGACGCGATGGGGTGGGAGTACGGCCGCCTTTACGCATGGGGCCTGTTCGTGGTGAACGTCGTGTTGAGTGGGGCGCTGCTGTTCGGGTTGGATAGCGACCGTCTCATTTGGGGCCAGCGCCTCCAGCGCGAAGGGAGGGCCTGATGGCCATACCTTCGAGCCACGCTCAAGGGCATGGCGATCACGTTTCGTCATCTCGTGGCACCCAAGTGGACCATGCAGTATCCGGAAGAGAAGTCGCAGGGCGAGTGGTCGTTGTCGCCGCGGTGGCGTGGAACGCACCGCATGTTGACGGATGAGCAGGGTCGAGCAAAGTGCGTGGCCTGCGGTCTATGTCCGCAGATCTGCCCTGCAAACTGCATCAAGCTTGTGCCTGGCGAAGACGAGCACGGTCATCGATATCCCCTGATTTACGAAATCGACGAATTCCGATGCGTGTTCTGTGGGTACTGCCAAGAGGTGTGTCCCGAAGAAGCGATTCATGTCGGAACGCATTATGAGAATGCGGAGTTCGATCGCGCACGCTTCGTGTATGACCTCGAGCGCTTGTGTGCGCAGACCCATCCTGTGTCGACATTGTGGGATCCGTCAGACCCCAGGGGTGAGTGAGTCGTGACGCCAATTGAGATAGCATTCTGGGTATTTGCAGGGATCGCGATTCTCTCCGGCCTGCTCTGCATCACTCGGCGGAGTCCGGTGGGGAGCGCCCTATGGCTGGTCGTCACGCTGTTCGCTTTGGCATCGATCTTCGTGCTGCTCGATGCGCATTTCATTGCCGCCATTCAGGTGCTCGTGTATGCCGGCGCGATCATGGTGCTCTTTCTCTTCGTCATTATGCTGCTCAACCTCGGGCGCGAGGGCCCGTCGGATATGCTGGGGTGGGCTGGGCGCCTCGTGATGCTTGCAGTTGGGGTCCTCCTGGCTGTCGAGCTGTGGGTCTTAGGGGGCGTCACACTGGATGAGCGGATCGTGCAAGGTGGGCAGTCGGTGGGACAGCTGGCGGAACAGCAGGGAGCTGTGGGAATGATTAGCGAGCCGCTCTACCGCACGTTTCTCGTGCCCTTCGAGATCACCGGCATGTTGCTGTTTGCCGCCATTGTCGGCGCACTCGTGCTCGCAAAGAGGCGTCTCTAATGCTCCTAGGGCCGTCCCTCACCGTCTCGGTGATCTTGTTTAGCATTGGCGTGGCAGGCGTGCTGTTTCGCCGCAACGCGATCGTGATCTTCATGTGCATCGAATTGATGCTGAACGCCGTGAACCTGTCGTTCGTCGCGCTCGCCCAGCAGCTGGGTCCTGAGGGCCACGCGATCGTGTTCTTCGTGATGGCGGTGGCGGCTGCCGAAGCAGCGGTAGGTCTAGCGATCATGATCGCGATCTACCGCCACAAGGGCTCGGTGAACGTCAGAGACATCAACTTGTTGAGGGGCTGATGCCGGCTTCGGTCGGGTGGGTGTGGCTTGTTGTCCTCGCGCCGTTTGCGGGGTTCCTGATCAACGGGGCGCTGGGTTTCCGGCGGCCCGACGACAAGCGCACCGTTTCCGCCATTGGTGTCGGCGTCCTCGTTCTGTCCTTCCTGGCCGCCCTGTTCGTTGCCAGTGGGGTGCTGGCTCACCCCCCCCATGGCGCGCCGTACGTCATCACGTATTGGAGCTGGATGCCAGTCGGCGCGCTGCAGGTCGACATGGCTCTCCAGGTCGATCAGTTGTCGACGGTGATGATGCTGGTGGTGACGGGGATCAGCATGTTGATCCACGTCTTTTCCATCGGCTACATGCGAGCCGACCCGGGGTACGCAAGGTATTTCGCCTATCTGAATCTGTTCGTGTTCTTCATGCTCGTACTCGTGTTGGGCGCGAGCTTTCCGGTGATGTTCGTGGGGTGGGAAGGCGTCGGGCTGTGCAGCTACCTGCTCATCGGCTTCTGGTTTGACAACAAGGCGTTTGCCGATGCCGGCAAGAAGGCGTTCATCATGAACCGCATCGGGGACTTCGGGTTTCTGATCGCGATGTTCTTGATCTTTCAGGTGACTGGAACGCTTTCCTACGTGGGCGTGTTCGAAGAAGCCCCACACCTGTTCGAGGTCGGTGGGGGCACGATTACGTTGATCACGCTCGCGCTCTTCCTCGGCTGTGCCGGCAAGTCGGCCCAGATTCCCCTGTTCACATGGCTGCCCGATGCGATGGCCGGTCCGACACCGGTGTCGGCGTTGATCCACGCGGCCACGATGGTCACTGCTGGTGTGTATCTGGTTGCACGGGCGAATGTGCTGTTCGCATTGGCACCGGTCTCGAGCTTCGTTGTTGCAGCAGTGGGAGCGGCAACCGCGCTCTTTGCCGCGACGATTGCCGTCAAACAATGGGACATCAAGAAGGTCCTGGCCTATTCGACCGTATCCCAACTCGGCTACATGTTCATGGGAGTGGGAGTGGGAGCCTACGCGGCTGGCATATTCCACCTCACGACGCATGCATTTTTCAAAGCGCTGCTCTTTCTTGGGTCTGGCAGCGTCATCCACGCATTACATCATGCCTACCACGCCACGCACTCGCATGACGATGCGCAGGACATGCGGAACATGGGTGGCCTCAGGCGATACATGCCGTGGACCGCCGGGTTTATGTGGATCGCCACGCTCGCCATTGCGGGTGTCCCGGGGTTCTCGGGCTTCTTCTCGAAGGACGAGATTCTCGCGATGACGTTCGCGCGGGGAGACGACTGGGGGGCGTTCTACGTCCTGTGGATCGTGGGAACGATTGCGGCTCTGCTCACCGCGTTCTACATGACCCGCATGATGTTGTACACGTTTCACGGACCCAGTCGCACGGGTGAGCAAGAACGGCCCCATCTGCACGAGGCCCCGTGGGTGATGACGGGAGCGCTCCTCGTGCTGGGAATCGGCAGTGTTGTCGCGGGACTCCTCAATCTGCCTGCGGTGCTCCCAGCCAGTGGGTGGCTGCATCACTGGCTCGAACCGGTCACCGAGCTCAGCACCGCGTACTTGCCAGAGCTCCATCTTGCACCGGGGACCGAGTGGGGTCTGCTTGGTCTTGCAACCGTGATCGCCGCAGTCGGCATCCTGGGCGCATGGAACTTCCTCAAGCCCGAGCGTCTGGTTCCAGCGAAGGATGCGCCGAGCGAGTCGGGGCTGCAGAAGGTGCTGCTCCGCAAGTGGTATGTTGACGAGATCTACGATGCGATCATTGTGCGCCCGATCATGTGGCTGTCCGATCGAGTGTGCTGGCGCGTCGTGGACGGGGGAATCATCGACGGCGTCATCGTGAACGGCTCAGCCACCTTTGCCAGAGCGATCGGTTGGATCGGCAGTCGTTTCCAAACCGGTCGCGTCGGCACCTACGTGTTCTTCTTTGTCCTCGGCTCGCTGCTGTTGCTGCGAGCTGTGCTTCGGTAATGCCGATGAGCTACGGAGACTGGGTGCTCGATCTCCTGCTGGCCTTCCCGCTGATTGCCGGGGTCGTGGTACTGCTCGGTCCGAGGCATGCCGCCAAGCGGGTTGCCTTCGCGGCCGCAGTGGTCGAGTTCCTCCTATCCGTCCCTCTGTGGTGGGTGTTTGAACCCGGAACGGCGGCGATGCAGTTTGCCTCGACGCACCCGTGGATTCCGGGGTGGGGGATCACGTACCGGGTCGGGGTGGACGGCATCTCTCTGTTCATGGTACTCCTCACGACGTTTACGATGCCGCTCGCCGTACTAGGGAGCTGGAACTACATCCGTGAAAAGGAGCGGGCATACTACGCACTGTTGCTGGTTCTCACGACCGGCATGCTTGGTGTCTTCCTGGCACTGGACCTATTCGTCTTCTACGTCTTCTGGGAAGTCATGTTGATCCCGATGTACTTCATCATCGGGGTCTGGGGCGGGCCGCGTCGGCTCTATGCCGCCATGAAGTTCTTCATCTTTACGTTCGTCGGCTCGCTGTTGATGCTGGTGGCGATTCTGGTGCTGTACTACTCGGTGGGCCGGGTGACGGGCACCTATTCGTTTGCATACGATCACATTCTTGCCAACGTGGGGGCGGTCGAACGGTGGGCCTTCTGGTTGTTCGGCGCGTTCTCCTTGGCCTTTGCCATCAAGGTGCCGATTTTTCCGTTCCACACGTGGCTGCCGGACGCACATGTGGAAGCGCCGACGGCGGGTTCGGTTGTGCTGGCCGGTATTCTCCTCAAGATGGGGACATACGGGTTTCTCAGGTTCGCTCTGCCGTTGTTCCCTGATGTGGCGATGCATCCGACAGTGACGGCCGTGGTCGTCGCGCTCGCCGTCGTGGGCATCATCTACGGCGCGCTCGTGGCAATGGTGCAGCCCGATTTCAAGAAACTGGTCGCCTATTCGTCGATCAGCCACTTGGGCTTTGTCATGTTGGGCATTTGGGCGCTCACGCTTCAGAGCGTCGAGGGTGCCATCATCATCATGATCAACCATGGGATTTCCACGGGCGCCCTGTTCTTCCTGGCCGGCATGCTGTACGAGCGAACGCACACGCGAGAGATCGCCGCCTACGGCGGGATTGCACGCGTTGTCCCAGCGCTCGCCGTCGTGCTGTCGCTGGTGTCCTTGTCCTCGATAGGCCTTCCCGGCACCAACGGCTTCATTGGAGAGTTTCTGGTGCTGCTCGGTTCGTTCGGCGAGTTTCCGTGGGCCACCGCGGTGGCTGCAACCGGAGTGGTGTTCGCGGCGATGTATCTGCTTCGGGCCCTGCAGCGGCTGATCTACAACAAGCTCGACAAAGCTGAGCTCGAACGCATGCCGGACCTCTCTGGGCGCGAGCTCGGCGTGCTGGTACCGCTGATCGTGTGCATTCTCTGGATTGGACTCTATCCAGCGCCGGTGCTTCGGCGCATGGAATCGACGGCCCGCGCGTTCGTCGAGCAGGTTCGCGGGTCCGCCGACGAGGCCGCTCGAGCGGAATCACCGGAGGTGATGCCGTGATTCCTGCACAGATCAATCTCGGTGAGCCCGGCGGACTGGTGCTCGCGCTGTTGCCGGAGCTGTTTCTCACGTTTTGGATTTTGGCGGTCACGCTCGTCATTGCCTGGCAGCACAAGAGTGAGCAAGATCTGCAACTTGCGGGACGACTCAGCCTGGCCGGCTTGATCGTGACGTTGCTCTTTGTCGCCGTGTTCTGGTGGCGGCGACCCGAGGCCGCCGGACTCGAGGTCATGGTGGCGCTCGACGGGTTCCGCTTCGCCATGTCCACAGTGATTCTGATCGGGGCGATCTTGGCGGTCATGTTGTCGCTGGGCTACCTGCGACGTGAGCGAATCGTTGTTCCTGAGTATTACCTGCTCGTTCTGCTTGCTGTCTTGGGTATGATGTTCATGGCGGGTGGGGCAGATCTCATCGTGGTGTTTCTCGGTCTCGAGCTGATGTCGGTTTCGGTCTACGTGTTGGCGGGGATCAACCGGCGGAGCGTTTTCGCGGCGGAAGCTTCACTCAAGTACTTCCTTTTGGGGGCTTTTGCGTCAGGCTTCCTCCTCTACGGCATCGCCCTTCTCTACGGTGCCACGGGGACCACGAATCTCACGCTCATCTTCGTCGAGATCGCGAGTTTGAATCTCGAATCGAACCCGATGTTGCTCGCTGGCGTTGCGCTGCTCCTAGTAGGGTTCGGGTTCAAGGTGGCTGCGGTTCCGTTCCACATGTGGACGCCCGATGTGTACGATGGGGCGCCAACGCCCGTGACGGCATTCATGGCGGCGGCGGTCAAGGCAGCGGCGTTTGCCGCACTGCTGCGTATCCTCTTTCAGGCGTTGGGTCCCGTGGAGGTGGTGTGGTCTGAGGCCGCTTGGTGGCTCGCGGCCGTCACCATGGTGGTCGGGAACCTGGTTGCGTTGACCCAGCGACAGCTCAAACGGATGCTGGCCTACAGCTCGATCGGGCATGCGGGCTATCTACTGGTTGCCGTGGCGAGCGGCAGTGAGCTTGGCGCTGCGGCCCTGTTGTATTACTTGCTCGTCTATACGCTCATGACGGTGGGCGGGTTCGCGGTCTTGGCGGCGCTCGGTCGCGATGGTGAGCGCGAGGTCTTGATCGACGATCTCAACGGCCTTGCAGGCAGCCGCCCGTGGTTGGCGTTTGCCATGACCGTGTTCATGCTCTCTCTCTTGGGATTTCCGGGAACCGCGGGGTTCATCGGGAAGTGGTATATCCTCTCAGCGGCTGTCGAGTCTGACCTGTGGACCCTCGCGATCGTGCTCGTGGGCGCGAGTGTGGTGTCGGCTGGCTACTACCTGCCGGTCATCATGGCGATGTACATGAAGCCGCCGCACTCCGAAACCGTACACGACGATGTGCATGTGGTCGGAGCCGCACGGTGGGTAGTTGCAGCTACGGCTGTGATATTGTTGCTCTTCGGCGTGTGGCCGAACCGCGTGATGGACGTGGCACGTGAGGAAGGGCGTGGGCTTCGACCGCAGGTCATGATCACGGTTTCCCGCTGACGGCCCGACTCCACACACGCCGGGGGACCACATGAACATTCCGTCACATATCTTTCGCCAATATGACATTCGCGGCGTCGTCGACGAGGAGTTGACGGCGCCATTGGCACACGCCATTGGCCGCGCTGTCGCCACAATCGGGCGACAGCGTCTAGGTCGGCCTCCTCGCGTGGCGGTTGGACGGGACAACCGTCCATCCGGCGATCTTCTCGCGCGGGCGGTTCGCGACGGGGTCGTGCAGGCCGGCGCCGTGGCAGTGGACGTCGGCGTTCTCCCGACACCTGCGCTGTATCTCGCACTGCACGAGGTCCGGGTTGACGGAGGGATCCAAGTCACCGGGTCGCACAACCCGCCCGAGTTCAATGGGTTCAAGATGGTGATGGCCGGTGCCACGCTTCACGGTGAGGACATTCAGACGATCCACCGTCTGATCGTCGACGAGGCCTTGGATAGCGGCTCTGGTGCGATGGAGGGCGAGGCGTCGGTGCTGGATCGGTACGTCGATGCCATCGCGTCACGAAATGAGCCAATCGACCGACCGGTGCGGGTCGTGGTTGACTGCGGGAACGGTGTCGCGAGCTTGGCCGCTGAGAAGGTGCTCACTCGAATCGGTGCAGATGTGATCCCCCTCTACTGTGAGTCCGATGGCACCTTCCCGAATCATCATCCCGATCCCACGGTGCCGGAGTTCTTGCAGGACTTGCAGGCCACGGTGCGCCGCACGGGTGCCGAATTGGGATTAGCATTCGACGGTGACGGTGATCGCATCGGGGCGGTGGATGAGAACGGGAATATCGTGTACGGTGACCAACTGCTCGTGCTGCTGGGGAGAGATCTTGCAGAGCGGCGAGGACCTGGGCACGCCGTCATCTTTGACGTCAAGTGCTCCAACGTTCTCGTCGATGCGCTTCGAGCTGCCGGACTCGATCCCATCCTCTGGAAGACGGGACACTCGCTTATCAAAGCCAAAATGAAGGATGTAGGCGCCCCGCTGGCGGGAGAGATGAGCGGTCACATGTTCTTTGCCGACGACTATTACGGATTCGATGATGCGCTGTTCGCTGCGGCGCGCCTCCTCGCCTATATGGCCCGGCGTGACGGGCCGCTCTCCACGCTTCTTGCCGATCTCCCCAAGACCTTCGCGACTCCGGAGCTTCGCATTGATTGTCCCGAGGAGCGGAAGTTCCCTGTCGTGGCTGAGGCGGCGCGCCACTTCGGCGAGCGCTACGACGTCCTGACGCTGGACGGAGCGCGGATCTCGTTTGCGGACGGGTGGGGGCTCATTCGAGCCTCCAACACGCAGCCAGTGCTGGTGATGCGCTTTGAGGCCGCGTCGCCGGAGGCGCTGGCAGCCAACCGCGCAGAAGTCGATCAGTGGCTGCGGCAGCAGGGGATCGCGGTGTAGGGTCGTGATGCCGGTTCGCCGATGGGTGCAGGCGGCGGTGGCCATGGCGGTACTTGCCCTGTTGTTCGGGCGATGGGCCGCCCTGTCCACCGCCGACGGACTTTGGGCGGAATCGCTCGGCGTGGCAGCCACCCACGCCCAGATCCGTCGCGTGCAGTCGATGCTCTGGCTGACGGCCTTTTTGTCGGCGGTGGTGTGGTGCGTCGGCAACCTGCTGCTGGTGTATCGCTCCATACGCTCAGTGCACGTGCCGCGACGGCTGGGTGACCTCGAGATTCTCGAGGTCGTGCCGCGGAGGTTCATTCTCTACGGCGCCGTTATCCTCGGGTTGCTGATTGCCGTGGCGTTGAGCCACGGGGCGTCCGACTGGTGGTACGTTCGGGCTCTCACGGAATACCGAGCACCACTCGGTGCTGTCGATCCGTTGCTTGGCCGAGATCTCTCGTTTTACCTGTTTCGGCTTCCCTGGCAACGCACCGTGCACTCGTTCGCGACGCAGCTGAGCGGCGTGACGCTCGCCTTGTGCATCGTGCTCTACGCTGCTGTGGGGGCGATTCGGTGGTCGCGCCGCCGCATCAAGGTGACGGATCTCGCGCGGTGGCACCTGGCCGGGCTCTTGGGTGCGTTTGCGTTGATGTTGTTGTGGGGATACCGGCTTGAGCCAGTCGAGTTTGTCGCAGGCATCCACGATGTGCCGGTCGACGCCGTCCTCACGGCCGTGCGGTTCCCTGTGGCTCGAATGTTGAGTGCGGCAGCGGTCCTGACGGCCATCGGGTCATTGCTGTGGTTTTGGACGCCCCGTGTGATCGTCGTGGCCGTCCCATGGATACTTCTCGCCCTCCTCTCGTTTGCGGGACACTATGTGGTCCCATCATTCGCCGGTGCCGTGCGTTCGTCGGAGGAGTTGCTCGTGACCGACGTCGAATCGGTGCGCCGCACGCTCACGAACATCGCATACGGAACGACGTACACGGAGCATTCACTGGATCCGGGCTCCGTCAACGAGCGGCGAGAGGTGCCGAGTGCGAGGATGGTCTTCGACGGCGCACCCGTGTGGGATGCGTTTGCGGTCACGGTATTCCTGAACCGCGTTGCGACGACGGAGCCGTACCACACGTTCGCCGATGCGACGATCGGTATCTACCCGACCGCGGGCGGTGTCCTCGTTCCACTCTATGTTTCCGCGAAGCGGGTCGATGTGCAGGCCGCGCGTGACGCGGGCATCGACCTGACCTGGGAGCGTGTGCATGCCGGTCCGCTGAGGAGTGCGGCTGGCGTGGTCGCGGTGCAGGCCGGCGCTGCCTCGGGGACCGGCATGCCACTGTTCGTCGCCGACGTGGGGAGCCCAGAGGTGGCGTCCGAGCCGGTGCGTGAGCTGGCAGTCGCCAGGAGTGAGGTGGCTTTTGCCCCCGGGATGACAGACTTCGGGCTCGCACGCCCGGGTGGCACTGCGCCGGCAGGTGCGCCTGCAGGCGGCTTCTTGCGGCGCCTGGCTCTCGCATGGACGCTGCAGAGCCCGCAGATCCTCACGTCGGATGTCGTCGCAGATTCGACGCGTGTCGTGTGGCATCGAGATGTGACGAGGCGCCTCGACCGGTTCGCTCCGTTTGCGGAATTTGGCGAGCCGCGGGCGGTGATGATGAACGGCCGTCTCCACTGGGTGGCCAATGGGTATGTGCGTGCGGGAGCGTTCCCGCTGGCTCCGGCCGTCCGCTGGCGGGGAGACAAGGTTCGGTATGTTCGGTCCAGCCTCATCGGTGTGGTTGACGCGCATTCCGGACGCTCCGCCGTCTACCTGACCCGATCCCCCGACCCATTGAGTGTCGCATGGGCGCAAATCGCTCCGCAGGTCGTTCGACCTGCGAGTCAGCTGCCCGGCTCGCTGATCGCGAATCTCCCGTACCCGATGGAGATGATGAGGCTCCAGGTCGATCTGCTCCGTCGGACCGCGTTTCCTGCGGGACGACTGCTTGCACCCCTCGAAAAGCGTGAATCGGGCCTCCTCGCAGGGTTGCTCGACGGTACTATGCGCGGTGCCGTGCCGGTGCTCGAACTCTACCGAGCGGACGGGCCGGCCGAGTTGCTGGGCCCCGGCCAAGTGGCGCGTCGCTTCAGCGGAGCCCGCGGGGAGTTGAGCGGAGTCGAGGGGATCATCAGAATGGTCCCCGTTTCTGGCGGCGTGGCCTCGCTGCAGACGACCTACGTCTCATCCGATGAGAGCGGTTCGGCGCCGCAGCTGGTGGATGTCTCCGTGGCGTATGGTGGCTCCGTAGGGAATGGCGCGTCGCTTCCTGAGGCGGTTGAGCGGCTCCAATCGGAAGCCGTTCCGACGGGCCGAGGATCCCGGGAGTGGCGCAGTGCGCGCCAGTGGTTCGAGCGCATGGACGCCGCGCGGCGACTTGGAGATTGGTCGGGCTTCGGTAGAGCGTACGAAGCGCTTCGACGGCTGCTCACCTCCGTGGCCGACACCTCGCCGTGAAACAGCTTGCCGTGCTGCGGGACGAACGGGTAGCTTGCACCGGCTTGTGACTCGACCAGCGGGTACCATCGTCGTCGCCCTCGGTGGGAACGCCGCTTGTGGAGCTCGGTCGTGACGGCTGGCACATCGCCATCGTTCACGGTAACGGGCCGCAGGTAGGTGACGAGCTCGATCGAAATGAGATCGCCCACGACCATGTGGAACCATTGCCCTTGGGTGTGCTGGTGGCGGCGACGGCCGGCTGGATTGGCTATATGATCCAGCAGTCCCTCCAGAACGCATTGCGGCGGGCGGAGATCCAGCGAGACGTGCTCACGGTCATTACTCAGACGCGCGTCGCACGTGATGACCCCGCCCTCCGGCATCCCTCCAAGCCCATCGGGCATGCGCTGCCGACCGACGTCGTTGGACGGCTCGAGTCGCGAGGGGTTCCGGTCGCCGAGGACAGCCGAGGTCGGTGGCGACGACTGGCGCCGAGCCCGGAACCCGCGGATGTCGTGGAATCCGATGCCGTTCGACAGCTCGTCGACGAGGGGAAGATCGTCATTGCCTCAGGGGGGGGAGGACCGCCCGTCTACGTCGATGACGTGAGGGGTAGGGAAGGTGTAGACGCCGTCGTCGACAAGGACCTCGTGGCGGCGATCCTTGCGGTCAAGCTGCACGCCGATGCGTTGCTGATTCTCACGGACGTCGACGCCGTCTACCGCGACTGGGGCACTCCTGAGTCTCGACCCTTGAGGCACCTGTCGCTATCGGCCGCACAAGATCTGCTGACCAGTGATCAGCTGGGCGCCGGCAGCATGCGTCCGAAAGTAGAAGCGTCGGTGGCGTTTGTGCGAAGCGGTGGCACACGTGCGGTCATCGCTGGGCTGGGAGAGGGCCTCGCAGCAATTCGAGGCGAGACGGGGACAACGATCGAAGGAGCAGAAGCGTGAACCTTCATGAATACCAGGCACGGGCTCTGTTGAAAGCCTCCGGTATCCCGGTGCCAGACGGAGAGGTTGCGGGCACGCCGGGCGAGGTTGAGTCGATCGCGCAGCGGCTGGGGCGACCGGTCGTGGTCAAGGCGCAAGTACACACAGGTGGCCGGGGAAAGGCCGGGGGTGTCAAGCTGGCTGACAACGCCACCGACGCGCGGCGCAAGGGCGAGGAAATCCTCGGGATGCAGATCAAAGGATTTACGGTCGAGAAAGTACTCGTTGCGCCGGCAGAAGATATTGCATCCGAGAGCTACGTTGGGATCATCGTCGACCGTGGCTCACAGCGGGCGGTGATGATGGTGAGTCCGGCGGGTGGCGTCGACATCGAGGAGGTCGCGGCCACTACTCCAGAGAAGATCTTCAAGGTGCCTATCGATGCCCGATACGGTCTTCTGCCGCACCAGGCAACGGGGCTGGCCTTCAAGCTCTACGATGACGTCGTACAGGTTCGGCAGGCGGCGAAGATCATGCGACAGCTCTATCACGCGTTCGTGAGCGCCGGAGCCTCTTTGGCTGAGATCAATCCCCTCATCACGACACCCGATGGCACGGTGATCGCGCTCGATGCGAAGGTTGTCGTCGACGACAACGAGTTGGAGCGTCGCCCGAACGTGGCGCAATTGCGCGATGTCTCAGCGGAAGATCCAGCCGAAGTCAAGGCGAGAGAGGCCGGGCTCTCATACATCAAACTGGACGGCGACGTCGGCTGTTGCGTCAACGGTGCCGGGCTGGCCATGGCCACAATGGATCTCGTCAAGTTCTACGGCGGCGAACCGGCAAACTTCCTGGATATCGGCGGTAGCAGCAGTCCTGAAAAGGTCGTGACGGCCCTCGAGATCATCACTGGCGATCGTAACGTGAAGAGCATCCTTTTCAACATCTTTGGCGGTATCACACGATGCGATGACGTCGCCAATGGCATCGTTGCGGCGACCGCACAGATCCAGCTCGATCGCCCGATGGTCATTCGGCTCACAGGCACGAACGAGGAAGTCGCGGTCGACATTCTCACGAAGGCGGGGTTTGACGCGCTCACCGATATGGATGAGGCGGTGCAGCAGGCGGTGAAAATGGCACGGGAGGCGGCGTGAGCATCTTCATTGATCGGGACACCAAGTTGGTCGTGCAGGGCATAACCGGGCGCGACGGATCGTTCCATTCGCAACAGATGCTGGAATACGGTACGAAGGTTGTTGCCGGGGTCACGCCAGGCAAGGGCGGTCAGCGATTCGCGGATGTCGTTCCGGTGTTCGACACAGTGAATGAGGCCGTCACAGCCACCGGCGCGAACACTTCGGTGGTGTACGTCCCAAGTCGGTTTGCGACCGATGCGATCTTCGAGGCTGCAGATGCCGGTGTTGACCTCATCGTCTGCATCACGGAGGGGGTGCCCGTCCTCGACATGACGCGGGTGCTGCCCTACCTCAGGGAGCGGAAGGTGCGGCTCATCGGTCCGAACTGTCCCGGGCTCATCTCCCCTGGGCGCTCGAAGGTCGGTATCGTCCCCGGGCAAATCTGTCGGGAAGGGAAGGTGGGTGTCGTGTCACGGAGTGGCACGCTCACGTACGAGATCATTCATCAATTGACGAAGAACGGCCACGGACAGACCACGTGTATCGGCATCGGTGGGGACCCGCTCATTGGCACCAATTTCATCGACTGTCTTGCAGCTTTCGAATCCGATCCGGACACTGAGGCAATCGTGATGATCGGGGAGATTGGCGGCACGGACGAACAGCAGGCCGCCGAATATGTCTCGACGCAGGTCCGTAAGCCGGTGGTCGGATTCATTGCGGGGCAGACAGCTCCGCCCGGACGCCGAATGGGTCACGCCGGCGCCATCATATCGGGCTCGTCGGGGACTGCAAAGGAGAAGATCGTGGCCTTCGAGCAGGCCGGCATCGAGGTCATGAAGCGTCCCGCGGAAGTCGTCGATCTCTTGACGGCGCGGTTGTAGCGTGAATCTCGTCGAGCTGCTCCAACGGGATTGCGTTGTGGTTCCGCTCACGGCGACAACGCTCTCTGACGTCGCCTCCGAGTTGGCCGAGCGTCTCATCGCGTCCGACGCGGTGAACGACCCTGAGGGATTCCGGGAACTCGTCCTCGGCGCACTGCCGCGCGATGTATTGGTGATTGGGCAGGCGTTTCTGCTGCACTATCGGACGGATTCTGTCCGGAGGCTCGTGGCGGCACTTGGTGTGGGTAAGCAGCCGATTCCGCGAGGTTCTGACGCTGACAAGGTTGCGGACATCGTAATCCTTCTCGCGGCGCCGCCCAAGGAGAGTTCAGCACATCTGCGTGCCTTGAGTACGTTTGCGCGCGCGCTGAGCCGGCAGGAGGTCACCGATGCGATTCTGCAGGCCCCCGATGCTGAGGCGCTTCTCCAAACCGCTCCGCTTTCCGATGTCGAAGTACCGGGCTATCTCACCGTACGCGACGTGATGGTGCCGCGTCGCCTGTCGGTGCACGCGGACACCACATTGGGCGAGGCCTCTCGACTCATGGCGGCTCACCAGGTGGGCGCGCTTCCAGTGGTGTCCGACGGCGACGAGGTGCTCGGGCTCGTCACCTATCAGGAGCTGCTGCGCCATCTGTTGCCTGTCTACGTGAAGCGTGAGAGTACTGGGAATTTGCGAGCCGCCCCTCGGAGCGACGATTCAGCAGATCCCCATGATCTTCCGGTTCGGGAGATCATGGATCGAAGCGTGTTGTGTGTCTCGGAAGATCAGATGCTCGCCGAGGTCGCCACCATGATGCTGGCCCGAAGCATCGAGCGATTCCCGGTCGTACGCGAAGGCGTACTCGTTGGCTTCCTCACGCGGGCGGACATCGTCAGGCGACTCTTCGGACGCTGACACCGGGCCAACGCCCCCACGGCCCAGCCGAACGAGCCTCACACCAGGTGGAGTGAACTTGCTTATGCTCACGCTCGCGATCATCAAGCCGGACGCTGTGGCGGCTCACAAGACGGGGGCGATCCTTGCGCACCTCGAGTCGCGGGGCTTTGTCCTTTGTGCGGCGCGTCTCATGCGTCTGACGACCGCCGAAGCCGAGGCGTTCTACGCGGTGCATCGGGATCGACCGTTCTACCGGTCGCTCGTGACGTTCATGACGTCCGGGCCATGCCTTCCGATGGTGCTCGAGCGGGAAGATGCGGTGGAGCACTTGCGCACGGTGATAGGTGCAACCGATCCAGCCGAGGCGGCCGACGGGACCGTGCGGCAGCTCTACGCTGAAAGCAAGGAACGAAATGCGATACACGCCTCGGACTCACCGGACAACGCGAAAGGCGAAGTTGCTTTCTTCTTCTCGGACGCCGAGCGGCGGCGGTTGTCCGGAGCGTCAGCTTGCGGGCTCTGGGCGGGGGTCCGATCGAGACGGCCGGCTCCATTGAGCCAGGAGACCCGTTGGTCGCCGATTTCGAGTTTCCGCTGCGGGAACCGCTGGCGGTCACCGGGCGGCTGATGGAGAGCGGTCCGGGCTGCTATTACTGGAAGGCACAGCTCGTCACGGCCATTGAGGTCGTATGCCGGAGGTGCCTGGAGTCGGCGGTGGCGCCCGTCCGCGCAGACGTCGAGGCGTTGTTCACGACCGACGCGTCAGCCGATGATCCGTCGATGTACGCGCTCCTGCCGGATTCGCAAGAATGCGACCTTCGACCGGCTGTACGAGAAGAACTGCTGCTCGCGGTCCCCGAATTCCCGCTGTGTCGAGAGGGCTGTCGGGGGATCTGCGCGCAGTGTGGGCAACACCTAAACGAGGGCCCGTGTTCCTGCGAGCCTGAGCCCGATCCGCGGTGGGCGGCGCTCAAGGCTCTCGGGAATTGCGAAGGTACCAGCTGAGAGGTCTGTATGGCAGTTCCGAAGCGTAGAACGTCCAAGGCACGAAAGCGAAAGCGGCGAACGCATGACCAGGCGGAGCCGGTCGCGCTGCAAGCGTGTCCGCGATGCGGTGATCCCCGGCGGCCCCATCATGTGTGTCCGGCCTGCGGGTATTACGGAGGCAAGCAGCGTATAGCGGTCGAGGAAGAATAGGCGTGATCCGGATTGCGTTGGACGCGATGGGTGGGGACTTCGCTCCGTCGGTCCCGGTCGAGGGAGCCGTCCGCGCGATCGAGCAGTTTGCAGATTCGTTTGAGATCCTCCTTGTCGGCCGTCTGACTGATATCGAGCAGGAACTGGCGAAGCACGACATCCCGCCTGATCGCATCAGCGTCGTCGAGGCGACCGAGGTCATCGGCATGAGCGAGAAACCGCTGGCCGCCATCAGGAGCAAGCGGAAGTCGTCGGTGCGCATCGGCTTGGAGTTGCAGAAAGGCGGCGACGCCGACGCTTTCATCTCGGCCGGAAACACGGGCGCGGTGATGGCGGCGAGCACCTTGTTTCTCGGTTTGCACAGAGGAGTCGAGCGGCCCGCCATTGGGGCCCTGTTCCCGACGAGCGGCGAGCCAACGCTGGTGCTGGATGCCGGGGCGAACATCGATTGCAGCCCGCGGGAACTGCGCGGGTTCGCCCACATCGGCTCGGTGTATGCTCGGGACGTGCTCGGGCGCGCCGAGCCCGCCGTCGGATTGTTGAACATCGGCGAAGAGCAGCAAAAGGGAAACGAATCTGTCCGCGGTGCCTACGAGCTGCTCCAGGGCGACGACCGAATTCGATTTGTCGGAAACGTCGAGGGCCGCGACGTGTTGAGTGGGGCATGCGACGTGGTCGTGTGCGACGGTTTCGTCGGCAACGTGCTCCTCAAGTTTTACGAGACCGTGGCCCATCTCTTCCGCGAACTCCTCGAGCGTGAGGTAGAGCAGGACGTGCTGACGAGCGAGGGAATGCGGAGAGTCTTTCGGGTGCTGGATTATGCGGAGTACGGCGGAGCGCCACTCCTTGGAGTCCGGGGTGTGTCGATCATCTGCCACGGGAGCTCTCCTGCGCGCGCTATCAAGAATGCGATTAGTGTGGCCGTGCAGTCTGTCGAGAGCCGCCTCAGTCAGCACATTGCGGCTGAATTCGCCAGTGACGAGGCTCTAGCGTGAAGCGTCCCTTCGCCCAGCTGATCGGCACAGCCCGCTACACCCCCTCGAAAGTCCTGACCAACGCCGACTTTGAGCGGATGGTCGACACGTCGGACGAATGGATCCGCGAGCGCTCAGGGATTCGTGAGCGTCGAATCGCCGGTGACGACGAGACCCTTGCCCACATGGGAGACATTGCGTGCCGACAGGTGCTGGATGAAGCAGGGCTCGGCCCGTTAGACGTCGACGCCGTGATCGTTGCGACGGCGACACCCGACCGCCTCCTGCCCTCACAGGCGTGCGACCTCCAGGCGATTCTCGGCGCAAAGAACGCAGCGGCGTTCGACGTCTCCGCGGCGTGCAGCGGATATCTCTATGCGTTGTCCATGGCCGAGGGAATGATCGCCAGCGACATGGCACAGACGATTCTTGTCGTCGGTGGCGAGCGGTTGTCGCGCATCACCGACTATTCGGACCGCGCAACCTGCATTCTGTTCGGTGACGGTGTTGGGGTTGGACTCCTCCGACCCACCAGCAACGGCCAACGCGGCATCCTGTCTTCCTACCTCAAGTCTGATGGCACACTGGGGAATCTCCTGTACCGCCCCGGAGGCGGTACGATCCAGCCCCCTGGTGACGAGCTCACCAAGGAACGGGGGTTCTTCATGAAGATGGCGGGACGCGAGGTGTTCAAATCAGCGGTCCTGTCGATGGCTGACGCCTGTGATGTCGCGCTGCAAAGGGCCGGACTGCGTGGTGAGGATGTCGACATCCTGATCCCACACCAGGCGAACATCAGGATCATCGAGGCGACGGCGAAGCATGCGTCGATCCCGATGGACAAGGTCTACGTGAACGTGGACCGGTTTGGGAACACATCAGCCGCCTCGATTCCGATCGCCTTTGACGAGTGCGTCCGAAGCGACCGGATCACGAGTGGTATGCTCGTGCTCCTGGTGGCTTTTGGTGCTGGGTTCACGTGGGCGAGTGCGGTGGTACGGTGGTGAAAGTTGCGCTCCTGTGTCCCGGCCAGGGGGCGCAACGAGTCGGGATGGGAAAGGACTTGGCTGAGGCGTTTCCGACGGCCCGCGCCGTGTTCGATGAGGCCGATGAGGCGTTGGGCTTTTCCTTGTCGAACCTTATGTGGGAGGGTCCGGAGGCGGACCTCACGCTGACCAAGAATGCGCAGCCGGCGATTCTGGTGCACTCGCTCGCCGCATTCGCCGTGCTTGCGGACGTGCTCGAGCCGGTCGTCGGCGCTGGACATTCGCTGGGGGAATACAGCGCATACGTCGCGGCCGGGGCGATCTCCCTGTCGGATGGAGTGCGGCTGGTTCGTCGGCGGGGCGAATTGATGTTTGCCGCCGGGCTCGACCGCGCGGGCTCCATGGCTGCGATCATCGGCTTGGGCCAAAACCTCGTCGTTGCCACCTGCAGGGACGTCAGTGAGAATGGCGCCGTCGTCGTTGCGGCGAACCTCAATGCGCCGGACCAGATCGTGATCTCCGGAGACCCGGAGGCTGTCGAGGCGGCGGGCGAGCGGCTCAAGGACTTGGGTGCCAAGCGGGTCCTCGCGCTCAAGGTGAGTGGGGCATTCCACTCGCCGCTCATGGCGCCGGCGGAGCAAGGGCTGCAATCGGAGCTCGAGATGGTGGGGTTCGCAGATCCGTCGTTTCCGATCGTGGCGAACGCGACAGCGGAGCCGGTTCGTGACGCTGGAGCGGCACGGCAACAGTTAGCGACGCAGTTGACGGCGCCCGTGCGCTGGGCAGCGTCGATGGAACGTGCGGTCGAGGTATCCGGGCGCGACGTTCCGTTTGCGGAAGTCGGACCGGGCGCTGTGTTGTCTGGTCTTCTGCGGCGCATTGCGAAGGGCACTCCGTCCATCCCCCTTGGGTCGGCTGATCAGCTCAGGGCATTCGTGGAGCAGCACGCATGACAGTGGATCTCACCGGAAAAGTGGCCTTCGTCACGGGCGGCGCTCGCGGAATTGGGTTCGCGATCGCGACCCAGCTCTACGAGGCCGGTGCGCACGTCGGCATCACGGACGTCAAGGACGCGGCCGAGGCAGCCCGAACGCTCAGCGGCCGAGGAAAGGCGTTTGGCGTCCCTTCAGATGTGTCCGACATGGCGCAACTCGAGGGCGCCGTCACGGCGGTCGAGACAGAGCTTGGGCCAATCGACATCCTCGTCAACAATGCAGGGATCACCAGAGACACGCTGCTCATGCGGATGAGCGAAGACGACTGGGATCTCGTGATGAAGGTCAACCTTCGGGGTACTTTCAACGCCACAAAGCTCATTTCCCGCGGTATGATGAAGCGACGTTTCGGACGCATCATCAACATTGCGTCGGTTGTCGGCATCAGCGGCAACGCGGGCCAGGCGAACTATTCGGCCTCCAAGGCCGGTGTGATCGGCTTCACGAAATCCATGGCCCGCGAGCTGGCGTCGCGGAGGGTTCAGGTGAACGCCATTGCGCCGGGATTCATCGACACCGAGATGACAAAGGTCTTGCCAGAGAAAGTCCGTGAGGAGCTCCAGCAGCAGATTCCGATGGGTCGCCTGGGGCAGCCCGAGGACGTCGCTAAGGCCGCACTCTTCCTCGCCTCCGACCTCGCCGACTACATTACGGGCCACGTGGTTGTAGTCGACGGTGGTATGGTCATGTAATCCACTTCCCAGCTGAGGGGACCAAGATGCCCGAGATGCACGAACTCGAAGAGAAGGTCAAAGACATCATTGTTGAAGAACTCGGTGTCGAACGCGAGAAGCTCGCGGAGAATGCGAGCTTCATGGAAGATCTGGGTGCTGACAGTCTCGACACGGTCGAGCTGGTCATGGCGTTCGAAAAGGAGTTCGACATCGATATCCCGGACGAAGAGGCCGAGAAGCTCAGGACGGTCGGGGATGCCCTGAAGTACCTCCACGAGAAGATGGGGAGCTAGCGGTTTGCCCCATCGCGTTGTTGTCACCGGGCTCGGGCTCGTCTCGCCGCTCGGGAACACAGCGAATAACACGTGGACCGCGCTCGTCGCCGGCCGCTCGGGTGCTGCACCGATTCAGCTGTTCGATCCTTCGCGGCTCGATGTCCGGTTTGCCTGTGAGGTGAAGGACTTTGATCCCCTCGAGTACATGGATCGGAAGGAGGTCAAGCGGTCCGACCGCTTCGTCCACTACGCCATGGCGGCAACCGCGCAGGCACTGCAGGATGCGGGCGTCAACGGCTCACTTCCGAATCCCGAGCGAACGGGCGTCATCGTTGGAAGTGGAATCGGGGGCATCCAAACCTTCGAAGAACAATGCAGCCTCTATCTGCAGAAGGGCCCCGGCCGAGTGTCCCCGTTCTTCGTGCCGATGTTCATTCCGGACATGGCCTCGGGGATGGTATCGATGCGCTACGGAGCGAAAGGCCCGAACTACTGCACCGTCAGCGCATGTTCCTCATCGGCGCATGCGCTCGGTGAGGCGTTCCGACTTGTGCAGCGCGGCGATGTAGACATGATGATTGCCGACGGGGCGGAGGCTGCCGTCACACCGTTGGCCATCGCCGGCTTTTCGAACATGAAGGCGCTGTCCATGCGGAACGAGGCGCCTGAGAGAGCTTCGCGGCCGTTTGACAAGGATCGAGACGGATTCGTCATGGGCGACGGCTCCGGTATCATCATCCTGGAATCACTGGAGAGCGCCTTGGACCGCGGTGCGACGATCCGGGCCGAGATCTTGGGCTACGGGATGAGCGCGGACGCTCACCACATGACGCAGCCGGCACCGGGCGGGGAAGGGGCAAAGCGGGCGATTGTCGCGTGTCTCAACGACGCCGCGATGGACCCGACCCGCGTGGGCTACATCAACTCTCATGGCACGAGCACGCCGCACGGCGATATCGCGGAGACCCGGGCAGTCAAGGACGTCTTCGGGGACCACGCCTTCAGCCTCGTCGTTGGATCGACCAAGTCCATGACCGGTCACCTGCTGGGAGCGGCGGGCGCGCTCGAATTCTCGATCTGCGTGCTCGTGATGGAGAGTGGGATCGTTCCTCCGACGATCAACTTGGAGCATCCGGACCCGGCCTGCGATCTCGACTACGCGCCGAACAGCCAAGTTGAGCGCGACGTAGACGTCGCGCTCTCCAATTCGTTCGGCTTTGGTGGCCACAACGTCACGCTTGCCGTGGGCCGCTATCACGCATGATGTGGCGGGTTGGATTGCGTGATCCTAGGCTTCACCCCATCGCCGAGAAGGTCGCAGCGGGCGTGTTGGACAACGTTCCGAACCTGCAAGCGTCTTGGGTGACGGTGGGGCTCAAGGTGGGGCAAGTCGCGCTGCAGTTCGGCTGCAACGATTTTGGATCGCTCATGATCGAGGGAAACGTGGTGTCGGCCGCCGGCACGATCCACCACGCTACTCTTGGTGAAATACGACACCACATCCGGGATGCAGGATATACTCCTGCTCGACGCAGGCAGGACTACTCCATTCTTGAGCTTGAACGGGCAGCGTAACGCACCATGGCTGATCACAGTGAGATCCTGATTCTCGCGGGCTCCGAGAGCGATCGTGAGCGCGTCGCTCCGGCGTTCGCCGTGCTGGACGATGCCGGCGTCGGCTACGATTTCTTGGTGTCGTCAGCCCACCGACATCCGGAGCGTACCGCCGAGATTGCCAAAGGGGCGAAGGCCAAGGGTTATCGCGTCATCATCGCTGCGGCGGGCCTTTCGGCGGCACTGCCGGGTGCGGTTGCCGCCCTCACGGATCTGCCGGTGGTCGGGTTGCCGCTGGACGTGGGTCCGCTGCGCGGCGTCGATGCATTGTATGCCATCGCTCAGCTCCCGCCCGGGTGTCCGGTTGCCACGGTTGGCATTGGGAACGCCAAGAATGCCGCTCTGCTCGCACTCAGGGTGCTGGGCCGGTAACGGCCGGCACCGCGGCGCGCGCCAAGGTCGGTAGTCAATGCTGACCTAATCACATGCAAACAGCTCGACGAACCCACGGCTTCACCGAGTCGGTCATCCGAGCCATGACCAGGCTCGCCAATCTCCACGGCGCGATCAATCTCGCTCAGGGATTTCCCAACTTTCCGGCGCCGGCCGTTCTGAAGGACGCTGCGATTCGGGCCATTCGGGACGACATCAATCAATATGCCATCACGTGGGGTGCTAAACGCCTGCGCGACGCGCTCGCCGCCAAGTATGAGGAGTGGTACGGCATGCGTGTCGATCCGGAGACCGAGCTCACCGTGACGTGCGGCGGAACGGAGGCGATGGCATCGGTGATGCTCGCCGTCGTGGACCCGGGTGACGAGGTTGTCGTCTTCGAGCCGTTCTACGAGAACTACGGGCCGGATGCGATTCTCTGCGGGGCAAAGCCTGTTTTCGTTCCTATGGCCGTCGACGAGCCAATTGATCTGGATCGGTTGGGTGCAGCCGTTTCCAGTCGGACGCGCGCCATCATCCTCAACTCGCCTAACAATCCCACGGGCCGCGTGTTGACGTCCGCAGAGCTTCGGGGAGTCGCCGAGCTCTGCCAACGGCACGATGTACTGGTGCTGACTGATGAGATCTATGAGCACATCCGTTACGATGGCGCTCATGTGCCAATGGCCACCATCGACGGAATGCGGGAACGCACGATCACGACCAGCGGTGCGTCGAAGACTTTTTCGGTGACGGGTTGGCGGGTGGGAACCATCGTTGCGCCACCGGCCCTTACAGCAGCGATTCGCAAGGTTCACGACTTTCTCACCGTGGGAGCGCCAGCGCCGCTCCAAGAGGGTGTCGCGGCCGGTCTAGAACTGCTGGGCCCCGAGTACTACGAATCCCTCGCCGCAGAGTACCACGCCCGGCGGGACCTCTTCTGCAGGGGGCTTCATGCGGCGGGCTTCGATGCGACACCGCCCCAAGGGGCCTACTACGTCCTGGCCGATTTCTCGGCGCTGAGTGAACTGGGCGACACGGCATTCTCGGAATGGCTAACGCAGGAGGTTGGAGTCGCGCCGGTGCCAGGATCTAGCTTCTTCAGCGACGCTACGCGTGGCCGCACCTTGGTACGGTTCGCCTTCTGCAAGACGACCGACGTCCTGGAGGAGGCGGTCTCACGGCTTGCTGTTCTCGCCCGGTAGCCTGCGGGATCGCGGCTGACGATCGCCCTACCGCACTTCCGCCCTTCGCCCTATCATCCTCCCCATGCGACAGCGATTCGGTATCGGCTACGACTCCCACGTGTTTGTCGAGCAGCGGCCGCTCATCCTGGGCGGCGTCACGATCGACTATCCGAAGGGCCTCAAGGGTCACTCCGATGGTGATGCGGTCGCCCACGCAATCATCGACGCGCTGCTCGGCGCCGGGGCGATGGGCGATATCGGTTGTCTCTTTCCCGATACTGACGAGCGCTGGAAGAACGCTGACTCCTTGGTCTTGCTCGCTGAAGTGCGTCGTCGGGTGACGGCGGCGAGCTTCATGATCGTCAATGTCGATGTTACGGTGGTGGCCGAACGACCGAAGCTGGGACCCTATGTCGATCAGATGCGTGAGAAACTCTCGGCCGCGCTGGGACTTCCAGTGAGCGCCGTCTCGGTGAAGGCTAAGACGAACGAGAAGATGGATGCGGTGGGGCGGGGCAAGGGGATACAGGTCTTTGCGGTCGCTTCGCTGGGAGGCGCATAGCCTGTTCGACGCCCTGCTCGACCAGCTGCTGCGCCTCCCCAGCACTGCGGTCTACGGCGTGATTGGTGCGCTCGCCGCTGTTGAGAACGTCTTTCCTCCCGTGCCCGCCGACACAGCCGTTGCCACCGGTGCATGGCTCTCGTATCACGGAACGGTGTTGGCGAGTGCCGTCTTCGGGATCACGTGGGCGGCCAACGTGTGTGGCGCGACGGCCGTGTACGTCGCCGGGAGAACGCTGGGTCGCCAGTTCTTCACGGGCCGGCTAGGAAGTCGACTCCTTCACCCAACTCGACTTCGACGCATGGAAGAGTTGTATCGTCGGTACGGTGTTTGGGGTGTGTTCGCCAGTCGGTTCGTCCCGGGCGTTCGCGCAGTCGTCCCGCCGTTTGCGGGAATCGCCAAGCTCAGTGCTCCCAGGGCCATCGTGCCGCTGGCGGTGGCGTCGGCCATCTGGTACGGCCTCCTTACCGTCGTGATTGTGCAGCTTGCCCCGCGCATCGAAGATCTGGTCCGTATCGTTGCGGGACTGAACTGGGGCATTCTGATTGTGATCCTCATAGTGACTGGAAGCATCGCATGGACGGTGCGCCGTCGCCGGCGTGTCCGGTGAGCGAGCATCCCCCCGACCTGGAGCGTGCCTATCGAGTCGAGGCCTTTCAGGACTATCTCAGTCTGGAAGTCGGCAGCAGCGCGCTTACCGTCACGAGTTACAGTCATGACCTGCGTCGGCTCGTGGCGTACGCGCGCTCTCATGGTGTGGAGACGCCCGATGGAATTTCCCCGCGTCTGGTCAGGGATTTCGTCTATCACTTGAAGGATCTTGGGCTCGTCCCGTCGAGCATTCGCCGTCAGATCTCGACCGTCCGAACGTACTATCGGTTTCTGATCGCTGAAGGTCACGCGACCGCCGACCCGAGTAATCGACTCGAGCTTCCCAAAACCTGGCGGCGTCTCCCAGAGGTGCTGACTCGGGAAGAGGTCGAGGCGCTGCTATCCGCGCCAAGCTCTGATGAGCGGCTCGCGTGGAGGGACCGCGCCCTGCTGGAGATTGCGTACGGCACTGGCGTTCGGGTGTCGGAACTCGTGGGGATGGGCGTTGCCGACGTGTGGCATGATGATGCGCTGGTACGGGTGCTGGGGAAGGGAGCAAAGGAGCGTCTCGTGCCGATTGGGCGACGTGCACTTGGCGCCACGGCGCTGTATGTGAGGGAAATCCGCCCAAGCCTCGACCGCGGCAAGACGCAGGGTCGGCTCTTCCTCAATGCGCGCGGCACGCCGCTCAGCCGCGTCGGCGCTTGGGGTATTGTCAAACGGTGCGCGGCCCGAGCGGGACTCGACAAGCGCGTAACGCCTCACACGCTGAGGCACACGTTTGCGACGCACTTGCTGGAGGGCGGGGCAGATCTCAGGGCCGTACAAGAGATGCTGGGCCATGCCGATCTCACCACGACTCAGATCTATACGCACGTCGATCGAGAGTATCTCCGCACCGTGCATCAGACCTTCCATCCACGCGCCTAGCGAGTCCCTTACTCCTTTGTCAGCAAGGAATTAGCTCCGCATCAGAACGTGGCACGACTTTTGACACCTACCGCCGTCGGGTGTTACCTTTGGCCGTGCAAATCCTCTGCGTGATTCCGGCCCGCCTCGCCTCCACGCGAATTCCCCATAAGCCTCTACAGCTGATCGGCGGCGAGCCGCTGATTCGGCGCGTGGCAGAGCGTGCACTCGAGGCGGGAGTGGCGGATCGGGTCGTGGTCGCCTCCGACGATCCGCGCGTTGTGGACGCGGTGTCGGACCTCTGTGTTGAGGGTACGTTGACCGACCGTGCGCACCAATCTGGCACCGAACGGGTCGCGGAGGTCGCGAATCGGCGGGAAAACGGTGCCTTCGAGATGGTCCTGAGCATTCAAGGCGACGAGCCGTTCTTCCCCGTCGAGGGAGCCCGCGGTGCGGTGGAGCGGGTGCTGGCCGGAGACCCCATCGGGACCGCGGCCGGCCCCCTGCTGCCCGATGATCTCGCGGACTCGAACCGGGTGAAGGTGGTTATCGACGAAGGCGGGAAGGCCCTCCGCTTTTCCCGGCGAATGCCAGCCTCTGGAGCATGGGGCTGCGGAGTCAGTGTCTTACATCATATTGGGATATATGCGTTTAGGAAGCCTGTTCTCAGGCAATGGATGAAGTGGAAGCCCGCTCCTGCTGAACTCGCCGAGCGCCTCGAGCAGCTGCGGCCGCTCCATTACGGCGTGGCGATTGGCGTCTCGAACATCGGCGAGGCGGCGCCGGTCGCCGTCGACACTGCGGGCGACTTGGAACGTGCGGAGGCACATTTTGAATCGTTGATTCAAGGGGCCGGTCGATGAGCGCAAAATACATCTTTGTAACGGGTGGGGTGGTCTCCTCTCTGGGGAAGGGGATCGCCGCCGCGTCGCTCGGACGCCTGTTGGGTGAGCGGGGCCTCACGGTGACGATCCAGAAGTTCGACCCCTACATCAACGTCGATCCCGGCACAATGTCGCCCTACCAACATGGGGAAGTGTACGTGACCGACGATGGCGCAGAGACGGATCTCGACCTCGGCCACTACGAGCGGTTCATCGAGCGCTCCCTCGCTCAAGTCAACAACGTGACCACTGGTCGCATCTATCTCTCCGTCATCACCAAGGAGCGCCGCGGCGAGTTCTTGGGGGGGACGGTGCAGGTCATTCCGCACATCACCGACGAGATCAAGTCTGCCATTCGTCGCCTTGCACCGGAACATGACGTGGTCATCACGGAAATCGGTGGGACGGTGGGCGACATCGAGTCACTGCCGTTTCTCGAGGCGACGCGGCAATTCCGCCAGGAAGTCGGGCGGGACAACGCGCTGTTCATTCACCTCACGCTCGTGCCATTCATTGCGGCGAGCGGTGAGCTCAAGACCAAGCCGACGCAGCACTCGGTGCGAGAGCTGATGGAGATCGGGATTCAACCCGACATTCTCATCTGTCGCAGTGATCGCGCACTGTCGGAGCCGATCAAGAGGAAGATTGCCCTTTTCTGCAACGTGGACCACAACTGCGTCGTGGAGAGCCGCGATGCGCGAAGCATTTATGACGTGCCACTGCGATTTCACGAGCAGAGCCTCGACCGACTGGTGTGCGAGCGGCTCGGGCTGGATGTCAAGGAGCCCGATCTTCGTCCGTGGGCGGCAATGGTCGGTCGGGCGCTGGAACCCACGGAGCGCGTCCGGATCGCGATCGTCGGGAAGTACACCGAACTCACGGATGCCTACACGTCGATCCGTGAGGCACTGGTGCATGGGGGAATCGCCAATGAGGTCGGTGTCGATCTCCAGTGGGTGGCGAGTGACCGATTTGCCGATCACCCAGAAATGGCGGGAGAGCTGTTGCGCGATTTCGATGGCTTACTCGTCCCCGGTGGATTCGGCGAGCGCGGCATTGAGGGAATGGTGGAGGCGGTTGGGTGGGCCCGCGAGAACGGCTTGCCGTTCTTCGGCATCTGCCTTGGGCTGCAGGTGGCGATCATCGAGTTTGCCCGCAAGGTGTGCATGCTCCCCGAGACGAACTCGAGCGAGTTCGCGGCAGAGTGTGAAAACCCGGTGATCTCACTGATGGACTCCCAACGCACGGTTGAGGACATGGGTGGCACAATGCGACTCGGTGCGTATCCGTGCCGTCTCCGTCCCGGGTCGCGCGCGGCGCAGATCTTCGGGCAAGCGGAAGTGAGCGAACGCCACCGGCATCGGTACGAGGTGAACAACGCCTACCGGGACATCCTGGCCGAATACGGACTCCGTTGTACGGGATTGTCGCCGGATGGTTCGCTCGTCGAGCTGATCGAGCTGCCGGAACATCCTTGGTACATCGGGTGTCAATTTCATCCGGAGCTCAAATCACGACCGATGCAGCCTCATCCCCTGTTTGCCTCATTCGTTGGTGCGGCGCTGACGAGGCGCCGACAGCGGGAGAGCGCGGCGGCCTCCACCGTTCGGACGCGCTGACGTGCCCTCGTTGTGGTCGCCTGCGCCGGTGCTCGTTGCCGGTCCCTGTGTTCTGGGCGATGATGAGCTCAACCTCATCGTCGCTGAACGGTTGGCTGCGCTCGGCTCGCGATTGGGGATTCGCGTCGTGTTCAAGGGCAGTTACGACAAGGCGAATCGGACCCGACCCGGGGCCGCGCGAGGCCTCGGGCTCGAGCGCGGCCTCGTCGCGCTGGACCGGGTACGCAGGGGCAGCGGGCTCCCCGTTCTCACCGATGTTCACGAGACGACACAAGTCGAAGCCGCCGCGCAGGTCGCCGACGCGCTGCAGATTCCGGCGTTTCTCTGTCGTCAGACGGACCTGCTCGAAGCCACGGGCCAGGCGGCACGTGCCGTGAACATCAAGAAGGGACAGTGGATGGCACCCGAGGCGATGCGTGGTGCGGTTGACAAGGTGCGGCAGGCAGGAGGCGAGGATGTCATCGTGACGGAGCGCGGAACGGCGTTCGGCTACGGCGACTTGGTCGTGGACATGCGGAGCTTCCGTCGCATCACGGATACGGTCGGAGTGCC
>JBDHAN010000060.1:0-32878 GCA_039588055.1 Gemmatimonadota bacterium | reverse complement strand
TCGACGTCGCGGATGCGGGGAACGTTGACGAGTTCGCTTGGCCCATTGGCCAACAAGGTCGCAGCGATCATGGGGAGCGCGGCATTCTTGTTGCCGGATGGTCGCACGGTGCCACGCAGGGGAACACCGCCGGTCACGCGAAAACACTCAGGCATGATGGCGCCAACCATAGGCTGCACCTCGGCGACGCGCAAGCCGTTCGCTTGACACGCAGCATGGCTTCGCAAATATCTTGCGCTGTCCACTAGTGGAAAGGCCTGCGATCGGCTCGGATATGCAACTGCTCATCTGTGTGCTGAACCGTGAAGACCACCTCCAGCGCGTGCTCGCTGGGTTCGTCGACCTTGGAATCGTGGGTGCGACCGTCATTAGCAGCGAGGGCATGGGCCGTCTCATGAGTCGGGAGATGCCGGTGTTGGCGAGTCTGCAGTCCGTGATTGATGCGTCCCGGCCGCAGAACTCGACGCTGTTCTCGGTCATTGAGGATGAGGGCAAGCTCGAGTCGGGGATTGCGCTGATACAGAAGGTCTGTGGTGGTCTCGAGCATCCGGGAACCGGCATCTTGTTCACGGTCCCCGTCTCAGAGGCTTACGGGCTGGCCAGCCGTCTGGATGGCTGAAGGCCCGACGCCGGCACGTGAACCACATTAGCTTGCAGTTGGCGTAAGCAGCCGCTCTCGCTCCGGGGGCCTTCGCGGACGTGAGCGAGCGTCCCAGATCCGTCATGAGGAGGCGCCAACATGGGTTGGCCTGAAGTCGTAACCGCCGTTTCGACTGCAATCATCGCCGTCGTGGCGTTATCCGCCGGCATTGCGGTGCTGTTGGTGCTGCGCCACGTCAGTGGCATCAAGACCGTCATCGAGCGCGCGGTGAACGTGCTCGACTACGAGGCTCGCCCCGCGCTCCAGTCCGCCAAGGCGCTGGTCGATGATGCAGCCAAGGTGGTCTCGGGATTCCGTTCGGAAGCTGACGACATCGCCGGATCTGCGAGGGATGTGAGGGAGCGCCTGGAGCACATGATCGATCGCACGGAGGAACGGCTCCAAGACCTGGACTCGCTGATTGATGTCGTTCAGTACGAGGTCGAGGAAACCGCGCTCGACATCGCCGCTGCCCTCCGCACAACCCGGCGCGGAACCACTGTCGTGCGGGCGATGAAACGGGCGTTTCTCGGAAAGGGCCGCTAGCGGGTGAGGTGGAAGCGGCTGGCGCTTGGGGTCGGACTCGCGCTTCTCGCCCTCATAGTCATTCCGTCCACGCTCGCTGCGTGGACCCCGGGCACGCACATCTTTCTTGGCGAGTCGGTCCTTGCCAACCTCTCGCAGCTCCCGACGACCATTGCAGACCTGATTCGGGCATTCCCGTACGACTTCCTTTACGGCAACATCGCGGCCGACACCTCGATCGCGAAGAAGTACGCCCCGGTGGGGCGGCACTGTCATTCTTGGCATGTCGGACAGGAGATCCTCGAACGCGCCGGCGATGATGCGCTCCGCGTTTTCGGCATGGGCTACCTGTCCCATCTCGCTGCCGATGCCGTCGCCCACAACTACTTCGTCCCTCGCCAGCTGGTGGTGACATCATCCACGATTGCCCTGGGGCATTCCTACTGGGAAAGCCGATTCGAAACACACTTGGGGGAATCGTACTCCCGCGAAGCGATGGATCTTATCCGCCGGGATCACACGAATGCGGATACGCTGCTCGACGCCGTGCTTGCCCCGACCATCTTCTCGGTCCGCACCAGTCGTCGTTTGTTTCGAGGCATGGTAGGCCTCACGGAGACCCAAAGTTGGCAACGCGCGTTTCAGATCCTCGCTGACAAGAGCCGATGGGATCTCACCGACGCAATGGTCGAGCGGCACATGGGTGTGGCCTACCAGCTCGTGATGGAGGTGTTGGGCATCCGGGATGGGCTGGCCCGCAGGCTGGATCCGGCCGGCGATGCATCGTTACAGCTGGCGAAACGAATGCGCATGGATGTGATGCGGAATCGCATCCCACGAGACCCGATGCGGCTGAGCGCGCTCGCCGCCAAGAGTTTTGGCCTGCCGGCGTACGACCTGGAGCTGTGGGAAGATTCGGTGCACCAGCGGCCCTGGAACGGCGGGCCCCCGGCTCCTGCGGTTACTGACGGCGCTGCCTGACCGTCACGCGCCTTCCATCGACCGCTGCAGGCCCGCGTAGATCACCAAGAGCTGCTTGTTCCCGATGTCCGCGTCGTCGAACTGCACAGTCACCTTGAGATCTCGACCACGCCCGGAGAGCTGGGCGATGACACCCGATCCGAACTTCTGATGGTGCACGCGCTCTCCCTTGACGTAGCGCGGCTGGTCCTGAGACTCGACCTCCGGCTCATGTGATTGGAGCGGAAACCAGGCGTCGGGGTCGTAGGTCTGGCGGTACCACTCACCTCCGAACACCCCGCTCGTCCGCCGTTCCTCGATGACGCCCGGAGGCAGTGCCTCGAGAAAGCGAGAAGGCAGTCCCGGCAAGAGCTGCCCTCCGCGACGCCGAGCTCGTGCCCACGACAGGTACAGGCGGTCCTGCGCCCTCGTTGCTGCAACGTAGGCCAGACGCCGCTCCTCTTCGGCGCCTTCCGGGGTCTCCATCGACCGACTGAGCGGAAAGAGGCCGTCCTCGAGACCCACGACCATGACGACCGACCATTCTAACCCCTTGGCTGTGTGCACGGTCATCAACGTGATGCCGTCGGGGTCGCCGGCGGTAGGTTCGTCCGACGATACGAGCGCTGCGCTCTGGAGGAAGCGTTCAACCGGCGTGCCCTCCTCGCCATCGGGCTCCTCGAGACCCTGTTCCTCCGACCACTCCGCTGCGGCCGCCAACAGTTCCTTGACATTTTCAAGCCGCTCGACGCCCTCGATCCCCTCTGCCTTGAGGTGTTCCTCGTACTGGATGCCTTCTATCACGCGCTCCAGGATCACCGCCGGGGACTCGCGCAGCGCCGCATCGCGGATACGCTGTGCCAACTCAGCGAAGTCCTGGAACGCACGCTTCGCCTGAGGGCGAAGCTCTACGATCCTGTCGGCAATGCTCGCCGTCTCCAGCAACGGGCGATTCCACCGGGTCGCCGCCGCCTGCAGGTGGCGCACGCTGCCGAGACCGATGCCCCGCCGCGGAACTTGCACGGCCCGGAGGAAGGCACCGTCGTCGGCGGGGTTCGCGGTGAGTCGGAGATAGGCGATGAGGTCGCGCACTTCCCGACGCTCATAAAAACTGACGGCTCCGACAATTCTGTAGGGAATCGAGGATCGCCGAAAGGCGTCCTCGAATGCACGCGACTGGGCATTGGTCCGGTAGAGCAGCGCTATCTCGCCGAAGTCTGACGCGTCGTCCGTCACCAGCTGGCGGCACTCCCTGGCAACCCACTCGGCTTCATCCCGCTCGTCCGCCGCCGCCACCACGACCACCGACTCACCACCCTGCCGGGAGGTGAAGAGCGTCTTGCCGAGTCGCGCACGGTTCTCGGCGATGATGCCGTTGGCCGCATCCAAGATCACCTGTGTCGAGCGGTAGTTCTGTTCCAGTCGGACGACCGCGGCTTCCGGGAAGTCGTTATTGAAGTCCAGCATGTTCTTGAGGTCCGCCCCCCGCCAACTGTAGATCGACTGATCGTCATCGCCGACGACACAGAGGTCGCGATGGCGCTCAGCGAGATGCCGGGCGAGCAAATACTGCGCGCGGTTGGTGTCCTGGAACTCGTCCACCAGAATGGCATCGAATCGTCCCTGCCAGTAGGCGAGACGATCGGGGTGCACGCGAAAGAGCGTCAGCGGATGGAGGAGCAGATCGTCGAAATCCATCGCGTTCGCGGATGCGAGAGCGGGCGTCAACTCATGATAGATCTCAGCAGCGACCCGTGTCAGCCGGTCTTCGGCGGTCCCGCCCAGCTCGGCCGGCGTCAGGAGGCGATTCTTGGCCGACGAGATGATCCATTGGATCTGCCGCGGAGGGAACGTGCGAGCCGAATACTCGCCGCGCTCCAACAGGCGCTTGATGAGCGCCAACCGGTCGTCTTCGTCATAGATCGAAAAGGAACGGGTGAACCCCAGGTGGTGCGCGTCGCGGCGCAGTAGGCGTGCGCACAGCGAGTGGAACGTCCCGATCCACAGCCCCGCGGGCTCCCGACCGAGCAGATCGGCGACGCGGTGCCGCATCTCGTCCGCGGCCCGATTCGTAAAGGTCACGGCCATGATCCGCTCGGGCTGAATGCCACGCTGGCGCGCTATGAACGCGATGCGCGCTGTGAGCACCCTCGTCTTTCCCGACCCGGCGCCAGCGAGAACCATCAGCGGCCCGCCATCATACTCGACGGCCGACCGCTGGGCATCATTCAGTCGGAGTTCAGGCACCCACGTCGTCCGCCGGTATCTCCGCGACGAACACCGTTTCGGATGCTGACGACTCGACCTCCAAGCGACCTCCGTGCACCCCTTCCACGATCCGTCGCGCCAGTGCTAACCCGATGCCCCAGCCTCCGGGCTTGGTCGAGACGCCCGGCTCGAACAACGTGGCGCGGATGTCGGCGGGGATTCCCGGGCCGTCGTCGCCGACTCGAACCACGGCACAGCCGTGCGCGGCCTCCACCACCACCTCAATGTGGCCGCCACGGCCGCTCAGGGCATCGAGCGCATTGCGGACCAGTGCCTCCACCGCCCATTCGATGAGGACGGCATCACCGACGACGAATGGACCGGCACTCGGTGCTGCCACGGTGATGGTGATAGGGTGCGCGTGGCGCGGGAGGCGAGGCTGGAAATAGGTGGCCACTCGTTCAGCCACGGCGCCCAACGCGACGCGCTCCTGTTTGGCGGGTCGGCCGACGCGCTCAAAGCGCTGGGCCACTCGTTGGAGACGCTCAAGATCTGCACGAAGGTGATTGGCGATTTCTTCAGTCGACGTCGATGCCGCACCAAGTCGATCGACCCATGCCGCGGCGCTCATGAGCGGGGTCCCGAGTTGGTGAGCGCTCTCTCGCGCCATCGCAACCCACAGGCGATCGCGATCGCGCGTCACCGCGCTCCGGTACGCCCAGATCCCGACCACAAGTGCGGCCAGCAGCACACCGGCCTGGAAGATCCCCAGTCGGGTAAGCAGGCGCGCCACGGGGAGCGCACCGAAGTGCAACTGCCCTACCCCGGGTACGTCGATCGGCTCGTGCACGCCGTCGAGCTCGCGCACATAACCCACTACCGCCGGGTCGTCAATGCCAGCATCGAATGGTAGGTTGGCAACGGCCGTGGGCGTTCCGGCCGATGTCGTGATCACGAGGGGGATGCCACTGGCCCGAATATCGGACACCAGCGAGAGCAGCACGCCGGCATCGACTCCAGGGGAAGGCTCGGCGAGGGCTGCCGTAATGCGCGCGTAGATCTCGGACGCGTCGCGGGCCTGCTGCCGGAGGTATCCCGCGACGACCCACCACTGCCAGATGGATACGCCCGCAAAGAGGAGAACCAGAACGAGAACGATCGCGGGACCGAACTGCCGGATGCGAGCAGTGAGCCTACGAACGTGCACGTGCTGTCAGGCGATCAGCGCCAAAGTACGGCCTCAAAGCTTCGGGAATGCGCACACTCCCATCCGATTGTTGGTTGTTCTCCAGTAAGGCAATGATTGTCCTCGGCAGGGCCACCCCAGATGCGTTCAACGTGTGCACGTAATCTGGCTTGTCGTCGGGCCGCGCACGGTACCGAATATTCGCGCGGCGTGACTGAAAATCGGTGAACGTGCTGGCGCTGGACGCCTCGAGCCACGCCTCGACACCGGCTGCCCATACCTCGAGGTCGTACGTCTTGGCACTGGCAAACCCGAGATCCCCGGTTGCCAGCAGCACGACCCGATAGGGGATCTCCAGCTGCCGAAGGACTTCCTCGGCATGACCGAGAAGCTTCTCGTGCTCCGTGGGTGAGTCCTCCGGCGTCGCGAAGCGCACGAGCTCCACCTTGTCGAACTGATGGACCCGGATGAGTCCGCGGGTGTCCTTCCCGTGCGCACCGGCCTCCCGCCGAAAGCACGGCGTGCAGGCGACATATGCCCGCGGAAGGTCAGTCGCGGGGAGGATCTCGTCCCGATGCAGGTTGGTGACCGGCACTTCCGCCGTGGGGATGAGATACAGGCCATCCTCGGTCCGATACATATCCTCGGCCAACGTCGGCAAATTCCCTGTGCCCGTCGCCGTCTCGGCGGTGACCAGATACGGGGGCGCAACCTCCGTGTAATCGTGCAATGTCGTGTGGAGGTCGAGCATGAAGTTCACGAGCGCGCGCACGAGGCGCGCACCCTGGGCGGCGAAGAGCGGAAACCCACTTCCGGCGACCTTCGCCCCGCGCGCGAGGTCGAGGATCCCCAGTCGCTGCCCCAGCTCCCAATGGGGGAGCGGGGAGAAGTCAAAGGTGGGGTGGTCTCCCCACGTTCGGAGGACGGCATTGGCCGTCTCGTCACCCTGAGGGACATCGTCGAGCGGAGGGTTGGGGAACTGAAGCAAATGATCGTCCAGCTCGCCCTCGACCGTGCGAAGCTCCTGATCCAGTGTCTTGATCGTGTTGCTCACACTCTTGAGCTCCGCGATCAGCTTGGCGGCGTCACCCTGCTCACGCTTTCGCCGTGCGACCTCCTCCGACGCGCTGTTGCGTTGCGCCTTCAGTTTCTCCGCTTCTTGCAGCAGGGAGCGCCGCCGCTCGTCGAGGCGGAGCACGGCATCGAGTGCCGGCCCGAGCTCCCTGCCCCGCCGAGCCAGTGCGTTCTTCACTCGGGTCGGAGACTCTCGGAGCAGGCGGATGTCGAGCACGTCTACGAGGCGGGGAGACCAGGCGTCAGGTCACGGTACCCACAGTTGAGATTGATCATGAACTTGAGCGTGATGGTCCGCTCGGTCGGATCGATGGCCAACACCTCAAACTTGCCGTACCGTGGAATCGACCCGAAGAATGCGCCGCACAGCAGGTTTGTGACCCTCGATCGTGCGAAGAACGTCGCGCCTTCGGTCACCGTCAACACCGAATCCGCCACATAGTCCTCGAGCGGTGCCCGCTCGATTTCGTCGAAGGTCTCCGTCGAGCGCAAGAATCCCGCAATGGAGGAGGCGCCCACCAGCAACGCGGGGTAGAGTATCGCGGTGCCCGCGGAATCGAAATCGAAGGCGAAGTCGATGTTGTCGCCGATTTCGGGACGGGTCGGCAACCCGAGGATGATGTCGAATCCCGACCGCGTTCCGATGGGAGTGCCCGTGAGCGCATAGATCGTTGCGGTATCGACCGCATTCTCGACGGTCGCGGGCAGAATACCTGCTGACTCGCCGCACGCGGTCAGCGCCCCCGTGATGGCGAGGACGGACGCGCTCAACCGGAATTGCGACAATGATATACGAGACATGAGCGATCGCCGAACTCTATGCACCCCCGCAGAGGCGGTCAAGCCATGACACTCGCTTGACTTCACTCCTGGCCCGTCCTAGCTTGGCCGCCATGGCGACCATTCGGGCTCACTATTGATGCACGTGCGGGCGACGGTGTCGATGCGGACAACTTGGCGGCCATGGTCCCATCGCTCGTGGCTGCGTGTCAGCAGCTCGGTGCCGCCGCCGGCAAGGGCGGCTTCGGCACCGGGCTCGTCGAGTACGAGAGCGGAAAGGTCGTGGTCGCGGAACTGACGGCCGACACCCTGCTCGCCATCTTCTTTGCGCCAGCGACGAACGTCGGAGCGCACTTGTACGAGCTCCAACGACACCGCGCGGCGATTGCCGAGCTCCTCTAGACCGGCTCGCGCCCATGCGGTGTGCGGCCCCACCCGCCCGCTGATCGGACGCGCATGAGCGACTGGGCCGTCGTCCTCGCAGGAGGCTCTGGCACGCGCTTCTGGCCCCTCTCGACGCCGGCCAAGCCCAAGCAGTTCCTTCCGCTCACAGGAGACACGTCCCTATTGGAGCAGGCGGTCGCCCGCTTGGATGGGTTGATCGCGAACGAGCACATCCTCGTCGTCACCGGTGCACGTCTGGTCGATGCAACCCGCTCCCTGCTCCCATCCCTGCCGGCCGAGAACATTCTGGGTGAGCCGCAGGCCGCGTCCACCGCCCCCGCTCTCTCGTGGGCCACCTTCGTGGTCCAGTCACGTGATCCAGCGGCGTCGCTCGTGTCGCTCCATGCCGACTGGCACATCGGCGACGGCGCGGCGTTCCGGCAGACGGCGCGCACGGCAATGGAGGTTGCACGTCGCCACGATAGACTGGTGACCGTCGGCATCGTGCCGACCAGACCCGACGTGGGATATGGGTACATCCAGCCCGGCAGTGCCCTCGGCGGCGAAGCACGGGAAGTCACGCGCTTTGTCGAAAAGCCCGATGCCGAGGCTGCACGTCTCCTGATCGAAGGCGGAGCCCTGTGGAACAGTGGGCTGTTTGCGTGGACGGCAACCCGGTTTTTCCAGGAGACCGTGGCGGTCGCGCCCGAAATCGCCCCTCATCTTGGGTTGCTCCAAAAGGGCGATACGGCCGGATTCTTTCGCGTCGTGACGCCAATCGCCGTCGACGTGTCGCACTTCGAACGCAGTGAGCACGTAGCTGTCGTGCCCGGTGCTTTTCCGTGGGACGACGTTGGCACCTGGGGTGCCCTCGGTCGCGCCCGGACCTGCGACGCCGATGGCAATGTGGTCGTCGGCACCGCGGCCCTTCGGGACGTCGCCGAATCTGTCGTGTGGGCGGAAGACGGGCCCGTGGTGCTGGACGGTGTCCGCGACCTCGTAGTCGTACGTGCGAACGGAATGACGTTCATCACGACACGCGCGCGGGCCGCGCATCTCAAGGAGTTGCTCGACGGTCTTCCGGATTCGTTACGAGATCTCTCATCATGATCGACGTCTATTTGCTGGAGCCCGCGCCGTCTCGAGCGTGGCAACCGTTTTCGGATTGCCGTCCGGTGGCGGAACTGCGAGCGGGCGCCTGGCTCGTGCGCGAGCGCTGGGAAGCAGTCGCGGAGGGCGAAACACGAGCGATCTTCGGCCCCCCGCATCTGCATGGCTTCGCCGAGGATGGCGTGCCATCGGTTCAACAAGCGGAGGTCGTCGAGGGCCCCGCGGTCGTCGGGCGCTCGGCCTTTGCTCCATCAGGAGTGCGCCCCGAGCTTCCGACAGCGCCAACACGATTCGTGAACGACGGCCACACCGTGGGGTGGTGGATACCCGACGGCGCCCGTTGGCAGTCCGAGTCGGGCCACACTGATTGGGATGAGACGGAACTGGAGGGGCTCCTGTTGCACGGCGCGTACGACCTGATCACCGCATTGGAGCACCTGCTTCCGGCCGATACGGCCGACTTCACGCACGAACCGGGGGATGCCCTGCCCGAGGGGAGCCTCGTGATCGGCGACCCATCGGACATCGTATTGCTCGGGGCCGCAGTCGAACCTGGCGTCGTTTTCGACGTCCGTGCGGGACCGGTGGTAGTGGAGCAGCACGTGCACGTGCGGAGCGGCACGCGCCTCGAAGGGCCGGTCTTCATCGGTCCGGGCTCGGAAGTGCTCGGTGGACTGGTCAAGCAGTGCGCTTTCGGTCCCCGGTGCAAAGTCAGGGGCGAGATCCAATCGAGCGTGATGGTGGCCTATGCCAACAAGGTCCACGACGGGTTTGTGGGACATTCCGTCATCGGTCAGTGGGTCAACGTCGGCGCTGGGACGACGACCTCGAACCTGAAGAACACCTACGGTCCCGTTCGGCTCAGTATTGCTGGCGAGCGGATCGAGACCGAACGCCAGCTTCTGGGGACTCTGTTCGGCGACCACGCGAAAGTCGCCATCGGCACATTTCTGAACACAGGATCCGTCATCGGCGTCGGGGCGAACGTCTTCGGAACGGGTCGGCCTCCCAAACACGTCCCGCCGTTTGCATGGGGCTACGGTGACGAGCGCGTAAGCCGCGACGGGTTTCTGGAGATCGCGTCGCGGGTCATGCCGCGACGGAAGGTGGAGTTCACAGACAGCCTGCGAGAGACCCTGGGTCGAATCTACGACGCTGCGCTCACGTGAAAGTGTGCGTGCTGGGTTCGGGGAGCGGTGGCAACGCGATCACGTTGTCCGCCGGTTCGTCCACAATCCTCGTCGATGCGGGATTCGGCCTCCGCACGCTCACTGAGCGCGCGGAGGCGGTGGGTCTCGATCTCGGCGCGATCGAAGCGATCGTCCTCACGCACGAGCACAACGATCATGCTCGTGGAGCGAGTGCGCTGGCCAAGCGGGTCGGGTGTCCCGTCTACGGCTCACACGGGACCCTGGCGGCGCTCGACGGTGCGCTCGGAGCCGTCGAGACGCTCAAGCTCCCGCCAAATGGAACGCTTGGGATCGGTCCCTTCACCATTTCTCTCTGTCCCACGAACCATGACGCGTCCCAGCCCGTGGCTGTGGCCGTACAAGATGCCGCGTCAGGGGCCACTGTCGGCATCGCCTATGACGTCGGCCGCCCTACGGCGGGACTGGTCGCGCTGTTGCAGCATGCAGCGTGTCTCATTCTCGAAGCCAACCACGATGATCAGCTGCTGCGCTCCGGTCCGTATCCGCCCGTGGTGCAGCGACGCATCGCCGGCCCGGACGGCCACCTTTCCAATCGGGCCGCCGCAGACCTCGCAGCCCAGCTGTGGCACCCCGGCCTCCAAACGGTTGTTCTCGCACATGTGAGCGATCGGTGCAACCGACCTGATCTCGCGGCGGCAGCAGTCGGAGGCGCACTCCAGCGGCGTGGCTTTCGGGGCCGACTGCTGGTCGCGTCACAGTCGAAGGCCCTCGAGCCTTTCGAGGTCGGCCCAGCGCAGTACGCGCTGGACGTCTTCACTTAGGAGTCGTCGGAGGCCGCGACGTCTTCATCGTCTTCCGCACTGTCGTCGCTGGCCCGTGCGGGTTCCCACTCGGCCATCATCTTCGTAAACGCCATGGCAATTGTTGGGTCGAACTCGACGTCCGAGCGCTCCTCCAGGTAGCTCAGCACTTGACCTTTGGGCCAGGCGTCGCGATACGGGCGATGCGTCCGCAGGGCGTCGTAGACGTCACACACATGGACCAGCTTGCTGCCGTGGTGACAGTCGCGCTCGTAGTGCATGCTGGGGTAACCACCGCCGTTCAGCATGATGTGGTGTTCGTAGGCAACGACCGCCGCCATGTCGAGATCGGGTTCCGACTCGATGATGATGCGCGCGCCGTCGACTGGATGACGGTTCATCACGGCACGCTCTTCATCGGTGAGCTTGCCAGGCTTGTTCAGGATCTCGAGTGGGATACGCACCTTTCCCATGTCGTGCAGCAGACCTGCCACGCCAAACGCCCGGACATCTCTGGCTCCAAGCCCGAGCCACTCGGCGAGCGCCATGGCCAACACGCACACGTTGAGTGAGTGTGTCGTCGTGTATTCGTCGAAGTTCCGGAGCCGGAGGAGCGGCAACATGACCTCCTGGTCACCGTGCATGGCCACCGAGAGTGCCCGGACAACCGCCTCGGCCTCCATCAGCGGGAGCTGATTGCCCTCGACGAGTTCGTTGTGCATCCAGCGCACCGTCTCCGCTTCCTCGGTCACGTTGTACGAGATCGTCGCCGTGGGGATGTCGCCCTCGCTGCCCCGTGCGTCAACACCTCGCACACCCACGAGACCGTAGCGAAGTCCGGCCGGCCGCGTTTGCCGCGCCTCCGACGTATCGATCGTTCTCATTGCAACCCGGGCCAGCACCATATCGAGGAACTCTTCCAGCTCGTCCACGGTCACCTGGTCGTTGAGCTGAAGTCGCTGCACACCGATGCCGGACAGCTTCGTGCTCCACTCCCAATCCCGAAGTTCCCGAACCGGGCGATCGCCGAACACGACCTCATCGCCGAGAAATGAAAAGCGCACGGGCCCATCGCGAAGGAGATCTTCCGTCTGGCCATACAGGACCTCGAGTGACCGCGCCCGCGACACGTGGCCCTCAGGGTAGAGCGCCAACGCTGACAGCGCCTGCGCGAGAGAATGGAGGAACGGGACGGGATCGATCACGACTGCTCTCGGGCACTGGGTTCCGCGGCGGCCGCGGCAATCTCCGCATCCTTCGACTGGGCTGCGCGCTTGAGCACCCGTCCTACGCGGGCATCCTCGCCGTATGCATGCAGTGCGCGCAACGCCGCCAGGTACACCGGCGTCTTCTGGGGAAGCCTGAGACGGAAGAAACGGCGACGTGGCTCGGTCAGCTCGAGCAGCGCCTTTGCGGCAACGGGTTGCTGGGCTTCGCCGAGGACGCGAATGGCCAACACCCGTACTTCTCCACTGCGACCGGACACGGCGACCGAGGCAATGCGCGGGACGAGGCTTGGCGGGCATTCGTTCAGCGCCGCTCGCAGTGCCGTGGTGGCAACACGATCATCTTCGTCGCGCAACGCCAATCCGATCGTCTGTTCCCGGGTCTCTTTCTTTTCGAAGAGAATGCGCATCGCTTCCAGACGGACTCGCGGATCTTCATCCCCCATCAACTCCTCGGGACTCAGATCGTCCGGGAGATGGTGCAAGTCGCCTATGAGCTTGAGCATGTTCCGCCGGACGTACCAACGACCATCGCTCAGTCGAGCGCTGACGCGGTTGCCGATCTGCGGTCCCATGTCGGGTAATCGTTCCAGCAACAGTTGACGGGTGCGCGCCGAGTCCGATTCGGAGAGTGCATCCAGCAGCGTATCCGCGATATCGTCCGACGCGCGGCGCAGCAGCATATCCAGCAAGCCGGCATCTACCGGATCTTCCCTGACGATTCCTGCAACGATCTCCGGCGTCGCCAACCGCCGCCACAACGCCTCGGGCACCACCGTCGTTCCCGACGTCTCGAGGGTGTGGAGTAACCACTTGAGCTGCCCATGGTCCATGAGCGCGTCGGCCGCGCGGCCAACGGCGTCACCCATGCTGTCCGCCTCGAGCGCCATTTGGATGATCCGGCGCGGCTCGGGCTGGAATCGCTGTTCCGGTGAGACGGCGAAGACAGCGTCCGCCTGCGACATGCGAGCCAACGCCTGCCCGTACGCACCGGTGCTTCGCGAGCTTCTGCATGACACGGAGGAGGGAGTGTGAGACATTTTTCTCTTCCGTCTGCCCGGCCGCGCGCACGAGCTCCAACACAGCGGGGGCCGCCATCCCCTGTGACGCGTTGAGCAGGAACTGACGGCGCTGGCCATGGTCGCCGCCCATCTGGAGCAAGCTCTGCAGTGTATCGTCGTCCAATGACGACACCAGCTTGGACATGCGTCTGCGGAGCTCGTGCGATTCCTTGCCCTCACCGACCCGCAACTCCTCAGCGATTTGCAGCATGTAACCCACAATCACCTGGTCGTAGGCGGCGGTTCGGGGGCCGTCGGTGATGGCCTGGGCTACGAGCGTCGGGTCGTGATCGATCTCCTCAGCTGCCTGCGTGCTGGCGTCCTCGGCCGCCATGGCAGCACGAGCGAGGCCCAGCCACAGCTGGGAGGCACGCACCCGATCCTCGGCGAAGCGAAGCTTGTCTTTCTCCTCGTCCGGTTCGTCGACCATCTCGAGTCGACCGTAGGAGAGGGAGTGCAGCGTAATGTGCGGCCATTGGGTCAGGGTTTCAGAGGGACCTATTCCCAACGGCGCGCCGGACCGATCCGGATCGACCGCGACGAGACGAAACACCGCACGCAGCTCGTCCCCGGTCACGTTCGGGCGGAACGTAATGGCGCCGAGGTGGTGCTTGTGCAGCTTCGTGCCTAGTTCGCTCAGCACTGGATTCTTGGGATCCGTTGCCACGCCCTCGATCACCAGCTGGTTGCGCGCGACTCCCAGTGACAAGATGTCTCCCAACGCCAGGAGCGGCTCGAGCTTGTCCAGCACCCGATCGGCTGCGGGCTCCAAGGTCGGATGTCCATCGGGATACATCCCATGCTTGTTGAGCGCGATGGAAAACTCGATCAGGAAGTCCGCGAGCTCGCGCGAGAGCGCGGCACGCTCGGACTTGTCGGAGGGTGGGGGCCTCGAGTCGGTTGTGCTCAATTCAGGGTCGGCGATCAGGTTTGACGCGACGCCGAGGATCCGGACCGCGCCGGAACCGGCGGGACCGCAACTCCTTCGGGACGGGGCGTCGGTGGACCGACGCGGCGGAGCTCGATCGGCTCTTCGAGGTCACCTCCGGACAGCACGAGCGTCTGACCCCGCAGGGCAAAGGTGTAGCCGATCCACTCGCCGCCCAGCGCAAGGAACACCGTGTCAGCCACGGCGCGCCACCGGATGATCTCTTCTCCGAAGCTGGCAGAGGAATCGGGCCGTACGACTACGGTCTGTGGACCGTCGGGCGTCTCGGCTCGCCAGATGCCGGCAAGACCGGACGAGGGGTCCTGCGCGTGTGCCGTTGACGGGATCAGCAGCGTCAGCGCGAAGGCAATGCACAAGCATCGCATCTTGTTCGGCAAGTCCATGGGCCCCTAATTCCTAGGTCGTCTCTGTTTCGAAGTCAAACGGCCGACCAAATATACCCCCCGAGGAGCGGAACGATGCGTCCCTTTCCCATAGTGTATCTTCTGGCCGCCACGACACTTGCCGCGCAGGAACCTCCCGCCGTTCGTCCGGTGCACACCTACTCCATCGTCGCCATGGACTCGGTGACGGGGCACCTTGGCGTGGCTGTCCAATCGCACTGGTTCAGCGTCGGTAGCGTCGTGCCGTGGGACGAGCCGGGTGTCGGCGCCGTGGCGACACAGTCGTTTGTCGAGCCGGCATACGGGCCGCGTGGGCTCTACATGATGCGAAGCGGCATTCCGGCTACCGATGCGCTCGCCGCACTCCTCCGCGCCGATCCGGACAGCCAAGTGCGACAGGTCGCCATGGTCGACGTGTCCGGTCACGCGGCAGCCCACACCGGCTCACGGGACATCCCGGACGCGGGCCACATTATCGGTCGATACTACTCGGTGCAGGCAAATCTCATGCGCAACGATCGCGTGTGGCCCGCCATGGCCCGAGCCTTCGAGCAAGCGGACGGAGACCTGGCTGCGCGAATGCTCGCGGCACTGGACGCGGCGGAAGCCGCCGGCGGGGACATCCGTGGCAAGCAGTCGGCCGCACTGGTCGTTGTGAGCGGTAACCCCAACGACAAGCCGTGGGAGCGGATCTTTGACCTGCGGGTGGAAGATCATCCCAGGCCACTTGGTGAGCTCCGCCGGCTCCTCACGGTGGCTCGCGCCTACAATGCGGCCACCGAAGGCGACAATCTCCTCACGGTGGGTGACATCGACGGGGCGCTCGCCAGCTACCGACGAGCGTCTGAGATCCTTCCCGATTCTGCGACCAACGGCGAGTTGATCTACTGGGTGGCCGTGACACTCGCCGATCTCGGACGCGTTGACCAGGCCATACCACTCTTTCGTCGGGCGTTTCGTCAGGACACGAGTTGGATGGAGTTACTGCCACGACTCCCTGGCGCGGGACTCCTACGTGCGGATCAGGCCACGTTAGACCGGATTCTTCGTGAGGCCCGTCCGTAGGGGCCGTCGGCGTTCAGGTTTCAGCTAACAACACAGCGCCCCGAGGTCATCCCCCGGGGCGCCGTGACACCTCGCTGAGTGTGCTGATTCAGCGGCCTAGTACATCCCGCCCATTCCGCCACCGGGCGGCATCGGCGGAGCCTTCTCGTCTTCCTTCTTCTCGACCACGACACACTCGGTGGTGAGGAGCAGGCTCGCCACGGACGCCGCGTTTTGCAGCGCCGTGCGGGTCACTTTCGTCGGATCGATCACGCCAGCCTCGACCAAATCCTCATACGTGTCGGTCTGCGCGTTGTATCCGAAGTTCTTTTCCTTCTTGGTGCGGATCTTCTCGACGACGATCGAGCCTTCCACGCCCGCGTTGGCCGCGATGATGCGCGTGGGCTCTTCGAGCGCCCGGCGCACAATGTCGACGCCAATCTGCTCGTCGGGATCGTCCACCTTGACCTTGTTGAGCGTGACCTGGGCCCGGAGCAAGGCAACACCGCCACCAGGCACGATGCCTTCCTCCACGGCGGCGCGCGTAGCATGCAGCGCGTCCTCGACCCGTGCCTTCTTCTCCTTCATTTCGGTCTCGGTTGCCGCGCCCACGTTGATGACTGCAACACCGCCGGCCAGCTTCGCCAGACGCTCCTGCAGCTTCTCGCGGTCGTAATCAGATGTGCTCTTGTCGATCGCACCTTTGATCTCGCCGATACGACCCTGGATCTGGTCCTGTTCGCCAGCGCCGTCCACGATCGTGGTGTTGTCCTTGTCGATGACGATGCGCTTGGCGCGGCCCAGGTCGGTGATGACCGCGTTCTCGAGCTTGAAGCCCAGCTCTTCCGAAATCACGTTCGGTGCACCGGTCAGAACCGAAACATCCTGTAGCATGGCCTTGCGGCGATCGCCGAATCCCGGCGCCTTGACCGCACACACCTTGAGCGTGCCACGCAGCTTGTTCACCACCAGCGTCGCCAGCGCCTCACCCTCGAGGTCCTCGGCGATGATGAGCATCGGCTTGCCCGTCTGGGCCACCTTCTCCAGCACCGGCAGCAGATCCTTCATGGCCGAGATCTTCTTGTCGTGGATCAAGATGTAGGCGTCTTCCAGCACGGCCTCCATCTTCTCGGGATCGGTGACGAAGTACGGGGAGAGATAGCCACGATCGAACTGCATGCCGTCGACCGTCTCGAGCGTGGTCTCGAGTCCCTTCGCCTCTTCAACCGTGATCACGCCGTCTTTGCCGACCTTCTCCATCGCGTCCGCGATGAGGTCACCAATCTCGGCATCGCTGTTCGCGGAGATTGCGCCCACTTGAGCGATTTCCTTCTTGCCCGCCGTGGGGACCGACAGCTTCTTGAGCTCAGCGACCGTCTGCTCGACGGCTTTGTCGATACCCCGCTTGATCGCCATCGGATTGACACCAGCCGTGACACTCTTCAAGCCCTGCGTGAAGATGGCCTGAGCCAGCACCGTGGCCGTCGTGGTGCCGTCGCCCGCAACGTCAGACGTCTTGGTGGCTACTTCCTTCACCATCTGCGCGCCCATGTTCTCAATGGGCTCTTCCAACTCCACTTCCTTGGCGACCGTCACGCCGTCCTTGGTCACCGTAGGGCTGCCAAACTTCTTGTCGATGACGACGTTCCGCCCTTTGGGGCCGAGTGTCACCTTGACGGCTTCCGCCAGTTGATCGACGCCGCTCTTGAGACCTGATCGAGCCGCAACGTCGAAATGGAGTTCCTTCGCGTTTGCCATAAGTCTCGTTGCCTCCTACGTCACTCGATAATTGCGAGGACGTCAGATTCCTTGATGATGAGGAGCTCGTCGTCGCCGACACGGAAGTCCGTCCCCGCGTACTTCGAGTAGAGCACTTTCTGTCCAACCTTCACATCCATCGGAACGCGCTCGTTCTTCTCGAACCGTCCTGGTCCAACCGCCAAGATCTCTCCCTGCAGCGGCTTCTCCTTCGCCGTGTCGGGGATATAGAGACCACCCCGCATCTCCTCGGCTTCGTCCAACGGGCGGACCACGACCCGATCGCCGAGAGGGTTGATCTTGAGCTTTGCCTTACTCTTCGCGGCAGTGGTCATTCCAGTGCCTCCGATATGTTGTAAGTGGTTATCAGGAAACAACTTCCGAATACTAGCACTCAATGCAGGCGAGTGCTAATCGTGTCGGGAACATAAACCAGCGCCGCACAAAGTCAAGATCCTCGTGCAGCGCGGGCGGTGTCGAGGAGGTGCTGCGGCTACGTTCCCGGCTGGCCGGCCACCGGAGCGGGCGTGAGCTGGTCGAGGATATCGTTGCGGCCCAACTGGCCAAAGCCACCGTAGCCCCAGCAGTAGAGCACGCTGGCAGTGCTGGTTCCACAAGTCACCGTGTCGAAGAAGCCGAGTCCGGCCTCGATGCTCTCGAAGCGGACGGTGGTCTGCGCGGGCACGGGCGCGAACCGGCCGATGATCGTTCCGTCGCCGATCTCTCCCCTGGCGTTGAGCCCCCAACAGTACACGGAGCCGTCCAGCGCCACGGCGCAGGTGTGACTGCCGCCAGCGCTGATCTTGGAGAACGTCTGGTCGGTGTCAACGAGCGTTGGAACCGTCCGACTCCCGGCGACGCCGATGCCTAGTTGCCCGCTGTCGCCCCGGCCCCAGCAGTATGCCGTTCCGTCGAACGTCAGGGCGCACGTGTGAGACGCTCCCGCATCTATCTCGGCGAAGAAGAGATCGGAGTCGACCGCGACGGGGAGCGTCTGACTCAGAGTTCCGTTGTTTCCCAGCTGCCCGTCTTGCCCCTCGCCCCAGCAGTACGCCTTGTTATCCTGCGCCAAGGCACACGTGTGGTCGTTGCCGGCGGAGATCACACTGAAGAGGATGTCGGTGAGGACGGAATCGGGTGCGACGCGAAACTCTAGAGTGCCGCTTTCACCGTTCCCCAGCTGACCGCTTCCAGCGAACCCAGCGAACCCCCAGCACCAGGCCGTTCCCGCCGGGGTGATCCCACACGTGTGTGCGCCACCAGTCACGACCGACGTGAAATCCAAGTCCGTGACGACCTCCTGCGGTTCGACTTCCGGAAGCTCGGCCGTCCCGATGCCAAGCTGCCCCTCCCCGTTTCGTCCCCAGCAATACGCCGTCAACTGCTGAGTGAGCCCGCATGTGTGGCCACCACCAAGGGCCAGGCTGGCGAAGGTCAGGTCGCCGGACGCTGGCCGAGGCACGATCTTGTCCACCCCGTCGCCGGTGCCGAGCTGGCCGAACCCGTTGGATCCCCAGCAGTACGCGTCTCCATCTGTGCTCAGACCGCACGCATGGAAGGCGCCGACGTAGACGGACGCGTACGAGACATCGATGATTGGATCGTCCGGGAGCTCGAACCCGCCACCCAGGCACCCGGTCAAGGCTGCGACCGCCAAGAGCCCGGTCGGCAGAGTTGTTCGCAACGTGACTTGCATCATTACCCTCGTTCGTTTTACTCACAGACGTGTCGTGAGGCGGCCCACACCGCCGCGATGTCACTCCGTACCACCGACCCTCGTCCTTCGTTCCCCCGTTACCAATACCCTTCCAATTCGACACCCAGCCCATCCGCCAGGCGATTGACGAAATTGAAGTACGCAGCGATCTGGCAGACATCCAAGATCTCTGCATCCGAGCATCCCGCGTCCCGGAGCGCTTCGACGTCCGGTTTCTCCATCTCGCGCGGTCGCGCCGTGAGCTTCGCCGCATAGTCGGCGATTGCCCGCTCTCGCTCCGTCAGCGGTGCCGTTCGATAGTCGTCGACGACCGCCGTGGCCTTGGCGTCATCCTCCATCGCCTGACGGAGCGCCGCCCCGTGATGGTGAATTCAGTAGAAGCATTCATTGGTTGCTGAGACGACGACCCCGATCATCTCGCGCTCCGCCCTGGAAAGCCCGGACGGTCCGAACATGATGTGCCGGTAGAAGGCGTAGTGCCGCTCGAGAGATTCAGGATTGAGGGAGTGGATCTTGAGAATGTGCGCCACGCCGTGCGCACCGCGGTGCCGCGCGTACACTTCCCCGAGTCGACCCGAGGCCTCGTCGTCGTCGACCCAGTCGATCCAGGGCACTACCGATGACTCGCAAACACCGGTGGCGTCAGTTGAGGATCCGTCGCGCTGCCACCCACCGCTGTTGCCACCACCGGCTGTCCGGGTCGCTCGCGGTGAGACTGGAGAGCCGTACGCCCGCCGACGAGCTGTGAATGAAGTCGCCCTGACCCACGTAGAGTCCGACGTGCGAGACGCCGCTTCCAGATACTGCGAAGCCCAAGATGTCGCCCGGGAGCAGCGCGCCGACGCTACGGTCGACTCGAGTGCCCAAGCGTGCCTGGTCACGGCTCGTCCGGGGAAGGAGAATCCCGTGCTCTCCGTAGGCCCACTGAATGAGACCCGAGCAGTCGTAGCCGTCTTCGTCCGAGCCGCCCCACCGATAGGGTGTGCCCATCGCGTCGAGCGCCGTCTCCGCAACGGATCCGGCCAGCGCGGCGGCCTCGGAGTCGGTGAAGAGCTCCTCCGACCCGCCGTACGCCCCAGGGTCAGACGCCATTGGTGGTGGTGCCGCTGGTTGTCCCCTTGGAGCGCTCGCACGACGTCCCCTGCCCAGCGCAAGATGTCCCTGCAACATGAATCCACTGCGGTCGATCGGATCCAGTGCCCAGAACCCGTTGACCCCCGTGTCTTCCCAGCGATACCCACCCTCGAAACCCAGTCTCAGGAATGAGAAGACGCGGAGTTGGTAGCCTACGCCCGCACTCCATGCGGCATCCGTGTTCCCATCGACATGACGCAGGCCGAGCGCTGCTGTCCCAAACACGTAGGGTCCGCGCCCGAGGCGCCCCACGCCGATTGACAACTCCCCGCCGGTCTGCGTGAGATCGGGAACCGGCCGCCGATCGTCGAAGTGAAACGCCCCGAGCCCGTAGTCGACGGGGCCGAAGAGTCGCCGGTGATAGGTAGCAGACCAGAGATAGCCGGGCTCGTCGACCCACCAGCGGCCGTACGTAACGCCGAGGCGCCCCGCTTGAGACGCGGCCGGCTCAGCGCCGACGAACGCCATCGTGCCGAGAAGCACGCACCAGAAAAGGGACCGGAGGGTGGACATATCGCGTAAGCTCAATAGTAGCAACATCATAGCGCTCGGTCAACGGATCGACCTTGACGCCGCGGCCTGCCCTCGTCTATGTAGGATGCATGGGGAGCGTCACCGTCACTCGTCGCGTCCATTTCAATGCGGCGCACCGCCTGCACAATCCCGCCCTGTCCGATAAAGAGAACCAGCGCATCTTTGGTCTCTGCAACAGCCCGAATTACCACGGGCACAACTACGAACTCGACGTGTCGGTCGAGGGGGACATCGACCCGCGATCGGGTTACGTCGCCGATTTGGGAGAGGTAAAGCGCATCGTCGAGGAGCTCGTGCTGCTGCGCCTCGATCACAAGAATCTGAATCTCGACGTTCCGGAGTTTCGAGAGCTCAATCCCACGAGCGAGAATATTGTGGTGGTGATCTGGCAGATGCTCGCCGGGCGCCTCCCAGGCACCCTCACCCGCTTGGTGCTCTGGGAGACGCCCCGCAACTACGTGACCTACGAGGGACCCTAGGAGCGACCTCCGCTCACGCGGGCCACAGCCAGCCGAACGTACCGCCCGTCAGACTGGCATACACCAGCGCCTCGATCAGCAGCTTCCCGGTCGAGCTCCACCGTTTGCCAAACCAAATGGCATCCGGCACCGCCGCAAAGAAATACGCCGCGAACGCAAAGACGCCGGCGACTCGATGGACGGCAAGATATTCCGCACCCGGGTCGAGCGTTCGACTCGTGATGTAGGCCACAAAGATCCCGATCACGATGTAGCTCAGGATCGAGAGCGCCATGGCCCTGCCCATTGCGGGCTTACCCGACGGGATGACCCGAACAATGGCAACCGGCCCCTCCTGGTACTTCCGCCGATACTCCGGGTCCTTCATCGCAGCCTGAGATCCCCAGGGAACGAAGTATTCCCCGACCTCGGCCTTCAAAGCCTTGCGAGCGCCTTCTTCATCCGGGAGCTGCTTGAATTCGTTCTTTCGATGTGGCATCACCGTCCACACGACCGCGCTGGCGATCCAGACGAACAGGGCTGAGAGGAGGATCGGGAGCCAGAGGGACATGATCGAGACCATGGGTTCTCCAGGGAGGAAAGGTTGCACGAAAATACGGCCTGGCGTTGCGCACGCCAGGCCGTACCGGTACCACCCGTGCAGTGTCGCGCTACAGCTCGACGACGTCCATCGTGGACTTGACCGCGTCGGCAGACTTTGCAAGCGCCGCTTTCTCAGCCGCGGACAGCTCGATCTCGACGATCTTCTCCACGCCGCCCGCCCCGAGAAGACACGGCACCCCGAGGTACACATCGTTGAGGCCGTACTCGCCTTCCAGCCAAGCCGAGCACGGGAGCAACCGTTTCTTGTCCTTGACGATCGCCTCGACCATCTGCACGGCGCCGGCCGAGGGGGCGTAATACGCCGAACCCGTCTTGAGGTGCTTTACGATCTCGCCGCCGCCCTTGCGAGTCCGCTCGACGATGGGATCGAGTGTTCCCGAGTCGATGAACTGTGTGATCGGGATGCCCGAGACGGTCGTGTAGGAGATGAGCGGCACCATGCTGTCTCCATGGCCACCCAACACCATCGCCTGAATGTCCTCCATGGAGACCCCAATGGCATCCGACAGGAATGTGCGGAATCGAGCCGTGTCGAGAATGCCGGCCATTCCCATCACGCGCTCCCGCGGAAACCCCGACACCTCCTTGGCCACATAGCACATCACGTCCAGGGGATTGGACACGATCACAATCATGGACTTCGGCGCGACCTTCTTGATCTCGACCGATACCGACTTCACAATGCCGGCATTGGTCTTGACGAGATCATCACGGCTCATTCCCGGCTTGCGGGGGATGCCCGCCGTGACGACGAAGATCTCACTCCCTTTTGCCGCTCTGTAGTCATTGACGCCGGTGATCCGCGAGTCGAACCCCTCGACCGGACCCGATTGCCATTGATCGAGTCCCTTGCCCTGAGGTATCCCCTCCAGGATGTCGACCAGGACGACCTCCCGGGCCAGCTCCTTTTCAGCGAGGCGCTGCGCGGTAGTCGCGCCAACGTGCCCCGCACCGACAACGGTGATCTTGTTCATTGGGTATTCCCGTCTTGTTTGAGGTAGTGAGCGAACGCTTCGGGAGGTGTGAGGGTCGGACCCGCCTCGCCCAGCCGGCGGATGGCTTCGTAGAGAACGATGGCGACGGCCGTGGACAGATTGAGGCTTCGTACAGCCGCTCCCATCGGGATGCGGAAGAGACACTCGGGGTATTTCTCACGTATGCGGACAGGCATTCCCTGAGTCTCGTTGCCGAAGACGAGAACGCTGTTGGGTGAATACTCGGCGTCCAGATACGAACGCGTCCCGTGCGCACTGAAATATAGGCACCGTTCCCGACCGACGGCATAACGGAAGGCACGCCAATGGGGATGCACCCACATGTCGACCGCGTCCCAGTAATCGAGTCCCGCACGTCGCAATTGCGGGTCCTGGAGCTCGAACCCGAGTGGCTCGATGACGTGAAGCGCCGAATCCGTCGCCGCACACAAGCGAGCGATGTTGCCGGTGTTCGGAGGAATCTGCGGTTCTATGAGTGCGACTGCGAGTCCCATCCAAAACCCCTGTTACCCCAACGTCGCTAACAGTGGCGACGAATCAGCCTTCGCGCCACTGGGACGTTCCATCCTCGAACCGTTCCCGTTTCCAGACGGGAAGGCGGCGTTTGGCCTCGTCGACAACAAACCGACACGCCTCGAATGCGGCGCCCCGGTGTGGGGCTGCGGCGACCACCGCGATACTCGGCTCGCCGGCCGGCACGGAGCCCACACGATGCTGCGCCGCACAGACGGCGTCGGGCCACTGTGCCCTCGCATCGCGAACGATGCGCTCGAGCTCCGCCACGACCATGTCTTCGTACGCCGAGTACTCGATCACGGTCACCGCGCCGTCTTCCGGACCGCGCCGGACTGAGCCCAGGAACGCGACCGTGCCACCGAGCCGCGGATCTGCCAGCTGCGTAATGAGCGTCGCGACGTCGATCGGGTTGCGCGTGATCGCCGCCGACATCATCCACCTGCCAGCGGAGGCAGAAACGCGAGTTCGTCACCGTCCGCCAGTCGATGGTCAGCGTGGACATGCTCACAATTGACGGCGGTGAGCGGTGTGTCGGGGAGGCGGTCACCGTGCTCGACCGCCTGGCGCACCAACTGCACTGCGTCCGACACGGTCGCACCCGCCGGAACGGTGAGCTCGCATCCGTCGCGGCCCAGGAGTTCGGCAAACCGTGCAAAGAAGCGACACCGGATCGATATAGTGCCGTTCGAGACCGCTTGACCATGTTTGTTCATTGGCATTCTAGAGTCAATATAGTGGAGCGAATCCATGGGATCGATCGATGTCGGCAAGCGCGCGGATCTCATTCTCACGAGCGGGGACCCACTCCAGATCGTCACCCAAGTTGAGCGCGCCTGGATTCAGGGCGAAGAAGTCTCGCTCGAGAGCAAACACACACGGCTGTGGGAGCAGTTTCGGAATAGACGGTAGCACGAGATTGGGAGGCACAACGCCAACGGGGCGACTGCGTTGCGGTCGCCCCGTTGGCTATCGACGCATGCTGGATCGGCTCAGACCGGCGGGCTATACGAACCTTCCTCGACTGGCTCCGACCCGGCCACCATGCTGCGTAACTCCTTGGAGGGCTTGAACACCGGCACCGGACGCGCCGCAACTTCGACGGGATCGCCGGTTCGTGGGTTGCGCGCCATCCGAGTCTTCCGCATTCGGATCTTGAACGTGCCGAATCCGCGGATCTCAATGTTGTGCTGGTCTGACAACGACTGCTTAATCGCGTCAAGGAACGCATCCACGACGCGCGCACAGTCCTTCTTCGAAATCATCGGTCCGGCCGTCCGCGCAATTGTGGCCGTGACCTTTTCGACCAGATCCGCCTTGGTCATTGGTCCTCGCTCGATGAGCCCTAAAACGGCGGAAAAGGCGCCTCTCGGGACACCAGTCGGGCCGTCATAATTATCGGCTTAGCTGTTGACTGTCAAGAGCTTGGACGAATTGCCTAAAGTGCCCCTGCGCATCATGTGGGCCTGGAGAGGCCTCCGGATGGTACTGGACGGCGAACATGGGAAGCTCGACATGCCGCACCCCTTCGACGGTGTCATCATTGAGGTTACGGTGCGTCACCTCAAGTTGTTTGGTACCTGAGACCACCTTACTGCTTCCCCTGACTGCAAATCCGTGATTCTGGCTAGTTATCAACACGCGCCCAGAATCGAATTGACGGACTGGGTGATTTCCACCGCGATGGCCATACGGGAGCTTGACCGTCTCGCCACCATAGGCCAGGGCCAGCAGCTGGTGTCCCAAGCAGATACCAAAGGTCGGTATTCCGGAATCGACGAGTTCCCGGATCGCCTGCAGCACGTAGTCGACGGCGCTGGGGTCCCCGGGACCGTTCGAGAGAAACAGGCCGTCCGGCTCGAGTTCCCGGACCCGTCCAGCCGGCGTCCCAGCTGGAACCACCGTCACCCGACACCCCATCCCGGTGAGAAGCCTCACGATGTTCTGCTTCATTCCGAAGTCATATGCGACCACATGGTGAACCGCGTCGGAGTCACCCTCCGTCCACTCCTCAGTGGCCGTCGCTCGGGATGCCAGGTCGAGTCCCTCCATGCGCGGGCTGTGGTCCAGTCGCGCCTTCACGTCCGAGGTCGGCTCTTCCCCGCCGGCCACGATGCCGCGCATCGCCCCCGCCGAGCGGATGTGCCGCGCGAGCCGGCGAGTGTCCACACCCTCCACCACCGGAATGCCGGCAGTCTCCAGCCAGCCGTCGAGGTCCCCCGTGGCACGCCAGTTCGAGTACTCGCGAGCGAGCTCCCGCACTACGACTCCGTTCACCTGAGGCTTGTCAGACTCCACGTCCTCCCGGTTGATCCCGTAGTTGCCGATCATTGGTGCGGTCATCACCACGATCTGCCCTAGGTATGACGGGTCGGTAAAGACCTCCTGGTAGCCAGTCAGGTTGGTGGTAAACACGACCTCACCGGGGGTCGGAGAAAACGAACGGCGCGAGGTTCCAGAGAACCACGCGCCGTCTTCGAGCAAGACGTAGGCTGGCTGTCCTGCCGGCACTCGCTAGTTCTGTGGAGCGGGTGGCGGTGTTTGCTCAGGCTCGACGTTGAGCGGGATCTGGGGCTGCGGCGCCACCGGTGTCGGTGCCACCGTCTGCACGTCGAGCACCGATTGGGGTTGCCGTGCCTGCGTGCTCAGACCTGCGAGAATCAACGCGAGTCCGAGAAACAGCCCACCCAACCACCATGAGGCCTTCGTCAGGATGGTTGCCGCCTGCCGGCCGCCCAGGAAGGTGTCGGTAGACGCGCCGCCGCCCATCGCAGCCAAGCCACCGCCCGTCCCCGCCTGTAGCAACACGGCGACGACCAGCACGACGGACACCAGAATCTCTATTGCCAGGATTGTGTAGAACATGGCCTTCTCAGATCGGCGGGCAAGTTAGCCCGATCGGGCCCGAAGTCAATCAACGGGCGTCTGCGAAATCGCCGCCCAACTCTCTGGTTCGAGTGACGCGCCGCCGACCAGCACGCCGTCGACCTCCGGCTCGGCGACCAGCGAGCGAATGTTCACCGGCTTCACGCTCCCACCATAGAGCACCCTCACCACCTGCGGGTCTGCTCCCCGCCCCGCGAGCCACGTTCGGATATGTGCGTGCACTTCCGACGCATCAGCGGGGGTCGCCGTCTTGCCGGTTCCGATCGCCCACACCGGTTCGTACGCGATCACGATCCGCTCCAGGGTCTCGGGATCATGGTCGTTCAGTACGGACAGCTGACGCTCCACTACCGCAAGCGTGTCGCCGGCCTCCCGCTCATCGATCTTCTCCCCGACACACAGCATCGGGATCAGCTCACCGTCGAGCAGTGCGCACACCTTGCGGCCGGTCTCCTCGTCTGTCTCACCAAACACGTGGCGACGCTCCGAGTGCCCCACGAGGGCCGCTCGTGCCCCGGCTTCGCGGGCCATGGAGATGCTCAACTCACCGGTGAAGGCGCCTTTCGGCTCCCAGTGGATGTTCTGAGCGCCCACCACGATTCCCGGTCTGTCGCGGGCGGCTGCAACGACCGTCTCGACGGCCACTGCGGACGGGAAGAACCACACTTCCCGATCTGCCTTGGGCTCATACCAGTCGAGAAACGTGTCCATGAACGCCCGCGCACCGGCGGGCCCCAGGTGCATCTTCCAGTTTGCGGCGAAAATCAACGGTGTCATTGGTCATCCAGCGCAGCGACGCCCGGAAGCTCCTTGCCCTCGAGCAACTCGAGCGAGGCTCCGCCACCGGTCGAAACGTGCGTCATCTTGTCAGTGAGTCCCGTGCGGGCAAGCGCGGCCACCGAGTCGCCCCCGCCCACGATGGTCGTGGCCCCGCGATCGGCAGCAGCAGCGAGCCCGCGCGCAATGGCCACTGTTCCTGCGTCGAAGGGCGGTGTTTCAAACACGCCCATCGGACCATTCCAGACGACGGTGCGCGCCTTCTCGATACGACGAGTAAAATCGGCTGCTGCATCCTCATCGATGTCGTAGATTGCCCACCCAGGATCCACCGCGTCGTGCGAGACGCTTCTGGTGGCCGCACCCGGTTCGAGCGTCTGCCCTACGACCACCCCGCTGGGCAGCGTCAACTTCCCCCGCGCACGATCCATGAGATCCTTTGCGAGGGCGATTTTTTCGGCCTCGACGAGCGAGGTGCCAACTTCAAGCTCCATGGCTGCGAAGAACGTGCACGCCATGGCCCCGCCGATGAGGATCTCGTCGACCTTCGGAAGCAGGTTTTCGATGACATCGATCTTTCCCGAGATCTTCGCGCCACCGAGCACGGCCACGAATGGCCGCTCCGGTTCTGCAAGCACTCCGTGCAGGTAGGCGAGTTCTTTCGCCATTAGGAACCCTGCCACGGCGGGCTTCAGGTGATGGGCGACACCGGCCGTCGACGCGTGAGCGCGATGGGCCGTGCCAAAGGCGTCGTTCACGTAGAAGTCGCCGAGTCGAGCGAATGCCTCGGCAAGGGTTGGGTCGTTCTTTTCTTCGCCTGGATAGAATCGAGTGTTTTCGAGTACCAGCACTTCGCCGCGCTTCAGTTGCCGGCTCTGCTGGACCGCTGCCTCCGACGTCGGATCCTCCGCGAACTGCACCGGCATGCCGAGCTCCCGCTCGAGCACGGGCAGCACGGGCCGCAACGTGAATTCGGGCTTTCTGGATCCCTTGGGTCGACCCAGGTGCGATGCCAGTATGACCCGACAGCCTCGCTCACGGAGCCACCGGATCGTTGGCAGCGAGGAGAGAATCCGCGTGGCGTCTGCCACCTCCCCATCTTCGAGCGGGACGTTGAAGTCGACGCGCACAAAGGCTCGCTGTCCTTCCAACGGCTGCCCTTCGAGCGCGTCGAGAGTTCGCTTCATCAGAGTCGCTCGCCCATGTAGCCAATCAGGTCGATGCAGCGAGCCGAGTAGCCCATCTCGTTGTCATACCAAGACGACACGTGCACCAGCGTTCCCTCGACAACATTGGTGCTTGGCAGGTCGACAGTAGACGAGTGCAGATCACCGATGTAGTCAACCGACACCAGCGGCTCGTCGGTTGCCGCCAGGATTCCCTTCATCGGTCCGGCATTGGCCGCTGCGGTGAACGCGGCATTGACCTCCTCGATCGTCGTCTTCTTTTCCACCACACACGTGAGATCGACCACCGACACGTTGGCTGTCGGGACTCGAAGTGCCACGCCATCGATCTTCCCCTTGAGCTCCGGAATGACGAGTGCCGTGGCCTTCGCCGCGCCCGTAGTCGTCGGGATGATGCTCAACGCAGCAGCGCGGGCGCGACGCAGGTCTTTGTGCGGCAGATCGAGAATCCGCTGGTCATTCGTGTAGCTGTGAATGGTCGTCATGAACCCGCGCACGAAGCCGAACGTATCGCGGATGACCTTGACCACGGGAACCAAGCAGTTGGTCGTGCACGACGCGTTGGAGATCACATGATGCTTCTTCGGATCATACTGGTCGTGGTTGACGCCCATCACGATCGTCGCGTCTTCGTTCTTTCCCGGTGCGCTGATCACGACCTTTTTAGCGCCAGCCGTGAGGTGCGCGCCCGCAGTATCACGACTGCGGAAGATACCGGTCGACTCGAGCACGATGTCGACACCCAAATCCTTCCATGGGAGCTTGGCCGGGTCGCGCTCGGACAGAACTCGGATCTCCTTTCCGTCGACGACGATGACATCGCCTTTCACCTCGACCGTACCCGGATAACGCCCGTGCACCGAATCGTATTTCAAGAGATGTCCCAGCGTCACCGCATCGGTGATGTCGTTGACGGCCACCACATTGAAGGTGTCACCACCCTTCACGGCGGCGCGCAGCACATTGCGGCCGATGCGGCCAAATCCATTGATCCCCACAGTCACAGCCATCGTTCCCTCACAGTCGATTTAGACAGGGTCAATCATCGCGACCGGTCACGATCGTGACCACACAGCACGCGCTGCGAACGGCTGCGCGCGGGCAAACGTCACACCGCTCACCGCGCCCCAGCCACCCCGAGCGAGCGCACGTGCAGCTGCCACGATTGTCGCACCGGTCGTGAGAACATCGTCAACCAATATAACCTTCGGTCTTGGGCGCTCGGCGCCGGAAACGCACGTCGCATCCTCGTGTTTGGGAGGGGTCGGCGCCAGCGGGGGTGGTGTCGCCAAGAACGCATCTCGAACGTTCTGCTCTCGCTCGCTCGGCGAGAGCGTGGTCTGCGACCTGGTCTCCCGAACTCGTCGGAGCGCGGTTTCGACGACCGTGAGCTGCCACCGTTGCGACAGAGCCCGCGCCAGCTCAGCAGCCTGATTGTACCCGCGCTCCCGCTCCCGCCGCCGGCTCAACGGAACGGGCATGAGGACACCCTGTGCCGGTCGCCGCACGTGGTGCACCACGACCTCCGCGATCTCGTCGGCGAGCGCCCAGTAGCCGCCATACTTGAGATGATGGATGACCTCGCTCGCCTCGTCTGAGAGCCAGACGGCGCTCGACGCGCACTCGAGGGTGTTGGGCCAGTCCCGACAGAAACGACAGGGACCAATCGGGGGATCGGGCTGTCCGCACCGCCGGCAGCCGCCCGTTACGGCGACAAGCCTCGACCGGCAGAGGCGACAGAACAGCGCATCGGGTCGGGACGGCTCCACCGCTCGCTCGCACGCGACGCAGACGTTGGGGAGGAGCAGGCGCTCCAGCGCGTGGAGCGGCTCGGCGCTCATGGCTCAAGCGCGCGGTGCACCGCCGCCGCCATCGCCTCGCGGGGCGCCGTGACACCCGGGAAGAAGCGCTCGAACGCCCGCGCGCCCTGCGCGACGAGGACGCTCCGCCCGTCCGCGGCGCGGAGGCCCCGCTCGCGGCACGCGCGGATCCATGAGGTCTCCCCAGCCGCGTACACCAGGTCGAGGGCGGCGTTAGCACCCTCGAGCCGTGACTCTGGAAGGGGAAACCGATCGGCGCCGGATAGCCCAAGTGGTGTCGTATTGATCACGGTGCTCACGGGACGCCCATCGTCGGAACACGCGTCGTCGACACCTAAGTCTTGGGCCCACGAGGCAAAGCTCTCCGCCCGATCTCGAGTGCGGGAGCGGATCACGAGCGCCTCACCAAGCTCACGCGCCGCCGCGGCAACGGCACGAGCGGATCCACCCGTTCCGATCACGAGCCACGGCCCTTCCCCGTCGATCTCGGCCACAGCGTCCATGACCCCTCGAACGTCCGTGTTATCTCCGATGAGGCGGCCGCCTTCCGACCAAAACGTATTGACCGCTCCAAGTTCCTTTGCAAGGCCCGTGAGGCGAATCAACAGTCGGGCCATGGCGACCTTGTGAGGAACGGTCACGTTGCCGGCGAGCCCAATCGCCTCAAACGCCCGAGCGATGTGCGGAAGGGCGCCATCATCCGCGCGAATCGCCACGTAGACGGCGTCGAGGCCCATCGTGGCGATCGCGGCGTTCTGCATGACCGGTGACAGCGAATGCGCAACCGGATCGCCGATGACGGCGAGAAGTTTGCTACTCGCCGTCGGGCGCATCGGATCGCTCGGCCACGAGACGCGCGGCAGCGTCGCTGATCAAGCTCTCGAGCTGCTCATAGGTCTGTCGGTAGACCTCGAGATCACTTCCGAACGGGTCGCCGACCTCCGCCGCCGGACCCGCGAGACCGACGTACTCGCCGAGAACATGGACGCGACCCTCTCCCCCCAGCTCCTGCGCGCGCGTGCGGTGATGCCTCGCCATCGCGAAGATGACGTCGCTTCCCTTCACAAGCTCACGCGTGAGTAACTGCGCGCGGTGGCTCGACAGATCGAGGTCGTGCTCGAGTCCAATCAGGTACGCGCCCTCGGACGCCGGGGTCCCCTCCCAGGCGCCGGTCCCGGCGGAACGCACTTCGAAACCGTCCACGCCGCGCGCCTTCAACTCGCGTCGGAGCAAGGCCTCGGCGAGGGGACTGCGACAAATGTTGCCGGTGCAGACGCAGAGCACGCGCGTCACGGCGCGAAGCTCCCCACCGCCTGACGAATCTCCGAGAGCGGAATCGCCCCTTCGCGGATGAGTCGCGCCGCCTCCTGGGTGCAGTCCACGACCGTCGACGGTGGCAGATTCCCTAGCACCCCACCGTCCAGGACGAGCAGGGCTCCCTTCGCGACGGCGTCTCCGAACGCATCGACGATCGCACCGGGTCCGGGTGCCGTAGGTCCGCCTGGCCGGTTGGCGGACGTGGACGTGATCGGCACCTCCACGCCGGCGATGAGTCGTGCCATTCCCTCGTGCGATGTCCAACGAACGGCGATCCCGCCCTCAGGACCCCGCAGGGCGTTGGGCAGCACACCGTGGGCACCAGGTAGAACCAGGGTGAGCGGACCAGGCCAGAAATGGTCGGCCAGCGCCATCGCCGCGTGATTGAATTCGAGCCCGCATCGCGCCGGCATGTCCCGATCGGCGACAAGCAGGAGGAACGGCTTTCCGGCAGGACGCCCCTTGAGCGCCGATAACGCGTCTAGGTCGTCCGCGTCGGCGCGCGAACCGAGGCCGTACACCGTCTCGGTCGGGTACGCGAGCAGGCCACCGCCGTGCAGGTGCGTACCTACGACGGGGATGGCCGCATCGATATCGGTATCCGTCCGGAACGGAAGCACCGTCATAGCGAGGCCAGCACCTCTGCCATGTCGAAGTCTTCCTCCGTGGTCACCTTCACGTTCCTGCCACTTCCAGGCACGAGCGCGACGGGAAAACCGTGGGCTTCGGCAAGTGACGCTTCGTCGGTAGCCCCTGCCGCGACGCCATCCGCCGCTCTTCGAAACACGTCCTCGATCATGTCTCGGGGAAACCCCTGTGGTGTCTGCGCCCGCCAGAGATCTGTCCGGTCCACGGTCTCCGTCACGTGGCGATCGTGCGCCGCGCGCTTGAGGGTGTCCGATACTGCAATGGCAGGTACCACCCCGACACCGGTCGCCGCTTCCGCGATGACCGCGTCCACCACCTCCGGGCTCACGAAAGGCCGGGCTGCATCGTGTATCAAGACGATCGTGCACGCCTCGCTCAACGCGTGAAGCGCTGCGCGAACGGAGTCCGCTCGCGCCTCTCCACCAGCCACGAGCCGAAGTCGATTGCCGGCAACCTCGCCCAACCAGTCGGGCGGATTCGTCGCGACCTGGGGCGGCAAGGCAACCACGATCTCTCTCACCCGCGGATGCCGCGCGAACGGCCTGACGGCACGCAGCAGCATCGGCACGCCACGGATCGGCCGGAATTGTTTCGGCGTGCCCAATCCGACGCGCTCGCCTCGCCCGGCAGCGGCGATGAGCACTCCCACATCAAGCGGCAAGGTGCTCCCAGAGTTCTGCCACGTTAGCGACCGGAACGACGGCAAGATTTGCGTGGAGTCGTCCGCGACTGGGCACGAACGCCCGTCGGAACCCGAGGCGCTCCGCCTCGACCAGGCGGCGCTCCACACCCGCCACCGGGCGGACCTCTCCACCCAATCCAACTTCGCCCATGAACACCGCGTCGGAGGGGAGAGGCTTGTCGCGCGCGCTGGAACACAGCGCCGCTGCGACCGCCAAGTCCGACGCAGTACCAACTAGCCGCATCCCACCGGTCACGTTGACGAACACGTCCAAATCACGAACCGCCAACCCGGCGCGCCGCTCCAGCACCGCGAGGAGTACCGCCAAGCGCCGATGCTCGAGACCC
>JBDHAN010000059.1:0-19649 GCA_039588055.1 Gemmatimonadota bacterium | reverse complement strand
GGATATTGCCTGCTACACTTGATCGAAAACGAAGGCATCCGCCCGCACGCCGTGATTATCGGCGAGCCAACCGACCTCAACGTCTATCGCGGGCAGCGCGGCCGAGTGGAGCTCGCCATCACGACAAAGGGTGTCTCTTCCCATGCCGCCCAGCCCGAACTCGGCGTCAATGCCATCTACAAGATGGCCCCGATCATCGCGGACCTCGAAGCGCTGAACGAACGCTTGCCCGACGATCCGTTTTTGGGCAAGGGTACGGTGGTGGTCTCATCGATCGAGTGCACGACGCCGTCCTTGAACGCCGTGCCGGACAGTGCGCGGATCTACCTGGACCGCCGCATGACTGCCGGTGAGACGGTCGACAATGTGTTAGCTGAGATTCGGGCGCTCCCGAATCTCGGCGATGCCGTGATCGAAGTGCTCGAGTACAAGGAGACCAGCTGGCGAGGAGCCACGGCACAGCAGGAGAAGTTCTTTCCGGCGTGGGTGATGCCGGAAGATCATGCACTCGTTCAGGGTGTGGCACGCGCGGTTGCGGCAGTGTTGGATCGACAACCTAGGATCTCGCGCTGGTCATTTTCCACGAACGGCGTTGCGAGCATGGGGCGCCTTGGTATCCCGACCGTCGGGTTCGCGCCGGGACTGGAAGAGTTGGCACACACCACCAATGAATGGGTTGCGGCGGACGATCTCGTCCGTGCGACGGCAGTCTACAGCGTGATCCCGGCGTTTCTCGCTGAGCGTCGAGACGATCTTCTTGCGGTCTGAGCGCCGCGGGAGCTGAGCGATGACTGGTAGGCTCAAGGGAAAGCACCTGATCACGACGCAGGACTGGGCCGTCGACGAGCTGGAGGAGTTGTTCTGGCTGGCGAGCGAACTCAAGGAGTCGAAACGCGAGGGCCGCCCGACGCCGCTGCTCCGCGCCAAGACGCTCTACATGATCTTCTTTGACGCCTCGACGCGCACGCGAAATTCGTTCGAGACTGGGATGACCCAGCTCGGCGGCCACGCGATCTATTTGTCCCCCGATAAGATGCAGATCAGTCACGGAGAGAACGCCCGCGACACGGCAAAGGTGCTGAGCCGCTACGGCGAGGGTATTGCGATCCGCCACTGTGCGTATGAAGAGGGGAATGCGTATCTCACCGACGTGGCGCAGCACGCCGACGTTCCAGTGCTGAACATGCAGTGCGATGTCTACCACCCATGCCAGATTCTGGCGGACTACCTGACGCTCCGAGAGAAATTCGGCAAGACGAAAGGCTTGAAGCTTGGCGTCGCGTGGACGAGTGCACCCAACTACGTGCGCCCGCTCTCCGTGCCGCAGAGCCTCATTCTGCTTATGCCGCGGCTCGGTATCGACGTGACGCTTGCGTACCCCCCGGAGTTCAAGCTCATGCCGCACATCGAAGAGCAGGCGAAGGCGAATGCGAAGGAGGCAGGCACCCGATTTGACATCACGCATGAGTTCGAGAGCGCGTTCCGTGACGCCGATGCGGTTGTGCCCAAGTCGTGGGGGCCGCTCGTCACCACGCAGGACGTGCCCAAGGGTCTCGAGCTGATCGAGAAGTATCCTTCCTGGCGCTGTGACAAAGACACCATGGCGCTCGGCAAGAAGGACATGGTCTACATGCATCCGCTCCCCGCCGATCGTGGGCGCGAGGTGACCGATGAAGTGATCGACGGTCCCCAGTCGGTGGTATACGACGAAGCGGAGAATCGCCTGCACGTCCAGAAGGCGCTGATGGCCCTCACGATGTAACTGGGCGACAAACACTTCATGGCCAGCTTCCAGTTCCGCTGCACCGAATGTGACGCCACATACCGAGAGCGTGACGTGGAGCTCGTGTGCCCCACGTGTTCGACGAACCAGGAACCGGGTGCGCCGACTCGGGGCGTGCTCGAGGTGGAGATTGACCGTCTTCCAAGTAGGTGGCCCGGTGCGCAACCATGGTCCGCCGAGTTTCTCGAAGCGTTCTGGCCCATTCCGGACGAAACGCATTTGCCGCGCCTGCCGGTGGGGGGAACACCGCTCATCGGGGCGCCCCAACTGCGAGCGACGTTGCGAATGCCACGACTCTGGATCAAGGACGACTCGCGGAATCCCAGCGGGTCCACCAAGGATCGTGCGTCGTTGCTCGTGGTTGCGAAGGCTCTCGAGTACGGTCGCTCGACGGTGGCCACCGCGTCGACGGGAAATGCCGCCACCGCACTGGGCGCCGTCGCCGCCGTAGCGGGACTTCACGCTGTCGTATTCGTTCCGGCGAGTGCGCCCGAGGCCAAGCTCATTCAGATTCTGAGTTACGGCGCCACTGTGCTGCGGGTGGACGGAACGTATGACGATTGCTTTGAGCTCTGCCTGGAAGCCTGCGAGCGATTCGGCTGGTACAACCGTAACACCGCGCTCAATCCGTTCACGGTCGAGGGAAAGAAGACGGCGAGCCTCGAGATTGCGATGGATCTCGTACCCGAGCGCCCTGACGTCGTCCTCGTTCCCACGGGTGACGGTGTGATCATCTCAGGGGTTGCCAAGGGGTTCGCGGATCTCGAGCGCTCGGGGCTCATCGAGCGCCGGCCGCGCCTCATTGCCGTTCAGCCCGAGGGATCCGCGGCGATCGTTCACGCGCTCGAGGGCGGAGCCGACGCCATTACCCCCGTGACGGGTGCGCACAGCGTTGCCGACAGCCTCGTGGTTGAGGTGCCTCGCAATGCGCGGATGTGCCTGCGCGAGATTCGAGCGTCAGGCGGCGCCGGCGTGGCCGTGCCGGACGACCGCATCATCGACAGCATCGCCGAGTTGGCCCGCCTGAGTGGCGTCTTTGCGGAGCCAGCCGCCGCCGCCGCACTCGCCGGCCTGCACACTGCACTCGCTCAAGGGTTGGTGGAGCGCAGCGAGCGCGTCGTCTTGCTCGTGACGGGCAGCGGTCTCAAGGACGTGCAGGGTGCAGCGCGCAGTGTGGCGGTGCCCGATCCGGTTGCGCCGAAGCTCGACGCGGTGGCACTGCAGCTCGGCGACGCAGGAGATCGATAGCGGTCAGCTAGCTTGCGCCCTCGCTCAACAGTCTCCGCAATACGTTCTGCGTCACCTGTCGCCGGTAGGTGGCGGTCGAGCGGACGTCGTCGATCGGGCGAACGTCACTCCCGACCGCTTCGACGGCTCGCTCCAGGTCGCCATCCGCGAGCGCCGCTTCGGCGGCGAGCGCTCGGAGCGGCACCTCGGCGACCGAACCGATGGCCACGCGTGCCGGTTCGAGACTCACCGCCATCACGACCTTTGAGATAGCCTGTGCCTGGCGCGTGCCTACTTTGCGGAACCGGATCCTGCGTCCGTCACGCGGGAAGCGAATGGCTACGATGAGCTCGTCCGGCTCGAGTGCCGTCGTGCGATAGCCGACAAAGAAATCCGACGCGGGAATCGTGCGACGGCTGGTCAGGATCGTGGCGTCGGCCGCCAGCATGACCGGAAGGGTGTCGCCGGCCGGCGACGCGGTGCCCAAGTTCCCGCCCAGCGTGCCCCGGTTTTGAATCTGCGCTGCGCCGATAGTCCGTGCTGCCTCAGCCAGGGCAGGAGCATGACGGTTCACGAGCGGCGATTCGATGATGTGCGTGTAGGACTCCGCCGCACCGACCTCGATGGCGCCGTCTACCTCTCTCACGCCCTTGAGCTCATCGAGCGACCAGATATCGATCAGCGCGCCAGGATGCGATTGGCCGGCGTGGAGTGTTACCAAGAGATCCGTCCCGCCCGCGAGCGGACGACAGTCGCTCGTCATGGCCAGCTGTCCCAGGGCCTCGGCCAGGGAGCGGGGCTTCAGGAAGCGCGGGTACGGCACGCGAGAATCGCCTCGATGATCTTGGTGTATCCGGTGCAGCGGCACAGGTTGCCGCCGATGGCCATGCGCACGTCGGTTTCCGACGGAGTGGGATTGCGTTGCAGCAGTGCATGTGCCGCCATCAACATGCCCGGCGTGCAGATCCCGCACTGCGCCGCGCCGTAGTCGATGAACGTCTGTTGTATCGCCGTGAGCTCACCGTCACGTGCAAGGCCCTCGACGGTCTCGAGCGCACACTCTTCGACTTGACCGACTGCCACGAGACAGCTGTTCACCACTTCGCCGTCAATCAAGACGGAGCACGCACCACACTCTCCCTCACCACAACCCTCTTTGGTGCCGGTCATGCCCAGCTCTTCACGGAGCACGTCGAGCAACCGGCGGGCCCCCGGCGCATCGATTGACACGCGAACGCCGTTCACCTTGAATGCGATCACGTGGACAACGCAACGAGAAGTTTTTCGGGCGTGGCGGGAAGCTCGTCCAGCCAGATGCCTGTGGCGTCATGAATGGCAGCCATGACTGCTGGTGCGGGGCCGTCCATCGGAATCTCGCCGATGCCCTTGGCACCAAACGGCCCACCGGAGTATGGGTTCTCGACCAGCACGGTCTTGATCTTCGGCGCGTCGAGTGAGGTGGGGATGATGTAGGTCGCCAGGCGGTCGTTCACGAAACCGCCGTCCTCCATCTTCATCTCCTCGAGCGTCGCGTAGCCCACGGCCTGCAGCACGCCGCCCTCCACCTGTCCCTCCGCCATCACGGGGTGGATCGCGCGACCGGGATCGAGCGCTGCAACGAGATTCGTGACCCGCACCTCCCCCGTATCCAGATCAACTTGCACATCGGCCACAGTGCACTGGAACGCAAACGCAGGATATGCGTCGCCGTGGTAGCGCTCGTCGTCCCACTGAATCCACTCGGGCTGGACGTAAGTCTTGTCAACCCGCATCGGCGGTCGCTCGGTGGTGAGCTTGTCCCGTAGCTCACGGGCGGCGTCGGCGAGGAGCGCACCCACGACCATGACCGTGCGCGAGGCGACTGTCGGACCGCTGTTCGGCACAATGGACGTGTCCTGCGGTGCGACAGTCACAGTTTCGTACGGTACGCCGAGCGCGTTGGCGGCGATCTGGGAGAGGATGGTGTTGGTGCCCTGACCCATCTCGGTCTGTGAGGTCAGTACGCGAAACTCCCGCTCCGCCGTGCACTCGATCGCCACCGTGCTGGCAAGGTACTTCTCGCCGCTACCGGTGAATCCCGATCCGTGGTATACGAGCGAGACGCCACGGCCGTGGCGCAGATTCGGAGCTGATGGCACCGCGACCGGCGGTGCGTTCTGCAACGCGGCGTCGAGCACGAGCTCGGTGCCGACGCTTTCGTTGAGCTGCTGGCTGGTGGCTGTCGTATCGCCGACCCGAAGCATCCACTCCCGCCGCAGGTCGATGCTGCTCATGCCGAGCGCTTCGGCCACGTGCTCAACCATGAGCTCGGCGGCGAACTGTGACTGTGGCGCGCCGAATCCGCGAAAGGCCCCGTTCGGAGGCGTGTTGGTCGCCAACGCCCGCGCGCGAATCCGCACGTTGGGACACGAATATGGTCCGGCGGCGTGAATGGCCCCGCGCGAGAGCACGACCGGACTGAGCGTGCAATAGGCGCCGCCGTCGAGCACGAACTCGATGTCCTGAGCGACGAGCGTTCCGTCCTTGGTGACGCCCGTCCGATGCCGCACGACGGCCGGATGCCGCTTTGTCGTTGCTGCGATGTCTTCGTGCCGCTCGTAGACGAGCCGCACCGGACGCTTGGCCTTCACGGCGAGCAACGCGGCATGGATGGCCACGAGCGACGGATATTCTTCCTTGCCGCCAAAGGCTCCGCCCACTTCCGCGGGGACCACGACGACGCGGTCGTCGGGCAGCCCCAGCGCTCGGACGACGGCCTTGTGCACGTAGTACGGGCATTGGAGCGAGCCGTAGATCGTGATGCCCCCATCGTCACTGGGCACTGCGATTGCTCCCTGCGGCTCGATGTAGAGCTGTTCCTGGTGACCGGCCCGGAACTCCCGCTCGACTATCGTGTCGGCTTCTTGGAGGGCGTGGTCGACGTCGCCTTTGTCGATGTCGACGCGCGCGAGCTCCCGAGTGGCGTGTTCGAGATGTAGTACCGGGTCGAGCGACTGGTATTCGATGCGGACGTGGCGCGCGGCCGCTTCCAGCGTATCCCGGTCTGGTCCGGCGATCAGCGCAAGTGGTTCTTCCCGATGGTGGATCTCGCGTTCCGCGAGTGCGGGCTGATCGTCTTTGATGAGTTGGACGACGTTCTCGCCAGGAACGTCCGCGGCCGTGACGACGACGACCTGCGCCCAGTCGAACGCCGGGTCGAGCGTGAGGGATTTGAGCTTGCCTCGGGGGATGGTGGACCGAACGGTCTTCCCACGCCAGGCGTCGGGAAACTCGAGGTCGTCGGTGTAGCGCGCGCGTCCGGTGACCTTGTCGTGCCCCTCGCGTCGCGGCACGGACACTCCGACAGATGCCTTGGCCTCTTCAGAGGGAAGCGGAACCGCCATAGCCGAGGATACGGTGCGAGAACGTCGGTTGACAAGGGCTCCGACCTCAGCCGTCAGCTCTCAACTGTTCCGGATCCCCCTTCTTGATCTCAACGAGCTGAAAGCCGATGGCTGAAGGCCCTAAGCCGCCATTCTGCGCTCGCTCCGCAGGTAGGCGACCCAGTACACGCCGGCCACGAGCAGTGTGCCACCCAGAATGTTGCCTGCCGTCACGCTCGCGAGGTTCTTCGCAGCTCCGGCGATCGACACCGTTCCCTGCGCGTCGAGTACGAGGCCAAACGGAAGAAAGAACCAGTTGGCGATCGAGTGTTCGAACCCTACGGTGACGAATGCCGCGATCGGAAAGAGAATTGCGAGGATCTTGTCTGTCACGGTGCGTCCGCCCATGGCGAGCCAGATTGCGAGACACACGAGGGCGTTGCAGAGGATGCCGCGCGCAAAGGCCTCGCTCATGGTGAGACCAGCCTTGGCACCGGCGATGCCGATCGCGGTGTCGCCCACGGCGCCGCCGCCCAGGTCGGCGATGTTTCCCCACATCACTAGCAGCACGGTCCCCACGCATCCGATCACGTTACCGATGTAGACGATGACCCAGTTCCGGACGACATCTCGGGTGGTGATGCGTCCGCTGGCCCACGCAATCGCCACAAGATTGTTGCCGGTGAAGAGCTCCGCACCGGCCACAACGACCAGAATCAACCCGACGCAGAAGCAGACGCCCCCGAGCAGACGGTTTACTCCGAACCCGATGTTGGCCTCAGTAACGACGGCTGTGAAGAACAGCGCCCCGAGCGAGATGAACGCGCCTGCCAATACGGCGAGCACGAGCAGCGTGAGGGTATCGCTTCGCGCTTTCGTGACTCCCAGGTCTTCGACTTTGCGGGCGATCTCTCTGGGCGGGCGGGCGTCGGCAAACGAGAGGCGCTGCGTCATGGGTGACCTCTCAGCGAAGGAGTGGGGAAGCTACTTCTTTGGCTCCCAGGCCGCGGTGTGGAAGTGTTCCGAGCGTGGGGCGAGCGCACCCTTCCCCGCGCTGTACTCCTTCCAGTTCACCGCCGAATAGTCATTGGGTACCTGTTGCATCGTGATGCATTCCTCCACCGGGCACACGGCCGCGCAGAGATTGCATCCCACGCAGGCTTCCTCGATGATCTCCACGACCGGTGCGCCAACGCCGGCCTCGTGCCGGTCGATCCGTCGGATGGCCTGATGCGCGCCGTCTTCGCAGGCGACCCAGCAGAGCTCGCACTGAATGCACTTCTCCTGGTGGATGTGCGCGACCAGGTGATAGTTGAGATCGAGGTCTTCCCAGCTCACAACGTTGGACACGGCCCGACCGCACACGTCGGCCAATGTCTGATGGCCTTCTTCGTCCATCCAGTTTTGGAGCCCGTCGATCAGGTCTTCGACAATGCGGAAGCCGTAGTGCATGACGGCAGTGCACACTTGCACCGTTCCCGCGCCCAGTGCCACGAACTCCGCGGCATCGCGCCAGGTGGAAATCCCGCCGATGCCGGAGATGGGAATCTTTACCTCGGGATCGCGCGCCACCGCCGACACGAGGTGAAGTGCAATAGGCTTCACCGCCGGCCCGCAGTAGCCGCCGTGACTCGACTTCCCGCCCACCGACGGCAGCGGTGAGAAGGTGTCGAGATCCACGCCGACGATCGAGTTGATCGTGTTGATGAGTGAGAGCGCGTCGGCGCCACCCTTCACGGCAGCGCGGGCGATGTAGGTAATGTCGGTGACGTTTGGCGTGAGCTTCACGATCACCGGCGTGGTCGCAACCTCCTTCACCCACTCCGTGATCTGACAGGTGTAGTCGGGCACCTGCCCGACGGCACTCCCCATGCCGCGTTCACTCATGCCGTGCGGACAGCCAAAGTTGAGCTCGAGCCCGTCGGCGCCCGTGTCCTCGGTGCGCCGCACGATGTCGTGCCACGCCTCACGGTTCGAGTCTACCATGAGCGACACGACGACGGCATGGTTGGGGTAGTTCCGCTTGACCTCTGCGATCTCTTTGAGATTGTCTTCCACGGGTCGGTCGGAGATCAGCTCGATGTTGTTGAAGCCCATCATGCGGGTCACGCCCACGTCGACAGAGCCGTAGCGGGAAAAGACGTTCATGACCGGCTCACCGATGGTCTTCCACACCGCGCCACCCCAGCCCACGTCAAACGCTCGAGCGACCTGATTATAGGTGTTGGTGGGCGGCCCCGACGCCAACCAGAAGGGGTTGGGGCTCTCGATGCCGGCGAAATCGACCCGTAGATCAGCCATGGGTTCTCCTAGTGCCCCGTTTCGATGAGATAGGCGTGGATCGCCGCAGCGGCCTGCTTGCCTTCGGCCGCCGCATTGACGATTTCGGCCCCGCCATTCGCGCAGTCACCGCCCACGAAGACGCTGGGCTTGGTCGAGCGCATCCGGTCGTTCTCGAGTGTCAGCCCGGTATCTCTCGCGACGTCTTCCCGTGCCACCTGGCCCAGCGCTTTGATCACCATGTCGCACTCGATCACGTGGGTGCTGCCCGGAATTTCGACGGGACGACGGCGACCGTCCGGACCGGGATCACCGGGCTCAGTGCGCACACACTCGATACCAGTCACCTGCTCCTCGCCCACAACACGCTTCGGTGCGGTGTGAAAGCGGAATTCGCAGCCGTCCGTCTTCGCGAGCTCGTATTCGTAGTCGAATGCCGGCATGTCGTCGCGGCCGCGTCGGTAGACAATGGTGGCGCGCTCCGCCCCCAGCCGCTTGGCCTGTGTCACGGCATCGACGGCGGTGTTCCCGGCGCCGATCACCACCACATGTCGACCGACTCGTGTCTCCGCATAGGGGTGAGTCTTCAGGTGTTCGATGAACTCGAGCGCCTCGTGCACGCCCGGCAGCTCTTCACCGGGAATGCCGAGTTGTCGCGTCGCGCCTAGCCCCACACCCACGAACACGGCATCGAAATCCCGCTCAAGCTCGTCGAAGGCCACGTGTTGGCCGACGATGACGCCCGTGCGGATCACAACGCCCAAGTCCATGACCATCTGCACCTCGGCGAGCGCGGTGCCGGGTCGCAGCTTGTATTCGGCAATTCCGTAGGTGTTGAGGCCACCAGGCCACTCCTTGGCCTCGAACACGGTGACGGCATAGCCCGACCGCGCCAGGTCCTGGGCGCACGAAAGCCCGGCAGGTCCCGCGCCGACGATGGCCACGCTCTTGCCGTTGGACGGTCCAGGCTCGAACAGCTTGAGCGCATGCTCGAGGGCATGGTCCGTCGCATGCCGCTGTAGCAAGGCAATCTTGATCGGCTGCTCGTCACGATCGTTCAGCACACATGCGCCTTCGCACATGACTTCGACCGGGCACGCGCGTGCACATGAGTGGCCCATCGGGTTCGCATCCAGGATCACACGCGCGGAGCCTCTGAGATTGCCAGTCGCGATCTTTTTTATGAATGCCGGCACGTCGATGTGGGTCGGACACGCGTGCGTGCACGGAGCGTCGTAGCAGAAGAGGCACTTGGCCGCCTCGAGGATCGCGGCGTCGGGCGTGAGCGGCGGCGCGATGTCGGCGAAGTTCTGTTCCAACTGTTCAGCGGGAAGTGCCGGAGCAAGGTTAGGGTTCGACATTCACCGTGCCTCGCTTTTCGGTTTCTCACGTATGCGCATGCCCAACAGGTAAATGCCGCCCGATACGAGGAAACCCACGAACCAGGCCCAGTTGTAGATCCCCGTGGCGAGTCGCGAACCCTCGATCGTGCCGAGTGCTGCGAGGAAGCCGGGCAGGTTGGGAACGATGCCCAACACGAGCGCCGCCATCGCGATCCAGTTGATGCCGCGATGGTATTCGTAGGGACCGCGACGCCGGTAGAGCCCGTCGAGGTCGAGCTTCCCCCGCCGCAACACGAAGTAGTCGGCAATCATGATGCCGGCGACGGGGCCCAAGAGTGCACCGTAGCCGATGAGCCAGGTGAAGATGTACGCCGCCGCGTCGTTGTAGAGTCGCCACGGGAGCATGAGGATCCCGATCACCGCCGTGATGACGACGCCCGTTTTGAACGAGATGCGACGTGGGGCGATGTTACTGAAACCGTTGGCCGGTGCCACGACGTTGGCGGCGATGTTCGTGGTGAGCGTGGCGATCGCGAGGCCCAGCATGGCGATGACCACGGTGACCGGCCCACCGACTCGCGACAAGAGTTCGATCGGGTCGGCGATACGCGTGCCGAAGATGATCGCGGTGGCACTCGTCACGGCGGCGCCGATGAAGGCGAAAAGTCCCATCGTGGGTGGCAGGCCAATGGCCTGGCCCACGATCTGATCTCGCTGGCTCTTGGCGTAGCGCGAGAAATCTGGAATCGACAGGGCCATCGTTCCCCAAAACGCCACCGCTGATGTGAGTCCCGCCCCGAAGAGGGCGCCGAGGCCGGCCTGCACGTCGCCCGTTCCCTGCGCGGGCTCCGGAGAAGCCAGCATCGGGCCGATTCCGCCGACCTTGATCCAGGCCCATGCGAACAGCGTCACGGCGACCGCCAACAAGAATGGCGCACCCCAGGTCTCCAGGAACTTGATGGACTCCATGCCGCGGATAGCAACCCAGAGGTTGATCGCCCAGAAGAACATGAAACAGAGGAACTCACCGGTGCCGAGACCCAGCCATGCTGGGAGAATGGCTGGAAGGGTCTCGATGCCGGGCCAGAGCGCGGCAAGCAGCTTGAAGATGGCCCACCCGCCGATCCATGTCTGAATCCCGAACCAGCCGCAGGCGACAATGGCGCGGAGCAGGGACGGCACGTTCGCGCCGAACACACCGAACGACGATCGTGTGAGCACGGGGAAGGGAATACCGTACCGCGTGCCCGCGTGGGAGTTGAGCGCGATCGGAACCAGCACGATCAGGTTTCCCAGCACCACCGAGCCCATGGCCGCGAGCCACGTCCAACCACGCTCCACGAGGCTCGATGCGAGCGTGTAGGTGGGGATCGTGATGGCCATGGCGACCCAGAGCGCTGCGAAGTTCCACGTGCCCCAGGTGCGCTGTTCCGCGCCGACGGGTGCAAGGTCGTCGTTGGTGAGCAGTGCGTCGTACTGTGTGCTTCCCACCTCGCTCACGTGACGTCCGCCAGCGCCAAGTCGAACCGCCGGGCTCCTTCATCGATCTCACTTTGCGACACGAGCATCGAGGGTGCGATCCGAATCACGTTGCCGTACAGCCCGCCCTTGCCCAGCAGCAAGCCCTGGTCCTTGGCCGCCTCCATGAGCGCGAGCGTCTTCTTCGGCGATGGTTCCTTGCTCGCTCGATCTTCCACCAGCTCGATGGCCTGCATCAGGCCCATCCCGCGCACGTCGCCAATGAATGGGTATTTCTCCTTGAAGGTCTCGAGGTGCGTTCGGAGCTGTCTGCCACGCTCAGCCGAGCGCTTGGGGACATTCTCCCGCTCCATTACGTCCAGTGTCGCTTCCGTCGCCGCCATCGAGATGGGGTTACCCCCGAACGTCGAAATCGTGAGTCCGGTGAAGGCGTTGGCGACCTCTTCGTGCGCGATTGTCGCCCCAACCGGAAAGCCGTTGGCGATGCTCTTGGCAAACGACATGATCTCTGGCTCGACTCCCCAATGCTCGATGCCGCACCAGTGGTCGCCGAGCCGACCAAAGCCAGTTTGCACTTCGTCACAGATGAACACGCCACCGTACTTCCGCACGATCCCAACGGCGATCTGGAAGTATTCCTTGGGCGGTGTGATGAATCCGCCCACCCCCTGAATCGGCTCGGCCATGAACGCCGCGGGCTTGCCAGTGGTCTCCGTGCGAATCAACTCCTCGATATCCTGTGCGCACTTGACCTCGCAGGAGGGATACTCCGATCCCAGGGGGCAGCGGTAGCAGTACGGCGAGAGCGCGTGTTTGATGCCGGCTACTTGCGTGGGAACGAGCCGCCATGGACTATGACCGGTGATCGCGATCGCCTGGAGGGAGCGCCCGGCATATCCGTGGCGCAGGACGATGATTTCCTGGGAGCCGGTGTAGAGTCGGGCGAGAAGCGTCGCCGTCTCGTCGGCTTCCGTGCCGCTCGTCGTGAAGAAGCTCTTCTTGAGCTTGCCGGGTGTGATGCTGGCCAACCGCTCCGCCACCCGCACGATTTCTTCGGTCGGATACAAGGTCGACGTGTGCACGAGGCGTGCGGCCTGTTCCTGCACGCGTTGGGTCACGTCGGGATGCGCGTGGCCGAGTCCCAGCGTGAGAATCCCGCCGAAGAAGTCGAGATACTCGCGGCCGTCCGCGTCCCTGACGCAGCAGCCGTCGCCCTGCGTCAGCACGACCGGCTCTTTGTAGTAGTTGGCGACGCACGGAAACAGCAATTCCGCGTGCTTGGCCCGTACGGTCTTGGAATCCATGGTTCCTACCTTATCCGTGAGTGGGCGTGCGCTGGATGAACTGCCCGCGGCCGAGTGTTCCGACGAACTCGCCGTCGCGCACCTGTATCTCGCCTCGTACGGTCACGACGTGGGCCCGGCCCTGCTTTTTCCAGCCCTCGTATGCGTTGTAATCGATCTTCGAGTGGCTGGTATCGTGGGAGAATGTGCCGCGATACTTGGGGTCGTACACGACGAGGTCGGCGTCGCTCCCCACCTGGATCGCACCCTTCTTCGGATACATGCCGAACACGCGCGCTGCCTGCGTGCTGCACGCGTCGACCATCGTGTTGAGATCGAGGCGCCCCTTGCACACACCATACGTGTGCATCAGGTCCACCCGTTCCTGGATGGTTGGGATGCCGTTGGGAATCTTGGTGAACGCGTCCTTCCCCATATCCTTTTGACCTTGATAGTTGAATGGCGCGTGGTCGGTCCCGACCGTGCTGATCGCACGGCTCTTGAGGCCGTTCCACAGCACGTCCTGGTGCCACTTGGCCCTGAGCGGCGGTGACATCACATACTTGGCGCCTTCGCAATCGGGAAGCTCAGCATAGGTATCGTCCAGCACGAGATGCGGCGCCACCGCTTCAATCCAGACATCGACGCCGCGATGGCGCGCGGCCAACGCCTCTCGCACCGACTCGTCGCACGACGTGTGGACGGTGTATACGTGCGCACCCGTCAACTCGGCGAACGTGCAGATGTGGTGAACGCCTTCCGCCTCGACCACCGGTGGGCGTGAGGGACCGTGCCATTGCGTGCCGGTCTTGCCTGCAGCGAGGAGTGCCTGCTGTAACGCGTCAACCAGCACAGCGTTTTCGCAGTGTGCCGTGACGATGACGCCCATGTCCTTCGCCATCTTCATCATGGAGAAGAGATGCTCATCCGACAGGTCGAGCGCCCCCTTATAGGCGAGGAAGACCTTGAATGACGGCACGCCGGCCTCGACAATCTGCCGGAACTGCTCGCGCACGTTCTCTTCAAACCGGACGACGGACATGTGAAACGTGTAGTCCACGGCTGCGAGCGCGTCAGCCTTCGATCGCCATGTCTCGAACGCATCAAGCGGGGCGTCGGTGGGCCCCGGACAGATCATTTCAATGAGCGTGGTCGTTCCACCGGCGAGCGCCGCCTTGCTTGCCGACTCGTAGTCATCGACGGCATACGTGCCCATGAACGGAAGGTAGATATGCACGTGGGGATCGATGAATCCTGGAAAGACATATTTGCCTGACGCGTCGACGACCTTCAGACCGTTCACTGCGCCCGGCAAGGTCTTGGGATCGATCGATGGCTCGATGCGCGAGATCGTCTCGCTCTCGCAGTAGATGTCTGCGGTGTGGTCGTCCGTGGCCGTGATGATCCGGCCGTTCTGGATCAACAGTGACATCGGAGCCCTTCCTTTGTCGTATCGTGCACGCGATCAGGGCAGTTGCGCGATCATGTCGTCGTACGTCTCGGGCCGCCGGTCGCGGAAGAACTGCCATGTACGCCGAACCTCTTCGATCATATCGAGGTTCATTTCGGCCACGACGAGCTCATCGCCATCCTCGCTGCCTTCCGCCAGGAAGTTGCCGCGCGGGTCCACGAAGTAGCTCGAGCCATAGAACTCGCCGATGTTCCACGGCGCCTCGCTCCCGACACGGTTGTTACAGCCCATGAAGTACCCGTTCGCAACGGCGTGGGCGGGCTGCTCCAACTTCCAGAGGTATTGCGAAAGTCCCTTGACCGTAGCTGACGGGTTGAAGACAATCTCGGCGCCGTGGAGCCCCAGAAGACGGGCCCCCTCAGGGAAATGGCGGTCGTAACAGATGTACACGCCCACTGTCGCATATCGCGTCTCGAAGACCGGATAGCCCAGGTTCCCGGGCTTGAAGAAGTACTTCTCCCAGAAGCCTGCCGTGTGAGGGATGTGGTTCTTGCGATACTTACCGAGGTAGCTGCCATCGGCATCGATCACCGCCCGCGGCACTGTTGTAGTATACCCCCGCCATCTCCCCCTCATATATCGGCACGACCATGACCATCGCATGTTTCTTGGCGATTGCCTGCATCATCTCGATGGTGGGGCCGGGAATCCCCTCGGCGATATCGCACCACTTGGCGTCCTGACTCGGGCAGAAGTAGGGGCCGTTGAACATCTCCTGCAGGCAGAGGATCTGGACCCCTTTCTTCCCCGCCTCCTCGATGAACGGCATGTGCTTCTCGACCATCGCGTCCCGGACCTTGGAGACGGAGGCCTCGGGGTCATTGATGGGGTTCGAGAGCTGAATCAAGCCACCCACAACGTTTCGCATCGCTACCTCTGCCGAAGGGCGCTCACCACCGCGAGATGACCACCTTCTTGTCTGTGAAGAATTCGACCGCATCGGGACCGTGGGCCTTGAGGTCACCGAAGAACGATCCCTTGGTACCACCGAACGGGAAGAACGCCATCGGTGCCGCGACCCCGATGTTGACGCCGATCATGCTGACACCCACCCGATAGCGGAACTCGCGCGCCGCTTTGCCACTGGTGGTGAAGATCGACGTCGCATTGGCAAAACTGGAACGGTGGATGCCCTCGAGCGCATCGTCCAGCGTCGCCGCGTGCGTCACGGACGCCACCGGGCCGAAGATCTCTTCCGTCCCGATCTTCATGTCTGGTTCAACACCGTCGAACACCGTCGCTCCCAGGAAATGGCCTTTCGGATAGCGCTCAACCTTGGACGACCGCCCGTCGAGCAGCAGCTTGGCGCCCTCGGTCTCCCCTGCGTCGACATATGACAGAGCCTTTTCCTTTGCCCGTGCGGAGACCAACGGACCCAGGGTCACGCCATCGTCGAGGCCGTACCCGAGCTTCAAGCTCCGGGCCGACGCCAGTAGCAGGTCGCGAAACGGTTCGTAAGCGGCTCCCGTGCCGACGATGACACTGCCTGCCAGGCACCGTTGGCCCGCACATCCGAAGAGCGACTCCGTGATGTTGTCCGTGGCGCTGTCCAAGTTGGCATCGGGCATCACCACGATGTGGTTCTTCGCTCCACCCAACGCCTGCACGCGCTTCCCGTGTTTGGAGGCTTCTTCATACACGTACTTGGCGATCGGTGACGACCCGACGAACGAGATCCCTTGAATGTTGGGATGACGGAGCAGCGCATTCACTGCCTCCTTGCCGCCATGCACCAAGTTGAGCACGCCAGGTGGGAGCCCTGCCTCCTGGGCCAGCTCGACGATACGGGCGGGGGATAGCGGAACTTGTTCACTGGGTTTGAGCACGAAGGTGTTGCCGGTGGCGACGGCGTAGGGCCAGAACCAGAGCGGCACCATCGCCGGGAAGTTGAACGGCGTGATGCCTGCAAAGACGCCGAGTGGCTGGCGGATGTACTCGCAGTCGATGCCCGACGCGACGTCTTCTAGCGTCTTTCCCATCATAAGGGTGGGGATACCGCACGCATGCTCGATGTTCTCGATCCCACGGCGCACTGAGCCGCGTGACTCGTGCAGCGTCTTGCCGTTTTCCTTGGTCACTGTTGCGGCGAGGTCGTCGAACTGTTCCTCCATCAACGTTTTGAGCTTGAACAGGTAGCGTGCACGGACCACCGGGGGTACTTCGCGCCAGGTCAGGTACGCGTGCTGTGCTGCGGCAACCGCCTGATCGACATCCTTCGCCGTCGAGAGAGGTACCCGGCCCAGCGGTTCTGCCGTCGCAGGGTTGATGATGTCCAGGAAATCCGTGGTGGCGGATTCAACCCACTCGCCACCAATCAAGTTTCGCAACGTGGTGTTCATGAAATCGCCGTCCACAGAAGAGAAGAACCGGCCGAGGCGCCGGTTTGCGCTAAGTTATGAGTGCACATGGGGTTGTCAACGGTGAACTGCAACGGCAGGGTGGCAGGGCGGCAGGGCGGCAGGGCGGCCGGGACGACGTTGACGACTCGGACGACGAAGACGACTCTTGATAGGCACAAGGAGAGCTGGCAGCTGAAGGCTGAAGGCTGAAGGCTGACAGCTGAGGAGAAAACGATGCGCCTGCTGGTGATGGCGTGGCGGAATCTGTGGCGGTATCGGCGGCGCACCGTGGTCACGATCGGGGCGATGACCTTGGCGCTCCTGATCATGGTCCTCTACACGTCCCTAGTCGAGGGCTATCTCCGCGATCTCGAACGCAACATCGTCGATATCGAGCTCGGTGACATCCAGATCGTCGCACCAGGGTACCGGGACAATCCCTCCATCTACCGACGTATTGAAGATCCCGGGCAGCTTATTGGACGGCTGCGGGACCGCGGGTTCCGCGCCTCGGCGAGGTTGATCGGCGGCGGGCTGGGGGCAGCCGGTGAGTCATCCGCCGGCGTCATCCTCAAGGGCGTCAACGTCGAGCAGGATGCCTTGGTCAGCGAGATCTCCGAACATCTGGTGAGCGGGCAGTGGCTCGACCCGGGCGATCCCAATGGTGTCGTTGTAGGAACTCGCCTTGCCCACACCCTGGGCGTCGAACTGGGGGACGAGCTCATACTGCTGGGACAAGCGGCTGACGGCAGTATCGCGAATGACCTGTACACGATCCGGGGCGTGCTGCGGAGTATCACTGACGACGTGGATCGCGCGGGCGTGTTCATGACCGAAGCCGCGTTCCGCGCGTTCTTCGTGATTCCCGACGGTGCGCACCTGGTCATGGTGCGACGGCCGGCAGATCGAGAACTGGCAGTCGCGGTGGTCGATGTCCGCGATGTGGCCGCAGCGCTCACTGTCGAAACGTGGCGCGATTTGGCTCCGATCCTTGCGATGTTCCTGGACTCGACGCGATCGCTCATCGTGATCGTGTTCCTCGTCATCTATATCGTCGTCGCGATTCTTATCATCAACGCCATGCTGATGAGTGTGTTCGAGCGCATCCGAGAGCTGGGCGTGCTCAAGGCGCTCGGCGTCGGTCCGGGACACGTGCTGACACTGGTGTTGATGGAAGGTGGTTTGCAGACGGGGATTGCGATCGTTGCGGGACTGGTACTCAGCGTGCCGGGGCTCGCCTATCTCGCCGATCATGGACTCGATTTGAGCAGCATTGGCGGGATGTCGGTCGCGGGAATGGCAATCGATCCGGTATGGCGTGCCGTCGTGACTCCGATGACCATTATCGGTCCGGTCGTCACGTTGGTCGTCATCGTTTCGGTGTCAGTGCTCTACCCGGCGCTCAAGGCGGCCCGTATCAGTCCGGTCGCTGCGATGCGCTATCAGTAGGAGGTTGGCGATGCCGCGGCAGGGATCGAGTTTGGCGGTGATGGCGTGGCGCAACCTGTGGCGTAACCGACGTCGCACGCTCCTGACGCTCTCGTCTATCGCGTTCGGAGTATTCCTCGCGGTGCTGTTCACTGCCATGCAGGATCGCAACTGGACCGACATGATCAATTTCGCCGCCCGAATCGGCGCCGGGCACGTGACGCTGCAGCATCCCGACTATCTCGAAGCGCCGACGCTGTCCAAGACGGTCAAGGGTACGAACGCGTTGATGGAACTGGCGCGTGCCGAGACCGAGGTGGTGCGCGTCGTCGAGCGCGTCGTCGGTCAGGCAATGCTGAATACCGCGCGCGAGAGTCGTGGCGCCGGGTTCATCGCCATCGATCCTGTTGCAGAAGACACGACGACCTTCTCGGTGCTGGGCGCCGTGGTGGAAGGTGAGCCGTTTGCCACGAGTCGCGATAGGGGGATCATCCTCGGTGAACGGTTGGCTGCGAACATGGATGTCGAGTTGGGCGACAAGATCGTCTACACCATGACGGACCGGAACGGCGACATCGTGAGCGGCTTGGCGCGCGTGTCCGGCCTGGTGCGCACCGGTGCGCCGAGCGTGGACGGCGGCCTGTGCCTCTTACCCATCGACGCCGTGCGCGAGGTCCTTGGCTACGCCCCTGACGAGGCCACGCAGGTCGCCGCCTTCATCCAGGACCAGCGGCACTCCGACCGCATTGCAGAAAGCCTCAATCGTGAGTCGGGAGCCGAGGTCGCAGCACTACCCTGGCATGAAATTCAGCGGGAGCTCGCGGCGTTCATCGCCATCAAGGTCGGGGGCGCACGATTCATGGAGGCGCTCATCGCCGTGCTTGTGGCCGCTGGGATCTTCAACACGTTGTTCGTGAGTGTCATGGAACGGCTGCGCGAGTTCGGCATCATGATGGCGATCGGGTGGAGTCCCGGGCGGCTCTTCCGACTCGTCGTGCTCGAGAGTGCCTGGCTCGGCGTGCTAGGACTCGTGGGTGCCGTACTGGTTACGGTGCTTCCCTATTGGTACATGGCGACCAACGGCATCGACGTCTCAGGCATGATGGGAGAGAACACCGCAGAAGTGTCTGGCATCGCGATGCCGACGACGTTTAGAGTCGGCATTTTCCCGGGGCATGCCGTCTTCATTGCTGTGGCGGCGCTCGTCGCCACGCTGTTGGCTGGGCTCTACCCGGCGTGGAAGGCCGGTCGCGTCGATCCGGTCGAAACCATCAAGCTCGTGTGAGGTCGCTCCATGGTCGGTGACGGCAACTCCACAATCGTTGCACTCGATACTGTCACCAAGGTCTATCGGCAGGGGGCGGTGGACGTGCACGCGTTACGCGGGCTCACACTCGAGGTCGCCAAGGGAGAGTTCACGGCGATCTGCGGACCGTCGGGCTCGGGCAAAACGACGGCACTCAACCTCATCGGCGCGCTCGACCGGCCGACGTCGGGAACCGTGATGCTCGAAGGACAAGATCTTGGTGAGCTCAGTCGGCGAGAGTTGAGCCATCTCAGGCGCGACCGGATTGGCTTCGTGTTTCAGGCATACAACCTGATGCCCGTGCTGACGGCCTACGAAAACGCCGAGACGGTGATGTGGGTGCAAGGC
>JBDHAN010000058.1:0-19186 GCA_039588055.1 Gemmatimonadota bacterium | reverse complement strand
CCGGACAGCAGCAAACGCTTGTTAGACTGAACCCGGCTAGAGCCCCCACTTGGTCTCCTGAAATTGGAACGGGGACCCGCCGACCAGTTGGTCACTCGACAGTGTCGGGCACCAGTGCCGTTCGATGTGTGCAACGATCTGCTCGTTGCCCCAGAGATGGCCGCGCGAATCCCGATGGTACGAGTCCGTCAGATCTCGACAGAGCACCGGCCTCTTGCCCCAGTACACCAGCTGCCGGATTCCGTAAGGACGACCGAGCACACATCGGTTCGCGTGCACACCCGTTACGACCACGTCTTCGATGCCGCGTTCCTCCAGGAGCGCCAGCAGCTCTTCCCCGTCATCCGTCACGGCGTCGCGCGACGAGACCTCGATGGACTGGATCTGGCGCGTCCACGGGCACGGCGGCCCGCCATCCGTGCACGGCTCGCCGGGCTCGCAGGAGCATGGAGTCTCATCGGCCAACGCAGGCGGCAGGGGTGACTCTCGGGATGCGTCCCAGTCGTTCCAATCGACCGACACAGGTGACTTGACGGGGGGTGCCTGCCGGACGCGTTCACGGGCCGTCGTGCCAGCGTAGTAACCCATGCAGCCGGCAGGTGCATGGACGATGAGCGCACCGTCCCGTCGAAGTCGCGCTGCAACCTCATTGACTCGCGGTGCCATTTCGGCAGCTCGACGTGCCGCGGACACGCAATGTGTCTTATCCCACATGTCACAGATGATCATCGCAGCCTTCGCGCTATCCCAGTCGTCCCGCAACACGGTACGCGGCTCGCCATCCATCGAGCGGGATCGCAGACTCACGGAACGGCCGGTCATTCGCTGCTGATGCCAAGTTGGCTGAGGTTCAGTCTAACTCTTATTTCTGTCGGTCGACATATCGGGTTCGGTCGACATATCGGGTTATCCTACACTCGCTCCGCAAGCTAGCAAGCAATTGTCGACGGTTTGGCCTCCGGCAACTCCAAATAGGATGCGGACTTACATCGATGATCGATCGATCCAGCAGAGTGTTGTGTCGCGGGAGATAAGCGGCATAACGCACACAAGCGCAATCGACGATGCGGAGGGGTCGCCACGGATTGCCGGAGATCAGCGGGACTCTGAATGCCCGAGGCCGGGACGGTTGAGCACATGGGTGTAGATCATGGCTGTCCGAACGTCACGGGGGCGCCGAAACATGCAGCGCCTCGGCGTCAGCACCGTGCTGCGGAACAGATTCCGGGTTGGCGCCGCCCGGTATTATGCTTCCGCTGGAGCGTTCCACTCTTCTATCAAGAATCGTCACCGTTCATTGATCAGGAGACTACGTCCCATGATTTCACCGCGTGTCCATTTTTCGTTCGGCATCGGCCTGCTTGCAGCCGTGTTCAGCCCAGTGGTCGGCCACGCCCAGGAAGGCGCGCAGCAGCAAGCTCCGCCCTGCTCGGCGCCGGAATACCGGCAGTTCGATTTCTGGCTCGGGACATGGAATGTCGAGACGCCTGATGGAAACATCGCGGGAACGAACGAAATCACCCGGATTCTAGGTGGATGCGCGCTGCGAGAAGCCTGGACCGGAGCAGGAGGTAGCCGCGGGACCAGCTATAACATCTTTGACTCGAGGACCAGTCAGTGGCACCAGACTTGGGTGGACAACGGTGGGCTGCTCTTGGTGCTCGACGGGGCGTTTGAAGACGGCAAGATGGTGCTGCGTGGAAAGAAACACCTGGGCGACACGCTCACGGTCATGCATGAGATCTCCTGGGAGCCGACCGAGGACAATCGCGTCGTGCAGCGCTGGACTATGTCACGCGACGAGGGTGCCACCTGGCAGCAGGTATTCGAAGGGATCTACATCCCGCGGGACGACAACTAGCAGGGGGGGAGGTTGCGCCACCGGCCGCGCTGCGAACCGCTACGCCGCCTTTGACGATGTAGACGTAATCGTTTCCAGTCCGTGCGCCTTTGGACCGGTCTCGACCTTGCGCAGCGCGATCGCAAAGATGAGCCCCAAGACGCCGAGGATCGAGAAGATCCACATGCCCGCTGCATAGCCCTCGGGATTGGCCGCCGTCGCACCGAATGCGTCGTTCGTCCGTCCGATGATCCAGTTCATCGCCGCGACACCGATCTGCTGCACCAACGTCATGACCGCGTAGGCCGTACCCAGTCGCTGCTGTGGAACGATGTAGGCTACCGACGGCCACATCACCGCCGGAATGAGCGAGTACGCCACTCCCATCATGGCGACCGGCACACCGAGCGGCGTCACGTGGTATGCCATCATCAGGTAGACCGGCATGATGAGGAACGACGCCCCGGCCATCATGAGCGCCCGCTTTCCATAGCGGTCAGCCAGCAACCCAAAGATCGGGGTCGCCACCATAGCGGCGAGCGGCAGCATGCTGTTCATCGCCCCAGCTGCCTCGCGCGTCATCCCGTGACTCTCGATGAAGAACTTGATCGCGAAGCTGCGGAACGGCAGAATCGCGGAGTAGAACGTGGCGCAGAGGGCGACGACGAGCCAAAACGACTTGTCGAACCGGAACAGGTCGCCCCACGCGAACTTGTCCGTCTCTCCGGCCTCGGCGAGTTGATACCGTCGCTCGGCATGCCGCTCAAAAGCAGCGTACCCAATCGGCGAGAACACGCAGAGGGATCCCAACACTGCCGCGACGATGAGCGGCATTTGCCAGCCCGTGTAGGCAAAGCCCGCCCAGCTGGGGGAATTGTCGGCCGCGACCGACCCGAGTCGCGCGATCGTCAGATTGAGCCCGAAGGCGAAGCTCAGCTCCTTGCCCTTGAACCACTTTGCCAGTGCGGTGGTGATCGCAACAATGAGCGGCTCTGAGCCGATGCCCAGGAGCACGCGGGCCACCAGCATCGTCGACAGCTCGGCGGAGATCGCGTTCAGAACACCCGCGATCGCACAGATGGTACCGAAGACAATCGTTGACTTGGCCGTGCCGAACCGATCGATGACGATACCGCCAATCAACAAGACAAGGACCGCGGCAATGCTGTAGAACGAATACAGCTGTCCAATGTTCTCGTCGGTGAAACCCAGGTCGGCCTTGAGAATGTCCGCGATGGGGGCGATGGAATCGTAGACGTAGTAGTTGCCGAACATCGCCAGCGAGATGATCACCATGACCGCCCAGCGGAACATCACCGGCGGCGACGCCTTGACCTTACCTGCGTGAGCCTGAGCGTCCGTCATGACTCAGATCCTCTCGTCAGCACATGCGTGGTTGTGATTGGGGACTGCCTCGCCCGATGGGCAATACCACCGAACGCCGCGCGCCGCAAGGTGAGGCGCTTCAGTGCGGCACGGCCGCACCATGCTCCCGGGCATGCACCATCAGGCGGCGCACACCACCCTTGAACGAGTACGCCTCGTATCCCTCACGCTGCATCACTTCGGCCAGGTGCGCGGTCAGCACGCCGAAGCTGCAGTAGAGTACGTAAGTGCGGATCTTGTCGAGCTCGCGAAAGGTGCCCGCCAAGTGGTCGAGATCGTGACGCAGGGCACCTGGGTAATGCCACGCGCGGTAGTGGTGCTCCTCGCGGCAGTCGATGACCACGGCGTCGGTGGGAATGTCTGTCGTGAAGAGATACGGCTCGACGAGATCAACGGGCTCGAGCCCCCTCAGGTCGATCACCCGGCGTCCAGCCACCGCCTCTTCCACCAGGCCGAGGTCGACCTTTCGTTCTTCAGCGGCCACCGCCGCCGCCTTGGCGTGTGTCACGGGGTGCTTGGGGAGAATGGCACAATATTCCCGAATGTGCCGGCTCAGGACCGCCGTGCCGATCTGCTCGGACCGAGCGATGATCTCAGTCTTGTTGTACCCCACCAACGGACGCAAAACCGGGAGAGTCACCGCACCCTCGATCGCTCGAAGATTGGCGAGTGTTTGCGACGAAACCTGACCCATGGACTCACCGGTCACGATCGCTTCAGCCCCAATCTCCTGTGCCACCCTCTCCGCCGTCCGATACATCAAGCGCTTGAGCACCACCTGCCAGTATTTAGGCTGCACCGCACCCTTGAGGTCGGCGAGCGGGGTCGCAAAGTCGACGACGTGGATGCTCGGTCGGTCACCGTAGCTCCAAGCGTCAGCCAGCACCTTGCATACCGACACGACCGCGCGCTCGTAGGCTTCGCCGCCGAGATTGCAGAAGACGTAGTCGAGGCTCACCCCCCGGCGCAGCATGAGCCACGCGGCAACCGCCGAGTCGAATCCGCCAGAGATGAGGCTGACGGCCTTCCCTTCGACTCCGAGTGGCAGACCCCCCAATCCGCGGAATTTGTCCGTGAAGAGAAAAGCCTCTCCGTCTCGGACCTCCACCCAGATGCGCACGTCCGGCGCGTCGAGGTCGACGGTCGCGTCCCTGTCGAGGGCCGCACCAACAGCGACTTTGATGTCTCGGGAGCGAAACCCGCAGTCCCCGATGACCCGGGCGCGGACGGCGAACCGCTTGCCTCTGACACGGTCCGCATAGAGTGCATCGGCGACCCGCACGATCCCATCCAGATCCGCGGGTACTCTGGCCTCGACTGGGGACACACTACTCACGCCGAACACGGCCGCGATGCGGTGCGCCACCTTGGGGTCAGCGCTCTCGACCAGGATGCGACTCCAGCGCGACTCCACGGCAGCGGCTACGCCGTCCGCTTCGAGTGCATCGCGGATGTTCCGCACGAGACACTGCTGAAAGTGCCTTCGCGTACCACGGGCCTTGGTGGTGATCTCTCCGGACACCCGCACGAGTGCGAGCGACCCGCTCGCGGTGGTCGACTCCATATCTCGAAGGTAGCGCCGGCCGACAGGAAGCCAAGCCGTGACCGGATCCGGCTCAAGCGTGGTTACAGGTTGCGCGGGATCTGCGCCGTATCTCGCTGCTCGGGAACGGCGCGCTCAACATCCGGCGTGAAGTCTTCGCCCGGATTGATGAAGCGGTCATGCTCCAACATGTATTGCTTATCGTACAGCTGGCGGTACCGACCGCGTTTGGCCAGCAACTCCGTGTGGGTGCCTCGTTCGACGATCTCACCACCCTCCAGAACGAGAATCTGGTCTGCGCTCCGGATCGTGGAGAGTCGGTGGGCGATGACAAACGTCGTTCGGCCTTGGCGGAGCGATCGGAGCCCATCCTGGATCATGGCTTCGCTCTCGCTGTCCAGACTCGACGTCGCCTCGTCCAGAATAAGAATACGCGGGTCGGCCAGAACCGCGCGGGCAATCGCAATCCGCTGTCGCTGACCACCCGACAGCTTGACGCCGCGCTCGCCGACGATCGTGTCGTATCCCTGCTCGAACTGCTCGATGAACTCGTCGGCGTGAGCGATCGTCGCGACCTCTCGAATCTGGTCACGCGTCGCGTGCGGCTTGGAGAACGTAATATTCTCCGCAATCGTCCCATCGAACAAGAAGTTCTCCTGCATCACGACGCCGAGAGCACTTCGGTAATCACGCATCCGGATCGTCGTGAGGTCTCGCCCATCGACGGATACGTGACCGGCTTTCGGAGGGTTGAATGCCATCACCAGCGAAATGAGCGTGCTCTTCCCTGAGCCACTGGAGCCGACGAGTGCCGTTGTGGTACCCGGCGCCGCTCGGAACGACACGTCCTTCAAGACGGGCACGTCCGGCTCGTATTCGAACCACACACCTTCGAATTCGATAGCGCCATCAACCGCGTCCAGCCGCTCTCGGGAGGAATCCTCATCCTCCTCCGTGAGCATCTGCCGGATCTCTTGGATGCGGTCCAAGCCCGCAAAGGCCTCAGAGATCTGCGTGCCAATCTCGGCGATTCCAACGAGCGGACTTGCCACGAGACCCGTGAAGAAGATGAACATGATGAAATCACCGAGCGTCATCGTTCCGGCGATGATGGCGCGACCGCCAACGACAACCATGATGACGCCCACCGCCCCGACGACCACGGTCGTAATCGAATTGATGGCGGCAATCCCCGTCACGGCCTTCGCAACATTGCGAAACAGGCGATGGACCCCACGGGCAAAAACGAGGTTTTCGCTCCGTTCGGCCACGTACGCTTTGACGACGCGAATCCCGGCCAACGACTCGCCGAGGCGACCAGTCACTTCGGCGTTGAGCCTTCCCCGTTCTCGAAAGAGCGGCCGGAGTCGCTTGAACGTCGTGGTCATCGCGGCGGCGAAGGCCCCGAGTACCACCAGGATGATCAGCGTGAGCTTCCAATTGAGAACGAAGAGCACCGTCAGGGCGATCGCTGCCGTCACGAATCCTCCGACCAACCGCACGAGCCCGGTTCCCACCAAGTTCCGGATACCCTCGGCGTCCGTCATGATGCGCGAGATCAATACACCCGCCTTGGTCGAATCGAAATAGGAGACCGGCAGCCGGCTCACGTGTGCCTGCACGCTCTTTCGCATGTCGGTGATGGCCCGCTGCGCCATCACGCCCAAGACCTGCGACATGGCGAACGAGGTTCCCGCCTGCACCAGTGATGCTCCACCAACTGCTGCTGCCAGCGGTAACAGCAGCTCGGCCTGATTCTGGCCAATCACGTTGTCGATGAGATATTTGGAGGAGCCCGGCAACACGAGACCGGCTGCCCGGTTGACGATCATGAGCACCGAACCCAAGGCCAACCGACGCCGCCGGGCCCAGATGATCTCGCGTGCCTCCCGCCACGCGAACGAACCGCGAGGTCGCGGTCGCTGCTGTGAGTCAATCACGGTGCTGAAAGACGCTAGACGGCGGTGCGGCAGTCAAGGGCGGACCTGCACGTCTCAGAACGCCTCACCGATGTTCAGGTAGAGGCCGCCCGACCCGACGTCAAACCCCCATCCATAGTCCGCTCGGATATTCAACCCGGCGTCAGGACTGAGCGCGAACCGAAGGCCCGCGCCGAGCGACGGTTTAAAGCCGTCGAGCTCCAGGTTGCTCGGCGTGGTCGCTACCTGGCCCACTCCTGCAAATGCGACGACGCCGATGCGCCACCACACGTGAGCGCGCAACTCCGTCTGCAGCGCAACGAGAGAACGATCGCGAAACCGTCCTTCGTAGTATCCGCGAAGGAGCACATCGCCGCCGAGCTGCGGCAGTCGATCGAACGGCGTGGCCGCCGATGCCGCTGCCCCGAGTGCGCGGAACGCGAGCACGGGACCGCTCTCGAGCGGCACGTATTTCCTGAGGTCCAGCGTCACCATCCAGAAGTCGAACTCGCTCGCAATCAGATCGTCGTACCCCATGGTCCGGAGCTGATGGTAGCTGCCGCGCGTGGGGTTCACCGAATTGTCTCGTGTATCTCGCGAGAAGAGCAGCCCCGCACCAACCAGCCGTCCATCCGCTGTTCCGGGTGCGATGCCTTGATCGAGCAGGCCCGCTGAGTCCACCGTGACGAGCTGTCGATGGCCGACTTCGACTGCCGCTCCCACATACCATCCCGGCGCCACACTCCACTGGAACTCTCCAGCTCCGTAGAACGTGCGTGGGGTGTAGTCCTCCTCCTGCTCCTCCGGCACGGCATTACCGGTCCCCCAGAACTTCGTCGGAAATTCGCTGAAGCCCACAGTTGCGACAGTTCGGTATTTCCCATGGCGGTGATACAGCTCCGCACCAAGCTCCAGACTCACCTGTCGCTTCGTCGTGTAGACCGCAAGCAGCCAAAGCGTAGACGGAAGAACGCGCTCGGTCGACGAGACGTCGCCGTACATGTAGTACGCTGCGACGGCCCCAAAACCGGTTCCCGTCTCCGGCTGATAGAACACGACGGGCAGCGGCACCAGCGTGTTGCCGGGCTGGGGCCGCGTTTCGCCTGCCGTCGTGTCGGCCCCCTGGGCATGAAGGGTGACCGATCCACCCACGAGCATCATGAGTCCAATCGGCGACCTTCGCACTGGCAATCTCCTTTTCAACCAGCCCCTTCCCGGACCTCGGACCGCTCGTACATTCTGCCACATGTCATACGCTCTCATGACCAGTGGGGGCAAGGACGCGACGATTGCGCTCGACCGAGCCCGTCGCGACGGCCTCGATGTACGTTACCTCGCAACGCTCTACGACGCATCGTCCGAGCGGATACGGTTCCATGGCCTGCGGCGGCAACTCGTTGCCGATCAGGCTCGCTCGCTCGGTCTCGATGCGGTGTTGGCTCCGGTGCCAGCGGACGGTTTCGAGAGCGTGTTTGTGCACATCCTCGGCCAGCTCAAGGATCGTGGCATCGAGGGCATCGTGTTTGGCAACGTGCATCTGGCTGACGTGAGAGCCTGGTACGAAGAGCGTGTGCGTGCAGCTGGGCTGGACCACGTCGAGCCCCTGTGGGGCGAACCAGGCGTCGAGATCGCCTGGGAGGTGGTCGAGCGAGGGTATCGAGCGGTCATCGTCAGCGTCCATCTGGACCATCAAGCGGTGCCCTATCTTGGCAGGGAGTTTGATGCCGACGTCGTCACGGAACTCAGCTGCCAGGAGTTCCTCGACCCCTGCGGCGAGCGCGGCGAGTACCACACGTTCGTATTCGACGGTCCGGCATTCGAGCGCCCCATCGGGTTCGTGCGTGGCACCACCTCAGATGCGGAGCGACATCGCTACCTCGATCTCCTTCCGCTCAACGGGCGCTCCGGTCAGTCCTAGTTCGCCGCGCCGACTGGCGACGCACGGCCCGGGCACGCTCCGTGTAGATTTCGAGAAGGAAACCAATGCCTCGTCGCGAACCCGCCCTCATCGCCGTCAGTAACCGGCTGCCGATCACCCTGCGGCGCGGCACCCGCGGTCCCGAACGCGTTCGCTCGAGCGGGGGGCTCGTCGCCGCGTTCGATCCGTTGCTGCGGGAACGCCGCGGCCTCTGGATCGGTTGGCCCGGGCGGGATCTCGCCGAGGGTGAGACCCTCACCGATCCGGGCGACCCGTACGAAATCGAGGCTGTCTCGATTCCGCGAGGCGACCTGCGCGGTTATTACAACGGCTTCTCCAACGCCACTCTCTGGCCGCTCTTTCACACCCTTCCTGGGCGATCCACCTTCGAGTCGAGCGACTGGGAGGCGTACCAGCGGGTCAACAAGAGGTTCGCACAAGTCACGGCAGGCAGAGTCGAAAAGCACGACATGGTGTTGATCAACGACTATCACCTCATGCTTGTCCCGGAACGGCTGCGCAGAATCACCAAGAAGACGCCCATCGGATTCTTCCTGCACATCCCGTTTCCGCCGTACGACGTCTTTCGCGTCTTGCCGTGGGCGCGGCCGCTGCTCCGAGGCGTCTTGGGCGCGGACCTCGTCGGGTTCCACGTGTCGACGTACGTTCGCAACTTCCTCGACTGCGCCCACCACCTGCTCGACTGCCGTATCGACCAGCGACGAGGACTGGTGTACTACGGCGGACGAACCGTTCGCGTCCTGCCGCTCCCTTTGGGAATCGATTTTGCGCACTATGAAGCGACAGCCAGGAAAGCGCCTGATGCCGGTTTTGGCGCCAACGAGCACATTGTGTTGGGGGTCGACAGACTCGATTACACCAAGGGCATCCCGCAGCGTCTGATTGCCTTCGAGCGTCTCCTCAACACCCATCCGGAGCACCGCAACGCCGTCACACTCGTCCAAGTGGCCGTCCCAAGCCGTTCGGAAGTCTCTGAGTACCGGGACCTCAAGCGCGAGATCGATCGGCTCGTCGGAAACATCAACGGTCGGTTCGGCACTGAGACATGGACACCGATCCGCTATCTCTACCGATCCCTACCGCAAGAGCGATTGTGTGGACTGTACCGCGATTCGGACGTTGCGCTGGTAACGCCGCTCAGAGACGGTATGAACCTCGTCGCGAAAGAGTACGTCGCATGCCAGGTGCAGGATCCCGGCGTCCTGCTGCTCTCACATATGGCGGGCGCTGCGGAGACCATGGACGAGGCACTCCTGGTCAATCCCTACAACATCGAAGACACCACTGAGAAGCTGCACCGAGCCTTGACGATGCCGATGGCCGAGCGCCGTACGCGCATGAAGGCACTCCGAAGTCGGGAATCCACGCTCAACGTGCACACGTGGGCGCGCAAGTTGGTGCAGCGGCTGGCGGCATCGGCGAAGCAGAGTCGGAAGGCGCCCCAGAAGAAGCGATGACCGCTCGGTCCGGTCGCCACTCGACACGAGCCCGAACGAACGATGGTCGCACTGACCGATAACGATCGCGCCATGCTCCGCGGCGACCACGGCCCTGCCGCTCGACTCGCCATGTCAATCATAGCGCGAATGGCAACGGTGGTCCGTGCGCCCTCCCTCATGAGCATCACGGCCGCGCATATCGACAGCACGATCTATGTCGGCGAAGCGGGCCTCGAATTTGCCGAGCGGTTGGCAGGGCTCGACGCTCGTGTCGCCGTTCCGACGACACTCAACGTGAGCGGCGTCGACGAACACCACTGGCAGGACTGGGCGGTACCGTCGGACTGGGCCAGCAAAGCACAGCGGCAAATGGCCGCCTATCGCAGCATGGGATGCCATCCCACCTGGACCTGTGCGCCCTACCAAACTGCGTGGCGTCCCGACTTCGGTCAGCAGGTCGCGTGGGGTGAGTCCAACGCGATCGCATTCGCCAATTCCGTTTTGGGTGCCCGCACAGAACGCTACCCGGATCTCCTCGACATCTGCTGTGCTATCACTGGACGGGTTCCCGCTCACGGTCTCCACCTCACCGAGAACCGGGCCGGACACCTGCTCGTGCGATTACGGGAGATACCGCAGGCGCTTCAGCGGGACGACAGTTTCTATCCGGTGCTGGGCCATCTGCTCGGAGGCCTCGCACAGGACCGGATTCCCGTGGTCGAAGGACTCGACGCGACACCCACCGAGGATCAGCTCAAGGCGCTTTGCGCCGCCGCCGCGACGTCCGGAGCGGTCGCGCTCGTGCATCTCGTCGGAATCACGCCGGAGGCTCCGACCTCGAGTGACGCGTTCCAAGGCAAGTCGCCCACTGACAGCGTAGAAGTGGACCTGGGTGATCTTCGTCGGGCCAGGCAGGAACTCACGAGTAGCGACACCGATCGTCTGGACATGGTCGTGCTCGGCAGCCCCCATTTCTCGCTCGCCGAGTTCCGACAGCTTGCTCCCCTTCTGCGAGGGGGGCACACGCATCCTGGAGTGCGGTTCCTCGTCACCACGAGCCGGCTCATGGCAGAGATGGCTCGAGCAAGCGAATTGCTGGAGCCGCTCGAGGTCTTCGGCGGTACCATCACTGTGGACACCTGCATCTTGGCCTCGCCGATGTTGTCGTCCAACGTGAAGCTGCTCATGACGAATTCCGCGAAGTACGCCTACTATTCGCCTGGCTTGCTGGGAACGTCAGTGACGTTTGGATCACTCGACGACTGCGTGCGTTCTGCGGTCGCCGGCCGGGTTGTGCGCGACGAGTCATTGTGGTCGTGACCATGAGGGGTACGCCCCTCGTGCCCGGTGCCGCTTCAGGAGAGGCGCTCGTGAGCACGGAGCCTCTTTCGTTCTGGGGTGGCTACGACCCTAACTCAGGCGAGATCATCGACCGGCGACACCCGCTCTCCGGCCTGTCCGCCGCGCACAAGATTTTGGCCCTGCCACTGACGCGCGGATCGTCCACGACGACCGCTATCCTGCTCGAAGCGATCCGCCGCAACACCGCGCCCGCCGCCATCGTCACACCCGCCGTGGATGGATTCATCGCTCTCGCGTCCATCGTGGCGGATGAGCTGTACGGGACACCGATTCCCGTCGTGGCACTCGGCGAGCGAGACTTCGCGCAACTCGCCTCCGGGGATGTGGTGGTGGTCGACGGAGACACTGTCAGTGTTCGATCGAAGGGAGACTCGTGAGACTGTCGAGCATGACGACGTCACACATTGTCGCAATCGCGGTCGCAGCCGCGTTCGCGATGGCATGTGACCGCGCTGAACGTGATGAGCCGACGCGAGGTCCCACTGTCGGCGCGCAACAGCAGCCCGAGGCTGCTCCTGCCCCGATCCCTGACGCCGTCCGCTCCGCATGCATGGAAATCGCGGCGGCACTGAGCACGATGCCGTCAGACTCCATGTCAGTTGTGGACCGAACGGTCTCGGACTACCGCGCCGGTCGGTCCGGTCCAGGGTGCACCGTGCGATTCGACGGGACCGGCAGCAGCTACGACCCGCGCCCTCGGCCACACAACGTGCTGCGCAATGAGTTGCCACAGCGGGGCTGGGCCGAAGACCTCTGGTACGCGGCCGACGGTCCCGATGGAACGAGCTTCGCCCTTTTCGCGCACGGGGTCACGTGTCTGTTTCAGGGAATGTGGGACGGCGGAGACGACGCGGATCCGACGTATGTGCCCAAAGACTGGTATGCGCTTGAAATCAATTGCCTCGAGTCACCCTCGCCAGACCCGTGATGATCAGACGGCGCTGCCACGCGACCACTATTCACTGGAGCCATTCGTATGAGCGATGACGCGAAGCCGAATGTGGGGACAATTGTCTGGACCGACCTCACAGTGCCAAAGGCCAAGCCGGTCCGAGATTTCTATGCCGCGGTTATTGGCTGGGTTCCGGAACCTGTAGAGATGGGAGACTACAACGATTTCAACATGACTGATCCGGAGGGCGGAACGGCGGTGGCCGGCGTGTGTCACGCGCGAGGCGGCAACGCGGACCTTCCAGCGGTGTGGCTCAACTACGTCATCGTTGCCGACCTCGATCGCAGCATGGAGCAGTGCGAGAACCTCGGTGGGGAAATCGTCGCGCCGGAGCGATCGATGGGGACCATGGGCCGCTATGCCGTCATTCGCGACCCGGCAGGTGCGGTCATCGCGCTGTTCGAACAAGCCGGTTAGCAGGTCGCGTGGGCGGCGGAGGGGACGTGCGAGACTCGGCACACGAATACTACGCAACATTGCAGCGGGACTACGCTGCCACCATCCGACAGCTCGTCCCCCAGTACGACGAGATGGTGGACTGCGCCGTCACCGAGCTCACACGATTTACACCGACAAGCATTCTGGATGTTGGCGCCGGAAACGGTGCGGTGACCGCGCTGATCGCTTCATGGCTGCCCGATGCTCACGTGACGGCTCTCGATGCCTCCGCCGAGATGGCACGCGACGCTACGCAGCGACTCGCGCATGTAGGTCAGAAGCTACGAGTCGTCTGTGCCGACATCGACGCCTACCAGCCTAACACCCCCCTTGACGCGATCTTCTCCAACCTGGCGCTCCACAACATCCCAGTCGACCGCAAACTCGCGCTCCTCGAGCAATTCGCCGCGTGGCTTCATCCGCGCGGTGTGTTCGTGTGGGGAGATCTCATCCGGTGTGAGGATGCGGAGCAGCAGCGCCGCCGGGTCGAGCAGCGTCGAACCTTCGCGCTCGAGGCAGGCTGCGATCCGGCGTTGGTCGAGCTGAACTTCCGCAAAGAGGGATCGGACGACCATCCTCAGACCGTGAAGGACATGCACTCGCTGGCAATCGCGGCAGGCTTTCACACGGCCGACACTATCTGGACACACGACACATTCGCCATACTTCGGACGACAGTCGGCTCAGCATGATGCCACGAGTCAGGTTTCCGAGACACCAGCCACCCGAAGACGCAAGTAGAGGATTTCTGATGCGACGTCTCACGACACACGCTCGAGTCGCCCTGTGCGTGAGTATGGCGGGCGCAGCAATCGTGGGTTCGACCCAAGCACAGGACGGTTCAGACTTCGATCGTCTCTTTGTGAACAAGACGATGCGTGTCGACTACTTCCACACGGGCGACGCGTCGACCGAGATCATCAGCCTCGATCGGATCGTGTCCGACGGTCCATGGGCCGGAAGCACCGTCAGATTGCTCGACAACATCAAGCTCGGGAAATACCTCTACGAGGTACGCGACGCGGCATCCGGCGTAACCATCTATTCGCGCGGTTTCGCCTCGATCTACGGCGAGTGGGAGACCACCGGTGAGGCCCAAGAGACCTACCGCACGTTTCATGAGTCGCTGCGGTTCCCATGGCCCAAGGCACCGGTCCGGGTCGTGCTCAAGAAGCGCGACGCGGAGAACACGTTCATCGAGTTTGCCGCGCTCGATGTCGACCCGGCAGCCCGGAGCGTAAACCCGGCCGATCTGGCTCCTCTGGGCACCGTGTGGACGCTCTTCGAGCACGGGCCACCACAGACCAAGGTCGACATCGTGATCCTGGGTGACGGCTACGCCGAGGAGGAGATTCCCAAGTTCCGCGAGGATGCCCGACGCCTGACGGATGCCCTTTTCTCCTACGAGCCCTTCAGGAGCCGCCGCCAGGACTTCAACGTGCGCGCGATCGACCTGCCGGCGGCCGAGCCGGGAGTCTCCCGTCCTCACGGAGGCAGGTACCGCCGCAATCCGGTCTCGACGCAGTACAGCATCTTCGACAGCGAACGCTATGTCCTGACCTACGACAATCGAACGCTGCGCGACGTGCTGTCTGCCGCACCGTACGAGTACGTCGCGATCTTGGTCAACGAAAAGCAGTACGGCGGCGGTGGCATTTACAACTTCCAAGCCACAGCAGCGGTCGGGTCGGCCTTCGCCGACTACTTATTCGTCCATGAATTCGCGCATCATTTCGCTGGTCTCGCGGATGAGTATTACACGTCGCCCGTGGCCTACGAGACAGGAGCCGTGGAGCACGCGGAGCCGTGGGAGCCCAACGTCACGGCATTGCACGACGCGGCGGCACTCAAGTGGCGAGACCTCGTTGACAGCAGAACTCCACTCCCGACCCCATGGGCCAAGGAGCGCTTCGAAGCGCACTCGCGTGCAATCCTCGAGCGCAGAGTGCGATTGATCGAGACACAGGCACCGGAGGTAGCGTTCGATGCGTTGTTCCACGAACAGCGTGAAATCGAGCGTGGCATGCTGAGCTCGATGGAGTTCAGTGACAAAGTGGGCGCGTTCGAGGGAGCGTCGTACGAAGCGCGCGGCCTGTATCGACCGGAAATCGACTGCATCATGTTTTCGCGAAACATGACCCGGTTCTGCGAGGTCTGCCGACGGGCCATCGCCCGGATCATTGCGCTCTATGCCACCGGTGGATAACGCGGCCAAGCGGATCCGGAGCACACGAGGATGAGCCAGAGCCGCCGCCGTGCCATCATCAGTGCGGTCATACTCAGCGCGCTATTCCCTGCGCAGCAAGCTGGGGCACAACTCCCCCGGCGCTTCTTCCCCGAGCGATCGCTGTTCCCACAGTTGCTGGCTGCGCCACACGAGGCGGTCACCGCTGGGAGGCTCATCATCCCATTCGAAACTCCCTCCCGCTTTGGGACAATCCTCGAGGGTGAGGCAGCATTCGGCGCGTCGTTGCCACTGTACCTCATCGCTGGGACATCACGCGCTGATGCCGTCGTGATTGGCGTGGCCGGAGGCGTGTTCGGCCGCTTTAACCTCGAGACGCGGGAGCGAGATCTCATCACGAGCGACTGGATCTTCTCTCTGCCCATCCTAGTCCACCGCGGTTCGCACTGGCTGCGGGTGCGCTACTTCCACACGAGTGCCCATTTCGGCGATGAATACCTGGAGCGGTTCAATGTCGAGCGCCGGCCCTATGCCCGCGATCTGGCGGATCTCACCATGTATTTCCGACCGCTCATGGGTCTCGGGCTCTATGGAGTAGGCCGCTGGGCGTTCCGCGTGGACCCGCCGGAGCACAAGCGCTGGGTCGTCGGGGGTGGCGTGGAGCTCGAGCGGCAATCGGGTTCGATCGCTCGTCCGTACGCCGCGGCCGATTTCCGATTCGACCAAAACGTCGCGTGGGATCCGCAAATCAATCTGCAGGCGGGCGTGCGACTAGACCACACACGTGGCGCTGGGAACGATCATCGACTTCTGAGGTGCCCACACGAGCCACGGCGTTCCCTCCCCTCGTACCGCGGCGTACGTTCTCGGAGTTAGCCACCGAACACGAGGAATGTCCCATGTGGCTTCGTGATCACCGGATTCTCATCACGGGTGGAAGCAGCGGCATTGGACTCGCGCTCGCATTGGCGTTTCTTGAGCGAGGCAACCAGGTGCTCGCCGTCGCGAGGAGTGAGGATCGCCTCGAGGCCGTAGCCGAGCGCTTCCCACGGCTCCAAACCGCGCCGTGCGACGTGTCGAACGAGACCGCTCTCCGGCGGCTCATGAACACGGTGGTCGAACGACTGGGAGGTCTATCCATTCTCGTGAACAACGCCGGGATCCAGCACAACGACGATTACGCCTCCACCAACGTCGACACGCTCCTTGGCAACATTGATCGTGAGATCGAAACGAACCTGACCGGGCTCGCGAAGCTCACCGCTCTCAGCCTGCCTCTTCTTCGCGATGCGGCGGAGGGGGCAATCGTGAACGTCTCGTCGATTCTCGCACTGGCGCCGAAGCGCGTCTTCGAGGCGGTTCCACCACTGGTGGATACGGCAATGACGAGGGGGCGTAGCGGCAACAAGATGGCGCCTGAAGCTGTCGCTGAGGAAGTCTTGGGCGGCATGGCGAGCGACCGCCACGAGATCCAGGTCGGCAGGACTCGGATGTTCGCGATGCTTCACCGACTCGCACCAGCGCTGGCCGACCGCAGCATGCGGCGGCGGTAGCATGACGCGCGGGATGCGGGACCTGCGGACCAGGCCATACATTAGCGCCATGCAGCCAACGCGCTGGATTTACATCTTCGCCACCGTCGTGCTCCTACCCGTCACGAGCTCCATCGCCACGAGCCAATCCGAGCGTCCGACACTGCGGAAGTTCCCCATCGCATCTTCCGAGATCGACCGTGTGGGTGATGTTCGCGCACACCAGTACCTCGGCGTGATCGGACGGCAGGCAGCGTGGCTCGGCACCGAGAGCGGAACGGCCGAGCTCTGGGTGCACCCGCTGAAGTTGGCCTCGGAGTTCCAGCTGGCGTTCAAGATTCCCGATTACCTGGAGCCCATTCGAGGTGCCGACGTCGCCCGTACCGTTGCCGTCCGCACACATGCGACCTTCACCGTTCGGCAGCACATCCTCGCGCCGCTCGACGAGCCCGGCCTGCTCATCCTGCTCGACATCGAGAGCCTCCGCCCGCTGGAGGTCGTCGCCAGTTTTCAGATGGTGTTTCAATACGCCTGGCCCGCATCGCTTGGCGGCCAGTACGTGTTTTGGAACGCGGACGAGCGGGCGTTCGTCCTTTCCGAGAGCCTCCGACAGCGAAACGGAATCATCGGGTCGCCGTGGGCAACGGCGGCCTCGTCGCATCCGGCCCATGCGCTCCCGGACGCACCGACGACGTTCGTCATCGCCGTCGACTCGGCGCGGGCGCGGCGGGAATTCGTCCCGATCGCGATTGCAGCCGGAATCGGCCCGCGAGATTCGGTAGTGGCCCGGTATCGCGGACTCCTCAGCAGTGCCGAGCGACTGTACCGTGAGAAGCGCGCGCATGTCGTCCAGCTTCTCACGGCAACGACGTACGTCGACAGCCCGGACGACGATCTCGACGTGGCGTTTCAGTGGGCGAAGGTCAACCTGGACGAGTCACTCGTGTGCAATCCGGACTTGGGCTGCGGCCTTGTGGCAGGCTGGGGACCCTCGGGCACCAGCTCGCGACCCGGGTTCGGATGGTTCTTCGGCGGTGATGCTGCGATCAACACGTTCGCGATGAATGCGTCGGGACTCTGGACGCAGGTCGCCCACGGCCTCCGGTTCCTCGCGAAGTATCAGCGCGACGACGGCAAGATTCCGCACGAGATATCCCAGGCCGCAGCACACATTCCCTGGTTCACAGACTTTCCCTATGCGTACTACCACGCCGACACCACGCCGTACTGGATCGTGGCGCTCTGGCGCTACTGGCGCGCATCGGGAGACGACGGGCTGCTGGCTGATCTCTGGCCTGCTACGGAACGCGCATTCGCCTGGTGCCGCAGCCGGGATACCGACGGCGACGGCGTCATCGAGAACGGACCCGGCAACCTTGGCGCCATCGAGATCGGAGCCATCGGTGTGGGGATACACCAGGACATCTACCTGGCCGCTGTGTGGATTCAAGCCCTCGAAGCGATGGCAGAGATGGCCGCCGCCCGTGGCAACCGAGCAATCGCCAACGAGGCCTCCCGCATGCGGACTCGAGCGTCCGCAACTCTCAACCGGCAGTACTGGCGGGAAGCCGAAGGACATCATGCATTCGGTATCCTGACGTCGGGACAGACGAACGACAATCTGACGGTGTGGCCCGCAACGGCGGCGGCGTTCGGCCTGCTTGAACGCGATCGGGCTGACCGCACGCTGACCAAGCTCGCGACCGACTCGATCTCCGCGGATTGGGGCGCACGCATGCTGTCGACAGGAAGCGACCTCTACGATCCCATGGGATACAACAGCGGTGCGGTCTGGCCGTTCGTCACGGGGTTCGTGGCGTGGGGACAGTACCGCTACCGGCGGCCATGGTCGGGGTACCCGCTGATCGATGCGCTGGCGCAGATGACGTTTGGATGGGCCCGGGGCCGGCATCCGGAGTTGCTGTCGGGACGGTTCTACCGTCCGCTGGACACTGCCGTCCCACAGCAGTTCTTCGCCACGTCGATGCTGCTGTCTCCGCTGCTCATGGGCGTGCTGGGCTGGGAGCCCGACGCGCCGCGGGGCAGAGCGCGGCTGGCCCCACAGCTCCCGCCCGAGTGGTCTCGCCTCGGAGTGCACAACCTGCGGGTCGGCTCGACCAGTCTCGATGTCGCGATCGAGCAGACCGCAACGGGGACGCGGCTCACGATCGATCGCGACGGTCCGGCTATCGAGCTAACCGTCGCCGTCTCCGTCCCCCCCGGGGCGACGTCACACGCCCTGCAGGTAGACCGCATGACGCCGTCCGGCACCTCGACGGTCCACGCATCCGACCGGGAGACGGTCGTCGAGCAGACCGTGCGACTGGATGAGACGACAACCGTCGTCATGGTCTCGTGGAATGGCGGCCTGACGATCGAGCCGCCGCGCATGCGTCTTACGCCCGGGCAGCCGAGCCGCGGCATCCGGGTGCTCGACTTCCGACTGGACGGCGCGCCACAAGATGGTCGCTGGCGGGTCGACGTTGAGGGAGCAGCCGGCCGGACCTATCTTCTTGCTCTTCGCGGCGAACGCATTTCCCGCGTCGAGGGAGCCACGATCGTGGATATCGACGGAGCACGCACCACCGTTGCAGTGGTGATGCCGTCGGGCCGCCCACGCACTACAGCCACCATTCGACTCTACGCTGACC
>JBDHAN010000057.1:0-15251 GCA_039588055.1 Gemmatimonadota bacterium | reverse complement strand
TCCGGATCCGCCCGCAGCGCTTCAGTCAGCTCGGCAATGCGGCGGTCGTAGAACCCCGTGTGCTGATGCGCGATCTCCAGGTTGCGGCGCGCCACGGCGAACCGCACATCCAGTGCAAGCGCACGATCAAACTGTTCGACCGCTTCCTCGACGAGGCCACGACGGAAGTAGAGCACACCCAGGTTGTTGTGGGCACCAGCGCTGCTTGGATCGATACGGCGGGCAAACGATCGGAGGATCTCGCGATCGCGTTCGGAGAGAGCATCGACGGCCACGCGGCGCCCCGTCAGCCGGACCGACGCGAGGGGCGGCAACGCCGGGACACGACCGCGGCGCGCCTAGCCCCGTTCATCGCGGACCCACGCGAACACCGTACAGTGTACTCACTGTTCATTCGAAAAAGCCAAGATATTCCAGCGGTTTGGGACGAGCAAGCAGATCCCCTTTCCCAGCGGTATCCAAGAGTGACGAGAGGTCGCCAGGCCACTCGCTCCGACACTCGACGGACTCTCCCGTCGAGGGATGCGCGAACCGTAGCATCGCTGCATGGAGCGCCTGTCGCGGCGCCACGTTCTCCAACGCCTGGGCCATCTGTCGCTGTCCACCCGCCACGCGCCGCGCCCCGCCTTGGTGGTACACGGGATCTCCGATCACTGGGTGCCCAATGTGTGCGAGATGCACGCGGATCTGGTGTGTCCGACCCGTTTCCAGCCCGACGCGCACGAGGTCGCAGACGGCGAACTGTGCGACCGGTTCCACGCGAGTGACGGCCTGGCGCCCGGTGGCGAGCACCATCATGCGTTTGCGGTCCTTGGGATGGCGGGCGATGGGGGCGTCGACCTCGAGTGCCTCCGGAATGTGCCCCCAGACGAGCGCCGCGTACACCCGCTGGATCTTGCGACGGCCGAGCGCACTCGCCAGCGTTCGGTGGGCGTCGTCCGTCTTGGCAACGATGAGCAGACCAGACGTGTCTTTGTCCAGCCGATGCACGATACCGGGTCGCCCCTGCGTGCCGTCGGACAGCGGGGTCCCTCGCGCGACGAGCGCATTGACGAGCGTATCGTCCCAATGTCCCGGCGCGGGATGCACGACCAGGCCGGCCGGCTTATCCAGCACCATCAGCGTGTCGTCCTCATACACCACGGCGATAGGCATCGCACGCGGAACGAGAGACGCGGGAGGGCGAGCCTCCACGAGGCGCACGGTGACCACGTCACCGCGCGCAAGACGACGCGACGCTCGCGCACGCTCCGTGTTCACGTGCACGGCCCCGTCGGCAATCAGGCGACCGGCGTGTGTTCTGGAGAGCGCGAGTTGATCAGCGAGGAAACGATCGAGCCGCTCGGTGGCGTCGGGACAAACGGTGAACGCAAACTCCTGCGCGGAAATGCCCTCAGGCCTCCGCGGGGTCGACCTGCTCCCGCTCGAGTGCCGGGTCCTGATCGGTTCGCCCCTCATGCCACAACACGGCAGCGAGCGCGATGGCTCCACAGCTCACCGCCATGTCGGCAACGTTGAAGGTCGGCCAATGCACCGGTCCGATGTACACGTCGATGAAGTCGACCACGCCGCGCGAGCTCCTGATGCGATCGACGAGGTTGCCGACGGCACCGCCACAGACCAGCGCGAGCGCGGTGAGCCGGAACCACTGGGCCGGCTTGGTGTGCCGAACCATCGTGCCGAGGACCACCAGCGCGATCACCGCGAGAACCGTGAAGACCCAGCGAGATTGATCGCCGACGTGGATGCCGAATGCCGCGCCCGGATTGTAGACGAGGCGCAGGGTGAGCCAATCGCCGAACACCTGCACCGCCCGACTGCTCAGCGCAGCGATGGCAATGCGCTTGGTGACGAAATCGAGAACGACGACCGCGACAATGACGCTCCAAAACAGGAAGCGTCTAGTCCCGTTTGCCATCTTCCTCTTTGGCCTTGCACTTAATGCAGAGGCGGGCGTGCGGCAGCGCGTCCAGGCGATCGAAGCCGATCTCCTCACCGCACTCGTGGCACGTGCCGAACTCCTTGGGACTGGAGTAGAGCCTGCGCAGCGCCTCGTTCACATGCCACAGGTACCGTCCTTCCTTGGAGGCGAACAGGAACTGCTTTTCGCGCTCCATGGCGTCCGTGCCCTGGTCCGCCATGTGAAACGAGTACGAGGACAAATCGCCGTCTGACGCCTGCAGGGTGCCACTGAACTGCTCGTCGTAGTTGCCGAGCTCTTTCATAACGCGGCCACGCTCTTCGAGCAATCGCTGCTCGAGGTGGGCCAGATCTTTTTTCTTCATAATCGTAAGTTCCTACTGCCTCATCGTGTGTTTCTAGGACATTCGTTGCCCCGACGACCGAGCCGCTGCCGGGTCCCACGCTCGCACCGTGATGAGCGCCGGCTGCCCATCGATCGTCACCGTCTCCCGTGCATCGGCGCCGGCCAGCTCGGATCCAACCTCCAGCGCGCGTGCCAGCGTCTCGTCTCCAATGACATCCCGAAAGGCCTGGATCGCTTCCATCACATCGCCGCCGCCGGAGATGCCCAACGCGATCCGCGTATTGTAATCGTATCCCGCCTCTTTGCGTAGTCTCTGGATCCGATTGATCATCTCGCGGGCAAGACCCTCCTGTCGGAGCGCCTCCGTGATCGCGGGGTCCAAGGCAACCACCAGCGGCCCTTCACTTCGCACGAGCCAGTCGGTGACGACATCGCGCTCCACGACGATGTGGTCCGGCTCGAACCGGAATGTTCGACCATCGGCCGTCGTGGAAACCGATTCCCCCTGCTCGATGCGCTCGAGCGCGTCTCTCGCCAGGCCCGCCGCGACCTTCGCCGCCAGCGGGGTGTCACGCCCGTAGGTCTTTCCCAACGTCCGGAAGTTGGGCTTCCCGCGCAGCTGCACCAACTCTTCATCTGACCGCACGACTTCGACGGACTTGACGTTGACTTCCGTAGCAAGGAGGTCGAGGAACCCGTCAAACGCCGGCCCCAGCACGCGAGCAGGTACGGCGACGCGCATGGCACGCAAGGGTTGCCGCACCCGAAGGCCGGCTTCCTCGCGCGCAGCCCGCGCCAGCGACGCGAGCCGACGGACCGCATCCATGGCCACATCCAACTCGCTCGTCCCGCGCCCCTGGTCCTCCGGAAATCGCGTGAGGTGGACGGACTGATCGGTCAAGCGACGGTGCACAGCGTCACTCACGAACGGCGCGGCCGGAGCGAGGCACTGTACCACGGTGGTGAGCACTTCGTGCAGCGTTGCCAACGCGGCCGGGTCGGCCTCGGCGTCCGGCGCCCAGAACCGACGGCGGTTCACCCGGACATACCAATTCGACAGCTCGTGATCGCAGAACTCCATGATGGCCCGCACGCCCGCGGTCACGTCGTAGTCCGTCCACGACTCGCGCACCGCGTTCACCAGCGCATCGACTCGGCTCAACAGCCACCGATCGACTGCGGGGCGCTCGGCTGAGGGGGGCGACTGCTCGGGAGTCCACGCCTCGGCATACAGGGCAAAGAAGCCATACGTGTTCCGGAGGCGATTGAGAAACCCTGACGCGACCTCACGGACGGCGCTCGCATCGAACCGCTTGGGCAGCCACACCTGACTCGATGCCAGGAGATAGAGTCGCACGGCATCGGCACCGAACTCGCGCACGGCATCCCACGGATCGACCACGTTGCCGACACGCTTGGAAATCTTGCGCCCCTCGGCGTCGAGCACGAGACCGTTGACCACCACATGCCGATAGGCGGGACTGTCGGACACGCCGGCCGCGATGGCGAGGAGTGAGTAGAACCAGCCGCGCGTCTGATCGAGACCCTCGCAGATGAAGTCTGCGGGGAAATGACGCGCGAACTCGTCCGCGTTCTCGAACGGGTAATGCCACTGCGCGTAGGGCATCGCGCCGGAATCGAACCAGGCATCAATCACTTCCGGTACGCGACGCATGGTTCCGGTGCACGCATCGTGCGTGCACCGGAAGGTGTGTTCATCGATGAACGGTTTGTGCGGGTCAAAGTCCGGCGTCAGCGCCCGGCCGAGGTGTGCCGCCAGCTCCTCGTAGGATCCTAGTACCACACGATGCTCATCACTGACGTCGCAGATCCACACGGGCAGCGGCGTTCCCCAGTAGCGATCCCGTGACAACGCCCAATCGACGTTGTTTTCGAGCCACTCACCGAACCGACCCTCCCCAACCTCGGGCGGAGACCACGAGACGTCACGATTGATCGAGATCATCCGCTCGCTGTAGACCGTTGTACGAACGAACCAGGACTCCCGCGCATAGTAGATGAGCGGTGAGTCGCACCGCCAACAGAACGGGTAGGTGTGCTCGTAACCCTCCGGCTGATAGCGCCCGAACACCTTGCCCTCGCGTTCCAGCCGCTCCGCAATGATTGGATTGGCCTCGAAGACGGTCTGTCCGTTGATCTCTTCCCACCCTGTCTCTGTGAATCGACCCGAGGTATCGACCGGATTGACGAAGGCCAGGTCCTCGCGTTGCCCAGTCGCGTAGTCGTCAGCGCCGAACGCCGGCGCGATGTGCACGAGGCCGGTTCCCTCCTCGTTCGTGACGAAATCTCCGGGAACGACTCGGAAAGCCCGCTTCGAGTCAACGGTCACGGCATCCACGAGCTGCTCGTAGCCAAGCCCGACCAGGTCGCGACCCCAGAACTCGGCGACGCGGGGAAACGTCGCCAGTGGTTCGCCGCCGGTGGCACCCGGAACCACGCGCTGCTCTGCAATCACCTTCTCGGCGATGATCCGCTTCCCGTCCACCTCGTGTTCGACGTAGCGGAAGTCCGGGTGGACGGCGACCGCCACGTTGGAGGGCAACGTCCATGGCGTGGTCGTCCAAACCAGGAGGTAGCGATCAGACTCATCCGCCACGCGGAACAGGGCGTGAATCGATGGACTACGATGCGTGGCGTACCCCTGCGCCAACTCATGACTGGACAACGCGGTGCCGCACCGGGGGCAGTATGGGAGCACCTTGTGGCCCCGATACAGCCGATCGCGTTCGTAGAGCTGTTTCAGCAGCCACCAAACGCTCTCCACGTAGTCGTTGGTATAGGTGACGTACGGCCGCGAGTAGTCCAACCAGTAGCCGATTCGCTCCGACAGCGACTCCCACTCGGACTTGTAGCGGAACACGCTCTCTTTGCTGCGAGCGTTGAACTCCGCCACTCCAAAGCGCTCGATATCGGCCTTGCCGCTGATGTTGAGCGCCTTTTCCATTTCGATCTCTACGGGGAGTCCGTGGGTGTCCCAGCCGGCAATACGAGTCACCGATTGACCCAACATCGTGTGGTATCGACACACGAGGTCCTTGATCGTTCGCGCAAAGACATGGTGGATACCCGGACGGCCGTTGGCGGTTGGCGGGCCCTCGTAAAACACGAACGGATCGCCATCGCGAGTCGCCGCGAGTGTCTGCCGGAAGAGATCCTCCCGCTGCCAGCGTTCGAGCAGTGCGGTCTCGAACACCTCCGGTGCGCTGAAGTTGAGCGGCTCGAAGGCCATCAGGCCATTCGCTCCAGAACGCCGGTCACGAGCCGGGTGAGATCAGGCTCAGCGGCCTTCGCCGTCGCGATGATCGTCGGCACATCAGCCGGCTGCAGCGCATCCGGCAGACATTGATCGGTGATGATGGAAAGTCCCAGCACCCGCATGCCCGCGTGGACGGCAACGATCACCTCGGGAACCGTGGACATCCCGACGACGTCGGCGCCGATGGCACGGAGAAACCGGTATTCCGCGGGCGTCTCCAGATTTGGGCCCGTCACGGCCACGTACACGCCCTCGCGCAATGTCATCCCGGCCTCCCGCGCGACCGCCCGCGCGTGCGCGCGCAACGATTCGTCGTAGGGTTCCGACATGTCCGGAAAACGCGGCCCAAGCGTCTCGTCGTTCGGCCCAACCAGCGGGTTGTCGCCGAGCAGGTTGATGTGGTCGGCAAGCAGCACCAGCTCACCCGCATCCCACAGGGGATGCATGCCACCGCAGGCGTTGGATACGACGAGGGTCGTCGCTCCCAGCGCGCGCATGACACGAACCGGAAAGCCTATCTGGCGGAGCGCGTATCCCTCGTATTGGTGAAACCGACCCTGCATCGCCACGACGGGTTTGCCGCCCAAGCGCCCGAACAGGAGCTTCCCAGCGTGGGATTCCACCGTCGGCGTCGGAAAGCCAGGAAGCGCGTCATATTCGATCACCGTTTCGACCGCGATTTCATCGGCCAGCGCACCGAGTCCCGTGCCCAGAATCACGGCGATCGTGGGCTCGAACGTCGTGCGCGACCGCACGACGGACACGGCGGCATCGATGTCCTGTCGCACGGTCATCACTTCGAGTCCGGCGGGCTCCCGTCGCGCTCGTAATCTGCCAGTGCGTCGAGCTGCGCGAGTTGGCGCTCCAACAGGCGACGGAATGAAGCCAGATAGGCCGTGAACTGCCGCTGCGCCTCCTCGATGTCGCCGCGGATGGAGACCTCGACCGAGCGGGCCTCGTTGAGGATATCATCCGCCTTGGACCGCGCTTCGCGCATGGCCAGATCGGAATTCCGTTTGGCGGCCTGTTCGACATCTGCTCGCATCTGGTGCGCCATGACGACCGCGTCGTTCAACGCCTTTTCCCGTTCGCGAAACGCCTTGAGTTGCTCACGGAAACTGCTGAGCCGCTCCTCGATCGCCGCCCGCTCACGGAACAGACGTTCCATCTCTTCGGCAAGTCGGTTACGAAACTCCTCGACACTCGGAACGTCATACCCGAACGCCGCGCGGCGGAACTCCTGTCCTCGCACATCTGCCGGCGTGAGCCGAAATTCATTGTCGTTCATGAAGGCCGCTCTCCAAAGAGCACAGTACCAAGCCGCAGCATGGTCGCTCCTTCCGCAACCGCTGATCGATAATCGCCTGACATACCCATCGAGAGCTCCGGGAGCGCGAGCCCCGTCGACTCCAGGTGTTCCCGCAACCGCCGCAGCCCGCCAAACACGGCACGCTGTGTATGCTCGTCGTCCGTGAACGGGGCCATCGTCATGAGCCCCTGCAGCTCGAGACCGGATGCGGCGGCACACCGTGCCGCCACGTCGGCCACCGCATCGGGATCACACCCGCTCTTCTGCTCCTCTCCAGCCACGTTCACCTGCACCAGCACCTGCAGGGAATCCCCGCCATCCCCGCGCGCCACGGCCCGCTCGAGTGCCTCGACGACGCGCACACTGTCCACCGAGTGCACCCAGCCGAAGTGGCCAGGCACCTGCTTGGCCTTGTTGGTCTGGAGGTGCCCGATCAAGTGCCAGGTCACCGACAGATCCGCCACGTCCTCCACCTTGGCAAGACCTTCCCGCACGCGGTTCTCACCCAGATCCCGAATACCCACCGAGGCAGCCACGTGAGCCACCGCAGCCGGATGGCCCTTGGTCACGGCCACGATGCGCACCGGCTGTCGCACATCCTCGCGCGCTTGCACACTCGCGATGTCCTCGCGAATGCGGGCGAGATTCTCCGCCAGCAAGGCAGCGACCATAACCATTAAAAGTAGTGGAACTGGGTGACAGTCAACAGCCTTCAGTTCTCAGTTTTCAGTTCTCAGTCTTCAGCGCATGACCAACCGCATGACACGTCGAGACCAAGAGCCTAACGACTGATGACTGACAACTGACAACTGTGAACCGGCAGCAACTCCCCTACTGCCCCACCGGCGTGTCCGACAGCTCCGGGGACGTCTCGAACAACGTGCGGCCCGTATCGAGCGTGCGCGCGACTTCCGGCAGGAAGTGCAACTTGAGACCGCGACGGGCATTCTCTCCTGCCCGATCGAGGTCGCCCTGCAGCTCATAGGCCCAGGCGAGCCCGTAGAACGGATAGCTCAGGTTGACCGCAATGTTGCGTTCGGTTGGGTTCAGGAGCAGCGAATCGGGCTCGAAGAGTTCCGCGTACCGATAGATCTCCCAGGCAAGGGAGTCCGTGCGCGGGACATCGAGCGGGACACCAAAGAGCCCTGGCGCGAGGCGGCTCGAATCGGGTGGTGTGTCGACGTGGAGCTTGAAGACCATCCCCTGCTGCGTCACGTGGTCGCGGTACCGCCCCCAATTCGCCGAGCCCGATGTCATCGAAAAGTAGATGGGCCGCCGATTCCAGTTTTCCTGGATCAGCCGCAACACGAGCATGTCGAACGTGTAGAGCGCCGAATTCTCCGGGTACGTGACCGTTACCCGGCCCGCGCGAAACGTCATGTCGCGCGAGAGCAGCATCGACTGAAACTCGCTGATGTCGCGATCCGTGAGCGAGTGCAGCGGCGGCGGTACCGAGTCGGGCGCCAATGCGGCGTACCACGGGGCCTGGTCCGGATCGAACGGCCGGACGGGATTGTCGCGGAGCTGCCGGATATACCAGTCGGTGTTTCCGAGTGAGAGGTTTACCACCGACACGTCCTGCCGCACACCTTCCACTTCCTGCGCGTACCACAGCGGAAACGTGTCGTTGTCACCGTTGGTGAACACGATGCCGTGCGGCTCGATCGATTGGAGCAGGTCATAGGAGAAATCTCGAGCGAGGGTGGCCTCGGGCCCGTGCGCCCGACTCGCCGCTCGGAAGTTGAGCGCGAATGGCATCAACGCCAGCAGCAAGACGGCCGCGGCCGGAGCCGCGGCCCGCTCGCCATCCGTTGTGCGGCTTCGCAGGTGCTCGCGCACCCACAGAAAGATCCCGGTCAGACCGAGCCCAACGAAAACACCCCATACTTGGAAGGAGACCGTGAAGAAGTAGTCTCGCTCCCGCACCTCGTGCATGTCGATGCTCGGATACAGATCCCACGCCAGCGAATAGCCCGGCTTGAAGTTCATGTAGCCAACCAGGCCCGGGCCGGTCGTGAGAAACAGAATGACGAGCAACCAGAACACGGATCGGTCAAAGCGGCGCAGCACGAGCGCGCCGTAGACACCAAGCGAGATCGCCCCAAGCGTGAACGGCATACGAACCGGTATCGGAACGCTGTTGCCACCCGGAAGCGGGATGGAGAACAACGGCGTGTTGAGCGCAAACACGGGATCGAACGGCGCAAGACCGTTGGCCCACTGCCAATCGAAATACTGCAGGTACATCTGCAGCTGACGCAGCACGAGCGGAATGCTCCGCACGGTGAAGCAGCGCGGAGCACCGAACACGGTGTCTTCGACGGGCGCCGGACCGTCTACCAGTTGCGGCAGGCACGCGAGGAAGGACCCGATCCGTTCAATCAAGCCTCCCTCGCGGGTCGTGTAGATCGGATTGTCTATGGGCGAGCGGGGCGGATACTGCTCGCGACTGATGACCGCCCACAGGTTCTCGAGCGTCGACGGATCCGCCTCATTGATGAACGGGCCAACCTGAGAGCGGAAGAGCAGGAAGAGGTACGTCGACGCGCCCAGTACGGCGATCGCCAGGACCGTCGCCGCAAAACCCAGCGCACCCGCCGACGTTGCGTACACGGCGGCGACCACGAAGGCGATGCCGCCGAGAACGAGCAGCAACTCATTGCCCAGCCCAACACCGACCAGCAGCGCCCACACGCCCAGCACGACGGCCCACTGTGCCCACTCGGTGCGCTGGTCGTGCTCCGCCGGCAGGGGCTCGGTGCGCAACACGTGCCACATGAATCCGATGAGCGCCGGACCCACCAACAGCGTCAGCAGGTGGTTCCCGAGCGACACGGCGCCCAGGTAGACGATCAGCAGCAGGATGTGCGGCGCGCGCTCGCCGCCGCGATGAGCGCGCCACAGCCAGGCCAGCCACGAAACGGCCGCGATGCTGAACCCGGCCACCATGTACACTTCGGTCTCGTTGGAGTTCTGCCAGACCGTGAACACGAACGCCGACGTGATGGCCGCGGCAGCTGCCCCTCCCAGGACCACCATCCGGTCGGCGGCCGGCGGTTCTGCAGGGCTCAGCCCGTTTGCCTGGGCCTCACGCACCACTCTCCACCCGGCGAGCGACTGCGCGACCAGCAGGAAGAAGAACGCGGCAGCGGCCGCGCTGAACATGGCGGTGAGGAGATTCGTACGGTAGGCGAACTCTCCGATCGGGACGAACGTGCCCCAGACGTTTCCGATCAGGACGAACAGCGGCGTTCCTGGCGGGTGTGGGATGCCGAGGATCCTGGCGGCCGCAATGAACTCTCCAGCGTCCCAGAACGTGACGGTGGGCGCAAGTGTCACGAGATATCCGACCAGGATGATCGCGAAGACGCCGAGCGCGGCGCGGTATGGTGGCTGGGTCAGCTGGGGTTCGGTGCGTTCCATCGCGCCAATGGTACGGAGAGTTTCGAACGGCTTACGCGGGAGAAGCGTCACTACTCGGGCCTGCAAGCGCAAGCCCCGACTCGTCCGACCCCGCCAGGCTTTCCCGGACTTGGCCGAGTGTCGTTCCGCGGCTCAGCGTCCCGCGCACAGCGATCGAGATCTTGGACGTCTCCTCGGAGACGACGATGACGACAGCGTCAGTCTCCTCCGACAGTCCCAACGCGGCTCGGTGACGCGTTCCCAGCGAGCGGTCACTCACCGGGAATTGCGTGAGCGGGAGCACACAGCCTGCTCCAACGATCTGATCTCCTCGGATAATGACGGCCCCATCGTGGAGCGGTGAGTAGGGGGTGAAGATCGTCGCGACCAGGTCGGCCGATACCGTCGCGCGCATCACCGTTCCTGTCTCCACGTATTGATCCAGCGAGACGTCGCGCTCGACAGCCACGATGGCCCCGGTGCCGTTGCGTGCCAAGCGCCCAGCCGCCTCGGCGATCTCATCGGCGACGGCTCGCTTGCTGGACCCGGCGAGCAGACTAAAGACCCGTGTGCGTCCGAGACGGGCGAGCGCATGGCGCAGCTCAGGCTGGAACACCACGATGGCGGCGAAGGCACCGTAGGTGAACACCACCCCCAGGAGCGTCGTAATCATGGTGAGCTTGAGCACCAACGCCCCGAAGTAAATGAGCACGAGGGCTGTAATGCCGACCATGATCTGCAGTGCCCTGGTGCCGGCCAGAAAGAGGAGGAGTCGGTAGATGATGAACGCTACGATCAGGATCTCGATGACGTCGTACCAATTCGGAATCAAGAACCTGAGTTGCTCGAATGACATCAGGAGCTCCGCACGGCCCGGGCGACTCTCAAAGCATCGCGCGTCGGCGTGACGGCGTGCACGCGAAACAAGTTAGCGCCGTGGAAATACGCCGCAACGCATGCCGCCGCTGTGGCAACGTCGCGCCCTTCAACATCACGGCTGGTGGCATCGCCCAAGAACCGCTTCCGCGAGGGACCCACCATGACCGGAAATCCCAACGACACCACGGCCGGCAGCTCCCGCAAGATCTGAAAGGTGTGCTCCGGCGTCTTCGCGAAGCCCAGCCCCGGATCCACCACGATCTGCTCGCGGGCCAGGCCGCGTCCCAACGCCGTCTCGGCAGCCGCGGCCAGCTCGTGTCGTACCTCGATGCCCACATCGTGATAGTGGGCGTGGTCGTAGCTCGCCATGTCGGCCACCGTCCCGCGGGAGTGCATGAGCACAAGCCCTGCGCCGTGCGCCGCGCAAGCGGTTGCGATCTCCGGATCGAGGCGGAGACCGGACACGTCGTTGATTACCCAGGCTCCCCCGTCGAGGGCGCGCCGCGCCGTCTCCGCCTTTACGGTGTCGACGCTCACCGGCAGGTCCGGGTGCTCCCGAGCGAGCGCCTCAAGCACTGGGTGGAGGCGGTTCCACTCCTCCTCTGCATCAACGGCCGCGGGCCGTCCCGGTCTCGTGGACTCCGCACCCACATCCAGCATGTCAGCACCATCCTCGATCAACTGCTCCGCATGGCGGAGCGCGGCATCCGGATCGAGAAACCGACCGCCGTCACTGAACGAATCCGGCGTCACGTTGAGAATCGCAACGATCACTGGGCGATCGAACGACACCGTGCCGCGCTGCATTGACCACGTCAGCGGCGGCTCGATGGCGGCGCGCAACACCTCCGCCAGACCGCTCGCCAGCGACGCCGGGAGCTCCGTGCTGTCGGGACGCGCGAGTCCAGCCAAGGTCGCCGCACCACCAGACAGGAAGACCCAATCGTCTCCGGCCAGGCAGTCGAGACCGCTCACCCGCGCCTCCTGCGCTAGCGTGCGGAGTATGTCGGGTGTCAGGTCGTCGATGATGAGCGCGAGCGACCTGCATCCCTGAGCCGCCGATTCCGCACGCACCTCGTCGACGCCCCGCGTGGCCAGCGCACGCTGCACGGCCGCGGGACTTGAAGAAACCAGTGATACGGGGGTCACGCGCCCGCTGGTTCGGCCGGGGGAGTCCCTAGCGCGGGGCGCGTCTCGGGCGCCGTCGTCTTCTCCTGGGTCCCCTTGGTCTCAGGAGTGAGCGCTGCCGGCCGTGGGGCGACAGGCAGGAGCTCCTTCCCCCCGGCGAGCAGACCCACCTCTTCCCGATCCAGCGTTTCGCGCTCGAGCAGCGCTTCGGCCATGCGATGCAAAGTATCCATGTCGCCTCGCAGGATGTCGCGCGCCCGCTCGAACGCTGCTTCCAGAATGCGCTTTACTTCGACGTCAACCAGCTCGGCCGTGCTGTCCGAGATCTCCCGATGTTGCGAAAATTCCCGCCCGAGGAAGATCTGCTGCTCGCGATCGCCGACCGCAACCGGCCCAACCACGTCGCTCATGCCGAATTGCGTCACCATGCGCCGCGCCATTTCTGTGGCCTGTTGGATGTCCTGCGCCGCGCCGGTCGTCACCTTGTCCGGGCCAAAAATGAGCTCTTCGGCCACCCGACCACCGTAGGCCATGGCGAGCCGACCGAGGATGTACGACTTGGTGTAGTTGTGCCGGTCCTCTTCGGGCAGGCTGAACGTGAGGCCGAGCGCCCGACCACGCGGCACGATGGTCACCTTGTGCACCGGGTCCAACCCTGGCACCCGCACGCTCACCAGCGCGTGACCAGCTTCGTGATATGCCGTGAGCGTGCGCTCCTCCTCCGATAACACAAGGCTCTTGCGCTCGATCCCGAGCATGAGCTTGTCCTTGGCGTCCTCCAAGTCGACCATCTGGACGCTGTTCTTGTTGCGCCGCGCCGCAAGCAGGGCAGCCTCGTTCACGATGTTGGCGAGGTCGGCCCCGGCGAGCCCGGGCGTTGCCCGCGCGATCACGTCCAGCAACACATCGTCCGCCAGCGGGATCTTCCGGGCGTGGACCTTGAGAATCATCTCGCGGCCCCGCACGTCCGGCATGTCGACCACGATCTGTCGGTCGAAACGTCCTGGCCGCAGCAAGGCGGGGTCGAGCACGTCGGGCCGATTGGTCGCAGCGATCAGGATGACACCTTCATTCGACTCGAACCCGTCCATCTCGACCAACAACTGGTTCAAGGTCTGCTCGCGCTCGTCGTGTCCGCCTCCCAGGCCGGCTCCTCGGTGCCGCCCAACCGCGTCGATCTCGTCGATGAAGATGAGACAGGGAGCATGGGCCTTCCCCTGCTCGAACAGATCGCGTACCCGCGACGCGCCGACACCGACGAACATCTCGACGAAGTCAGACCCCGACATCGAGAAGAACGGCCGAGCGGCCTCTCCGGCCACGGCGCGTGCCAGCAGCGTCTTGCCCGTGCCGGGCGCGCCGACCAGCAGAACACCTTTCGGCAGGCGGCCACCCAACCGCTGGAACCGCTGTGGATCGCGGAGGAACTCGATGATCTCCTCGAGCTCCACCTTCGCCTCGTCACACCCAGCCACGTCCTGGAACGTTACTTTGGGCGTGTCGCCGGAGAGCAGCTTCGCTTTCGACTTGCCGAACGCAAACGCGCGGTTGCCGCCCTGCTGCACTTGGCGGAAGAAGAACACCCACAACCCGATCAGAATGACCCACGGCAGGAGCTGAACAAACACGGCCCCAAACCCCGGCTTTGGCTCCTTCGCCAAGATCGGAACGTTCTGCTCTTCCAGGGCCTCAAGGAACAGTTCCGAATCCTGGATTGGCAGGACGACGCGGAATCGCGTCGCATCGCGACCGCTGACACTGATGGCCCGCTTGAACTCGCCTTCGACGAACTTGCCGCTCATGACCATGACCGAGTCGATGTTGTCCCGCTCGAGCTGAACCTTGAACGTCGAGTAGGAGATCTCCTCGGCCGTATCCCTGCTCCCACCGAGGACCTGGATCACAGCGATCGGTATCAGCACGATGAGGAGCCAAAACACCAGGTTCCGGCTCAGCCCGGCCCAGTTGAACTTCTTCGGTGGTGGTGTTCGATCAGTCATGTAGTGGGCAACCGCTTCCAGTCTCGTTCGTACTCAGCCTTCAGTAATGTAGCGCAGCGCGCACCGGTCGGCGTGGCGGCACTATCCAGTACTACTCCTCACCATCACCCAGGTGTTCCGCGGAAATCCAGAGCGCCTCTTCTCCGGGGTGCGGGACGTGCTCGCGAGACCGACACACCGCAGGTACCCACAGGACGTCGCGGTCGCGAACCAGCACCGGGTGGTCGCCTCGGTCACCGACCGGGATGCGCGCCTCCATGAGCAGCCGCCGGACCTTCCGCCGGCCCACCCCCCCCAGCGGCACCAGGCGATCGCCTGATTCGACCCCTCGTACGCCAAGGGAGCCACACGTCACCCACGTCTCGATCCCCTCGCGGCTCACCCGGCCCGCTCGGTCGGTCTGCCACGCGAACGACCACCGTCCCCAGCGCGCCGCGCCGTCTGTGTCGGTCTCGAGCCGGATCGCCGCCACCGCGTCGCTCGTCGGTGCTCTGGAGATTCGGATCACGTCGAACGCCACTTCCGCCTGGAAACCGCTCCCCAACTCCATGACCCGCCCACTCTGCCGTGAGGCAATGAACTCGACCAGTCGAGCCGCACGCGCCCGCCCAAGCACACAGCCCGCCTCCCTGGCAAGAGCCTGTAATACGTTCTCGGACAACGATTTAGAGTATCGGCGCAGGGGATCACCGGCTAGCTCGACTGCCCCCTGTCGGACCCGGAATCTGAGCTCAGGAACTTCTCGCAGCACGGCTGCCCATGCGTCCCGATCGCCCTGGGCTGAGCGCGCCAGCGACACGAGCCGCTCTTCCAGGCCGTCCCCCAAGCGGCCCCGCAGCGCCGGAAGCACCTCATGGCGGAGCCAGGAGCGGTCGTGCTTGGGATTGGCGTTCGCCGGATCGAGATGCACGACTAACGGCTGCGCGGTCTCGCTTTCTCGACGGCGGAGCCACGCCTCGAGCTCAGCTCGACGGAACGGCAGGAACGGCC
>JBDHAN010000056.1:0-15292 GCA_039588055.1 Gemmatimonadota bacterium | reverse complement strand
CGCCGCAGGTAGGAGTCTTCAGTGGACAGGGGGTTCAACACCTCGACCGAGTTGGGTCCACTCGTGCCCGTAAGCGACAGAGAACGCGCTTCATGAAGCCCCCACGCCGTCAGCGCACGCCGGATCTGCGCCTTGACGGGCTCGGCCGCGTCCGTGGGAACGATGCTCGGCCGGAAGGGTCGGATCTCCACTGGGAACGAGTCGTATCCCTTGAGGCGCGCGACTTCCTCAATGAGATCGACCTCACGGCTCACGTCCGGGCGCCAACCCGGTACCTGCACGTGCAAGCGATCCTCCTTGGGTGCGACCGGGAAGCCCAGCTTCACCAGAAGCCCTTCGAGCTCATCCCGACTCACCGGCGTTCCCAGCAGGTGCTCGACCCGTTCCGGTCGCAAGAACACGCTTCGCGGCCGCCTGGGAGCGGGATACACGTCAACCGGTGCTTCGGGCTCGTCGCCACCCGCCACCGCGCGGATCAGCGCCACCGCGCGCCGGATAGCCTCAGGCATCCCCTCGATGTCGATGCCGCGCTCGAACCGATACGACGCTTCGGTGTTCATCTTGAGTGTTTGTCGCGTCTTGCGGATGCGGCGAGGATCGAAATACGCACACTCGAGCAGGATGTCGCTCGACTCGCTCGTCACCTCCGAATCGGCACCACCCATCACGCCCGCGATTGCCGTGACCCCTGCTCCGTCGCAGATCATGGTCATCTCCGGCGAGAGTTCGCGCTTCTCACCGTCCAGCGTCTCCATCTGTTCGCCCGCCACCGCGCGGCGCACCACGATCTTGGGCCCCGCGAGCCTCGCCAGGTCGAAGGCGTGCATCGGCTGGTTGAGCTCGAACAGGATGTAGTTGGTGGCGTCGACCACGTTGTTGATGGGTCGCTGTCCAATGCTGCGGAGCCGTGCTTCCAGCCACGCCGGTGACGGACCGACCGAAACGCCACGAATGACTGCGGCCACATAGCGCGGACACCCGTCCGCATCTTCGATGACCACCTTCACACCGTCAACCGTTCCCGACGACCCCACCTGCCGCGGCGCCGACCCAACACCGGGCGAACCCGGTATCGCCGGAAGCTTGAGCGGCAAATCATAGACCGCGCCCAGCTCGCGCGCGACACCCTTGTGGCACAGCAGATCTGGTCGATCAGCGGTGACCTCGATCTCGAGCCGCACGTCGCTCATCGGCATGGCCTCGACGAGCGGCGTGCCGGGGTCGGCGTCCGTGTTGACCTCTAGAATTCCTTCGTGGTCGGTCCCCAGCTCGATCTCGCTCGGCGAACACAGCATCCCATTCGAGGTGACGCCGCGGATCTTTCTCGCCGTGAGCTCGAGACCGCCAGGCAGCACCGTGCCGACGGGGGCATACGCATACTTGCGGCCGGCGACGACGTTCGTGGCCCCACAGACGACGTCCACCACGGTCTCACCGTCGTTCACCTTGCAGAGCGTCAGCCGGTCGGCGTTCGGATGTTGTTCGACCTTCTCGACGAGCGCCACCATCACGCCTTCCAGCTTGGGCTCCACGCGCTCCATGGCTTCCACCGCTGCACCAAGCGTCGTGAGTTTGGCGGCAGCGTCCTCGGGATCGATCGCGCGACCGAGTGTGTCCGATAGCCAGTTGACCGAGACGATCATCGCTACTCCACGAACTGCGACAGAAATCGCATGTCGTTCTCATAAAGCAGTCGGATGTCGGGAATGCCGTGCCTCAGCATCGTGATCCGATCGGGCCCCATGCCAAACGCGTATCCCGTGTAGCGCTCCGCATCGATCCCACAGTTCTCGAACACGGCGGGGTGCACCATACCCGCTCCCATGATCTCGAGATACCCGGTCTGCTTGCAGGTGGCACAGCCGCTGCCCTTGCAGATCTGGCACTGCACATCCACTTCTGCCGACGGCTCCGTGAACGGGAAGAACGACGGACGGAACCGCACCGCCGTATCGGCCGAAAAAAACCGTTTCACGAACGTGTCGATGGCGGCTTTGAAGTCGACGAAGCTCACCCCCTCGTCGACGGCGAGCCCCTCGATTTGTTCGAACACCGGTGAATGAGAGGGATCGAACGCGTCCCGCCGGTATGCCAGTCCCGGTACGACGATCCGAATCGGCGGCTGATACTGCTCCATCGTGCGGGCCTGCATCGGCGACGTGTGTGTCCGCAGCAGCACACCCGGTCCGAGATAGAACGTATCGTGCTCGTCGGCCGCGGGGTGATCCAGCGGCATGTTGAGCTTTGTGAAGTTGTAGTCTTCGGTTTCCCCTTCGGGACCGGTCACGCGCGTGAAACCGAGTTCACGGAAGATCTCGCAGATCTCGTCAACCACAGCGAGGACCGGGTGTGCCGCCCCACGCCATCGTCGCCGACCCGACATGGTGAGGTCGGCGTCCTCGGCTCGCACCGCCCGCTCTGACAACGCCCGTTCTCGATCGGCAATGGCAGACTCGAGCGCCACCTTGACCTGGTTGGCCCGCGCGCCTACGGCACGGCGCTGGTCAGGGTCCAGGGATCCCACCGAGCGGAGGATCTGGGTGAGCTTGCCGGCCTTCCGGCCGAGGAGCTCCGTGCGCAACTCAGTAAGCGTCGCAGCGTCCGCGGTGGCGACCCGATCCACCGCCCGCTGGAGCTCATCGAGCTGATCGAGGTGGCGTGCGGGGTTTGACATGCTCGAGGCGCCGCTACTGGCTCTTCTTCGCCACCTCCGCCAATTCACCGAAGGCCACGGGATCGTACACCGCGATGTCAGCCAGCATCTTTCGGTTGATCTCGACGCCAGCATTCTTGAGCCCCGACATGAAACGGCTGTAGCTCATGTCGTGGGAACGCGCTGCCGCGTTGATCCGGACGATCCACAGTTTCCGGAAATCGCGCTTCCGCTGGCGCCGGTCGCGATACGCATATCGGAGTCCGCGCTCGACGTTCTCTTTGGCCGACTTGTAGAGCTTGCTCCGCCCACCACGCGCGCCTTTGGCCGCGCGCATGATCTTCTTCTTGCGCTTGAGGCGGGCGACGTTGCTTCTGACCCTTGGCATCGCTCGCTCCTTACGCCTGCAACAGGCGCTTGATCCGGCGCTCATCCGCCTTCGCGACGATCGTCGCGGTGCGCAGACGGCGCTTTCGTTTTGGGTGTTTCTTCGTGAGGATGTGGCTCTTGTTGGCCCGGGACCGCTTGACGCGTCCCTTCCCGGTCACCTTGAACCGCTTCATCGCTGCACGTTTGGTTTTTTGCTTCGGCATCGTTCACTCGTTTCTGTCTTGCTGGCTGTCGGGCGGTCCAGCGGCAACAACCTGCCGCTCCTGCCGCTCCTGCCGCTTCTGCCGCTTCTGCCGCCGCTACTTGGGCGCCAACACCATCGTCATGTTGCGGCCTTCGAGCTTCGAGGCCGACTCGACCTTCCCGACATCCTTCACCGCTTCGAGCACCCGATCGAGCACGTCACGGCCAAGTTCCGGATGGGTTATCTGCCGACCCCGGAACATCATGGTCAGCTTGACCTTGTTGCCTTCCTCCAGAAACTGGCGCGCATGCCGCGTTTTGAACTCGAAATCGTGGTCACTGATGTTCGGACGGTACTTTACCTCTTTCACGTGGATCACGTGTTGCTTCTTTCGTGCTGCCCGGGCCGCCTTCGCCTGCTCGAACCGGTACTTGCCGTAGTCCATGATCTTGACCACAGGCGGCCGAGCCATCGGGGCCACCTCCACCAAGTCGAGCCCGCTCTCGCGGGCCCTCTGCAAGGCGTCATCGACAGGGACGACACCCACTTGCTCCCCATCGGCACCGATCAGCCGCACTGGGCTGATTCGAATCTGCTGGTTGACCCTCACACGCTGTTTGTTGTCTGGACTAGCCAGTGAAGCTCCCCCTTCCACTGAGATTCAACAAAAAACGGACTCGATCCTCCAGAGTCCGTCGAGGACGAAGACATGACGTCCGCCGTCCATTCGCAGAACCCTGAACGCACGCCCCAACGGGCGGCAGGAGGGTGAAGCGCCTTCGCGCTTGCTTGCCAAATTGTGCGGGGAACGTACGCCGCCCCCTAGGGTGTGTCAAGTGGCTGGTATGCAAAGGACTTACGGTCCCGTACCGCACGGCCGAACGCCCGCTCCGGATCGTGCTCAAAGATGAGCCGCCACCCCTCCTCGACGGCTTGACCGAGCAGTTGTCGTTTGGTTTCCAGGGTCACAAGCGGCTCCAGGTCGTAACCCATGATCCACGGCAACGGGATATGCGCACTGGTCGGCACCAGGTCGCCCAGGTAACAGGCCGTCTCCCCACCACTCTGGATCATGACCGACTGGTGGTAGGGCACGTGGCCCGGGGTCGGCAGCAGCCGAACGCCCGGAAGCAAGTCGACCTCGCCGCTGGCCAATTGCCACCTGCCGGCCTCGGCAATCGGCCGGAAGTTGGGGGCCAAGTAGCTCGCCGCGATGCGTTCGTTGGTGGTGTTGCCGAACTCGAGCTCCCCCTCCTGCACGACGTAGGTGGCGTTGGGGAAGGCAATCTGCGGAATGGGAGTATCCTGCCGCTCTGCCGCCCTGCCGCCCTGCCGCACAGACGAGTTGAGACGAGCCAAGACGAGTTGAGACGAGTCAAAGACCGTATTCCCACCTGCATGGTCAAAATGCAGGTGCGTGTTGATCACATACGTGATGTCGCTAGCGGTGAAGCCTGCCTCCCGGAGGGCGTCGTCGAGTTTCGTGGCGCCGGTTTGTCCTTCGTTCTCGACGCCGTAGATGTCGATAAACTTTTTCCGCTCCTTGTTGCCGATCCCCGTATCGATCAGGACGGGGCCGGCATCGTGCTCGATCAGGAGGCAGCGCAGCGCGAGGGGGATGCGGTTCGACTCGTCGGCAGGGATGCGCTTTTCCCAGAGGGGCTTGGGAACGACGCCGAACATTGCCCCGCCGTCCAGCCGCTGGCGGCCCGCGTCGAGGGCGTGGCATCTGAGGGCGCCTACCTGAAACGTCGTTACGAGACTCATATCTCTTTCACCGAGGTCGGGAGGGCCGTCTTGCGCGGACGGCGGCGGCGGCCCAGCTCGCGCAGCTCGCCGAGTGTCGTGACACCCTTCTCGCCGGCGAGCTCGAGCAGGCGCTGCAGAATCCTGGCAGTCGCGACGGCATCACCTCCCGCGCGATGTCGGTTTTCGATCTCGACTCCGAAGTAGGCCGCAACCGAGTCCAGGCCCCGTGAGCGAAGGCCGGGAATGAGCCGCCGTGCCAGATGAACGGTGCAGATTCGGGGACCCTCGAGTGCCAGGTCCTTGGTGCGGCGAAGCTCTCGGGAAAGAAAGGCCCAGTCGAACCGGGCGTTGTGCGCTGCGAACACGCGGCCGGCCAGCGCTTCGAGGACGTCGTCCGCAACATCGGCGAAGGTCGGCTGGCTGCGGACCATGTCATCGGTGATCCGCGTGAGCCGTGAGACAATCGAGGGAATGGGCCGCTCGGGATTCACCAGGGCATCGAGCGTCACGTCGATCTCGCCATCCGAGAGTGTCACAACCGCAATCTCAGTAACCCGGTCACCGCGCCCGGCGCGGCTCCCGGTGGTCTCGACATCCACCACTGCAAACGTGCATGAGGACAACACAGCGCTCCGTTCCGCCTTGGCGGCGAGCGCCCAACGGCCATCACGGAGGCGCTGCACCCGAGGGTCGGCGCCCAGGAGTGCAACCGCGACGCGATCCGCAATCGCGCGAGTTGCTCTGGCAATGCCGAGCACATCGCGCGCGAGGGTGAGACTGTCTGCCGACTGGTCTCCCAAGTACCGCAATGCTCGGTCCACGAGCGTGCCCTGCGGTGTGGCGCGGACACCGGGCTGCGTCATACGTCATCCCGCCTGAGCGGCAACGTCATGCAGCGAGGACCACCGCCACCACGCACCAGTTCGGCGCCACTCACCGTGATGATCGCGCGGTCACCCGCGGCCAGGGCCTTATCGTCGGCAAGGAAGTCCGCGGCATCGAGGATCGTGAAACCCGCCTGTGCGAACTCGTGAAGCGTTGCATCATTCCGCTTGTACGCGACGCCCACACCGGGCTCGAGCGCAACGACATTGCAGCCCGAGCCCCATTGCTCGCGATCCTGCTCGGCCCGGTGACGCCCACCGCAGTAGATCGGCTCCAGCGGGAAGTCCACGGTCTTGAGGGCCGCAAACAGATCGTCCATTTCCCTGACGGCCCGCCCCCCTTTCCGCCGGTGCAGCACACCTAGACGGCCGGGACCGACGAAGTGTGGCGGCGAGATGACGCAAAGATTGCGATCGACCTGCGTGAAGATCATGTCCAGGTGAATCGCCACTCGCTCTTCCGGCAGAATGACCACCAGGATGTCGGTTACCGGTGTCCGGTCAAACAGGATATCACAGAGGTGATCGAGTCCGACAGCACTCGACCGGCCGCTGTGCCCGACAAGCAACAGGTCAGGTCGCAGCGGATGCACGTCGCCGCCTTCGAGCGAATAGGTGAGGCGCCGCTCTTCCGATCCGTCATAGAGGATGCCGGCGTTCGCGAGTTTCGGGTGATGCTGGAACAGCGCCTTGACGAGGAGTTCCTCGCTCCACCGCGATTCGTGGCGCATCGACCCGATCACCACGTGCTCGCCGATTACGATGCCGATGTCGCGAGTGAAGAACAGGTTCGGGACGGGCGGGAGCGAGTATCCCACGGCATTCAGTGACCGCGCAATCGGCCCGCCTTCTTCTTCCTCTCCTTCCACCAGCATCGTCACCAGCTCGTCACTGGGCAGGTCAGCCAAGCGACGCACGACCACGCTCGAGCGCACCATGTCGGTGGTGCGGCTGATCAGCAGCTCCCGGACGGCATCGTTGTCGAGCACGTCACGCAGCAGGTCGCGAACTTCATACACTTCTGCAAATCGCTCGAGCACCGCGCGGAGCATTCGGTGCTCCCGAGCCGCGAACTCGATGTCGATGATGTCGTCGTAGAGGTAGTCCTCGCGCGTACCGGGAGTAACGGCCCGCAGCTCTCGCCCCGGTGCGTGAACCAACACCGCACGCAACACGCCGACTTCGCTGGTCACATGGACGGGATGCATTCGCGCAATCTAACGGGTCACGTGCGCTCTCACGGCCGCTCCTCACCGGCATACACCCGGCGGAACAACGCAATGAGCGTTTCGACGGAGAGCACCTCAGGGCGGGACGTCGGATCGATATCGAGCGCTACAAGAGCCGCGCCTACCGCATCCGGCTCGAGTAAAGACGTCGCACGTACGATGTTCCCGATCTGCTTGCGGCGGCGGCCGAACAACGCCTGCACACACTCGCGAAACGGCCTTCGCTCCTGCTCGGTCACAAGAGGCGCAGGCCTCGGTGCGATGCGCACGACCGCAGAGTCGACCTTTGGCGCCGGCCTGAAAGAGCCCCGCCGGACGCTGAACAACTTCTCCACACTCGCCGCAGCTTGAACCCCCACGGTGAGCGCCCCGTAGGTCTTGCTGCCCGGCTCCGCCACCAGGCGGTCTGCGACTTCCCGCTGGAGGAGAAACACGATACACGAGGGAAGCGGCGGCGTCAGCGCCTTGTCGATCAGCGGCGTCGTGATGTAGTAGGGGATGTTGCCGGTGGTCTTGAAGCGAGAAGGCGTAAGAGGTAAGGGGTAAGGGACATTGCTCAGAGTTTGATGCCAGTCAAGTGCCAAAGCATCTGCCTCGATCACCGAGATATTCGAAAACAGGCCTTCTTTCTCACCCCTTGCGCCTTCTACCTTACCCCTTACGCCTTTCCCCTTTTCCCTTCCAACCATCTCCCGATCCTTCTCCACCGCCACCACCCACCCCACCCGTGGTGCCAGGCGACGTGTCAACGTCCCCGTGCCGGGACCGATCTCGAGAACAAGGTCTTGGGGATTGGGTTCGAGTGCGTCAACGATCCGGTCCAGAATCGCCGGGTCGGTGAGAAAGTGCTGCCCGAGCCTGCGTCCCACTCAGATCCGAAGCGCAACGATCGTACGATCGTCGCGGGCTGTGGCCTCGAACTCGCTCGCCGCTGCGAGGACCGCCGTCACGATATCGCTACTCGGTGCGCCGTGTCGATCGCGAACGATTTGCAGGACGCGTGCTTCGCCCAACGACTCATCAGCTTCGTTTCGGGCGTCGACGATGCCGTCAGAGAACAGGAGCAGGAGGTCATGCCCAGGCTTCCATGCAGTCTCGGTCACAACGATGGCTCCGGGATCGGTGAGGCCCAGCGGTGGACACGTCGCTGCCAGTCGCTCGACATCTCCGCTCTCGGAAACGCGGAACGCGTGCGGATGGCCCGCGTTCGCAAAGCGAAGCATCCGCCTGGCTGCGTCGAGCACACCATAGAACAGCGAGAGGTGCATTTCCGTCTCGGCGAGATCTTCTTCGATCGACTCGAGAAGCCGCCGCAGGGTATCATCGGGCGATGCGGCCTCGGCGGCATGAATGCCGGCCGCCGACAGCACGGAGGCCATGATGAGGGCCGCCGCGAAGCCGTGCGACGACACATCACCCAGCATCGCACCGATGCGCCCCTCGGACAGTCTCACAAAGTGGTAGAAATCACCGCCGACGCTCTTGGCGGGAAGACACCGAGCCGCAACGTCGACACCCTTCCCCAACACCTCGGGCGAAACCAAGAGCTTCATCTGGAGCCCGTGCGCCAGCTCCAGCTCCCGGGTCACCCGCTGCCGAATCAGGTCCCGCTCCACCAGGCGTGTGTGCTCGAGTGCCGCGCCGATCTGATTTGCCACGGCGATGACCAGTCGACGCTCGCCGCCACTGAACGCGTCTTTTCCGATCCGGTCGGTGAGATTCAAGACGCCCACAGGGTGGGTCTCTTGGGATGACGCTCGATAGATGATCGGCACCGACAAGTAGGCAGAGCCGCGATAGCCGCGTTCCTCTTGCCGTTTGCTGTCGGGTTGCCCGCGCGGCTGCTCGGGATCGTTCGCGACGGTCATCCGGGTGCGGAAGGCCCGAGCGGTAATCGAGTCGGCAGCTCCCACCGGGATAGGTGGAAGCTCCTCGACCGGCTTACCGATTGCTGCAACGGCACGCAGGACCCCACCCAACTCGTCGTGCACGAAGACCGAGGCACGCCGTGCCCCGACCACGTCGCTCACTTCCCGTAGGATCACCTCAGCCGCCGCTTCCAGGCGGGTCGTATGTCCCAGGATCTCGCTGATGGTGTAGAGAAGCTCGATTTCCTCGTAGCGCGAGGCGAGCTGCTTGGCGAGGGCGAGCGTTTCCCCCTCACTCTCGAGCAGGCGTGTCAAGATGGGTGTGAGTGTTACTTCCAGGTCGACCGGGTCCACCTGGGGATCCACGATCTCATACCAGTAGCTGCCGAGCTCCGGCACGTTGACGAGTCGGCGACCTTGATCGATCGGTTGCACCAGCCCGTCCTCACCGATGTCGACGCTTGGCGGCTCGGCATGCTCCGTCCCCACAACGGGACGGAGCCGACCGCGTCCGGCCCGCCACAGCCGCAACCGGCAGCCCGTCATGCTGCCCAGCGACTGGAGAACGGCGTTGAGCCGCTCTAGGTGCGGCGCATGATCATGCAGATCGCGTTCCCTTGCTCGTTGAAGCGCACCTCATCCATGAGCTGCCGGATGAGGAAGAGTCCTCTCCCCTGATCGAGGGCAACCCGAGTCGGGTCGGTCGGATCGGGAATGCTTGTGGGGTCGAATCCCTGGCCCTCGTCCCGCACGTCCAGCGTGAGGCGCTCGTTGTCAACCTGGACTCGCACATCCACGCGTTTCTCGGGATCGAGTTGATTGCCGTATTGCATTGCATTCGCGAGTGCCTCACACAGCGCGACACGGACGATGAAGCGCGCTGCCCGTGGAGAGATGCCGCTGGCGAGACAATGACGTGCGACGAGGTCGACGGCCTCCTCCACGACGTCGAGATCCGTCGGGACACGCACGGAGATCTCGACTCGGAGGGGGGCGGCATCGGGAGGATGAACCTCGCGACGCCGAACGACCAGACGGAGCGGTGCTGTCACGGCGTCAGAACGCTGCGACAGCCTCCTCCGTCGAATCCATGATAGTGAACAGCGTGTCCAGCTTGGTGAGTTCGAAAAGGGTGCGCAAATCGTCGTTCAGCGCAGCGAGCTTCAACTCGCCGCCGGCCTCGCGGACCTTTTTGGCCAGCGACACCAGGACCCCAAGTCCCGACGAATCGATGTATCCCGTCGCGGCGAAATCGATCACGAACTTGAGATCTCCTGCTTCCACCGCGTCGAGCACCTTCTTCTTGAGCTCGTGCCGATTGCCGACAATCAGTTGTCCGTCGACACCGACGATGACCACACCCCTCGCTTCGTCCTTCCGCACCGAGAAACTCATGCTCCCTCCGAAGATGAACCCGAGTTCGAGCTCGCGGCCTGGAGAATTCCTACCGCTGCTCCATCCACAACATCGTCTGCCGTGGCACCACGGGAGACGTCGATCATTGGTCGAGCGAGGCCCTGAAGAATCGGCCCCGTCGCGGTCGCGCCTGCCAGGCGCTGCACCAGTTTGTATGTCACGTTCCCGCTGTCAAGGTCGGGGAACACCATGATGTTGGCACACCCACCCACAAAGGAGTCCGGGGCCTTTTGTCGAGCGATCGCCGGGACAAGCGCGGCGTCGCCCTGGAGCTCTCCGTCGGCCACGATATCGGGCGCGACTGCGCGAAATCGCTCGACCGCAGTGCGCATCTTTTCGACGGTCGGACCATCGGCGCTTCCCTTGGTCGAGTAGGACAGAAACGCGACGACGGGCTCGTCCCCGACGACGAGCCGACGGTCGTGGGCCGCACTCAGCGCGATCTCCACCAGCTGCTCAGCCGTCGGGTCGGGCACCACACCAGCGTCGGCGAACGTGAGCACCGTATCGCCCACACCGTTGTCACCCTCGACAGTCCCACATTCACCGTCCCTGAAGGAGAACCCCTCTACGGGAAAGTCCATGTAGAACGAGCTCGAGACCGTCCTGATGCCGTCGGCGGACCCGATTGCCCACAGTGCCGCCCGAATGACATCTGTGGTCGGGCACGTAGCGCCCCCGACCGCGACATCGGCCTCGCCCAGTGCAACCAATGCGGCCGCGAAACGCAGCGGATCGGCCGCAAGCTCCCGTGCGTGGGCGGAATTGCGAATGTCCTCCGGCTTGCGCGCGGCCAGAAGATCTGCCACGCGACCGAGCCGTGCGTCGCCTTCCATCGATCGATCGAGCAACACGGCATGCGCCAAGCCATCAGCTTCGAGGATCTCCGCAGCACGACGGACCCGCTCGTCCCACCCCTCCGCGAGCACGACCGTGCCCCCATGGGCCGCGGCCGCGTGTCGGACATGCGCCCGAAAGCTCATCGACCGTGTTTCTTCCGGAGTGCCTTCTCGACCGGTGGACTAACGCAGGCACTTACATCACCGTTCAGGTGCGCAATCTCCCGCACCAGGCTCGAGCTCAAGTACGTGAGGTGGAGCGCCGGCACTAAGAACACCGTCTCCAGCTCGGGATAGAGCTGTCGGTTCATGAGTGCCATCTGCGACTCGTACTCGAAGTCGCTCACCGCCCGGAGCCCACGGATCACCACGTTCGCCTTCTTCGTTCGCGCGAAGTCCGCAAGCAGACCTTCGAAAGAGGACACTTCGATGTTCGGGTCATCATCGAACACCGTCCTCAGGAGGTCCAGCCGCTCGTCGAGCGAAAAGAGCGGCTCTTTCGCCGGATTCGCCGCGATGGCTACGATCACCCGATCGACCAAGTATAGGCTGCGGCGCACGATGTCCTCGTGACCGAGCGTCACGGGATCGAAGGAGCCAGGATAAATCGCGTTTCGAGTCATGGCGCATAGAGGAAGGTGAGGGCGTGGGTACCGTAGCGCCGGGTTTCATCGCCGTCCAGCACCAGCGCCGTTCGATGCTGCAACCCCAGAATGCCCGCAAAGGGTGTCTTTCGGAAGATAGCAACGACACGCTCGGCGTGGTCGGTCGAGAACGGCGGATCGGCAAAGGCGATGTCGTAAGCCTTGGCACCCAGACGTTGCGCGAAGCGGAGCGCATCGGCGCGGCGGACTCGCGTGCGGCTCTCCGCACCGACTGTCTGGATGTTGGCCCGGAGCGCCGCGAGTGATGCATCTGCCAACTCCACAAAGTCCACGTGGGTCGCTCCGCGTGAGACGGCCTCGAGCCCGAGCGCGCCCGATCCGGCAAAGAGGTCCACCACGGTGGCACCCGCGAGGTGCGGAGTCAAGATGCCGAACCACGACTCCTTGAGGCGATCGGTGATCGGGCGAACGCGAGGATCGTCCGGTCGCTCGAGGCGGCGCCCCTTGAACTCGCCCGCAATGATCCGCACCGATACGTCGCTCTCCTGTCAGCGAGCGGGTTGTATTTGGACAACCCGCGCCTGCAGCGTGCTCTCGCCCCGAAACTCGTTGCGGTCGAGCTTGACCGCCACGTCGAGCGGCTGCCGCCACCAGTCGTCGGGAAGGCGATCGGCCCAGTTGAACGCGATCGCATTGATGGCACCCGTGCGATCGGCAAGTGAAAACCGCAGGTGATTGGCTCCAACCACTCGATGGTTCCGCACCGCGCCTCCCGCAATGCCGAGCACCGGCGCGGGATTGCCGGCCCCACAGGGCTCAAGGTGCCGAAACAGGCGCTCCAACTCGTCATTCATCTGTTCCACCGGTACGACCACGTCGATCCGCTGGGTTGGCACGAGGTCCTCCGGCATAAGGCGCTCGCGGGCCACGCGATTGAACGTCTCCCGAAACTCGTCGATGCGATCGCGGTCGATGGAGAGACCTGCCGCCATCCTGTGCCCGCCGTATCGCGTGAGCAGCGGCGCGCACTCCGTGAGCGCATCGTGCAGGTCGAACCCGGATATGCTCCTGCCAGAGCCCTTCCCTTCTTGAGCCTCTACAGAGATCACAATGGTGGGACGCGAGTATCGCTCGACGAGACGCGACGCGACGAGTCCGATCACACCTGCATGCCAACCGTCCTGGGCGACCACCAGTCCGAACGTCTCGTCCAGGTCAACGGTCTTTTCAACCAGTTCGACCGCCGTTCCCAACATCTCCTCATCCATCGCTTGGCGTCGCGCGTTCGTTGTCTCGAGCGCCACCGCCACCTTCCGAGCCTCGACGGGGTCGTCGGACAACAGCAGGCGAACGCCATCCATGGCATCACCGATCCGGCCGGCGGCGTTGAGGCGTGGGGCGAGAATGAAGCCCACGTGCCCGGCCCGGATTTCCTTCCCCTTGAAGCCGGCAACTTCGACGAGGGCGCGCACACCCGGCCATCGCGAGGCTGCGAGGACTTTGAGACCATGGCGGACGAGAATCCGGTTCTCCCCGACGAGCGGCACCACGTCGGCCACCGTCGCCAACGCCACAAGATCGAGCAGATGAAGCGGCAGGTTGTCCGGAAGCTCTAACTCACGCACCAATGCCTGGGCCAGCTTGAACGCGACACCGGTGCCGCACAGCATCTCGAGCCCAGCAGGACAGTCGGGATGTTGCGGATTGACCATCGCGTCGGCCGGCGCGAACACGCTGGGGAGGTGATGATCCGTGACCACAACCTGGATGCCGGCCGCCTGCGCCGCGGTGACCGTTTCGCTTGCCGTCGTGCCACAATCACAGGTGACGACGAGCGAGGCACCGGACGTCCGCGCCTTCTCCAAGCCGGCCGGTCCGAAGTCGTATCCATCGCGCACGCGGTGAGGGACGAACGGCACGACATCGCCGCCGGCTTCTCGAAGGACTCGCGTCAGCAACGTGGTCGCGCACTGCCCATCCACGTCGTAGTCGCCGTGTACGAGGATGCGATGCCCGTGTCGCACCGCACCGGTAATCAGATCGACGGCACGGTCCACATCGTGGAGGTGGGCCGGATCGCTCAGTGAGTCGAGCGAGGGACGCAGGAAACGCCTGGCATCGTCGGGGTCGGCGAAGCCTCGATGTACGAGGAGCGCCGCCAGCGTCGGAGGGATGTTGAGCGAACGAACGAGAAGGTCGACGGCCGCGGGGTCGGCATCACCCCTGACCGCCCACCGCGGGGCAATGGCGGTCATTCACCCTCGTTGTAGAGCAACACCCCGCACGCCTCGCATGCCTCGACGGTCTCTCCAGTCTGCAGCTTTTGCCGACGATGGAGGGGAACCGACGTGAAGCAGTGTCCGCAGGCACCGCTTCGCAGCGCATAGAGCGCCAGTGGCGCCCGGCCCTGCCGAATCCGCTCGTACTTATCCTGCAGCGATGCGTCTACTCCCTTGGCGGTCTCCTCGCGATCGGCCTTGGCCACGCCCAGCCGCTCGTCGCACTCGGCGAGTTTCGCCGCGAGCTCTTCACGCTTGGGCGCCTGCGCCTCCTTGACTTCGACGACCCTGGCATCCTGCTCAGAGACCAGTTCCCTGGCCTCCTGCACCCGGTCGGCTGACCGCACCCACTCTGCCTCCTCCTTGGCAAGCACCGTCCGCGCGAGATCGAGCTCCGCCATCAACGTCGATGCTTCCTTAGCACCCCGCACCCACTCGAGGCGTTGACGACGGCGTTCCTGCATGAGCCGATAGCCCTCGATCTTGGCCTCGAGGTCCTGGCGACGCTTGTCCGCTTCGTCGGCACGAGTCTGCACCGCATCCAGCTGAGCCATCGCTTCCTCGATCTCAGTATCCAGTGCCTCGAGCTCTGGCTCGAGGGCCTGGATCTCCGCCTCGATGTCCATCACGACCTTGTCCTTCTCCTGCAAATGCAACAGCGCCTGTAGATCAGCGTGCACTGCTAGTCCTCCCTTTCTTGATAACATTCCAACGTGCCGGATTGAGTGCCGAAATCTCTCGGCTGAGTACCTCTTTTTCGCGCGCAAGCGCGAGCTTCTCTTCATCATCCGCCAGCACGATCCTGCGATCGATTTGGCGAAGCCGCTTCTCGATCGTCCGACTCTCGATCTTCTTGAGTGCTCCATCCACGGTAGCGTCTTCCGCCAGCTCGCCGGGAGGTTCCGCGATGAGCCGCGCCAGGATGGGCCGTGCCTCTGGAGCGACTTGCTCCAACAGTTCACCGCCTGAGACGTCGGGATCGCTCTTCGCGACGTGCGCGACCAGCTCCCATTCAACCGGATCTCGTGCCGAAAGGGTCTCCAACTGTTCCGCGACCCGCGACCGCCACCCTGGCGCGCGAAGCATGATGCGGATGAGATCCTGTTCCGGGGTCGAACGCCGCCGTCGCCCGACGGTTTCCCAAGACGCCTGCTGCGGACGCGGGCGCTCCGCCTGCGCCGGCGGACCCCAGCGTC
>JBDHAN010000055.1:0-17374 GCA_039588055.1 Gemmatimonadota bacterium | reverse complement strand
GAGGCGACGGAGGACGCCGAGGCCGTCACCGTCAATTACGGGGTCTTCATCGACAACGTGATTGCCTTCGTCATCATCGCCTTCGCCGTGTTCCTTTTGGTGCGCGCGATGGTCAGCATGCAGAAGAAGGACGAGGCGGCGCCGCCACCGCCGGACAAGAAGAACTGCCCCTTCTGCTACTCGACAGTCGCCATCAAGGCGACGCGCTGCGCCAACTGCACGTCTGAGTTGAAGGCCGCGTAGAGCAGCACCAATCCTGAGGTCGGAGACGCGTCCAGCGTCTTCGACCTCGGGTGATCGCGTACCCGCGACCAACCGAAACAGCCACGCATCCAGTCTCGTAGGGATCCCTGAGAACCTACCTCTGAGAGCGCGGATGCGTTTCTCCAACTGGAAGCGCCGCCAACCCAGGACCGTCGTAGCGCTCGGCGCTATCGTGGTCGTCATCGGTGGTGCGACCACATCGATAACCGTCGATGCGCTCGTTCGCGCAAACCTGGACCGCTCACCGCTCGACGCCCCCACCCGTCTGTACGCGCGACCTGTGGTACTGCAACCGGGCATGGAGCTCGACCGTGCCGTGCTGGGCAGCCAGCTCGACCGCCTGGGATATCGTGAAACTCGCAGGGGCGCGGTTCGCGCGGGCGAGTACAGACTCGGTTCCTGGACGTGGACGATCGGACGCCGAGGGTTTCGACACTACGACCAGGTGTATTCCGGCGGGCTGACCACGATTCGTCGGAGCTGGGGCGGGCGCATCAGCAGCCTTCGGGACGAGGACGGTCGTTCCCTATCCTATGTTCTGCTCGAACCGGAGCTGCTCCGGAGCGTGCACGCCGATTCTCGGGAGGACCGCGTTCCCGTTCCACTCACCGACGTGCCACCTCACCTCCTCGACGCCGTCCTCGCGATCGAGGATCACCGGTTCTACGACCACTCCGGACTCGACCTCACGCGAATCGTCGGCGCAACGGTGGCCAACCTGCAGGCGAGACGCGTCAAAGAAGGCGCCAGCACACTCACGCAACAGCTCGCGAAGAACCTTTTCCTCTCGTCGCGCCGATCGGCCGTCAGGAAGCTCCGAGAAGCCCTGATGGCGCTGGTGCTGGAATGGCGCCACGACAAGGACCGAATTCTCGAAGCGTACCTGAACCAGGTGTACCTAGGACAAGACGGTTCGCTTGGGATTCACGGCGTCGGCCGCGCGGCACAGTTCTTCTTCGGAAAAGACGTGACGGCACTGAACGTGAGCGAGGCTGCTCTCCTCGCCGGCATCATCCGCGGTCCGAGTCTCTACTCGCCATTTCGCCATCTCGAGTCCGCGACCCGCCGACGCGATCTCGTATTGCGACTGATGCTCGAGCAGGGATCGCTCTCGGAACGTGACTACCGTGCCGCTGTCGAACGCGGGCTCGAACTGAGGCAGGAGCCGGAGCGATCACCGAGCGCACGCTACTTCACTGACCTCGTGACTGCGCAACTCGAAGCTGCGCATGGGCCCGCTCTCTTCGAGCGTGGGGTTGCGGTGTTTACCAGCTTGGACGCTCAATTGCAGCAGATCGCGGCCGACGCTGTTCGGCGAGGACTGGCACGGCTCGAAGCGCGCCATCCCAGGCTGGTGAGTGACAGCGCACCCGTGCAGGCCGCACTGGTGGCGCTCGATCCTCGAACAGGGGAAATCCTGGCACTGGTGGGCGGGCGCGACTACGCCGCGTCGCAATTCAATCGCGCGGTGCACGGTAGACGGCAGCCCGGAAGCGCATTCAAGCCCATCGTGGCACTCACCGCTGTGGCCCGGCCAGAGGACGGAGACGAAGCGACGTTTACGCTTGCGTCAATGCTCGACGACACCCCGCTCTCGGTCGAGACTCCTGTCGGGCAGTGGAAGCCCGTCAACTACGACGGGCGCTATCGCGGTCGCCTGACCCTGCGCGAAGCATTGGAGCGATCGCTCAATGTGCCATTCGCGCGGCTAGGCCTCGCTGTGGGACCAGAGCGGATCGTGCGAACCGCCCGCTCGCTGGGCATTGAAAGCCGGCTGCGCCCCTACCCAAGTATTGCCTTGGGGGCATTCGAGCTGACTCCTCTTGAGCTGACCCGCGCATACGGTGTGTTCGCCGCAGAAGGCCACCTCGCGAACTCGCTCACGACCTTGAGTGTGATCGACCGCACGGGCGAGGTCTTGCACCAGGCGGATATCGAGCGGCATCGCGTATTTGATTCCGGGGAAGCCTACCTCGTGACATCCGCATTGCGTGGCGCCGTCGAGCGCGGGACTGGGCAGGGCTTGCGCGCGATGGGGTTCGACGGCCCGGTCGCCGCAAAGTCGGGGACCACAAATGACTTTCGCGACGCGTGGTTCGTCGGATACACGACGGAACTCGCAGTCGGTGTCTGGGTGGGATTTGATGACAGCCGCAGCGTCGGGTCTTCCGGCGCCACCGCCGCACTACCCATCTTCGCACACTTCATGGCGGACGCCCTGGGTGAGGACGGTGGTGACGAGTTCACCATGCCGAGCGGCGTCGAGGTCGTCGAGGTGGATCGCGAAACCGGCCTCGTGGCGGGCCCCGGGTGCCGCGGGGAGCGCGAGGTGTTCCTGAGGGGCACCGCGCCCGAGGAAAGCTGCTCCCCCTATTGGAGCGCTCGACGCTCGCGCTCCCGCTCGAGTGTCCTGGGAGAGCTCCGCCGCCTGTGGGACGAGCTGCGGCATCGGCTGGAGCGCCACGAGGACTAGCGCTCCTGACGCTCACTCCTGCGGGAACCCTCCAAGCACTCGATTGAGCACCCCGGCCAGACGAATCCCCGCCTGAAGCAAGCGGCGCTCCACGATTGGGGTCATGGCATCTCTGTACCCCCACCGGAGATCAGGCACCTCTCCTTCGTTCGCGCGAGGCAACGCGTAGACCGTATCGCGGAGCGCCTGGGACTCCCGCATCCACATCAGATAGTCCGAGGCCTGCCACATCGCGATCTCGTGCGGCTCAGCAAAGTCCAGAAACCCCACATACTCGGTGTAGCTCAAGTGCTGATCCTCCACCAGCCGCGAATCCCATACGGTGTGGAGGTTCGTCGGCTCGCCGAACCATCGAACCTCGACACGGTTCCCGCCACGATCTGAGGCCATCCCAGCGTGTAAGGGCTGGTGGATATCGGCGATGAAGTGGACCAGAAGCTTGAGGGCCATAGCGCGCTCGTCACGCCTCCGGGTCGTGTCGCGTAGAATGCGTTCCTGGAGTCGCATGGCCTGAATGATGTTCTGTGTCGTGTCCCCGGGTGGGTCTACATAGTCCTGCCCCGGCGGCACGTTCACGTAGTGCCAGCTCGCCGTGTGCGCCCCTTCCGACGTTCCCCGGTATGTGTCTGCCCAGTTCGCGATCCGCGCCAACGGGGAGGGACCGATCAGTTCTCGAATTCTCACGCGAGCGATCGGCAACAAGTGTCGCTCGGCTATGGTCGCGACGACGCGGTGTCCATTCGCTCCCCACGCGACGTCACGAGCCGGTTGCAGCACCGCGGCGATGGCTGACAGCGCGAGTGCGACGGGGAGGAGTTGGATGCACCACTTCTTGAGCGATCCCCCCCCGTGCAACGGGACCAGCAAGCGATTCATTACGCAGTCTCCGATTCAGACCAGATAACGGGTGGACCTGTCATTCGGTACGGCACGAATCTTCGGACGGCGGACGGGTCGGCGCCAGTGGTACACACCTCGACACTCTGGCGAGGGACTCCGTTCAGGCGCCCAGTCACCGCCCCGTCGTCGCCATCCTGCGCCGCCGCTGCCTGTGGCCCTCCCTACCCACGACGCCGTGCGCACGGTTATCATTGCGGGTCACCATTCCCATCCCGCTGGAGGCTCCATGCGAGATTCTGTCCGCGCGTTGGCGCTTATCCTCGCAGCCATTCCACTCGTGGGCTCGAGTGCGGTTGCGCAATCGTCCTCGGACGTTCTGAATCGAATGTACGACGCGCACGTGCGTCGCCTGAGGGGCGTAGAGAACTACACGATCGTTCAAGAAGTCATGGGGTTCGAGACCACTCAGTACTTCGAAAAGGAGATGGTCGACGGCAGCCCCGTCTTCCGTCTGCGTAAGACCATGACTGGTGGTATGGCGATGGATGCAGAAGGCGATGAGGATCAGGGGTGGGAGGAATTCTATACCGACGCACCAAGGATGGCCGAGCATTTCGACTACGCAGGCCGCGACGAGGTAGCAGGACATCGTGTGCACGTGCTGGTCGTGAACGACCCGGACGCGATCGACTTCGACGCGAGGAGCATGTCGCCCGAGGAGGAGCAGGATTTCCGGGCCGAGAAGGTGACCGTCTATGTCGACACCGATCAGTTAGTCATGCGGCGCATGGTCGTGGACGGGCAGATGAGTCACGAAGGTGAATACCACGATGTCACGAGCACCATCGATCTCGACGACTACCGCGACGTTGCGGGCATGCTGCATCCGTTCCGTATGACCATGCGGATGACCGGCATGCAGGAGGCGATGGGCATGACCGAGGCAGACATGGCCGAGATGCGACAGCAGATGGAAGAGGCCAAGCGGCAGATGGAGCAGATGCCCGAGGCGCAGCGGAAAATGATGGAGAAGATGCTCGAGCAGCAGATGCAGAATATGGAACAGATGATGGGGGGTGGCGAGGGCGGCGACATGACGGTTGAGATGCTGGTCACGGACCTCCGGGTCAATAGCGGGCCGCCGGGCGAGTAGCTCACTTTCCGAGAGAACAAGAGCGGGGCCCGCCGAACGGCGGGCCCCGCTGCGTTTCGGGCTGTCGCAGCGCGACGGGACAGCTCTCACCTCATCGACTGCGGATCGGGTGGTACCGTCGAATCCGGCTGCCACGGGTCAATCGGGACCTCCGCCACCCGGCGCCAGCTCACGACTTCATCGATGAATTGCTGCGCGAGTTGAGTGAGATCCACGGTGACGTCGAGGTCGATCCCACGCGCCTCAACACGCTCGAGATTGATGCGTGCCTTCTCCTGCCGCTCGTCCGCGGCAACGGCCGCCCGATAGGCCTCGACGGCACTCCCCGGAAAGCCGGCCCGCTCGAGCGCGATGCCGAGGTTGTTCTGGAACACAGCGATATCGGGCGCCAACTCGGCCGCTCGAGCCAGTGGGCCGAGCGCCGCTGATTCGCGACCAACGCGAATATAGAGATACCCTAAGTTGTTGAGCGCCCAGACATCAGTGTCGTTCATGGCGATCGCATCGAGATACGCGTCTGCGGCTTCGTCGACTCGCCCAAGCTCCTCGAGCGCCCGACCCTCGAGACGGAAGACCTGGGAAGAGGAGTCAAACAGAGCGGCCGACTCGAGGTGCTCGAGCGCTTCCTCCGCACGTCCGGTCTCTATGAGCACCCGGCTCAAGCCCATGATGCTCTTCACATGCATCGGATCGCGGGCCAGAGCCTCCGTGAACGCCGTCTCGGCCTTCGCGTCGTCGTTCGCCTTCCAAGCTGACAGCCCCAGCATGAAGTGTCCCCATGCGTTCTCGGGCTTCTGCTCGACGTAGGCCGTGAACAGCTCGGTGGCCTCGTCGTATCGCTTGCTCCGGAAGGCCTTATCAGCCTCCTCAAACGTGACGGGCCCGGTGACCAGCGGTGCCGGATTCTCCGCCGCGGAGACCTCACGCGACACCGGCATCACCTGGACGGGACCCGACGTTGGTTCCGTCGCGACCGCCGCACGCTGACCCCGCGAGGTGCGATTCTGACCGGGCGCGTCACACCCGGTGAGCAGATAGACGGAGACCAGAAGCGCCATGACGAGTGCGTCGCCCAACCGCGCTCTCATCCATTCCCTGCCCAAAGCCGTGACCAACATGATGACCTCCTCTGCGGTGGCGCGCAGCGCGCCGGTTCACGATGTGGTTCTCGGCTTCTTAGGAATGGCAGGAGGTAGGCCGGAATGACCTACATGCTGTCTGATGCTAGGAAATCGTTTTTTAATATCGTCTTACATCGACAACATAAACTAATACATGAGGTGATTAGCAGCACTTTGTGTCCAAACAGACACTACTTGGAGAGGTTTTTTGTGTCCGATCGGACACGATGGGATGGAGCGGTCAGTCCGGCTTTTTGAGGCCGTGGCGGCGCATGATCTTGAGCAGGCTGGCGTGGTCCGCCAGGCCAAGCTCCTTCGCCGTCCTGGAAATGTGCCACGCGTTCCGCTCGAGGGCGGTGAGGAGGATCCGCCGTTCAGCCTCGGCCTTCTGATCCTGGAAGCTGCGGGCGGTCGACGGCGGTGAGGTACGATCGGACTGCAGGTCGGCCGGGACGTGCTGCGGCCCGATCATGTCGCCAGGTGCGGCAATGACCAGGCGCTCGATGACGTTCCGCAGCTCTCGCACATTGTTGCGACGCCATTCGTACGCCATGAGGCGCTCCAGCGCCTTCGGATGCAGCACCTTCACCCGAACGCCGAACCGTCGACAGGTCTCCTTCAAAAGCTCGGCGGCCAGGGCTGGCAAATCCGACAGCCGATCGCGCAGTGGCGGAACGCGAACGACGTGCACGTTGAGCCGATAGAAGAGATCCTCACGGAAGCGGCCGTCCTTCACATCCTGCACGAGGTCGCGATTCGTAGCCGCAATGACACGGGTGTCTACTGCGATCGTTCGCGTGCCGCCGACTCGCGTGATCTCACGCTGTTCGAGCACGCGAAGGAGTTTCGCTTGTGTTCCCGCCGGGAGTTCGCCGACCTCATCGAGGAACAGTGTCCCGGCAGTTGCCGATTCAAACGCGCCTTTGCGAGTCGTGGACGCACCGGTGAACGCACCCCGCTCGTGGCCGAATAGCTCGCTCTCGACGAGGCTCTCCGGCAGTGCCGCGCTATTGATCGCGACAAAGGGCTGACGCTCCCCCCGACCCAACCGATGGAGCTCACGGGCCACGAGTTCTTTGCCCGATCCACTCTCCCCCACGATCAGCACGGGGCTCGGCACGGGCGCGACCCGTGCAATGGCCTCTCGGAGATCCCGCATGGGTTGGCTGTCCCCACCGAGTGGGCTGTCGGTACCAAGGTCCTGACGCAGTGCTGCTACTTCGCGCTCGAGCCTCCGACACTCGAGCACGAGCTCGATCTCCTGGACGACCCGTTCCACGGGTTCGGCCTTGTCAATGAAGCCAGCGGCACCGAGCTTGACCGCCTGCACACAACGCTCGTAGTTCCCCGTGCCGGTGTAGACGACAACGGGGACACGGAGATCCTGTGCCGAGAGTTCCCGCAACACTTCGAAACCGTCCATCCGCGGCATCTCGAGGTCTAGCAGCATGCAGTCTACGGCGTGGGTCACGAGTGCTTCGAGCGCGGCCCGCCCGTCCGCCACGACCACGGTCTGATACCCACCGACCCGCTCGAGGTCATAGGCGTACTGTTCCGCCATCGGTGCGACATCATCGACGACGAGGATGAGCGTCATGCCCTCTCCTCCGCTCGAGGCAACTCCACGAAGATTTGCGTGCCAGATCCCGGCTCAGTCACGACCCGCAGCGTGCCACCTAAGTCCCGCACCAATCGTCGGACAATCGAAAGTCCGAGACCGGTGCCGCGGGGCTTGGTGGTGTAGAAATCCCCAAAGGCCCGATCCAACTCGTCGGCAGTCATACCCTTCCCCGTGTCCGCGACGGACAGCTGCACCATCGGGAGACCGTTCTTGTCAGCTTCGTGGCTGGTCGTGACGACCACGGTCCCACCGTCAGGTGCAAGACTGTCGAGCGCGTTGGATACGAGGTTCTCGACAACACGCCGCAACGCCAGTACATCCGCGCGCGCCATCGGAGCGGTAGCAGCAAGCTCGGGCTGCACCGTCACATTGGACAATGGAGAAATTCCGCGGATGACCCGCCCCACGAGTGCATTGACGTCACACGGAACGAGATCGAGACGAGGCGAAAGTCCAGCGTAGGTGGCCGCGAGTTTCTCCAGGTATTCGACCGCCGTCTCGACCGTTCGCTGCCGTTCGCGATAGACCTCCGGCAACCGAGTCGGATCGTCCCGTGCCACCTCGCCAAGGTGCCGAAACACGTTGCGGATGGGTATCAGGCCGTTCTTGACATCGTGGTTCACCTGACGAGCGAGATCGCCGAGCGCGGCTTCCCGCTCGACCTCCTTGAGCGTCCGCACACTGGTCCGCAAGCGCTCTGTCATGCTCCCTAAGACGCGCGCCAACGCGCCAATCTCGTCACGCCGTTCTCCGGCAAACGACACGTCGAGCCGGTCCAGGTCCACTTCACTCGCTCGCTCGGCCAGCTCGGCGAGAGGACGGCTGATGCGTCGAGAGAGGTGCACGGCGAGCAGCGCGGCCGCCAGTGCCGAGAGACCGATAGCGAGTGCCAACCAGGCGCTGAGCGAGCGCCGTACGTCGTCGAGCGGCGCCAAGGAGTGCCCGACCACGATTCGGGCGACCCCAACGTTGGGGTCGCCACCGATCCGGGTTTCGACGAAAGGAAGCGGAAATTCGCTCACGATCAGAGAGTCAGCAGCGCTCTCTCCGGGACGACCACCGTCCTCAGGAAGGCGAAGGGTCACCGACAATTCGTCGGTGACCTGCAGCGCGAAGAGTGACACCGTGTCGACACGCACACCCCCGACCAGCGTGAAGCTCTGCGCGCCAATCATCACCGAATCCATGCGTACGAGCCCGAGCAGCGGTTCTTCAGCGGTGCGCACCCGGGCGATCGCTCTTCCCCCGGGCACCTGGGTCAAGAGGTTCGGAAGCGCCGGGTCCACAAGCTCGTACTCGTTGCGAAAGTGGCCCGAACTCGCGATTCGTCCGGCGGCATCCTGAATCTGCAAGATGGCCAATCCGCTCTGGCTCATCACCCGCTGCGCGTAGTCCAGCACGTACGACTGATTCATCCCTGGCTGCAGGAGTCCCCGGCGTAATCGGTTGTCGGCCTGCATTCCTGCGCCGATCGCCTCGAGTCGCGAGGCGACCATACGATCCTGGCGATCTAGGTCCTGACGGATCACATCGACCAGCGTCGTGACACGCTGCTGGAATTGGCTCTCCAACAGCGAGCTCACGCGTTGTCGAATGGCAAGGCCCAGCGCTGCCAACGGCACGATGGCCACCATGAGCAAAGCGATCGCGAGGCGGGAGCGGAACGTCATGTGTCCGAGTGAGGCTACCGACTGGTCGCCGTCGGGAAGTGCAGTGTGCCTTCCCGATCGACGCGCAGGGGCCCAACACCCTCCCGCACGATAGCGGTCGCACGAGTTTCAGCGAGCGGAATGATGGCCGTGCGGAATCGCGCCGGATCCATCCACGGAACCCGACGGCCGAGCGCAGACGTGGCCGAGCACGAGTCCAGGACATCGGTCGGCAGGTCGACGATGTACCCCCCGTCGGTGCCGCCCGACAGGGCGGTTGCGAAGGCGGTCTCATCGAGCCCAACGGCCACAGTGCGCCGTGCACCGTCGGACGGTGATACAGACGACATCACCGCGACGAGCCGTTCAGCCAGCCCCCGAGCCGCATCGTCATCCATCACGTAGACGATTCGCTCGGAACGATTGGGGGTGCGCCCCCCCTCATTCACCGGGGTCGCGCAGGCAGGTGAAGTCTCCCACCAATAGGTGTCCGTGGGAGCCCGCATCCCAGTGCTCGCAAGCCCCGTGCTCAGCAGAGTAGACACATCCGTCCACCGTTCGACCGACGGGGTGTCGCTTCCCGTGACGAGTCCGTAGACCCGGGTCCACGGAAGCGGAAGCAGCGCATATTCGCCGACAGACTCGGCGTACTCGATCGCGCTCGGAGCGCGGACGATGACCACGTCCAATCGGGCGTCGATCCAGTCCCGCGGATCGCGGGGACCGAACGCAACGCGGATGACCGGCAGTTGGTCGCCCCGCATTCCGCCCGCAGGCGTCAAGGACACTTCGCTGCCAGTACTCGACTCGACCACGTACCCCCGAGTCCCCAGCGGCCACACCGCATCGCCCCTGTCGGCACGCACCACATACCGCTGGTCGGCAAACAACGATGGCGAGGTAGAAAGTCCCTGGATCGTCGCGATCCTGAGTTCCCGATCGCCAGCTGCGACCACTGACGTAACCGCCGAGCGCTCCCTGTCCCGCGACGACAAACTCCATGTAGCCTCGATGTGCGGCGCAGTGACCCTGTTGCCGTCGGCGAACGACGCTCCCTCGCGGAGTCGAAAGATCCAACTCGTCCCGTCCGTGCTCGTGTGCCACGACTCGGCCAGGGCGGGATGCAGCCGCCCCTCGCAATCGACGTCGATCAGTGCCTCGTACAGGTGGCGGCCGATGAGACGCTCGGCGTCAGAACGCACGAGAGGATCGCGCTGGGGTCGCGCGCCTCCGGCGAGTCCAATCGTGAGCGTGTCACCGACGCTGCCACGTTGCAGCACGCATGGGTCATCGGGTGCAGGCGTGACTTGGGCCCGGGTAACATGGCAGGCAACTGCTACGGCAACGCCCGACGTGAGCAGCATACCAGATCGAACGAACGAAGCGAGCACGGCTCCTCAAAGGGCCGAAAGGTGAGTGGTCGGCTCTAGGCAAGTTACCAGATCTGCGACGACCGGTGAACGCCAACAAGGTCACACGAATCTCCGCGCCCATAATGGAACACGCCTGGACACACCTGGACACGCCTGGAGCCGGCTGGCCATCTTGCGCCAGCCCCACCTAGTGTCCTAGACGAATTTGAGGGAGACTGATCGATGCGGATCCAGTTGCTGTTTCTCGCCCTTGTTGCCTTCCCCGCCTGCGCGACCCCATCGAGCGATGCTGCCGTTGAGGATCCGATCGCCTGCGCGGTGGAGGGACTGCCGAACTGCGCGCAGACGGGCAGCCTCACGTTTGGTGGACAGCCGTCCCCTGCCACGCTGGAACGTCTCGCGGCTCAGGGCTACAGGACCGTTATCAACACCAGGGGCGACGGTGAAATCGACTGGGACGAACAGGCTGTGGTCGAGTCGCTCGGCATGCGCTACGTGAGCATCCCGATGGCGGCACCGCTTACGCAGATCACCGATGAGCAGGTAGCAGACCTGGCTGCGGCGTTAGAGAACAACGAGGGTCCAATGTTGCTTCACTGCGGCTCAGGGAATCGAGTCTCAGGGTTGTGGGGAGCGTGGCTCGCGGATTCCGCTGGATTGGACGCCCAAGAGGCACTGCGACTTGCAGCACTCGCAGGCATGACGGGCGTGCGCCCGATTGTTGAGGATCGTCTGGGAGTGACGAACCGGTAGGCGGAACACGCCCGCCCCACCCCAATCCGGTTCCGCTCAGGTTACTGAGTCGATCGGCGGTCGGCGACGTCGCGGACTGTGCAGACCACGCGTGGACCCTCAGGGGATTGGAATGGCGCCAGGCTGACCTCGACCTGAAGCTCCGTCCCGTCCTTCCGCCGTGCGTACAGATCTATCCCAACACCCATGGGTCGAACGTGGGGGCTCTCTAAGTACTCCGCCCGATGTGCTACGTGTCGGTCTCGCAGAGCCTCCGGAAGCAGCAGCTCCATTGGCTCACCAATGAGCTCGTGGCTCGTATACCCGAACAACGATTGGGCGCGCAGATTGAAGTTCGCAACCCGACCATCTGGATCCACGATCACGACGGCATCGGGGATGGCGTCGAGCAACTTCGAATGGGCGAAGCGTGTGTCTTCCTGATCAGGCTTTCCAGGCGGCATCCCGTATCCTTCTATGGTGACCCACGCGAAAGCGCGGGAGTCTGTGCAAGATAGCGGAGCGTGCGGCACAGTGAATACCTCGTACGTCGATCCGGCTGGCAGGTTTCACCTGTCCAGCGCCAAAACTACCCTTACCTGCGACGCCCGAATATCATGCGTGCGACTGACACGGCTTGGAGCGATTCAATGAAGTGGACACGGACAGGTGTACTGGTTCTAGTGAGCTTGGGACTCGGGCTGGGCCTCGGTCGGGACGCTCACGCCCAGACCCGCGGCAAAGAGCTTTACGATTTGATGAGACGCGAACGGCTCACAAGTGTCGAAGGCAGCGCGCTGATCCGGTGGTTGCCTGGCGGGCAGGGCTACCTCACCAGCCGGCGGGACGCTGACCGCGGAATGCAGTTCTACCGAATCGACCCAACCACCGAGGGCGAGTCACCCCTTTTTGATCGGGCAGCCCAAGAGGCCATCAGACGGCAATACGCAGCGATCACCGGCGAAGGCACCGAGGGCCTTCCGTTCAACCGCTTCGAGTTCGTGCAGTCCGGTGCTGCGGTGACATTCACAGTTGACGGTTCGCATTTCCTGTACGACATCGATTCTCGCCGGCTCCGGCAACTTCTGCGTCCGGCGATCGAGCACCAACCGTACTCGGATGATCTGATGCGTGGGATGGGCGGCAGCCAGCTGTGGAATGGGACCTACTCGCCGGACTTCAGCCAGTTCGCCTACGTGAAGGGTTTTGACCTCTACGTCACGAACACCGTGACCGGCAACGAGAAGCGGCTCACGTTCGACGGGAACCTCGATACGTTCAACGGACGGCCCAACTGGGTGTATCCAGAAGAGTTTTCACAGCGCGACGCGTATTGGTTCTCGCCGGACAGCCGGATGCTCGCCTACTATCGGTCGGATGAGAGTGCCGTGCACAAGTATCCCATTGTGAACGATCTCACCGCCGAGGCGGAGCTGGAACTCCAGAGCTACCCGAAGGCCGGAGAACCGAACCCCACTGTTGTCCTCCGAATCATCGACATCGCGACCGGCGAAGAAGTCGAGGTCGAAACGGACAGCACGCCCGACAACTACATCGTGCGTCCCATGTGGCTGCCCGGAGGCGACGAGATTCTGTTGCAACGTCTCAACCGGCACCAGTCCGTACTGGAATTGCTCGCCGCAGACGCTCGCTCCGGTCAGGTCCGTACGATCCTGACTGAGCGTGAGCCCGCGTTCATCAACCTGCACGATGACTTCCACCTCTTCTCCGACGGCCGGCGCTTCCTGTGGAGCTCGGAGCGGACCGGATGGCGCCACCTCTACCTGTATGACCTAAACGGCACCGAGCTGGCCCAGTTGACGTCCGGCGAGGTGCCCGTCGGAAGCGTGCTCCGCATCGATGCCGAGGAGGAGTGGGTGTATTTCACCGGGCACACCGAGATGGGGCTCGAAACGCACCTATTCCGAACGCGCTTGGATGGGTCACAGAGCGAGAAGCTCACGACCGAACCCGGGTCGCATGCGATCAGCATGGATCCGGCCGGCAGATACTACGTCGATCGCTTTTCGTCGTTCAGCACCCCGCCGACCGCGAACCTCCATCATGCCGATGGTCGGCTGATCAGGAATCTGTCCACCACCCACACCGCTGGGCTGGACTCGCTCGCCCTCGAACCGCCAGAGCTGGTCGTGGTCAAGGCAGCCGACGGCGTGACCGAGCTTCACGGAATGCTCTACAAGCCTGCGGGCTACGATCCCAGCGTTGCATATCCGCTGGTCGTGCCAGTGTACGGCGGGCCGCATTCCAAAGCGATCAGCAACCGCTACTACGGTTCGAGCTTCGATCAGCGGCTAGCGCAGTTGGGGTTCATGGTGTTTCGGGTCGACAACCGCGGCGAGCGAAACCGGGGCAAGGCGTTCGAGGCGGAGACCTACTTGAAGTTAGGACAGGTCGACCTGGCCGATCAGACCGCGGCCGTCAGGCAGATCGCAGAGCGGCCGTACGTCGACGGGTCACGGGTCGGCATCTATGGGGGATCGTATGGCGGATACATGACCGTGTTGGCACTCCTCAAGGAACCGGACGTGTTCCATGTCGGGGTCGCTCACGCACCAGTCACCGATTGGCGGAACTACGACACCATCTATACCGAGCGGTACATGCGAACGCCCCAGGAGAACGAGGAAGGCTATGACCTGGGGTCGGCACTTCCCTATGCCGAGAACCTCGAGGGCAAGTTGCTGCTCATGCATGGGAGCGTGGACAACAACGTCCACCCGGGCAACACGATTCAGCTCATCGACGCGCTTGTCGAAGCAGGACGGGGGTTCGACCTCATGTTCTACCCCGGGAATCGACACGGCCTGCAGGGGCCCGCCGGGCGGCACGCGTCCCAGCGTCGCATCGATTACCTAGTCGAGCACCTGGATCCTCCGACGTATCCCTGGTAGGGACGGCACCTGACAAGGTGACCCGCGGCGATATTCTCCTCGAGCTGCGGGAAGCCGCTCGCGCGGATGCACTTGCGCCTGGCACCCCTTTTCTCCTATCGTGCCGTCCATGTTCCGCGGCCGATCAGGCCGTCGGGTCGTACTCCTGAATGGAGTGGCTGTGCCCCAGCGCTTCAAGCCGATCCGTTTCTCCCGAGCCGGGATCCGCGGGCTCAGGGCCTCCGCCACGCTTAGGATCAACGACCGGGTCCGCGAACTTTGGGCCGACGGAAGAAACGTCTATCACCTGGCCTTCGGTGAGTCTCGCTTCCCCGTTCACCCAAAAGTGGCCGAGGCCCTGGCGGCGAGTAACCAGCGCCGAAGCTATCTCCCCGCACTCGGCATCCCTGAGCTTCGGCGTACCATCGCCGAGTACTACGGGGCGAAGTTCGGGATTGACGCAGCGCCCGAGCAGGTTGTGGTGGGTCCCGGGAGCAAGTCGCTCATCTATTCATGCATGCTGGCGCTCGGCGAGGAGATCATTCTGCCCCAGCCGTCGTGGGTGTCGTATGGTCCACAGGCCCACCTGTTGGCAAAGCCGGTCACGTACGTGCCAACGCGCCCCGAGGTGAACTACGAGCTCGAGCTGGAGGTCCTGGAGAAGCGCATTGAGGAGGAACGTGCGGTGTGGGGCAACCCCGAGGTCTTCATCGTCAACAGCCCGAAGAACCCCACGGGCACCATGATGCACCCGGAGAAAGTCGAAGCCCTTGCGCATTTCGCCCGCGAGCACGAGTTGATGGTGTTGAGCGACGAGATCTACGCATTGACGACTTTCGGTTCGACTCCGCACGTCTCCATCGCGCGGCACTATCCGGAAGGAACCGTGGTGTTCGGAGGGCTCAGTAAGCATCTGAGCTTGGGCGGCTGGCGATTAGGCACAGCCGTGCTGCCCAATTGGAGTGCGGGGAAGCGGCTCGCCCACGCCATCGAGAACATTGCGTCCAATATTTGGACCTGTGTCGCGGCGCCGGTCCAATACGCCGCACTCGTCGCCTACTCCAACGACCCGGACATCGAGGAGTACATCGCGCTATGCTCAAGGATGCACGCTGCGCGGACCCGTTTCCTCTATCGTACGATGGCGCGCCTGGGTATCCCGTGCGTCGAGCCGGCAGGAGCCTTTTACGTGTACCCGTGCTTCGGCAAATGGCACGAGCAGCTCATCGCGCGTGGCATTCACACCGACGAGGAGTTGGCGCTCTATCTGTCGTCGACCGACGAGCAGGCGGACGGCCTGCTCGCGGCCTTTCGGGAGGATCCTGATCCCGACCGATTCATCGAACGGCATCACCCGCGGCTCCATAAGGCCGCTGAGCGCTTTGGGGAGTTCGTGAACGACCTGGTGGATGGTGCCCCCGCTCGGAGCCCGAAAGCGTCGTCCGCCATTGGGGCCTCAGCGATAGAGTAGCATGCGAGACGTCGTCATCATCGATGCAGTTCGGTCGCCCATCGGGCGACACAACGGCGCGCTCTCGTCCGTCCGGCCCGACGACCTGTTGGCCGAAGTGCTACGGGGTCTCATCCGTCGCACGGGGATCGATCCGGCGTTGATAGACGACGTGTATGCGGGCTGCGGCAATCAGGCCGGCGAGGACAACCGAGATGTGGCACGGATGGCGGTGCTCCTCGCGGGGTTTCCAGTCGAAGTGCCCGGCGTCACCGTCAATCGGAATTGCTCCTCCGCGCTCGAGGCCGTCAATCAGGCGGCCAAGGCAATCTTCGCCGGTGAAGGGGACGTCTTCATCGGGTCGGGCGTCGAGACCATGAGCCGCGCGCCCTGGGTCGTCCCGAAACCCGAACGGCCGCAACCCGTGGGCCACTGGACCATCTGGGACACCACGGTGGGATGGCGATTCAACAACCCCAAAATGGATGTGCTCTACCCCATCGTGAGCCTGGGGGAGACGGCTGAGAACATTGCGGAGGCAATGCAGATCTCCCGTGATGACCAAGACGCCTTTTCGGTGGAGAGCCACCGCCGCGCCGTCGACGCGGTGAACGCCGGCCGGTTCAAGGACGAAATCGTGCCGATCCCGGTTCCGCAGCGCAGGGGTGAACCGGTGCACGTCCAGACCGATGAGCATCCTCGGTACCGTGTGGAAGACGGGAAGTACGTCCTCGACACATCACTCGAGCTGCTCGCCGGACTGAAACCGGCGTTCCGCACGGGCGGCACCGTGACCGCCGGGAACTCGAGCGGGATCAACGACGGGGCGGCAGCTGTGCTCCTCATGAGCCGCGACAAGGCAGCAGCGCTCGGATTGAAGCCGATGGCGCGATGGGTTGGGTCGGCGGTGGCGGGCGTCGATCCGGGCGTCATGGGATACGGCCCGATCCCCGCGACAGAGAAGCTACTCAGTCGACTGGGCCTGACGCTCGACCAAATTGGCCTGATCGAGCTGAACGAGGCGTTCGCGGCCCAGTCCCTCGGCGTGATGCGCGAGCTCGGCCTTCGTCCGGAGATCACCAACGTGAACGGTGGCGCCATCGCGCTCGGGCATCCCACGGGATGCTCGGGGGCACGCATTCTCGTCACCCTCCTTCACGAGATGAAACGACGTGCCCCCTCCGAGCAGCGGCCCTACTATGGACTGGCCACGCTCTGTGTCGGCGTTGGGATGGGCGTTTCGACGCTCGTGGAGTGGGTCGGAAGCTGAACGGTGATCTCCCGGCCCTCCCACGCGACGAAGCGGAGGCTTCGGTGACATCTCTGACACCGCACCCACTGTCCGGGATTCGCGTTATCGGGCTCGAGCAGTACATGAGTGGACCGTACTGCACAATGCTCCTCGGTGACGCTGGCGCCGAGGTGATCAAGATCGAGCGGCCTGGCAAGGGCGATCCCCGACGGGCCATTCCCCCTTTCGCCACGCGCGACGGCACGAAGAAGGCCTTCGGCTACATGGCCTATAACCGCAACAAGATGAGCCTTGCACTCAATGTGCAGCATCCGGAGGGGCAGGAGATTCTTCGCAGGCTCGTCGCGGTCTCCGACGTGGTCGTGGAGAACCTGCGACCGGGAGCGATGGACAAGCTCGGACTGGGATCCGAGGCGCTGCGGGCTGTGAATCCCAAGATCATCTACGCAATGATCTCCGGGTTCGGCCGACTGCCCGGCTACCGAAGTGACTATGCAAGCCGGCCAGCCTTCGACATCGTCGCCGAGGCAATGAGCGGCGTGATGGATCTCATCG
>JBDHAN010000054.1:0-27015 GCA_039588055.1 Gemmatimonadota bacterium | reverse complement strand
ATGAACGCGCGTCTGTGGGCGGGCTCGAGGAGGGTCGCGTACGTGCCTTCGACCAACACTGCGTCCACATTGTCAAGCGCCAGGGTCTCCTCGCCGATCGCGTCGGCATCGAAGTCGACCAGTGGCTTGGTGATGGTAGCGGCCCCGGCTCGAACCTGTTTCAGGTTTTCGTCCATTAGGTCCAGACGCACTTCCTGGGTCCCGACCCAGGAAATGTCTTTGCGGAAGTAGTCGTCCTGCTGAAGGATGGCGGCTTCAACGCCATGTTCGGCGAGAACCTGCCGGAGTGCTTCAGCAATCTCGGATTTCCCGGCTCCCGACTCGCCCGCGATCGTGATAACGAAACGATCGCTCTGTGCCCGAATTTCCGGGAGGGCAAGCTTGCCGATCTGTTGCGCCGCACGCTCGTGGTGCGGCTGAATGATGATCTGGTCGCCCTTCATGTGTTCGATTCGTCTCGCCAACGGTTGGGGACACGTGCGTGTCGTGGCCGGCGCACCGCGACTGGTTTATACGCGCGTGGCGTGCGGCAATCAAGGTGTCTCGTCGAAACACGTAGCGCCTACGCGTCGTCCGGATCCGGGCCCGTCCGTGCGATCACGGTGTCGGGATCTGCTGCGAGACAGACGGTCGAAAGGAGGTTCAGGGTCGCGTTGGATGTCGCGATTGCGATGCCAACGGACGTCGCGGTTGGAATGGGCAAGGCATATCGCACTCTGTACGCCTATCGCAAGCAGAAGCGCAGCGTGACGCTGGATGCTGCAAGAGGACTGTCGGGCTACCTGCGCAAGCGTGCGAAAGCCATGCTCAAGGCCGCTGACGCACTCGACGAGGCCATCACCAACAGGGAGGAGCGCAATGGCTAGACAACGGAGGCGCAGAGCGAAGATGTGGAGCTTCAGCGCTGGGAGTCGTGGTTCAACAGTCACGGTGTACGAGCGGGAGCCCGGTGGAGCACTGTACGCGCGAGCGTTCGATCCGACACTGCAGACTGGTCGAGGCGGCTATCGACGTGTGTCTCTGGGCCATCGGGACAGGGAACGGGCGAAGCGATACGCGGGAGAAGAGGGCATGACGGTGATTCCACGCATGCTTAGTTGCACGTCTTGCACGCGAGCGATGTGCTTTGCAAGCCGGGGGTCGTGGGTTCGAATCCCATCCGCTCCACTTCAGGCGGTACGATGATAGGAGGGTAGACTGGAAGATTCGCCACTGCCGCCCTGCGCTCTGCCGCTTCAGTTCTGCCCCTCCTGCACCCTCTGTCCCTCCTGCCCCTCTCCTACCACCCGATCGCCACCGCAAACCCCAGTCGCCCCTCCACATCGAACTGGAATCGGTCGAAGCCAAGGCCGTCGTATTTGTAGAGGATGCCGGCGAACTCGAGGAACCAGGCGCCGAGTCCACTCACCCGGTTCATGCCCACTCCGAAGCGTCCCATGGCGTCGGTCGCCTTGGGCAACGCCGGGTCATCCAGATCGGTGATGATGCCGCCGCCACCGACGAAGACGTATGGGACGAGCGCGCTGGTCGTGGGCCAGCCGATCTGCAGGTCTGCCGCAATCGCATATCGTGTCGCACTCGAATCGGCCGGGGTCGCCGCAGTACCGCGATACCGCGTGCGGAACCGCGTGACGCTGGCTCGGATCGCGCTTCGCTGGCTGAGTTGCAGTGCGAGCCCGCCGCCGTAGGAAAAAGCGGCTGTGAAGTCGTCGCCAGCTGTGCTTAGGTCGACGAGCGGGGTGTGTCGGCCGCCGTATCCAAAGACGACAAGCGCGCCGGATTGGGCCGGCAGCGGACACAGGGCGCCCGCTGCCGGCAGGACACACAGTGCCAGCGCAGCGAGGCGCGCCAGGATGCGAGCTCTACTGAGCTGACTCAAATCGCTTTGCCACCTCGGCCCAGTTCACGACATTCCACCACGCCGCGATGTAATCGGGGCGGCGATTCTGATAGTTCAGGTAGTAGGCGTGCTCCCAGACGTCGAGCCCGAGAATCGGAGTCTTGCCGTCCATCAGCGGTGAATCCTGATTCGCGGTGCTCAGGACGGCGAGCGTGCTGCCATCTGCGACGAGCCATGCCCACCCACTGCCAAATCGCGTCGCCGCCGCGTGCGCGAAATGCTGTTTGAATGCTGCGAAATCGCCAAACGCTGAGTCGATGGCTTTGTGGAGCCCGCCCTTGGGCTCGTCGCCGCCATTCGGGCCCATGATGGACCAGAACAACGTGTGGTTGGCGTGTCCACCGCCATTGTTTCTGACCGCGGTCCGGATGCTCTCCGGAACCACTCCGATGTCGCCGAGCAACGCGTCGATGGTCTTGTCCTGCAAGTCGGCATGTTTCTCGAGCGCCGCATTGAGCTTCGCCACATATCCGGCATGGTGCTTTCCGTGGTGAATCTCCATGGTCCGAGCGTCGATGTGCGGCTCGAGTGCGTCGAAGGCGTATGGGAGGTTGGGAAGTTCGTGGGCCATGTCGTGCGCATCCTCCTGTGCTCGTCGGGCTACATTACCTATTCGAAGGTTCTCTGCGAGCAGAAATAAGCCATGGAGAATCCTGAAGCACAAGGCGTGAGAGTCGCTCGACCGTGCATTCCTCCTGACGGGGAGGGCGCCGAACGAACGCCGGGTGTCCACCCGACGCGCACACGGCGTCTCAATCGATTCGAGGCATTGGCATGATTTCAAAGACGAGGGCCGCGCACCGATCGGCCCATGTCGTCGCATTGCTTGCCCTGTGCTACGGTGCGGCATCCGCACAGGAGCGAGTTCCCTCGAGCGTCCTCCTGGAAGAGCTGAACTGGCTTGAGGCGCGAGACGCGATTCCGGGGAAGGTGAATACCGTTCTCGTGCCTGTGGGAACGGTGGAGCCCCACGGCGTCGTGCACAACGGAGCGGATAACACGGTCCCGTACGAATTGGCGGTGCGTCTCGCGCGCCGCGTCGATGCCCTCGTGGCGCCCACCATCTCCTACGGCGTGACCGTGACACTCAACGAATATGCCGGCGCGCTGGGCGTGAGCGCTGCGACGCTCGAGGCGTACAGTTACGAGGTGTTGCGAGGGCTGGCCGCTGCCGGCTTTCGCAACATCGTGATCCTGAATGGCCACGGGCCCAATGGGGATCCGCTTCGGCACGCGGCGGAGCGCGTGTTCCGGGAAACAGATGCGCGTCTCCTGGTCACAGAGTGGTGGTCGCTCACTGCGGATCTCGTGCAGGATGTGTATGGCACCGAGGGCGGGCACGCCGGAAACAACGAGACCGGCGCGGTCCTGGCTGTGCGGCCCGATCTCGTCCATGCTGAACGATACACCGGACCAGACATGGCAACACCGCGCGGCGTGGGATGGACCGCCTACCCGTTTCCGTCATCGATCGTGCTCTATCGTGCGGGCGAGGGATATCCGGATTTCGATGCGGACAAGGCGACCCGGTTCTTCGAGGGCGTGCTCGAGCGGCTGGCGGATCTCATCGCCGACGTGACGGCGAAGTGGGACCGTGCGGGGCTCTAGCTCCATGAACCTGTCCCGTTACTTGTCGGCCGGCGCGGTGGCCGGTAACGTTCCGGGCAATGGCTGATTCAGAGCGCGCTTCGACATCGGCGAAGTCTGTACGGGCGCCGCTTGGTGACCGGGCGCTCCGTATGCTTGCCGACATCGGGGGATATCTCGCCGCCGGACTCGGATCCGAGGAGGTGTTCGTTGCCGTCGCGGGAGCCGTGCGCCGCGGACTCCAGTCCGAGTTGTGTCGCGTATGGGTCCGTACGCCTGACGGGTCGGCCTTTCGCGCCCTCGTTCCCGAGGGGGCGGAAACACCCGACAGTGTGGTTGCCGACGAAGCACGTGGCTGGTTTGCTGAGTCCGAAACGGCGGTGCTGCACAATGGACTCTGGGCGGTCAAGCTCCCGCTGGTCCAGGAAGGCGAGTGGCTGGGCATGCTCGAGGCCGAGCTGCCCGACGGGACCGAGGCGGCCACGCTTCGCGACGCGCTCGAGATCGCCGCGAACATCCTCGCCTCCCTGCTGGCTTCGATGGAGCTCTCCGAGGACCTCGCGTCGGAAATTGCCCTCCGCACGCGTGAGATCGAGGCGCAGCGACGCTTCACCTCCAAGATCATCGACTCCTTGCCGGTAGGTCTCTATGTGATCGATCGGGAGTACCGGATTCAGGCGTGGAACCGGAAACGTGAAACAGGGACACAAGGGATCGATCGAGAGGCCGTGATTGGTCGGCCCGTGTTTGACGTCCTGCACCGGCAACCCCGAACGCTGCTCAAGCGGGAATTCGACCAGGCGTTCCTCACTGGTGAGCTGGAACAGCTTGAAGTGGAGTCCACGGCATCAGGCGAGCCACGCTACTATCGACTCACCAAAGTCCCGATGCGGCTGGACGAGGACGAGGTGACACACGTGATCACGATTGGTGAGGACATCACCGATTGGAAACGTGTGCAAGAGCAGGTGTCGCAGACGGAGAAGTTGGCGGCCGTTGGTCAACTCGCCGCCGGTGTCATGCATGAGATCAACAACCCGCTGGCGACCATCGGGGCGTGTGTCGAGGCGCTGACGATTCGCGTCGACGAGTTGCCAATCGTTGACGCGCAGGGATATGAGGAATACCTGCGCATCATCGAATCGGAGCTGGCGCGGTGTAAGTCTATCGTCGACGGATTGCTCGACTTCTCCAGGCCGAAGGCCCGAATCAAACGCCCGGCGGAGTTGAATCAGATCGTCGAGGACGCCCTCTTCCTCGTTAAACATCACGAAAAGATCCGTGGCATTACCCTCGAGCGCGAGTTGAGCGATGGCCTGCCGACCATCATGGCCAACCAGGAACAGCTCATTCAGGTCTTTCTCTCCATTATGCTGAACGCGATCGACGCGATGGAGGGCAAAGGGGCCTTGACGGTCCGTACGGGGCTGTCGGTCGGCCGAACTGACGAGGTCGAGGTGTCCATGCGGGACACCGGAATGGGCATTCCGCGCGAAGACATCGTGAAGATCTTTGAGCCGTTCTTCACCACCAAGCTGCCTGGACGTGGTACCGGACTCGGTTTGTCGATCTGCTACGGCATCGTGCAAGAGCACGGCGGCAGCATTCACGTGGATTCGCAGATGGGATACGGGTCGATGTTTCGCGTCATTCTTCCGGTGCACGCCGAGGCGTAGCGCGCCGTGAAGGTGCTCGTCATCGAGGATGACCCCACCGTCGGACATTTCGTCCAACGCGGTCTCGAGGAGCACCGGTACAACGTCGATCTCGTCGCCGACGGCCAGGAGGGTCTCGAGCGCGCCTCACAAGCCGGCTACGACGCCATCGTGCTGGATCTGCGACTGCCAGGCATGCCCGGCGTCGAGGTGCTTCGGACACTCCGGGACCGTGGAATCGACACGCCAGTGTTGGTGTTGACCGCGCAAGACGCGGTAGACTCCAAGGTGCAGGCGCTGCGGAGCGGTGCCGACGACTACGTCACGAAGCCCTTCGCGCTGGAGGAGTTGCTCGCACGGCTCGAAGCCCTCGGCCGTCGCCCGAAAGAAATTGCTCCCCCCGTCATCCGAGTCGCCGATCTGGTCATCGACACGGGCATGCATGAGGTGTCGCGTGCGGGGACCCGCGTGGAACTCACGCCGAAGGAGTACACCGTCCTCGAGTACCTCGCGCGGAACGCCGGTCGCGTGATGTCACGCACGCTCATCACCGAGTACGCGTGGGACTACCACTTCGATCCGGGCACGAACATCGTCGACGTCGTGATCAATCGGCTGCGCAAAAAGGTGGATCAGGGATTCGAGGCCAAACTGATCCACACGGTGCGCGGCGTCGGATACGTGCTCAAAGTCGGGTAACTCCCAATGCGCACCATCCGCGCACGCCTGGCCGTGGGGTACGCCGCGCTCCTGGGCGCGACCATCGTGCTCTTCGCGGCGGTGACATTCGTCGTTCACGGGTTTGGCGCGTTCGGTGACCTCGACACGCGTGTTCAGGTCGAGTCCAGCCTCATCACTGGAATCGTGAGCGAGGCCTATCGGGCGCGCGAGCGCGTCGTGAGCCCGGACCCCCAGACGGGTGATCTCGTGTTGATTCCGGAAGTCGCGTCATTGCTCGAGGGTGTCCCCGGCTTCGTGGTGGTGCTGGGTCGGGATCGGCGGGTGCTGTACCTGTCTGCTGACGCCCGTGAGCTTCCGGCGCAGCCGGTGTTGGCGCTCATCGATGCTGCGGAGCGTTCGGACGCGCGCGAGCGGCCGGGCATGGCCGATCTCGGAGGGCCGGTTGGTCGAGTTCGCCTGTTCGTGCGACTGATCTTCGATGCCGGTGAGGATGTCGTTGCAGTCGTGTCAGCAGTTCCGGCGACCGGATTTGTTCCGCTGCTGACGGCAATGCTGTGGACCGCACCGTTCGTCATTGCGGCGTCGCTCTTTGTCGCGTTCACCCTGGTCGGACGGAACCTGAAACCGGTCGAGAGTATCGTCGACGAGATCGAGGCTATCACTGACGGCCGGAGCCTACACCGGCGCGTTGCCCATCTGCAGGCGCACGACGAGCTGTCGCGACTCACCGCGACGCTGAACCGAATGCTCGCCCGGCTGGAGCGGAGCTTTTCGATGATGCGGCGGTTCACGGCCGACGCCAGTCACGAGCTCAAGACGCCGCTCACCGTGCTCCGGTCGGGCGTCGAACGATCGATCACCCATCCGGAAACGCCGTCCGACGTCATGGCGACCCTCGAGGAGACGCTGCTCGAGGTCAATCGCATGACGGAGATGGTTGACTCGCTCTTGACGCTCGCGCGTGTGGATGAGGGTCGGGCTTCCCTGCACCTGGAGCAACTGGATTTGCGCGACGTGCTGGCGGAACTCGCCGAGACCGCGAGCATTCTGGGAGAGCAACGCTCCGTCGCCGTGGCGGTCGATGTGCCGGAGGCACCGATCATGATGCAGGTAGACCGGAGCCGCGTCCGGCAACTTCTCACCAATCTGCTGACCAACGCCATCAAGTATACGCCGGCCGAGGGCCAAGTCAGCGTGGCCTCGGTGCTCGACGGTGGACGAGTGGTGCTGACCGTTCAGGACTCCGGTATCGGCATCGCGGCCGGCGACCTGCCACACATCTTTGACCGATTCTGGCGGGCCGATCCGGCGCGGAGCCGCACTGGGAGCCGCCCTGGCACTGGGTTGGGGCTCGCGATTTCAAAGTGGATTGCCGAGGCGCACGGGGGCAGCATCGAGGCTCAGAGCCGGCCGGGTCGCGGCACCACCATCACGGTTCGACTGCCACTCGAGCCAACGGAATAACAGCCGCGGGACCTGACTTGCGAGGTCCCGGCAAGTGGTGCACATTCCCGCGGCCCCGGACCCACCTGTGGTGTCACTCGTTTGTCACCGTTCTGTAATGTTCGCGTTAGCACGTTGCCTGAATTGTTGGTGGCAGGTCTTATGCAGCCGGGGTAGAATTGGTAAAGGCAATCGTGCAGCGGGAGGTGTCGCGTGTTTGATAATCTGGTCGAGTCCAATCGAAGGGGCAGACGGGACGTCAAAGGCATCATTGGCGGAATGTTCACGTCGACCGTCGCGCAGACGCTGCTGATCGGTGCTGCCGTCTACGCCACGATGGGCGTGGCTCAGGAAGCGACGGGCGAAGTCGACATCGACACCATCATGTTGGTGATGGACGAGCCCGAGCAGGAGCCGGAGGAAGAGCCCGACGAGCCTCCTCCGGTCGTCACGTCACTCAACCCGCCCCCCAAGGGATTCCAGGTGCTCACGGCTCCCATTGATATCCCAACGGAGATCCCGCCCATCAACCTCGAAGAGCGGTTTGACCCGCGCGACTACAGCGGTGTCGGCGTTGAGGGCGGTGTGTTCAGCGGCGTGGAAGGCGGCACCGGTCCGGTCGATTTGACCCAGGTGTTCGCCGAAGCGGTCGTGGACGAGGTACCGGAGCGCATTTCCTGTCCGCTCCCGGATTATCCGCGGATGATGCAACAGGCGAACATCCAGGGTCAAGTGCTGCTTCAGTTCGTGGTCGAGACCGACGGGCACGTGAGTAACAACAGCATTGAAGTGCTCTCCGCGTCCCATCAGGCGTTTCAGGGGCCTGCGCGTGACATGATCTCGAAGTGTCTCTTCCGACCGGGGCGCGTGCGCGCCAGCCCGGTTCGTGTGTTGGTGCAGATGCCGATCATTTTCAACCTGTCTGGCCGGTGATTGCCGTCAGGTGACGACATAGCAAACCCGAGGTAGTCGACTCAGTTCCAAAACGGAGGCCCACGATACCATGGAAGTTTCACTACTAGCACTTTGGGGCGACGCAGGTTGGTTCGCGCGCGGGATCATCTTTCTCTTGGGGGTCATGTCCATCTTCTCGCTCGGGGTCGGGGCCCAGAAGTGGTGGCGCTTCCGCAAGAGCATGAAGGAGACCCGGAGATTCGCACCCGAGTTCGCGCGCTTCCTGCAGGAAGAGCAGCTCGACCAGGCCATTGCCACGGCGGAAAAGCAGAAGGTCTCGCACGTGGCTCGCGTGCTCGGTGAGGCATTGGCCGAGGTGAAGCCGTTGCTCAGAGATCGTGCGACCATCACGAGCGGTGACATCAATTCCGCCGAGCGTGCGATTGAGCGGCAGATGCTGATTCTGCTGTCGGAGCTCAAGCGCGGGCTGGCGATTCTCGCGACGGTCGGTGCCACCGCGCCGTTCGTGGGCCTTCTCGGCACCACCATGGGAATCGTGAACTCGTTCACCGGAATGGCCGAGTCAGGTTCGGGCGGTCTGGCGGCCGTGTCCGCCGGGATCGCTGAGGCGCTCATCACCACCGCCTTCGGTCTCGCTGTCGCGATTCCGGCCGTGTGGCTGTACAACTACTTCCAGACCAAGGTCGAGAATCTGACGGTAGAGATGACCTACACGTCGAAGGAACTTGTCGACTTTCTCATCAAGAGCGTCGGCAGTGAGTTCGGTCGGTCGATCTTCACCAAGGAGTTCAAGGCTCAGCAGGCAGCGTCCACTGGCCAGATCAGCAAGTAGGTGTGAGACGCGAACCCTGTTGCTGAGGAGCAGCTGACCTATGGGTATGCAAGTAGGTGGTACTGAGGAGGGCGCAAAGTCGGAGCCGAACGTCGTCCCGATGATCGACATCATGCTGGTGCTTCTGATCATCTTCATGATCGTGACACCGGTTATCACCGCTGGCTTCCAGGCCCAGATGCCGATGGGCAGGCACGTCGAAGCTCGCCCAGAAGATCCGGGCGACGTGGTCCTGGGAATGGATGAAGACGGCCGGTTCTATCTGGATCCCGGGACAGGCGAAACCGGTGTCGTGCGCGAAGGGCAACTTGGGAATATCCTGAGCCAAGTGTTCGACGGCCGGACGACTGACAAGATCTTGTACTTCCGGGCTGATCAGGACCTGCCGTTCGGACGTGTGCAGGAAGCGATCGAGATCGCTCGCGAGGCGGGCGTTCGGGTGCTGGCAGCTGTGACCGAGGAGATCCGCGAGGATGCGGGGATCCTGGGTCAGGTAGGGAGGTGAGCCATGGCACTCAACCTTCCCACGTCAGGCCCCCAGCCGACGAGTGAGCCCAACGTCGTGCCGATGATCGACATTCTACTCGTGTTGCTCATCATCTTCATGATGCAGGTTCCGCTCGCCCGAAAGGCCATGGACGTGCAAGTCCCGCCGGATATTCGCAGTCAACAACAGTCGGCGGGGCCCAGTAACAACATCGTGCTCGAGCTCATGGCCGATGGATCGTACGAGATCAACAAAGATCCCGTTGCCAAGGGCCAGTTGGACGCCCGGTTTCATTTGATCTACGACAACAGGCCGGCCAAGCTGTTGTTCGTAAAATCGGCACCGAATCGGACCTATCAGGAGGTCGTCGAAGCCATGGACATCGCCCGTGGGGCCGGTGTTCAGGTACTCGGCTTCACACCGCCAGATCGGCCGTCCGAGAACTAGAGGCCAACGTCCTCCGGTTGGAGGCACAGGGCGCGGAGAGTCGAAACCGGAAGGCCTCTGCGCCCGTGGTGTATCAGGAGTCATGAGTCCAACTCCTCGCCACCTCAACCTCGAAATTCCCCGCTCTCGGGAGCGGTTCGGGGGCGGTGTCGCCCTGGCGGCAATCGTGCATGGTGGCTTCATTGCCGCGATCGTTCTCGCGGCGATTTCTTCCCATGAAGTGCTTCGGTCCATTGGTGGCCCTGGTCCGCGCGGCGGCGGCGGCGGGGGCGGGGGCTCGGTCGTCCGCTACGTGGATCTACCCGCTGTTCTGACGGCCGGGGCTGCCATCGCGCAGGCGGTTGAAGCGCCGGCCGTGGAACTCCAGCTTCCCGAACCCGATGTGGCGCGCGTTGCCACCGCGGCCCCGCGCGTCGAGTTGCGACAGGTCACGGGCCCCCTCGTGGCGGGCCTCCGGGTCGGCAGCGGCTCCGGGACCGGGGGTGGTCCGGGCGCCGGCACAGGAACGGGAGGTGGCGTCGGATCCGGGCAGGGCACCGGCGTCGGAAGTGGTGAGGGGCCCGGGAGCGGAGGTGAAGGCGGGTCGATTCTCCCGCCCGAGCCCAAATTCATCATTGTTCCGGCCGACCGGCCGCGGTCCGTCCGCGGTAGAGAGTATGAAGTCCACTTCTGGGTCGATACGCGGGGTCGGGTCACAAAGGTCGAGGTCGACCCGCAAATCGAGGATCGCGACTACCGCCGGCGATTTCTCGACCAGATGTATCAGTTCCAGTTCACCCCGGCCCGAACGCTCGACGGGCAGCCCGTCGAGGGCCACATCGTTATCCCCATCACGCTCTAGCAGCGCCGGCGCGCCTGCTTTGGGCCGCCGTCATGCTGCAACACCGAGGGGCTAGCTGGCGGTGGCCTCCGCCGCAACGGCAGCGGGGCGGCTTGGCTCGAGTTTCTCAATCGTGATGCCAGTGAACCCGTAGAAGATCGAGATGACCGGGTTCAGCAGGTTCATGAACGCGTAGGGCAGGTAGGCGAGCGGGTAGACGCCCAACGTGGCCCACATGAACGCGCCGCAGGTGTTCCATGGGATGAGCGGCGACGTCAGCGTCGCGGAGTCCTCGAGCGCCCTCGACAAGTTCTTGGGGTGGAGCCCCCGCTTCTCGAAGGCGTTCTTGTACATCCGGCCCGGAATCACGATGGCCATGTATTGATCAGACGCGATGGCATTCATGCCGATGGCGCTCAGCACGGTCATCATTATGAGCGAACCCGTCCCCTTGACCATCCTGAGCAGCGCTCGAGCGATGACCTCGAGCATGCCCGTTCGCTCCATGATGCCACCGAACGAGAGCGCGCACACGATGAGCGCCACAGTGTTCATCATGCTCATGAGTCCGCCCTGGCTGAGGAGACCATCTACCATCTCGACCCCGGTGGCTGACTCGAACCCAGAGTGAGCCGCGGCAACCACGTCGGCCAGGGAACTCGACTGTGCGAGAACAGCGCAGATTCCGCCGATCACCGTGCCACTCAAGAGCGCCGGGAGCGGCGGGATTCGTCTCACAACCATGGCAATCACGAGCGCCGGCGGAAGCAACAGCACGGGATGAATGAAGAAGTTGGCGTCCATGGTCTGCAACATCGTCGTGATGTCCTGCGCCTCGAGCTGTCCGCCCGCGTACCGCGTGCCGATGATCGCATAGAGGATGAGGGCCACGACGTAGCCGGGCCCAGTGGTGTATACCATGTGCCGGATGTGCGAGAACACGTCGGTACCGGCCATCGCGGGTGCCAGATTCGTGGTGTCGGACAGCGGCGACATCTTGTCCCCGAAGTAGGCGCCGGAAATGATCGCCCCGGCCACCATCGGGAGGGGAATCTGCAGGGCTGCGCCCACGCCGATCAGCGCGACACCAACCGTACCTGCCGTGGACCAGGAGGAACCGGTTCCGAGAGATACGATGGAACAGATGAGCATTGTCGCAACGAGGAAGATGCCGGGGGACAGGACCTTCAGACCGTAGAAGATCATGGTCGGTACTACGCCGCCCAGGATCCATGTGCCGATCAGCGTCCCGACCACCATGAGGATGAGGATTGCTCCCATGGCCAGGTTGATCCCGTGGATCATCCCACCCTCGATGGTCTTCCAGCGGACGCCGTGAAATGCCGCGACGATGCCGGCCACGGCGGCGGCGCTGATCAGCGGAATGTGGGGGTCCAGTTCGAACACCTTGATTGTCGTCGCGAGCGAGGCAACGAGGAACACAACGGGGATCAGGGCAACACCAAGTCGGATCTCCTTGGTTGGGGGATCCTCGGGCTTGCGAGGCGGATCGCCGTCGGGAAGTCTGTCGTCGTTGCAGCTCATGCTCGTTTGCCAACCTCACTCAGAATCGCGGGCCACGAGAGTACAACCCGTGACCGCTTCGCAATGTTCACCAGCCGTGAGTATGAAGCATGTCTCAGAGCGATCCCGCCAGACGCACCGCCCCCAGAGCCGGATCGACTGACGCCGCGAGGACGACCAGCTGCGAGTGACGTTCGCGCAGCAGTGCCTCGAGCCTGTCCCGCACGACCGACCCCTCGCTCAACAGCCCACCGCTCATGGCCACTCGCATCTCGTCTAGCCCCTCGAGATGCGGGACCAGCGCCTCGACCAGGCTGGCGAGATCGGCCGCGGCTTCGCCGGCGAGACGAGCGGCCACGGTATCACCGGCGGCGGCGACTTGGCAAACCGCATGGGCGAGGGCCGCGACGCTTCGGGGGCGTGCCACGGCTGTCCATTGGATCAATTCCTCGCCTGACGACGCGCCGATCTCCAGCAGCAGCCGAGCGGTGAGGTCGGTCTTGGACGATCGCCCGTCCGTGGCACGGCCAACGTGTTCGAGTGCTGCTCGAGCGAGCGCATAGCCGCTCCCTTCGTCACCCATCTGCCATCCCAGCCCCCCGGCCCGTTTGACGCCTCCCCGTGGGTCGCGGGCGTATGCCACCGATCCTGAGCCTGCTGTTACGACGATGCCGGGCCGCCCCTCGGGGAATGCGGCTTCGAGTGCGATCGCTCCGTCGGTGGTGACGGTGACGGCGGCGTCCGCGAACTCTCGCGCGAGCAGCTCCTCGAGCCGCGTCCGTACGTCGTCACGGCCCGCGCCCGCGACGCCCGCGACGATCGCGCGCGGAGGGTGTGCCTGGCCCGCCTGCTCGAGAACGGCCGCGACTCCCTTCGAGAGGATCCGCGCGGCGTCAGGCTCCGTGCCTGGGCGCACCGCGCTCGGTTCTCCCTGCCACCGAGCAAGTACGCGGTCTGGGCTCTGTGCCGCGATTGCCTCGGTGTGGGAAGCACCTCCGTCGATCCCGACCAGCAGCATCACACCCCCTGGTCCGTCGATCGCGTCGCGCTCATGAGCCATCCCACCGTGAGCGTTATGAGGGTCCCGATCGGTACGTACCACGGCCACGCCAGCTCGGCAAAGATCCAGGGCTTGCCCAACACCACGATGAGCATGGCGCCCGTCGCCACGGCGATGGCAACAATGGCATCGATCTGTCGCGCAGCCTTCCGAACCCCGCCCAGGATGTACGTCCCCAGCAGGGCGCCATAGGTGATCGACGCGATGGAAAGGGCGAGTTCGACCACCGGTTGATCGGTTGACCGAAATGACAGCGCGCCGCCGGCCAGCACCGCCGCCCACGCGATCGTGGCCCAGCGGCCGACGCGAAGGAGGTGGCGTGCATCGCGTCGCCCAGTCATGGGCGCATAGAAGTCATGCGTGGCCGCGGACGCGAGCGAGTTGAGCGAAGAGCTCACCGTGCTCATGGCGGCGGCGAGGAGCCCGGCCACCACGATACCTGACACGCCCGGTGGGAGCTGTGCGACCGCGAAGGTCGGAAACAACTCGTCGCTCTTGAGGGTCGGATCGTCGGCACCCACCGCCCACAGCATAGTCCCGACCAACAGGAACAGGGCGAACTGGCCTATCACGAGGATACCGGACCCCACGAGTGCGCGCCTCGCGTCGGAGAGGTTTCGGGTTGCCAAGAGTCGCTGGACGATCAGATGGTCGGTTCCGTGGGACGCCGCCGAGAGCAGGGCTCCGCCAATGAGGCCCCCGAGAAACGTGTAGGTCGTACTGAAGGACAACGACCAATCGAAGGTCTTGAGCTTGCCAAGATCAGCGGCGCGCTGGAATGTCTCTCCGGGGTCGCCCAACAGCAGCCACGCGGCGATCAGGGTCGCGACTCCTCCAACCACGTAGATGCCGAGCTGCATGACGTCCACCCACACGACTGCCTTGATTCCACCCGCCCAGGTGTAGGCCAACGTCACCAGGGCAACCACGATGACGCTCACCGGAATGGACCAACCTGTCACGATTGTCAGTGGGATTGCTGTCGCGAACACCCGGACGCTGTCGCCCAGCGCACGAATCCCCATGAAGATGGCGGAGGCGACCTTTCGCGTTTGTGGACCGAACCGCGTTTCCAGCCGCGAATAGGCCGTTTCGTGTTCCCCGGTGAAATACCCGGGAAGCAGCCAGATGGCGACGCCGATTCTCCCCACGAGATAGCCGATTGGGAGCTGCAGGAATGTCAGGTTGTCGCGCGCCCCGAGCCCCGGGATGGAGATCACCGTCAGGGCCGACGTTTCCGTTGCGACGATGGAGAACATCACCGCCCACCACGGCAGACTGTGGCGCCCTAAGAAGTAGTCCGACGCATCCTGCTGGCGGCGCGTGAAGTGGACACCGATGGCAAGGATGGCGGTGAAGTAGGCCGCCATGACTGCCCAGTCGAGCGCCCTCATCGTGTTGGAGGAAAAGCGAAGGGGCCTGCGATGTGCGTCGCAGGCCCCTCGTGTGGAACTGGGTGGCGCGCCAACGAACTAGACGGTGAACGAGCTACCGCAGCCGCACCCGCCCGAGGAGTTGGGATTGTCGAACGTGAAGCCTGCGCCCTGCATCGTCGACACGTAGTCGATTCTCGTTCCATTTAGGTACTGAGCACTGAAAGCATCCACGAACACTCGAAGTCCCTGCACGTCGAGCACATAGTCATCGTCCAGTGGGCGTTCCTCGACGTTCAAGCCATATCGGAAACCGGAACAGCCGCCGGGCAGAACGGACACGCGAAGCCCCGCGGAGTCGGCAGGAACATCTTCCTGGTCCATGAAGGTTCGGACCTGCGACGCGGCCTGGTCAGTGAGGGCGATGTCGATAGTTGCTTCAGGTCGCTGTGTGGTGGTCATGCGCGATTCCTCCTTGCGTCCGCGCAACTTAGGGAGTGCCGGATCGGGTGTCAACGGAACGGTGGCGAATCCCTGGGCGTTACCTCCTGGCACTCACGACTGAGTCCGCAATCGCTCCTCGGAGCGGGGGAAGAGCTCGGTTTTCGCGGGTCGGGTGCACCCGGTTGGTGAGGAGAATGATGAATAATTCGTCCTCAGGGTCGATCCAAATGCTCGTGCCCGTGAAGCCCGTGTGTCCGAAGCTCCGTCGCGAGAGCAGGGTGCCCGCAGAGCTGCCCTGCTCGGACGGCGTGTCCCAACCCAACGCCCGCGTGGATCCGGAGGGTCCCGGCTGTCGGGTCGTGAAGCGTCGGACGAGATCAGTCGGTAATGTCGTGGACGCATCGGCACCAAGCCGGTCGTGAAGGGCATCGAGGAGCCAGAACGCGAACGCAGCGAGATCTCGTCCCGTTGAAAAGAGCCCAGCGTGGCCGGACACACCATCAAGTCGGGACGCGTTCTCGTCGTGCACTTCGCCGCGCAGCATCCGTCCACGCCACGGGTCGCGTTCCGTCGGCGCAATAAGCGGTCGCCACTCTTCCGGCGGGCGAAACCGTGTACGGGTCATTCCCAGCGGGTCAAACACCCGCGCGGCAATGAAGCGATCGAGGGACTCTCCGGTCACGCGCTCAACAAGCGCGGTCAACGTGATGGCTCCGAGATCGGAGTAGACATACGTTGTCCCCGGTGTGGTCTCGAGCGGCGACGTCAGTACACGGCGAATTGCGTCCTTTGCAGACTGGGTCTGGAGGTGGAGTGGGACCCACGCTGGCAATCCCGACGTGTGTGTCAGCAGGTGCCGGACGAGTACTTTGTGTTTGCCCTCGCCGGTGAACTCCGGCAGGTAGTGCTGAACCGGGCGATCGAGTTCGATCCGACCCTCGGCCACGAGCATCATGGTTGCTGTGGTGAGACCAATGACCTTCGTGAGACTCGCGAGGTCGTAGACCGTGCCGACCGTCACCGGCCTGGGGTCGTCCTCTCCGTAGGTGCCGACGGCTGTCTCGTAGACGACGCGGCCCTTGTGGCCGACGACCAGCACGCCTCCCGGGAACGCACCCTCCTCGACCTTGGCTTCCAGGAACCGCGCGACCCGTTCGAGGTGTTGCTGGTCCCACGCCGGGTCAGGTTCGGCGGCAGTGTCGGCGGCAGGCGGATCAAGAGCCGGGACCGCAATCCCATGGCCCATGGGGTACTCGGGTGACAGGGACGTCGGGAGGAGACCTCCTATCGCTGCTCCACCGGCAATGGTGTGTGCAACTGCCCGTTCCGCTGCCCTCGTGTCGCTCCACGCAACCAGATAGCTGCCGGCATAGTCGGGTAGCTGGGCAAGCAAGTACGGGCTCCCGAACGACGCCAAGAGTGTGGGCTTGGCATTCGCCGTCTCGAGTATGAGCGCCGCCAGGGAGTCCGGCATGTCGATGTGACCGTGACGCGCACGCTGGTTGCGAAGATCACTCGCGGATTCCGTGCCATCACGGTGCGAGCAGAGTCGTAGGAGAGGGGACCTGAGGCGGGAAAGAGCCTGAACGTATTCACGGCGTCGCCGAGGCGCCGAAGCTCGGCAGCCAGTGTGTTGCCGATCGAGAGGTTGGTCTCCCTCGCGTAGCTGATGAGGGTCACGCGCCCCCGTGTCTGCCTGAACGTGTCCAGCGGCCCCGCCTGCACCAGCGTAAGCGAACGTGCTGCCATATCCCCGGCGAGTGCCTGAAAGCTCCGGCGGCCGACCACCGTGGGCACGCTGTCGAGCGCAACCGTCCGCGCTCGAAAGAGCCCTGCCTGCCGCTTGAGCTCGAGCATCCGGCGCACGGATGCATCGAGCCGCTCCATTTCAATGCGTCCTGAATCGATGGCGGCGACCATCGCGTCGATTGCGGCTCGCGGATCGGCCGGGATGAGCAGCAGATCGCTTCCGGCAAGGAACGCCTGGACGGCGCTCTCCCCGGGCCCGTACTGCGCGACAATGGCTCCCATGGTGAGCGCGTCGGTCACGACCAGCCCCGCGAACCCGAGTGAGTCGCGGAGGACGTCCGACATCACAACCGCTGACAGAGTAGCCGGCATGGCGCTGTCGGCGGTCACGCATGGGACCGCGACGTGCGCCGTCATCACCGCCGTGACACCCGCGGCGATTGCCGCGCGAAACGGTTCGAGTTCGAGTGTGTCCAGTCGGGTCCAGCATCCGGGAACGATGGGTACCTCGATGTGTGAGTCGAGGTCCGTGTCGCCGTGTCCAGGGAAATGCTTGGCGGTGGTGAACAGTCCGTGTTCCCGAGCACCCCGGATGTAGGCGCCGATGAGCTCACCGGTTCGTGCGGCGTCCTCGCCGAAGGCTCGGGTGTTGATGATGGGATTGGCGGGATTGTTGTTGAGGTCGGCCACTGGGGAGTAGGTCATGTGGATTCCGACCGCACGCGCTTCGAGAGCGGTCACGCGCCCGAGTTCGTACGCATCCCAGGTGCGACCTGTTGCCGCGATCGCCATCGGCATGGGAAAAGCGGTGCCACCGCGCAGTCGCATGGCACTGCCCCATTCGAGGTCGGCGCCGATGAGCAGCGGAATCTCCGACCGCTGCTGCAGTGCGTTCAGCTTGGCTGCGATTTCGAGCGGAGGGCCGACCGAGATGACAATGCCGCCCACGCCCAACGAGTCGACCCACACTTTGAGGGTGTCGTACTCCTCACTGTCGTACGCCGCGTAGTTGCCGAGCAGCCACGGAACGACGAGCTGGCCGACCTTGTCGCGGACCGAGAGGGAATCAATGAGGGACTCGACGTATATCTTTGTGGGTGGTGACACGACGGCCGGCTCGAGGACGGCAGACGGATCAGGGATAACCGGTGGGACGGGCTGCGCGGTCCTGCCACAGCCTGCGGCCAACACGGCGCTCAACACGACGAAGTCTCTATGACGCATCGACAGATCCCTCTCGGGGTCCTCCTAGTGGTACAGCTGGCCGGTTCATGCGCCAAGCCAGACGCGCTCGGAGAAGGTGTCCGGCCGGGAATCGACGTGCTGCTCGATGACTCCCTCCATCACATCTCCGGGCGCCGGATCGGATTGCTCACCAATCAGACGGGCGTGGACCGGGACGGCACCGACGACCTGGAACGCCTGCGAGCAGCCGGAGCACAAGTTACAGCAATCTTCGCACCGGAGCATGGCTATCGTGGCATGCTCGACTCGAGCAGCATCGGTCACGCGACCGATGCTGAGACTGGAACGCGCATCTTCAGCCTCTACGGTGAGACCCGGAAGCCGACGGCGGAGATGCTGGCGGACGTCGACGTGCTGCTGATCGATCTGCAGGACATCGGGGCGCGGCCCTACACGTACGCGTCCACCGCGCTGCTGGCGCTTGAGGCGTGTCGCGACAACGGCGTTCCGGCGATCCTGCTCGACCGACCCAACCCGATCGGTGGCCGGCTCATGCAGGGACCCGTGCTCGACACGGTGTTTGCCTCGTTTGTCGGCATGTCCCCCGTTCCTTTGCGGCACGGCATGACGCTGGGTGAGCTCGTGGCGTTCGGCAACGATCGGTTACGAATTGGAGCCGAGCTCCTGATCGTTCCGGCGTCGGGCTGGACGCGCGGCCTGTGGTTCGACGAGACCGGCCTTCCGTGGGTGCGACCATCGCCGAACATGCCGAACCTCGAGAGTGCGACGCACTATCCGGGAACAGTGCTATTCGAGGCCACGAACTTGTCCGTGGGTCGGGGGACCACCGTGGCTTTTCAGGTGGTGGGTGCTCCCTGGCTCGACGCTTCAGCCATGGTGGCGCGGATTGGGCCCCGCCCGGGCGTGGCGATCCGTGACACGATGGTGACGCCCGTGTCACCACCCGACCGCAAGTTCGACGGCACACCGATTGCCGCCGTCAAGTTCCGCGTCACCGATCGCGGGACCTACGATCCTGTGACAACCGCCGTCGCACTGCTCGCAGCGGTGTGGGAGCAGCACCCGGATGCTCTCGAGCTCGCGGAGTGGACACTGGCCCAGCGGGCCGGGACCGATGCGCTGTGGAGCCATATCGAGGCTGGGGAGTCTCCGGACTCGGTTGCCGCGTCGTGGGAGGCTGAGCTGCGTCGATTCGCGGAAGAGCGGGCGCCGTATCTGCTCTACCGCTAGGGTCTGCGAGGCCTGCTGCCCCCGGTTGGATCGGGACCTGGCCGAATTGCCGTACCCCGTTGTGGCCGTTATTCTTACCGTCTTGTAATTCCTCATGACGCTCATTCCCAGTCCCGTGCGCCGTGGCTTCGAGGCCATGCTCACGCCGCTCGTCGAGCGGCTGATCAGCGCGCGGGTAAACCCCAATGCGATCACGTCGGTCAGCACCGCGATCCTGGTAGGATCAGGTATCGCATTTGGATACGGCCAGGTGCGAATTGGCGGGCTGCTGCTCTTGCTGAGTGGTGTCGGCGACATGCTGGACGGGCGTGTCGCCCGCGGTGGAAACGTCGAGAGCCGCTTCGGCGCTTTTTACGATTCGACGCTTGACCGCATAGGTGAGTCTGCGCTCTATGGCGGCATCGCCGTCTACTTCGTGACGGGCGGTGTCGTGCCCACGTGGCAGGTCCCGGCGCTCGTCGTCACCCTCATTGCGCTGGCCGCTGGCCTCATCGTTTCCTATGCGCGGGCCCGAGCGGAGGGCTTGGGACTCGAATGCAAGGTCGGTGTTGCGCAGCGAGCCGAGCGGATCCTCGGCCTCGGCGTTCCCACGCTCTTCTTCGGGGCCGGATCGGACGGGTGGCTTTTGCTGGCTGTCGTTGGGATTCTCGCGGCATTGGCGGTGATCACCGTGGTCCAACGCATCGTGCATGTGCGCCGGAGTACGCGCAGTGCTCATCGTCCGACCCAGGCGCGATGGGTGTCGCCCTCGATTTCGGACACGCCACGTGCTGAGATGTCGATGACGAAAGGACGAGGCAGTGACTGAAGGGAAGCAACGCTCGATTGCCCCAGCCGAGGGACCACTCGGCGTGCTCTTGGTGGGGCTGGGGGCAGTGGCAACCACGTTCGTCGCTGGCGTCGAGAACGTCCGGCGAGAACGCGGAAAGCCCATTGGGTCGCTGAGCCAGATGGCGACCGTACGGTTGGGCAAACGGACCGATGATCGATCGCCCCTCATTCGGGACTTCGTCCCGTTGGCTGGGCTGGATGATCTCGTGTTCGGTGCCTGGGATCCGATTCCGGACGACGCCTACGACTCGTGCAGGGTTGCGGGCGTTCTGGAGAGCCAACACATCGAGCCGATCGCTGACTTCCTCAAGACGATCAAGCCGATGCCGGCGGTCTTCGACCAGGACTACGTGAAGCGGCTCTCGGGAACGAACGTCAAGTCGGGCAAGACCAAGCGCGACCTGGCTGACCAGCTGCGCGACGACATCCGGCAATTCAAGCAGCGCCATGAGTGCGCTCGCATGGTCATGGTCTGGTGCGCGTCAACGGAGGTGTTCATTAAGCCGGGCCCTGCCCACGAGACGCTCGAGGCATTCGAGGCCGCGATGGCAGCCAACGATCCTGCGATTGCCCCGTCCATGATCTACGCGTGGGCGAGCCTCAAGGAGGGCGTGCCGTTCGCCAATGGAGCGCCGAACCTCACGGTCGACATGCAAGCGCTCCAGGATCTTGCTGAGCGGCAGGGCGTCGCCGTCGCGGGCAAGGATTTCAAGACGGGCCAGACTATGATGAAGACGGTGCTCTCGCCGATGTTCAAGGCGAGGATGCTTGGTCTGTCCGGCTGGTATTCGACGAATATCCTCGGGAACCGCGACGGAGAGGTGCTCGACGACCCCGAGTCGTTCAAGACCAAAGAGGAATCCAAGCTCGGCGTGCTCGAACACATTCTGCAGCCGTCGATGTATCCCGACCTCTATGGCGACATCTATCACAAGGTGCGGATCAACTACTACCCGCCGCGTGGGGATAACAAAGAGGGCTGGGACAATATCGATATCTTCGGCTGGCTCGAATATCCGATGCAGATCAAGGTGGACTTTCTCTGCCGGGATTCGATTCTGGCTGCGCCGATCGTGTTGGATTTGGCGCTCTTCATGGATCTGGCCCAGCGCTCGGAAATGGTCGGCATCCAGGAGTGGCTCTCCTTCTATTTCAAGAGCCCGATGGCCGCGCCGCAACTCACGGCGGAGCACGATCTGTTCATCCAGCACACGAAACTCAAGAACACGCTGCGCTGGCTGATGGGCGAGGAGCAGATCACCCACCTGGGTGTGGAGTACTACGAGTACTAGGTGTCGTGAGCGTCGTCGACATCATCGTTGTCGTCCTGGGAACCGGGCTCATTCTCGCCGAGCTGTGGTATTTCCTCTGGCCCCGGCGAGGGTCTACCGGCACTGTGGCCACTAAAGACCGCACACAAGAGGTGAAGGTCGTGGTCCGCGGAGGGTACGACCCGCCAACCGTGTTCGTGGAAGCCGGCCGACCGGTCCGGCTCCTCTTCTATCGCGATGAGACAGCCGAATGCTCCGAGCGAGTGGTGTTTGAGACGCTGGGCATCGATCAACCCCTGCCGGCGTTTGAGACGACGGCGGTAGAGTTCGTGCCCGACTCGCCCGGCGATTACCCGTTTCGCTGTGGCAAATCCGTGCTCAAGGGTCTGGTCGTCGCTCAGGTAGGTCGCGACGGGGCACGCGCCAACCTTGGTAAGGGGCACACGAAGCATGGCTAGCGCCCGCATCAGCCTGCCGGTCGAAGGCATGACCTGCGGCGCCTGTGCGTTGACCGTGCAGAAGCGGCTGGTGGAAGCGCCGGGCGTCGAGGATGCTACCGTCAACTACGCCACTGGGAAAGCAACGGTCACGATCGATGATGCACAGGTCAAGGTGGCTGATCTCGTGCGCGCCGTTCGAGAGGTCGGGTATGATTGCGCGAAGGCCACGGTGACCTTCGGCATCGAAGGGCTGCACTACGCCTCGGGAACGTCGCGTCTGGAGCAAGCGCTGAAATCGCTGCCTGGTGTGCTCTCCGCCGTGGCAAACCAGGCGGCGGAGGATGTGCGCGTCGAGTACGTCCCGGGGTTGGTTGCGGCCCGTGACCTCGAGGCGGCTGTGGCGGAAACTGGCTTTCAGGTGTCCGCGCCCGTCGCCGAGGAAGACCCGGTCGAACGCGAGCGTCTCAAGCGACAGGCCGAGGTCCGACGACTGACGTGGAAGTTTGCGGTCGCGGCACTTGTCGCTTCGCTCACCATGATCGGGTCGATGCCGCTCATGAGTGCCATGGGGCCAATGGGTGCCAAGGAACACGACCTCGTCGCTCGGCTCATGCGTCCGCTGAACACCGTGTTGCAGCGTCTGCTGCCGGGGCTCTATGAGTTCGCTGCGGGCGATCCGCAGCTTCTCAAGTTTGGCATGTTGGTCGTGACGCTTCCGGTGATCCTGTGGTGCGGGCGGCAGTTCTATCTAGGTGCGTGGCGCGGCTTCCAGCATCGCAGCGCGGACATGAATACGCTCATCGCCGTCGGAACGGGAGCGGCCTTTCTGTACTCGATGGTGGCGACACTGATCCCGGGCGTGTTCGAGCGAGCCGGCCTCGCGGCCGATGTGTATTTCGAAGCAGTGAGCGCCATCATCGCACTCATCCTGCTGGGGCGGCTCCTCGAGGCACGGGCCAAAGGCCAAACCTCTCAGGCCATTCGTCGCCTGCTCGCCCTCCGGCCAAAGACGGCACGAGTGCAACGGGGCGGGAGCGATATCGATTTGCCGGTCGAGGAGGTCCGTGTCGGCGACGTGATCGTTATCCGTCCGGGGGAAACACTTCCGGTCGATGGTGCGGTCACGTCAGGCGAGTCGAGCATTAGTGAGGCGATGCTGACTGGCGAGCCGATGCCGGTAGCCAAGGCCGCGGGCGACAAGGTTTTCGGTGGCACACTCAACGCGACGGGATCCTTTACCTATGAGGCGACAGCGGTCGGGCGGGATACGGCCCTCGCCCAGATCGTTCGCCTAGTCGAGGAGGCCCAGGGCACCAAAGCCCCCGCGCAGCGGCTGGCCGACCGCGTGGCGGGTGTGTTTGTCCCCATCGTGATCGCCATCGCGCTTGCCGCGTTCGTGGTGTGGTGGGTTGTCGGCCCCGATCCCAAGATTGTCTTCTCGACGGTTGCGCTGGTGACCGTCCTCGTGATTGCCTGTCCGTGCGCGCTGGGGCTCGCGACGCCCACCGCGATCATGGTGGGGACGGGGAAGGGCGCGGAGCACGGTATTCTCATTCGCGGAGGCGAGGCGCTCGAGGCAGTGCAGCGGGCAGACACCGTGGTGTTCGACAAGACCGGAACGATTACGGTTGGGCGGCCCGTCGTCACACAAGTGCTCGGCGCGAAGCGCACCGATGGATCGACGGTCAATCCAGCCGAAGTCCTCCGGCTTGCGGCGACGGTGGAGAACCGCTCTGAACATCCGCTGGCAGGAGCGATCGTGCAGGCGGCTGCCGAGAAGGAACTCGAAATCGGCCAGGTCGACCGGTTCGTGGCGATGGAAGGCCGTGGGGTGCGTGGTATCGTGGGGAAGCTGTTGGTCGAGGTCATCAGCGTTCGCCATGCAGAGGAACGAAGCCTGTCGCTCGGTACGCTGGAACGCGATGCAGAGCGGCACGTACTGTCCGGTCGCTCCCCGGTCGTCGTCGTGATCAACGATACGGTGCAGGGACTCTTGGTGATCGCTGACGAGATCAAGCCACACGCCAGCGCGTCCGTTGCGGCGCTCAAGGCGTTGGGGCTCGAGATCTACCTCTTGAGTGGTGATAGCAAGAAGTCGGCGCGGCTCGTGGGTAAGGATGTCGGCATCGAGCGGGTCATTGCCGAAGTCGATCCGCGTGACAAAGCCGACGAGATCAGGCGCTTGCAGGACGATGGGCGAGTGGTGGCAATGGTCGGAGACGGGATCAACGATGCGCCGGCCCTCGCTCAGGCCGATATCGGTTTCGCGCTGGGAACGGGAACCGACGTCGCGGTTGAGGCATCGGACATCACGCTCATCCGTGGCGACGTCAGGGGTGTGGTCTCGGCGATCGAGCTCTCCCGTCGGACGACGAAGACGATTCGCTCGAACCTGTTCTTTGCGTTCATCTACAATGTGCTGGGGATTCCCTTGGCTGCCGGCGTACTCTACCCCCTGACAGGCGTGCTCTTGAGTCCGATCGTGGCAAGCGCGGCCATGGCGGCTTCGAGCTTGAGCGTCGTCGGCAACAGTCTCAGACTTCGACGGTTTACTCCCACCAGATTGACCACCTAGACCATGCGATACTTCCACCGAACGTCCGTTGCACCAGACGACGTGCTTGCCGAAGCCGATCGCTACCTTGGGACACGGCTCGAGATGGCACACACCGATGCTCGCTCACGCGGTTTCACTGGCACCATCGGCAGGATCGACCTTGTCGTCGAGGCCGAAGGCGGCCACTACACGCTGATTCGGCTCAAGACCGATCAGGTTGGAGAGAGTGAAGCCGACAAGCTCGCGAAGCAATTCCTCACATCAGTGCACGGCAAGGCCAAGCCGCGGCACGTGGCGCGGGGAGCGTATTGAGAGTCATCAGTTGTCAGCTGTCAGTTATCAGTGGCATTGTCAGATTGCAGGGCGCTGGCGGCCGATCACTGAAGGTCCAATGACTGAGAACTGAAGACTGAAGACTGAAGACTGAAAACAGAGATCTGCCATGTCCCGCATCTCCCTCTCCGTTACCGGCATGACCTGCGGTCACTGTCGCCAGAAGGCCGAAGACGCGCTGTCGGCGGTCGATGGCGTCTGGGCGGCGACCGTGAGTCTGGAAGACGGCTCTGCCGAAGTGGACTTCGACGACAAGCGCTGTGATGTCGAGGCGTTGCGAGCGGCAGTCGCGTCTGCCGGATACCAGGCGTCAGTGGCGTCCTGACGCCACTCGCAATCGTGATAGCAAACCGCCATGGCTGAGGTGACCTATCTCGAGGCCCTACGCCAAGGCCTGTGGGAGGAGATGGAGCGCGACGAGCGCGTGTTCCTGCTCGGCGAGGACATCGGTGCCTATGGCGGCGCCTTCAAGCTGACCGCGGGGTTTCAGGAGCGGTTCGGCGCCTCGCGCGTGATCGACACGCCAATCAGCGAGGCCGCTATCGTAGGTGCGGCCGCTGGTGCGGCCCACATGGGGCTGAGGCCGGTCGCCGAGATGCAGTTCATGGATTTCATCGCTGCCGCGTACGATGTCCTCACGAACTACGTGGCGACGGCCCGCTACCGCGCTGGCCTGTCCACGCCGATCGTGGTTCGGGGACCGGTCGGTGGATATGTGCGCGGAGGACCGTTCCACTCGCAGATGCCTGAAGCGGCTTTCTTTCACACGCCCGGTCTCAAGCTCGTGTGCCCCGCCACTGTGCGGGACGCCAAAGGCCTGATTACGGCGGCGATCCGAGATCCGGATCCCGTGCTCTACTTCGAGCACAAATACCTCTACCGCCGTATCAAGGAGGATCTGGCCGACGGCGAGGAGATCGTGACGCCGATCGGCTCGGCGCGCATTGCGCGCGAAGGCGGTGATCTCACGATCGTCACGTGGTCGGCGACGGTCTGGAAATCACTCGAGGCCGCAGAGGAGATCGCCGGGTCGGACGGAGCAGCCGTCGAGGTGATCGATCTCCGTACGCTCGTGCCCCTGGACGATGCAACGATCGTGGCATCCGTAAAGAAGACGCATCGCCTGCTCGTCGTACACGAGGACACGCGAACAGGCGGTGTCGCTGGCGAGATCACCGCCCGGATCAATGAGCAGGCCTTCGAATGGCTGGACGCTCCGATCCGCCGGGTGACCGCTCGGGATGCGCCGGTGCCCTATGCTGCGAGCCTGGAAGACTACGTGTTACCCCAAACACCCGACATCGTCGAGGCCGCCCGACTGCTGCTCGCGTACTGACTGGCTGGTGGCGCGAACGGATCTCGACCGCGGCCGAGCACGCCGGTGGCGGAGGACCGCTCGAGATGGTGCCGCACCACTTCGACACCGACGGCGCTCCTCACGGCAGCGCACCACCCTCCTGCATCCCACATCCCTCTGGTCGATCGCACCACGCCGCCATCGCGGATCGTTCGCGCGACCGACCCCTTGAGACTTCGGAGGAGGTCCTTGCGGGAAAGACGAGACGAGGCGCGCACGAGGAGTTGCACCCTGTTGGGAGACACGCAGGCCCGCTCCACGTTCCAGTCCGCGTGCACGCAGTGGAGCTGAATCGACTGCTCGCAGAATCGCCTGAGCGCGGGTATCTTAAACACGCGGCGGCGGCGGTAGGTTGCCCAGATGATGTGGTACCATTTGACCGCCGCTGCTTTTGTTGAGTACGGTCTCATACCCTGCAGGATGTGGCCAACCGGCCCGCCCTGCGTACCCGAAAAGACGCTCGAATGATCGAAACGGTCGGTGCGAGCCGGAGCTGGAATACAAGGGAGCTAGGATGTCTCGAGTTGACGTGATCATGCCGCAGATGGGTGAGTCTATCACCGAGGGTACCGTGTCGCGGTGGCTCAAGCAGGTCGGTGACAACGTCAAGCGTGACGAAGCGATTCTCGAGATCTCGACCGACAAGGTCGATGCCGAGATCCCGTCGCCTGCATCGGGCGTGCTGGCGGAGATCAAAGTGCCGGAGGGCGAGACCGTCGCCGTGCAGACCGTGGTCGCGGTGCTGGAGACGGAGGCAGCCGTTGCGGCCGCGGCAGGAGCGGCAGAAAAACCCACGGCAGATGCGGCAGGAGGTGTGGCGAAGGAAACCCCCAACGCCGGCGCCGCTCCAGTATCTCCCGCGCCCCCTGCCGC
>JBDHAN010000053.1:0-19250 GCA_039588055.1 Gemmatimonadota bacterium | reverse complement strand
GGCTGTGATCCACAGACCGTCGCGCTGCTGTGCACCCGACCTGAGGAGCGGTCGCGGTGCCCTTCCCACGACCACCCTGTCGATGATCAGGCGATCACTCCGCACCAGATCTCCCCCCCACACGGCAGCGCCAACACTGGCTGCGGCGTTACCCACACCGTCCATCACGTCCGTCACGAACTCCTCGTGCCATTCATTGGAGACACCGAGGCTCACCAGCACTGGGATCGGTTGGGAGGCCATGGGGGGGAGATCTGGTGCGGAGTGATCGTCTGATCATCGACATGGTGGTCGTGGGAAGGGCACCGCGACCGCTCCTCAGGTCGGGTGCACAGGAGCGCGACGGTCTGTGGATCACAGGCAGACTCGGGGCCCCGGCGGCGGCCATCGGTGCGTGGGCACGACGGGTGGAGCCCGACCACCTGGCACGAGAGCGGTTCGCGCATCCGCTGCCTCGGGTGCGGGAAGCGCTCTGGCTGCGGGATCGCGGTGCGCGCGCCATGATGGACGTGAGCGACGGCCTGGTGGGTGACGCCGGCCACCTGGCCGCAGCTTCAGGCATTCGCTGTGTCATCGATGCCGATCGTGTCCCCGTGCATCCGGCGGCAGACACACCCGAACAGGCACTCGTCAGCGGCGAGGAGTACGAATTGCTGGTGGTGCTCCCTGAGGGTGTGCAGGCAACTGTGGGCCGAGAGTTCGAGAAGGAATTCGAGATTCCGCTGACTCGGCTGGGGTCCATCGTGGCGGGAGCCGGTGTCGAAGTGCACCGAGCGGGGCAGTCGATAGCCGTGCCGGTGGGGTTCCGGCATTTCGAAGGGTAGGGGGATGCGCACCGTCATCTACCTGATCACCATCGCCCTCGCCACGGTGTGGTACGGCACGCTCGTCATTGTCGCCGGTCTCCTGGGCGTCCCTTCCCGCCGCGGCGGCGTCTACGATACGTGGCAGCGTGGTTGGTCGAAGATGGTGTTGTGGGGTGGCGGCGTGAAAGTGAGTACCAAGGGCCTGGAGAACGTTCCCCACGACGAGCCCGTGGTCTTCATTTCCAATCATCAGTCGTTCTTCGACATCATGTCCATCGTGTCGGTGTTACCGGCCGGCGTGCGGTTCGTGGCGAAGAAAGAGTTGCTCAAGGTCCCCATCTTTGGCCGGGCGATGCGCACCGCCGGGCATGTGATCATCGATCGACAAAACCGACCGGCGGCCTTCGAGGCGTACGAGGAGGCCGCCAAAGGGATCAAGAAAGGGTTCAACGCCGTCGTGTTCGCCGAAGGGACGCGGAGTCGCACGGGCCGGCTGCAGCCATTCAAGAAGGGGCCGTTCGTGCTGGCCATTGCGGCGGGGGTCCCAGTCATCCCGATCTACTGCGCGAACACCTTCGAGATCCTCCCCAAAGGCACTTTTCGTGTCAGCCCCCGTCCGGTCACGGTGTACTTCGGCACGCCGATACCGACGGAGGGACTCACCTACGACGATCGGGAGCAGCTTCTGGACAGGGCCCATCGGGTGATCGAGCAGTTTGCCGTTGACTCGGGCCACGCGTCCGGATAGCTTGGCGCCGCTATGAGCAAGATCATTGGAGTGACGGCGCGCGAGATCCTCGACTCGCGCGGTAATCCCACGGTGGAAGCGGATGTCCGCCTATCGAGCGGTGTCATGGGGCGGGCCGCCGTCCCCAGTGGTGCCTCCACGGGTGAGCATGAGGCGGTGGAGCTGCGGGACGGCAATGCCGACCGCTACATGGGGAAAGGCGTGCAGGAGGCCGTGCGGAACGTCAACGAGGTCCTCGGTCCCCGGTTGGAGGGGTTCGATGCCCTCGACCAGATGGTCGTAGACGCCGAGATGCTCGACGCGGATGGGACGCCCAACAAGAGCAACCTGGGTGCGAACGCCATTCTCGCGGTGTCCATGGCCATCGCCCGGGCCGCCGCCGCGCATTTAGGGCTTTCCCTCTACCGCTATCTCGGCGGTCCCATGGTTCAGGTGTTACCGGTGCCCATGATGAACATCCTGAACGGCGGTGCTCACGCCTCGAACAACGTGGATGCCCAGGAGTTCATGGTGGTGCCGGTAGGCGCCGACAACTTCGTCGACGGGCTGCGTACCGGTGTCGAGATCTTTCATTCGCTCAAGAAAGTCCTCGCCGCCAAGGGGCTCTCCACCGCCGTGGGTGACGAAGGTGGTTTTGCACCGATGTTGCCCTCCAACGAGGCGGCGCTGGAGGCCGTGCTCTCGGCCATCGAGGGTGCGGGGTACAAGCCTGGTGATGACGTAGCCATCGCACTCGACGTGGCTGCCAGCGAGCTCTATGAGGACGGCGACTACGTGTTCAAGAAAGGCGATGGCTCGCGCCGTTCGGCGGACGAGATGGTGGAGCTCTATAAAGGATGGATCGAGAAGTATCCCATCGTCTCCATCGAGGATGGGCTCGCCGAAGACGACTGGGAGGGGTGGACGACGCTCACGGAGACGCTGGGTGATAACGTGCAGCTCGTGGGTGATGATATCTTCGTGACCAATGCCGATCGTCTGGCTGACGGGATCGAGCGTGGGGTGGCCAACGCGATCCTCGTGAAGCTCAATCAGATCGGCACGCTCACCGAGACGCTCCAGTGCATCGACCTGGCGAAGAGCAACCTGTATGGCGCGGTGATCTCCCACCGTTCGGGTGAGACCGAGGACACCTTCATCGCTGATCTCGCCGTGGCCACCGGGGCGGGGCAGATCAAGACCGGGAGCGCATCGCGAACCGATCGCACGGCGAAGTACAACCAATTGCTCCGGATTGCCGAGGAGCTGGACGAGCTCGCGGTCTATCCCGGCCGGGAGCTCTATCGGCTGTGATGCCGAGAAAGCGAGCCGCTCAGTCGTCCACGAAGCGATCGCGTGTCCTCACGGTGCTGCTGCTGTTGGGTGGTGTGGTGTTCGGCTTCTGGGGAGGCGAGTACTCGACCGTCGACTGGTGGAAGCTCAAGCGCCACGTTGCGCGGGAGGCCGATGCCATTCTGCGGCTGGAGCAGGAAGTCGACAGTCTCGCCCGGTCGCCCAGGCGTTGGAGACCGACCCTGCGATGCAGGAGTGGGTCGCCCGGGAGAAATTCGGCATGGTCCGGCCGGGCGAAGTGATGTATCAGGTGGAGGTGGAGCGGTAGGCGATGCCCTCAGGCGGCAACTGGAACGACTGGGAGGGACCGGCTATCTTTTGTAGCGGCGGCTATGGCCGCCGTTTTCGTGGCGGAGTAGCTCAGCTGGTTAGAGCAGCGGAATCATAATCCGCGTGTCGGGGGTTCGAGTCCCTCCTCCGCTACTGAGTGCAGATTGCAGAGTGCAGAGTGCAGAATCCGGAGGATTCGTGCTCTGCACTCTGCGTTTCTGCACCGCTCTGCACTCTGCACTGTGCACTCTGCAGTCGCCTCAAAGACTCGTTCTCAGCTCCCCTCCTGGTGCCACAGGTAGCACCGAAACCCTTGCGGCCCTGGATCCCGGCCGATACTCTAAGCCGCCCGTCGAACCACCCGTGGTTTGTGGGTTCGGCAACGGGAGGCACCGGGTCTCCGTTTGTGCAGTTTCCCAATCGAAGGAGGTGTCATGTATTCGTGGATCCCCCGTCATGCCACGTTGATGCTCGCGCTCGCCACCGGAGCGGTACCGGGCGTGTTGTTCGCGCAGGAGGGTCAGCAGACTCTCTATGCTCAAGTAGACTGTATGCAGTCGACGTCGGCCGACTACCAGGCGGTCGAGACCGAGATCTGGCAGCCGATGCACCAGGAAGCGGTGAACCGGGGCATCAAGAGCGGCTGGGCGTTCTATTCGGTTCGGTTCGGCGACATGTCGGACTGCGACTACTACACGGTGAATCAGTATTCCGGGGAAGCGCAGCTCAATGACCAGACGTCCTACGCAGACCTCTTCGCAGCGGTTCACCCTGGGAAGAGTTGGGACGAGGCCTCGCGCCGCACCGCGGCGTCGCGTCGGATCGTCCGGTCCGAGCTGTGGACCTGGGTCGACGGCGTCCCGCCACAAGACTTCGCGTATATCCAGGTGAACCTCATGTCTGTCGAGAACAGCGACGACTACACTGCGATGGAGGCGGAGGTCTGGAAGCCGGTGCACCAGGCGCTCCAGGATGCCGGTCACCGCGCCGGGTGGGGCGTGTGGCAGCTGTCCAGTCCCGGCGGGACGTCTGTGCCCTACAACTTCGCCACGGTCGACGTTCTGACGGCGCTCGGGCCGGTCCCGGTGACCGAGACCTTCGCGACGGTGCATCCGGGTCGGGACATGGACGCGTTGTTGGAGCACACCGAGGCGCTGCGCACGATGGTACGCAGCGACACCTGGTGGCTGATCGCGAGCACCCAGTCGCGATAGGGTATAGAGTGCAGATTGCAGAGTGTTGAGTGCAGAATTGACTGGCTCTGCACTCTGCACTCTGCGGAGCTTCGCTCAGCCGCCGAGTGCCGCGCGGCCCTTGAACTCCACAAGGACGACTTCGAGTTCCTCGTCGGCCGTGTTCGTCGGCAGGTGCACTTCGCCGTCGACGCAGTTCATCGCCCCGACCTCGCTCTGCGGGGCTTCAATGACCTCGCCGGACGGCAGCTCGAAGGTCACGGTCTGGTCCGTCAAATAGACCACGCAGTTCGCCGGGTGGTGATGCATCACGGAAGTCTCGCCGCCCTGGTACCGGACGCGAACGATCCGTAGGACGTCGTTCTCGAACTCAATAGTGTAGTGATCCGGATCGGCCGTCACCGCGTGTGGCTCCTCGGGGGACCAGTCGGTTCCGGGCGGCCCGCCCTCCTTGAGCTCGACCAGGATGACCTCGCCCGGCTCGTTCCTCCGGTTGTGAGGATTGTGGGCGCCGGCTTCGTAGCAATCGACGTCCCCGAAACTCGCGGTCTCCTCGATCACGGAGCCGTCCGGCAACGTCATCTCCCACGACCCATCCGCGAGCCCGATCGCGCAGTTCTCCGGGTGGGTGTGCATCACGGACGTCTCGCCCGGACCGTACGAGATCCGTAGCAACCGTGCGGCGTCGTTTTCGAACGCGACCGCGTAGTGATCCGGGTCGGCGCTCACCGCCTCCGGATACTCCGCGGACTCTCCCGCAGTGCAACCAAGCGCGAGGATTGCGGTGGCGGTTGGAAGGAGTTTGCAGAAGCGCATCTGGTTACCTCCGAAGAAGAAAAGGACACCCCTGATCTCGGTCCGGCTTCTGGAGAAGGCGGTCCCCACCCACAGGGCAGTAATGAACCGCGCCGTGATCCAAGTGCGCAAGGGCAACCACCGATCAGCGCGCAGATAGCACCTAAGAAATCAGTTGAGCGGTCACGGTGAAAAGCAAACGCCTGGCACGGGCCGGGCGCTCCTTTGCAAGTGCGTCTCAGTGCAGCGCCGACAACTTCTGCAATCTGCAATCAGCAATCACCCGACCATCGGTGCCCACGTACACGAGCGCCCGGGGCAGGTGGCCTGCGCCGCGGCCGGCTGGTTGCGCATTTGTGCCGGAGCCCACGCGACCCGCAGGTCTTGGAGCGTCGGCCCGATCATCTCGATGCGGTTCTGCCTGCACTCGCCCAACCCCATATCGAAGGCCATGCCAAGCTGTGTGACGCGGTTGGGGTTGTGGCTCATGATCCAGGCCGCCATCGCGTCGGCAGCTACCAGGTCCGGGCTGGCGAGGAGAAGCCAGGATCCCAATCGGGTCCGCATGTCCACCGTGCGGCCCCCGTGGCTGATGTTCGGGCCGTTGCCCTCGATGCCAATGGAGAAATCGATGACGGCCAGATCTGGCTGCACGCCCTGGACCATGGCCAGGTAGATCGCGGCGATGGCGGCAGGGCTGCTGTGATCAAAGACGACCCCACGGTCCGCGATGCCGCCGGGAAGATCGGCGTAGCGCCACAGGGGAGCGATGCCAACGAAGTTCTTCAGCGAGAGGGTCAGCTGTGCCCACGAGTGTGTCTTGGCCACGGGGATGGAGATGACCCGGTCCGCATGCGCCACCAGGCTCGACACGGAGATCGGGCCGAGATAGGTATCGGACGGGACCTCCACCCACTCGGGTGAATCCACCTCCAGGGAGGTGGCCCGGACGGGGCGACCGTACTCCATGGTCAAACGCGCCGCCTCCGCAGCCAGATTCGTCGACCCGTCCAGTGTGATGGCGTTCTCCCAGGTGAGCTCGGGCGCATGGGACCCGTCGCCGATGATCACTTCGCTGGCGCCAGCCTGGAGGCACGCCTCGGCCACCGCGACGAGGATCTCGGGCTTGGTGCACTCCCCGAGCGCGAAGATGCTCTGCATATGCGCCCAGGGCAGGGTGACCATATTGGGCTTGATGAAGACGGTCTCGCCCTCATGGACCACCGTCCCGATGCCGCCCATGTCGTTCAGGACCCGCCGGGTCATAGCAGGCAGGTCGGTGCCGGTGACCGCGTAGACCGAAGCCGTGGGGTCGACCACGGGCTCCGGTTCGTCGACGGGGGGCGGCTGTTCGACGTGTGGCTCGGCCGGCGATGAGTCACACGCCCCGACGGTTGTGGCGCCGACGGCCATGGCCGACACGTGCATGAATTGTCGTCGACTGATCTGACGGTTGGTGTCTCGGGGATCGTCACTCGCGTCGCTCATCTCAGCCTCCACCCTCATCGGTCGTCAAGCGCGGAACGGCGGTGCGACGACAGGAATCATGTGGAAGGTACGGCGACGCAGCGCGTCGCTCCTGCCTGACGCACCTCTCTAAGTATACCCTCCTGGGCGTGGAGGAGTGCCGAAGCGCGCGCTTTCGTCTCTCACAGCGTCGTGCACCCGCCAAATCGCCGATCACCGATCGCAAATCGTCAATCGCCGATTCGGCCCGGTAGCACGGATACGATTCATTGGCGTTTGCGATTGGCGATCGGTCGTGGTCGCTAGTTCAGCACGTTGATCAGACGAGTGTACTTGATGACGAGCGTCTGGTTGTCCACGCCGGGAATGAGGAGGCGGTCGAACCCGTTGGTCTGGTTGAAGACGACGAACAGCCCGGTGCCGGCGGCTTGCAGCCAACCGACCCGCAGGTTGGCCGACCAGACGTCGGCGGCATCATTGAGTTGCAGTAACGCCTGCACGTAAAGTCGTGGCGTGAACGAATAGGAAAGCCGGGCCCGCAGCAGGTTCGTCGTGAAGCTGCCGCTCGGCAGATCGACGTCGTTGCGGCTCAGGCCGAGCTCCGAGTTGAACGCCTCGCCCGCCCGCAGTCGCACCGACGGACTGAGCGCCACCCGGTGGCCGCCGAAGAAACCGCCGATGACCGCCCGCACGTTCAGGCTGATCCATTTCCGTTGATCCGTCATCCCCACCAGCTGGGCCTCGACGTGGTCGTACGATCCAGCCGCCACGGTGACGCTATCCACGATGTCGAACGGCTCACGGACGCCCTCGTGCGTGACGTTGAAGCCTGTGTGGATCTCAAAGCTGCTCTCCCACTCCCAGTGGTTGTCCACGTGTAAAAAGCCGCTCTCGTAGAAGCCGTCCAGTCCCCAGTAACCGTTGTAACGGGCATGCGGGCGCAGCTCGTGGAAGCCCAAAAAGTCTGGGCGATAGCGGTGAAAGACGGATCCGTTGAAGGTGCGGTAGGCGCTCCGCTCGAGAAAACCCATCTCTGGGTTGAAGCCGTCGGCGATCTCCGAGTACCCGCCTTGGAGCGTCCAGCTCTCGGAGTCGTACCCGGCCTGCACACGGAAGGCGTACTCGGAGTCTGTCGCACCAGGCGTAAACGAGCGCGTCGCGAACCCGGACAGTTGGCCGTATCGCCCGATGCCCAGCTGACCGTCGATGGCGACCAACCGGTTGTAATCGCTGTCCGCGGCGTACTCACCGAAACCCTGCCGGTTGGTGAACAGCGCGCCGATGAAGGTGCGATTGGGCAGCTCGCGCTTCAGCCGCAGGACGCCAAAGTTGTTGGCCGGGATACCCGCCGCGCCCACCTGCTCCGTCTGCATGTCCAGCACGCCCACCTTCATCCCGGCCACGTCACCCGAGACGCGCGCTCCCGCGATGATCGGGACCGCCTCACCGTCCGGCCCGATGCCGATCCGGCGGCTGAAGAACAATTCGACCTGACCCGGCTGGCCCACGGCGAAGGTGCCTGCGTTCTCTAGAAAGAAGGGACGCTTCTCGGGGAAGAACAGGTTGAAGCGGTCGAGGTTGATTTGTTGCTCGTCGACCTCCACCTGGGCGAAGTCGGTGTTGTACGTCGCATCGAGTGTCAGGCTCGGCGTGATGCTGTACTTCAGGTCTGCACCGAAATCCGCATCGGGGCCGGTGGTCGCATAGGCGGTCGATTCCACCTCTCGGGTCCCCTGGACGAGCCCATACGGAGTGATCTGAAGGTTGCGGGGTGCGGGAGGCTCGAGCCCTTCGAGGGACCCCGCGAGCGAGACGCGCGCCAAACCGTACTGCCTAGGCAGCGGCGCCCAGTACGCCGTCTCTCGCTTGCGACGGATCGTCCGCTCGAAGTTGATGCCCCAGACCTGTGCCTCGCCGCGGCTGAAGCGGAGCGTGCGGAAGGGAATCGCGAACTCGGCACTCCAGCCATACGTGCCGGTCTGCACGTGGACGGTCCACGATCCGTCCCAGTTCACGTTCAACCCGCCGCCCGCCCCTCGCTGCGCCCTGCCGCCCCCGAACCCTCCACCCTGACCCTCGTTCGAGACCTGCGCGTCATACTCGACGCCGGCGGGATTCGTGCCGAAGAGGAAGCCGTTCTGGCGATCGCGGTAGGTGTCCAGCACGAGACGGAAGCTGTCCATCTCGTCGAGCGACGCGTCGCGGCGGCTGTCGGAGACGATGAGCTGCGACGGATCACGGTCGTAGCACACCACGCCGATGTACAACACGCCGGCGGAGTACAGCAGCCGCACCTCCGTCTCTTCCGTGGCGGGTTGGCCTTCATCGGGCGTGGTCTGCCAGAAGCCGGTAATCGGAGGTGCTTCCCTCCAGGCCGGATCCCCCAAGACGTCTCCGTCCAGCGTCGGGGGCTCGACCGCCTCGGCCGCTCGGGCAACGGGTCGCTCTGAGCGGACCGCGTCGTAGCCACCCTGCTGGCCGGTTGCTTCCGGCACACCCCAGAGGGCCGTGAGATTCAGGATCAGAACGTGGAGAACGTACCGTAGGCGCATCGTGCGATCACATCGCTTGGAGAAGGTACAAGTAGTTTCACTTTAGGAGGAACCGGTGCCCTTAGGGAGAGGCCTTGGTACGAGGTGCATCTGGTGGGGCTGAATTGCACCAACCTGGTCTGAGAGATAGACGAGGCGGGCATCGAAGACACTGCGGCGCCCTTTCGCGCTTACGTCGATCCATTCGTGCAGTTCGTCACGGGTTGGTGCCGTTCACGGATCGGGTGGCACGGTCCACGTCATGACGGCGTGACTTTTGGCCGCGTCAGCACTTATATGCACTAATGAGACATTCAGCGGCCTGGCTTTGATGGACCACGATAGCCACCTGGCCAACAGGCCCCCGGATGCGACATCGGCTGACGAACCGGACCGCACATGGCGCAGGCGTTGGCTCGAGGGTGCCGGCATCGTCGTCTTCTGGGGCGCTGTCGCGCTGCTTACGCTGATGCAGCACGCGTTCGATCCTCGGTTTGGGGATCAGGGCAGGCTGCATCAGGGCGAGGTGGTTCAGACGTTCTTGGAGTACGGACTCTGGGCCGTCCTCACGCCGTTCATCTTCTGGATGATTCGACGGTCTACCCTCGAGCGGGGTGGCTGGCGTCTCATGGCGCCACTGTACCTCCTCGTGGGCGTTGCCGTCGCCGTATTCGTCGATCTCCTCGACCACATGCTCTGGAATGCATTGGTGCCCGCCGGTCCGGTGCGGCCCGTTTCGCTGGGGTATATCCTGAGTGGGTTTCATTTCCTCGGCGAGTTTTCCCTCTTTGCGGTTCTGCTCGTCGCCGGCTTCGCGCGCGCCTACTTCTTTCGCTTCCAGGAGAAGCAGCGAGAGGCAGTCCGGTTTCAGATGGAGTCGGCGCAGCTCCAGGCGCATCTGGCGGAGGCGCGTCTCCAGGCTTTACGGATGCAGATCAACCCGCACTTTCTCTTCAACGCGCTGCACAGCATCGCGGATAGCTTCGAGGACGATGCGCGTACTGCCCGGCGCATGCTCGCTCGCTTGAGCGAGATCTTGCGATACGCGCTCGAGAGCATCGATGCTCAGGAGGTGACGCTCGGGCAGGAACTCCGTTTTCTCGACGGCTATCTCGACATTCAGCGCTTCCGTTTCGAAGACAAACTATGCGTGTTCCAAGACATCCAGCCGGACGTTCGTGAGGCACTCGTCCCTAACCTGGTCCTGCAGCCGCTGGTCGAGAACGCCATCAAGCATGGCCTGAGCCAGCTGGACGAACCGGGACGTATCGAACTCCGTGCCTGGCGTGAAGGGGAGATGTTGCATCTCACGGTGTGCGACAACGGTCCGGGATTAGCCGCCTCGGACGGTGTCGCCTCTAAGACCGCCCCGGGCGGTGTTGGGTTGCAGAACACGCGGGAGCGTCTGAACGCGCTCTACGGATCGAACCACCGCTTCGTGTTGGCACCTGCTCCTAAGGGAGGTCTGATGGTGCACCTGTCCCTGCCGTTCCATACCGACGGCGACTACAAAATGGTCGCGGTCGACGAAGGGGAAGCTGAACGGTGACGAGAACGACGATTCGCGTGCTCATCGTCGACGACGAGCCGGGCGCGCGCCGCCGGTTGGAGCGCCTGCTCCGCCCAGTGGCGGACATCGAGATCGTCGGTCGAGCAGAGAACGGCCACGACGCCGTGACGGCGATCCGCGAGCTGAAGCCGGATCTGGTCTTTTTGGACGTCCAGATGCCCGGTCTGACGGGCATCGAGGTGGTCCAGACCGTCGGCGCCAGACTGATGCCGGCGACGATCTTCGTCACGGCCTACGATCAGTATGCCGTGAAGGCGTTCGAGCTGGCCGCGCTGGACTATCTTCTCAAGCCGTTCGACGACGAACGCTTCGAGCAGGCGCTAGCGAGAGCACGAGAGGACCGGGACCGGCGCGCGACCAGCGACCTGCACGAGCGGCTCGAGGCCCTGCTACACGCCGTGGCGGGGAAGGCCCCGATCGAGGCTACCCCGGAGAGGTATTTAAAGCGCATCGCCGTCGAGATGCGGGGGAAAATGCGGATCGTCCCGGTCGATGAGATCTCGTACATCTCGGCGCGCGGCAATTATGTCTACCTGCACGTCGGTCAGGAAAAGCTGCTCGCGCGTGAGCAGATGCAGCGCCTCGAAGAGCGTCTCTCTCCAGATGGGTTCTTCCGCATCCATCGCAGCAGCATCGTCCGGCTGGACGAGATCGAGTCGCTCGTGTCCAATCCCGGAGGGGATTACACGGTTCGTCTTCAGGACGGTCGAACTCTCAAGGCGAGTCGCAGCCGATGGAAGGAGTTGGCCCACCGACTCGGCATCCAGACATTGCATACGGGGCCAGCACCGGAGCGCGGAGGCAGGTGATCAACCGGCGTAACAGGAGTAGCCTCTCATGAGAGGCTCTTGTTTGACGCTGCACGTAGCGCTCGTGACGTCAATTGGCATGAGTCCCCACTACGAGACGCATCCGCACGTCGCCAGCAATGGGGAGTTGTGGCACTGGGCCAATCGTGGTGAACTCCCTGCGGTATTCGCATTCATCTTTCTGCTACTGGCCGCCTACGGTGGTGGGCAGTTCAGCATCGACGGCTGGCGAAGAGGAAGCTGAATCGAGCGTCGTGATCGAGGGAGTTCGGTATTCAATCTTATAGTCGACAGTGACCCTCGTGACAAGAGGACTAGGCGTCCCGTTCTCCGTGGCGTTTGCCAACTACAGCAGCAGGGACGTGGCCGTGCGCCGCAGCACAAACGAAGAGGGGGTCCGCCAATGATCTCTCGGACACTCGTTCTCTCACTCGCTCTCGCGGTCATCCCGGTAACAGCGGTAGCCCAAGAGCAAACGGACCTGGATGCCCGGGTACTGGAGTTTCTTGACGAGCACCGATGGTCCTGGCGGGACGCCAATGTGCCTGCCTCCGACGGCAAGGCGCTGTACGACCTGATAGTCGAGAATGGCTACACCCAGGCGCTCGAGATTGGTACGTCGACCGGGCACTCGGCAATCTGGATTGCATGGGCGCTGAGCAAGACCGGTGGCAAGCTCATCACGATCGAGATCGACGAGAGTCGGTATCGCCAGGCACTACAACATTTCGAGGAGGCCGGCCTCAGCGAGTACATCGATGCGCGCCTCGCAGATGCGCACGAGTTGGTCGCAGCCCTGCCCGGCCCATTCGACTTCGTCTTTCTCGACGCCGACAAGAACTGGTACACCCAATACTTCCGTGATGTCCTACCGAAGTTAGAGGTCGGCGGGTGCTTTACGGCTCACAACGTGTCGGACCCTTCGAGAGGGAGACGCGGGAGGGGGATGCGGGGGACGGCTGAGTTCGTCGAGGAACTGAAGAACACGCCCAACCTCGAGACCGAGTTCATAACGAGCGGGGCCGGCCTCTCGGTGAGCTACAAGCGAGCGCCGTAGGTTCCTACCGCTGCATCGAAGGGTTCCGTCCGGAGGTAGGCAAGTACGTGAGCTATGAAGCGCCGGGAAATGGAAGCGGGTGAAATCGCAGATCGGGTCCGGGATGCGGATCCACCGTGAATTGTGCTTATTCGATTGGCGATTTGAGAACGGTGATCTGAGATTGGCGATTTGCCTGCAGAGGTCTCACCTTCCCGGCGCGAGGACTGGACCGCGATTGGCACCTGGATAATTTCGGACCACAAACGGCTCTAGGAGAAACCATGGAACTCAAAGGCGCAGTCGCGCTGGTGACAGGTGGAAGTGAAGGCATAGGCAGGGGCATTGCCGAGGCTCTCAAGGCCGAGGGGAGCGTGGTGACGATCACTGGCCGGCGCGAAAGCGCCTTGCGCGATGCCGCCGAGCAGATGGGCGTCGAGTTCATCGCGGGTGACGTTGGCAGCGAGACGGATGCTGTTCGGACCGTGGCGGCCGTGATCGAGAAGCATGGGCGCCTCGACATCCTCGTCAACAACGCCGGATACGGTGTGTTCAAACCGTTGGTCGAGATGGAACTCGACGAGCTGACGGGCGTGTATCGCACCAACGTGTTCGGCGCCTTCTTGATGGCCCGAGAAGCGGCACGACAGTTCGTGAAACAGGGAAGCGGTGAGCTGATCAACATCTCTTCCACATCGGGCCTCAAGGGCGGCCGCGGCAGCACGGCGTACAGCTCATCCAAGTTTGCGTTACGCGGGATGACCGAATGCTGGCGGGATGAGCTGCGACGGCACAACGTGCGGGTAATGCTCGTGAACCCGAGCGAGGTGATCACCGGGTTCGCATCCAAGATCGGTCGTGATCAGGCGATCTCGGGAAAGAAGTTGCGGCCCGAGGAGATCGCGGCGGCGATCATCGGCGCCCTCAAGGTCGACAACCGCGGCTTCATCCCGGAGTTCTCGGTCTTCGCAACGAATCCGTTTTAGCGAGCTCCGGGCTGGCAGTCCCCCGACTACGACCGACCACCAGATCGCCGATCTCAAATTGCAACTCGCCAATCGCCGATCCGCCGTCGACGTGTGGATGGGGCCTTGGGCGCCCGCCACTGATTGGCGATTTGAGATCGGCGATTTGCGATTGGCGATCGGCTAGAAGCGTCGTCCGAGAACCTGGAATCTCGCATGAGACGTGGGTGGTTCGACCCCCCCACAGTTATTCACGCCGAATTCACCCGGGCTTCATCCCCCAGGACGCTTCGTGAATCAATTCCCTAGCATACATCCATCTCGCACGTGTGGAGGTAGACACGCATGACGAGAGATCCCAACGACCGCGACGAGAGCACGGATCGCCGCGGCATCAGTCGTCGGGGGTTCATTTCGACGATGGGCACGGGCGTGCTGTCGGCCACGGCGGCCAGCCAGCTCCCGGCTCAGAGCGCCGAGGTCCCCGAGGTGATGGCGGCCGACGAGCTCACCAAGGTGGCGCTCGTGATCAACGGTCGCAGTCACGAGTTCCTGGTCGAGCCCCGTTGGTCGATCTCGTACGTCCTGCGCGACGTGTTGGAGCTGACCGGCACGAAGGTGGGCTGCGAGCGCGGCGAGTGCGGCGCGTGCACCGTGCTCATGCACGGACTGCCGCGTTACGCGTGCATGACGCTGGCGGTCGAGGCCGAGGGCGCCGACATCGTGACCGTTGAAGGTCTGATGGACGGTGAAGACCTCGGGCCCACACAGCAGGCGTTCCTTGAGAAAGACGCCTTCCAGTGCGGCTACTGCACCTCGGGCCAGATCATGGCGGCTGAGGGGCTGCTGCGGGCTGCGGGCGATCCCGAAGTTGACGCCATCAGGCGTGGCATGAGCGGCAACCTGTGCCGATGCGGCGCTTACCCCCACATCGTGATGGCGGTACAGCGCGCGGCCGAGCTGAAGCGCGCGGGAGGTGCGTCATGACTGACCATCCCGACGCCCAGTATTACACAGAAGGGATCGAGCTTCCCGAAACGGAAGTCTCCACCAACCTCGAGTCGTGGGGCGAGACGCGGGTCGTGGGCCAGCCACGTCCTCGCGTGGACGCGTACGAGCGCGTGAGCGGCGCCGCGGTCTATCCGGCCGACATCACCATGCCCGGCATGCTGTACGGTGCCATGCTACGATGCCCGCATCCGCACGCAGTCGTGACCGCGGTCGACGTGAGCGCCGCCGAGGCAATGCCTGGCGTGCGCGCGGTGCTGACCGCGTTCACGCCACCGACTCGGGCTACACGAGCACACAACGAGTTCATCCGCACCCAGTTGTTCGATCCACACTGCCGGTTCCAGGGCGAAGCGGTCGCTGCGGTAGCGGCTGACAACCCGTACCGGGCGCAGGACGCCCTGCGCGCGATCAAGGTGCAATACGACGAGCGACCGTTCCTAGCTGACGAGCGGCGGGCGCTCGACGAAGGCGCTCCGCTCGTCCACGAGTCGGGCAATCGGGTCAATCCCCCGCAAACGTACGAGCGCGGCGATGTCGAGCAGGGCTTCGCGGAAGCGGATGTAGTGCTCGAGCAGGAGTACCGCAACGAGTGCGAGATTCACACGCCCATGGAGCTCCACGGGTGTGTCGCGCGGTGGGATGGCGACCGGCTGACCCTATGGGAGTCGACGCAGGGCGTGTACAACGTGCAGATGCAGGTGGCCGCGGCGCTGGGCATGCCGTTCTCCATGGTGCGCGTGGTCGGTCACTACATGGGTGGTGGGTTTGGCTCGAAGCTACGGCCAAGTAAGTACACGATTGTGGCGGCGCTCCTCGCCAAGATGACCGCCCGTCCGGTCAAGTTCGTGCTCACGCGCGAGGAGACCTTCCTGGCAGTGGGGAACCGGCCGCCCAGCAACATGCGGCTCAAGGTCGGTGTGAAACGCGATGGCACCATCACGGCGATGCAGTTCTGGGGATCGGGCGCGAGCGGATCGCGGCGGGCCGGCGGCGTCTCGTTGCTCGACTGGCTCATCCGGGATACGTACACGTGTCCCAACGTCCGCACCGAGCTGCAGGACCTGTACATGAACGCGGGTCCGGCCCGGCCGTTCCGCGCACCGGGGCACCCGCAAGGTGCCTGGGCGCTCGAGCAGATGATGGACGCACTCGCCGAGGCGATCGACATGGACCCGGTCATGTTCCGGGTGCGGAACGTGCCTGCCGTGAGTCAGGCACGTGGCAACATCCCATACACGTCAACCGGCCTTCGGCAATGCCTCGAGCAGGGCGCTGCCGCGTTTGGGTGGGAAGACACGCGCGCGGAGATCGCGCGATCGGGCAATACGGGCACGGTACGACGTGGTGTGGGCGTAGCTGCCGGACTCTGGGTGGCAGGTGGTGGGGGTCCGCCGAGTACGGCCACGGTCAAGTTCTTCGCCGATGGCAGCGTCAACTTGAACATGGGCGCCAGTGACATCGGCACGGGTACGAAGACCGTGATGGCGATGGTGGTTGCCGAAGAACTCGGTGTCGATCCCGACGCGGTCGAGATCGAGCACGCCGATACGGGCAGCACGCAGTTCGCCACCGCTAGCGGCGGCAGCAAGACGGTGCCGACCGAATCACCCGCGGTGCGTGCCGCTGCGGTCGACGTCAAACAGCAGCTGCTCGAGATCGCGGCCGAGGAGCTTGGCGTTGAGGCATCCACGCTCACTCTGGAGGACGGCAACGTGGTGAGTACCGCGGATCCCGCGATCACGAAACCGCTCACACAGCTTGCAGGCCTGCGCCGGCGCCGGAACCTGATCGGCGTCGGACATCGCGGCCCGAATCCGGAGGGCAAGGCGGTGACGCCGTTCGCGGCGCAGTTCTGCGAGGTCGCGGTGGACACCGCGACCGGTGAGGTCACTATCGTCCGGTTCCTCGCGGCGCACGACAGCGGCCGCGTGATGAACCGGTTGACCTACCAGAACCAGGTGTTTGGCGGGATCACGATGGGGATCGGGTTTGGCCTGACCGAGTCTCGGATCCTGGATGTCGACCAGACCGGCAAGATGGTCAACGTCAACTGGCACGACTACAAGTTGCCGACGATGCTCGACGTGCCCGCGGACATGACATGCGTACCGATTGACTTGGGCGACACCGAGTGCAACTCGACCGGTGCCAAAGGCATCGGCGAGCCAGCGACGATTCCGACGGCCGCCGCTATCGGCAACGCCATCTATCACGCCACCGGTGTCCGAGTGACCGACACGCCGGTGGATCCCTTACGACTCGTACAGGCGCTCGCGCAGGCCGAGCTCGCGCAGACCGAGGAGGGCTGAGCCATGCTACCGCAATTCAGCTATGTACGCGCTCAGTCCCTCGACGAGGTTCTTGCCCAGCTCAGCACGGACGACACACGCGTGTGCGCCGGCGGGTCGGATCTGCTGGGGTGCCTGCGGGACCGGGTGTTCGACTGCTCGAAGGTCGTGAGCCTCTCCCAGCTGGACCACCTCCGCGGGATCACGAGCCAGCGCGGAGGGATACGCATCGGTGCACTGACCAGCGTCGCCGACGTCGCTCGGGACCCGATAGTGAACGAACGCTATCCGGTGCTCGCGCAGGCAGCCGGTGCGGTCGCCAGCCCGCAGCTCCGCAACCAGGGGACGATCGGCGGCAACATCTGCCAGAAGCCGCGCTGTTGGTACTATCGGGGCGAGTTCCACTGCCGGCGCAAGGGCGGGGCAACCTGTTATGCGCTGGCGGGCGAGAACCAGTTCCACTGCATCCTGGGCGGGCAGGGTTGCTTCATCGTCCACCCGTCCGATACCGCACCCGCACTGGTAGCGCTCAATGCGACCGTCCAGATCGCGGGCCGCAACGGCACGCGCAGCGTGCCCATCGAGGAGTTCCACGTCTCTCCGCGCGACGACATCCAGCGCGAGACGGTGCTCCGCGCAGACGAGGTGGTAACGGCGATCGACGTCCCCGCGCCTCCGCGCGGCCTCCGGAGCTCGTACCGCAAGGTGCGGGCGCGAGGGTCGTGGGACTTTGCATTAGCCGGCGTGGCCCTCGCGCTGCAAGTCGACGGCGCCACCGTTCGGGGCGGCCGCGTCGTGTTGAGTGGTGCGGCGCCCGTTCCGTGGCGCGCCCAATCGGTGGAGCGGGTGATTACCGGAAACGCGTTGACCCCGGAGGTCGCGGCGCGCGCCGGCGCCGCCGCGGTGGAAGCAGCGATGCCGCTCAAGCGGAACGGTTACAAGGTGCCGCTGTTCCGGAATGTGGTCCGGGAGGCGCTGCTGGCCCTTTGACCGACGATTGGTGATCAGTGATTGGAGGGAGGCCCACACGAGCCTCCCTTCGTTATGCCGGTTCTTTCCTCCAACCCGGCACTGCGACGGGGCCACCAAATCGCCAATCGCCGATCACAAATCGCAATTCGCCGATCGCCAATCAGCTTCCGGCGAGGGATCCAATGTGAATCGCGCGGATTGATTGGCGATTTGAGATTAGCGATTGGTCTGCCAGTCACCGATCGCCGATCAGCTCCGGGTGCCGCTCCGTCCTCCGACGTCTGTGGCCGTGTGGTTTGGCGCGGCTACTCAACCCGCACGTACTTCACCTTCCACGTGACCGTGCCCGCCTGGTTGGTGAACGTGCGGTACATCGTGTCGCCGGCCACCTCGAAGGGTGTGCTGTTCTCGCGCTGCGCTGCCGTCACGTTCGGGCTCTTGTGCACGATGATCTTCGTGTGGATCTGGCCCACTCGCTCGCCAGGCTCCATCTTGGAGGTGCTCCAGCAGGGGCATCGCGTGCCTGATCACGCGCTACTGCAGCCACCAAAGGCCAGGATCTCTCTGCTGGTGACCTACTGTGCGGCGGATTAGATTGAAAACCGTTCGGCATCCAAGCGCATTCCGCCTGCTCACGCCTGCAGCTCATGGCGCAAGTAAGGATGCTCACGGGAAAGAAGATGGCTAGCCGGTAAGAACCTAGCGGACCTCTTGTCTCGGCCATGAAGAAACAGAAACCGCCATGGATCCGGAAACCACAGACGCGTTCCTAGTACTTGGCAAGTTGGCTCTGTTGATCGGAGGAGGGTGCGTCGTCACAATGGCAACCCTTTGGGCACTGGTCGCAGGCTTCCTACACTACATCCAACGAAAGGAACGCGTAGACGAATTGATGCCACTGTACAAAGCAGGAACCATCGGTAGGAAGCCGACAATCCTGAACGTGTACAGACTTCCAGGACACGGGACATAGTTTCACGAGCCGCTGGTTCGGCAACGTGTTCGACGAGCTCAACAACATTGCCCTCGTGTTCGGGATCGGCGCGGTGATTCGCTAGCACCGCTGATTCGGAGGTAGCACCAACCGGCACAGCAGGCCCCGCCGCCAGGCAGACGGATCCACCAAACGCCCGCCGACGACGAGGCCCGGAGGGACGGTCAGGCAATCGCTCGAGTCGGCAACCCGCACAAGAGAGCCTAAGGTGGATACTGCTTACGCAGCGCTGCGAACCTTGCATGTATTGGCATTTGTCTTCATGTCGGTCCCCCTGTTCAATCTCATCGCGGTCAACGAGCGCGCGCAGTTGGGATCAGCGTTCAACTACGACGCCGACCGGTACTTAGAGAACATCATCCGCCGTGGCGCGACCCGCTGCTTTGCTTTCCAGGCAACGGTACTGCTCACGGGCTTGGCGATGCTGTTGGTTGGCCCGCTGGGTATCGGCGCGCTGTGGGGA
>JBDHAN010000052.1:0-15945 GCA_039588055.1 Gemmatimonadota bacterium | reverse complement strand
CGCCAATCGCATGCGCCACCGGCGGCGCACCGACCGGATCACTTTCAGCAGCGTTTCCCGTTCGGAAGGCGCGGTGGTGGAGGGTGGCTCGAACAGATTCAGCATCACGTCTCCGCAGAACGGGGTCCCAAAGGTTTGCCACGAGTCAGCCGGCCCGCAAGGAGGGTCTCACTGACGAGTACGAAGAGCGCGGCAATGAGGATATACCACCACAGTCCCTGCCGTCGTTCCTTCTGGACTGGAGTCAGGGCAGCCGCGAGCTCAGCCGTCCGCTGTTCCTCGGCATCACGCGCGGCGATTGCCCCAGTCAGCTCCTCGGGGTCGAGCGGCGTCAGGTCGGACTCGACGGGATCGGGGTTGGCGGCGATCACTTTCGGCGCGTCCGCCGTTTCGAGCGTGCGCAGGAGATAGAACCCGTGTTCCTCGAGCTCGAGGGTTCGGTTGTCCCCGTCGGGCTCAATTGCGAATCGCCCGCCCGCCGGTGTCTCCACGACGATTTCTTCCGATGCGTCCTGCGCCGGCTGCTGGGGCGACAGAGCGTCGTCGCCGTCGAGGTCGATCACCTGGCCCGCGACGTAGGCAATCGGGGTTTGACGGTAGCGCGACAGGTAGCGCCCGAGCTGGTGCACGAATGGGAGAAAGACGGGCTGCACGGGCAGGTTGTTCCACTGGTTGTCGAGTCCGGACGTCCATACCATCGCACGGCCGTCGCCAACCGGTGTCTCCGCGAGTGCCACCGCCCCGTCGTCGAACCGTGCGAGCACGACCGATGTCGAGCCGGGCTGGTAGCGATGGTACCGGAAGAAGCGCCCAGCAGAGAAGTCACCGCCGCGTGGCGTGCCAAACGGCTCGAAAAGCGCGTGCTCGTAGTCGAGAATGCTGACAGTTCCACCACGTGCGTCGAGCCGATCGGTCGGACTGTTCACCGTGCCGAGCGACTCGCTGAGCTCGCTTGGCCATGCCGCGCCGCCGGTTCGCCGGCCCAGCACGACGAGGAGGCCTCCACCGTCCCGCACGAACTGCGTGAGTCGCCCACCGACGGCGCCCTGGGGATATGGCGCATCGTACAGCACGACAACCGCGCGGCCGGCGAGATCGCCGGCCGCGAGTCGCGCCGTCGACGTCACCGAAACATCGAAGGACGGATCAAAGCCGATGGAGAGGGCCTCGCGCAGATACAGCAGCTCGCTCGCGCGGGCGCCGGGATGGTGCACGATGAGGATCGGCATGGTCTGAGGTGGGGCGACCACGAAATGGAAATCGTCGTCGGTTGGGAGCCCGTCGCCACGGATCCGCAGGCGTCCTCGGGTCTCTCGATCGGGCACGGACACCGCGGCGAACCGTACCGAGGCCGCACCATTGGCGGGGACGGCGATGGTCTGTGCGGCTACCTCGCGACTGTCGATCTCGAGTGTCACGTTGAGATCTGCGACTGCCGTCGCTCCGAGGTTGGCGATCCGGCCCAACACAGTGACGCTGCTGCGATCTTGTGTGCCGGCGCGCTCGACGGATGCCCCCGTGGCGGCGACGTTGACCGCGTCCTCCTCCGAGACGTCGACTGTCGAGAGTGCCGTCCCATCCGGCAGCCGCAGATCCTGCTGTCCCTGCCAGCCTACGCGCTGGAAGTCGGTAATGAGCAACGCTTCGCGCCGCGGAAGCTCCGACGCCTCGAGGATATCCCGGGCGAGCTGGAGCGCTGGACCGTACTGCGTGCGACGCGGGCTCGGGCGGGCCGCATCGATCGTCGACCGAAGCACCGCAGCGTTACTCGTCGCCTGATTGGCCGCTTCCGCGCGGTCGGCGAACAGCACGATCGTCGCCCGGTCCGATGGCCCCAGTCCGTCGATTGCTCGCTTCGCTGCATCCGTCGCACGGGTCCAGCGACCCTCGAAGCCCATACTGGAAGAGCGATCGAGCAGAATGACGACCTCGCGAGCGGTACCCAGTGCCGCGCTCTCGAGTCCTGGCGTATCCAGCAGCGGCCGCGCGAACGCGGCAACGAGCAGGATGACAGCGGCGGCTCGGAGCAGGAACAGCAGCCAGTGACGAATCCGTTGCCGTCGCACCGTGCGAAACGGCACGCGTCGCACGAACATGAGCGATGGGAACGCGACCGTCTGACGCCGCTCACGATGGGTGAGATGGATGACGATCGGGATCGCGACGGCGGCGAATCCTGCCAGGAAGAGCGGGGCGAGGAACGAAAAGCTCATCAGCGCACTCGGCTCATTCGCTCGCGGCGGGACAGATACTCAAACAGCGCGTAATCGAGTGGAGCGGACGTGTCGAAGAAGTGATAATCCAGCTGATGCTGTGCCATGAGATCGATGAGGCTTTGACGATGTGCTGCGAGGAGCGCACCGTACTCTTCCCTCAGCGTCTCCGGCACGACCGGCATCCGCTCGCCGGTTTCCAGGTCCTCGAACTGCGCAGCCTCATCGAACGGGAATTCCACTTCGGCGGGATCGAGCACGTGGAACACGATGACGTCGTTGCCCTTGTGGCGGAGCCGGTCCAGGGCGCGCACGATGGTGGCGGGGTCTTCGTAGAGGTCCGAGATGACGAGGAGAATGCTTCGGCGTCTCAGGATCTCCGCGACCTTGAGCAGCGGCGCCTCGAACGAGCCGCGTCCGCGGGCTTCCAGCCGATCGATCGTGTGGAGAACGATCTCCAGATGCTTGGCGGAGCAGGGGACATAGTCGATCACATCGTCGCTGAACGTGACGATGCCGACGCGATCGCGCTGTTGCCGAGAAAAGTACGCCAGGCAGGCAGCGAGAAACCGGCCGTAGTCGAGCTTGCTGACGCCGTGACTGCTGTAGCCCATCGACGCTGAGACGTCAAACAGGACGCTGAAATTCGCGTTCGTGTCCGCTTCGAACTCCTTGACGTAGAATCGGTCAGTGCGCCCGAACACGCGCCAGTCGACGCGTCGAATGTCGTCGCCGGGCATGTAGGGACGATGTTCGGCGAAATCCACGGACAGCCCGAAGTACGGCGAGTGGTGGAGGCCGTTGATGAAGCCGTCCACTACGGTCCGTGCCAGGAGATCCAAACTGTTGATCCTGGCCAGCACATGCGGGTCGAGGAACCGGGTGGTACTCACATGCCCGACTTTGGTTCGGGAACGGCGTCCAACAGCTGATCGATCAATTGATCCGTCGTGATCCGCTCCGATTCCGCGTGGAAGTTCTTGAGAATACGGTGCCGCAACACGGGGTGCGCCAGCGCGCGCACGTCCTCGAACGTTACGTGGTACCGACCGCTCAACAGCGCTCGAGCCTTGGCGCCGAGAATCAGGTACTGAGCGGCCCGCACACTGGCGCCGTAGGACACCCACTTGGTGATGAACTCCGGAGCGTCCGGCTCGACCGGCCTGCTGGTGCGCACGAATCGAACCGTGTAGCGCAGGACCGCGTCGGGCACGGGGACCTTTCGCACCAGTTCCTGGAATGCGACGATGTCGCTCCCCGTGATGGCGTGTTCGAAGGAGTAATCCTGAATCGCCGTGGTGCTCCGAACAATGTCGAGCTCTTCGTCTTCGGGTGAATAGTCGATGATGATGTTGAACATGAAGCGATCGAGTTGGGCTTCGGGGAGTGGGTAGGTGCCTTCCAGCTCGATCGGATTCTGAGTGGCGAACACGAAGAACGGTTCGGTGAGGTCGTATGTGCGACCCTGCACGGTCACGCGGTGCTCCTGCATGGCTTCTAGCAGCGCTGCCTGTGTCTTGGGCGGGGTGCGATTGATCTCGTCTGCCAAGACGATATTGGCGAAGATCGGCCCCGGCATGAACACCATGCGACGCTTGCCCGATTCCGGATCTTCCTGCACGAGATCGGTCCCGGTGATGTCGGACGGCATGAGATCGGGCGTGAACTGAATGCGTGAGAAATTGAGATCCAGCACCTCAGCAATCGTGTGGATGAGGAGCGTCTTGGCCAATCCGGGCACGCCCACGATGAGGCTGTTGCCGCCGGCGAATAGCGAAAGCAGTACCTGATCGACGACCTCCGCTTGGCCGACGATGAGCTTGCGGAGTTCTTCCAGCACTCGCTCCCGACCGGCCGTCAGGCGATCCGCCAGGGCGATGTCGTCGGGGGTGTCGAGTGCTACCGGCTGTGTGGTCATGTGACTCCCATCAGTGTGTCATGGCGTAAACGATGTAGTTGATGCCGAGTTTGTAGGCTTCGTTCGTCAAATCGATCGGAATGAAGCTGCGGTCCGACCACTCCCACGATTCGCCGATGTCGTTGTTGTAGTTGGCAACAATCAACAGGCGCTTGGAAGGATCGTTGTCCTCGAAGACGCCATAAAAGACCGACGGCAGCCACTGGCGTAGCGGGTGCACGAACTGATCGAGGGTCTCGATCTCGAAGAAGGAATGGAAGATCGGATGTGACGGATCGAGTCTCACCAGCTGCAAGTCGGGCAGCAGGCGCTGCATCTGCTCTTCGAAGTTGAACCACTGCGACTCCGCGAAATCATCGAAAATCACGAAGCCACCCTTGAGCACGTACGCTCGGAATGCTTCGACTTCCGAGTCGGTCATGGTCCAATGGCCGGGCTCCGACAGGTAGGCGACGGGATAGCGCATGAGCTCCGGATCGTCGAGTGCCAGAATGTTGCTGGCTTCGGTGATAGGCTCCAGCGACGTGAGCTCGCTCAGGATGCGCGTGAAGTGGCGCTCTGCCCGCGGGTAGTCATGATCCCACTGGAAGTTGATCCCGCCGAAGAAGCCACCGCCGCCTCCCCAGCCCGCCCAGTCCGGCGTGTACCGGAGTCGGACGAACGCAAACCGCCCGTCGTATGGGGCGTTGAACTCCTCGAAGTTGATGTCGTCGACGTTCGGCGCCTCGCCGAAGCGTCTGAAGCGACTACGCTCCTGTCCGTCGAGATCAGCGGGCACGAGCAGCATCAGAGCCGCTGCGGCCACGCCGATCACCCTGAGCATTGGGGCGTTATCGATTGGATCGGGCATCGTGTATCTCCAACAAAAGATCCTGCGCGGCCTCGAACGCGGGCGCGATCTCCAAGGCTCTCAAAACCGTTCGCCGGGCGTGCTCGTGTTCGCCGGCGTTCATGTGCGCTCGGGCAAGTTGATATAACGCCTCAGCGCCGTCGACCGGATCGAGTGCCAGCACCGCGCGCCGCTCACGAATCGCGCGTGGCCACGTACCGAGCTCCGCCGACAGCTCGGCGAGGCGTTGATGAATACTGGCGTCAAAGGGATAGACATAGATAGATCGCTCCAGCGCGTCAGCTGCCCGGGCTATGGACCCAAGCGAATCACGAATGGTCGCCAACGCCAGGAGCGCTTGGTAGTTGCCGGCATTGCGCGAGGTCAAGGCGTCGAGCTCTCGAGCGGCGCGGTCCAGCTGACCCCGCTCCCGGTAGAGGCGAGCCAGATACCAGTACGGACTCGCAGCGCCGGCATAGTCGGGAAACAACGACTTCGCCTGCACCAGCATTGGCTCCGCTTCGTCGAAGCGCCCCTCGTCGACGAGCAGTTGACCGGCCGCGAGTAGGGCGAGGAAGTTGTCCGGGTCTCCGCTCGCGCGCTCGAGGATCGCATCCCGCGAATGTTCGGCACCGCGGGTTGGGGCCTCAACCGACTTGAGTGTGGCGAGGGTTGGCCCAAAGCGGATCCGGAGGTAGTCGTCGAACGCACCATCGAAAGCGTCGAGGTCGGTGCCCAGCACGTCGCGGAAGACCTGCTGGGTACTCTTCCCATCCCGATAGGCGCGGAGCATCTGCGGGAACGCCGTGGAGCCGTGGTCCCGCTCGATGAGCTCGCACACCAAGGACGCCTGGTAGTACGAGTAGCCAAGTTGTTCGGGGAATGACGGACGGACGAATCCGTTGTTGAGCTCGCTCACGGGCAGCAGGCGTCCGTCGCGAAAGGCGAGCAGGAAACCAGGGTCGAGCGCGTCGCCCCACCCGTCGCGTGCACGTCGCTCTTCGAAGACCGCCAGCCCTTCGGAAAGCCACCGCGGCACGCGGTGTTCGCTCATCCCGAGGTGAAACGTGTGGGCGATCTCATGCCACAAGGTGGAGCCCCAGTTGAACGAGCCGATGTCGCGGGCCGACGGTGAGTCCATCGCGACGACAGGTCCGAAGCTCACGCCGAGCGCTCCCAGTCCGACAAGTCCGATGGTTCGTACCGAGAAGTCCGCGTGGCGCGTAAACGCCTCCACGCGAATCGGCGTGTCCGGGCGGTAGCCATAGGTGACGGCCAGGCGGCTGTACGCCTCCTCTGCGAGGTCGGTCATGTAGAGCGACAACGCGTCGGATTCGCCTCGCTCGCTCACGATGTGAAAGCGCTCGGTCCGAACCGTGGTGAATTCGTCCAGCGCGTCGAGTAAATCCAAGGTGTTCTTGGTCCACGCGTCGAATGGGTCACCCTCAAACGCGGATTCCAGGTGTGCGCGCCCACCAACCATGTCGCCGACGCGGAGCTGATTGGTTCCGAGGACGGCGTACCCACGCCACGACAGCGAATCCACTTGGATCGCCCGGGTGCCGAAGCGGACCGCTTGCTGGTACAAGCGGTTTCTCGCACTCACTTCAGCGAGCGTCACGAAGAGATCGCCGAACCGAGGATTGAGAGTGAGCACCTCGGAGGTGGTCCGGTCGAACGCCGTACCGTCGTTGCGGAGAAATTGTACGGCGGCGCGCACCGATAGGGCATCGAGGGCGGTCGGATTGATGTCGAGCGCGTGGTCGATGTCTTCGGTTGCTCGTTCAAAGTCTTCGAGCTCGACAAATAGCGTTGCGCGGAAGACCCGAGCGGGCGTCGAGTTAGGATTGGCCTCGAGGGCTCGATTCACGAGCGCCATGGCTTCGGGCGATCCGCCGAACCGTCTCACTCGGGCCAGACCCAGCAACGCGCCTGGGTGATTGCCGTTCCGTTCCAGGATAGCATCGTAGGCTTCCCGCGCGTCCGAGCCTGCGTACTTGTCGAGGAACAGATTCCCCACGAGGAGCTGCGCCCCGATGTTGTCGTGGTCTGCGGAGATGGCCTCGTCATAGGCTCGCAGCGCGTCGTGGAACAGGTCGGAGTTGGTGATGCCGAGGTAGCGAACGGCCGTCGCCACCGCCGTCAGATCCTCCGACGTGAGACCGCGGCTTTGATTGTACGTATCGATGAAGGAGTCAAACGTGCGCATCGCCGCGGCGACGTCACCGCTATGGTAGAGAAGCAGACCAAGTTCCAACCGTGCGGTGAGGGCATCGGCCGCCCCTCCGCCCACTGCACGGGCGAATGCTTCCCGCGCGTCGTTGCGAGAGCCTCGCAGCACGAGCACGCGGCCGAGGCTCGTCCACAGCTCGGGCGAGTCGGGGTTTCGCTCGATGAACCGCTCGGCAGCGGATTGAGCGTCATCGTAGCGCCCGACTTCGACGAGTGCGCGCACGAGGGCGCGACTCGCATCGCTCGACCCTGGTTGTCGCCGCGCCAGACGATTGAGCCCGGCAATCGCGTCGTCGTAGCGGCCCTCGAGGTACGCGGCCTGCGCCGTGGCAAGATCGCCTTGCGCATACGCGCTGCCAATCGCAACAACGCTCACCGCAAGGGCGACGACGACGACCCGGGTCACCGCGCGCGCACTCACCGAGGGTTCTGCTCTCGCTCGCGAATGGCACGGCTCGTTCGGGCGAGCTCCAACGCCAGGCGCTCCAGGTCGGATTCGTAGGCTTCAGGCGCAAACTCGTTCTTGCGGGCACGGAGTGCTGCAATCTGCCCCTCGAGCTGCTGCCGTAATTCGTAGAGGGCACGGAGCGCGGGATCGTCCGGCAGAGCTGCGACGGCCGCCTCCAGTGGACTGTCGAGGAAGAGCGCCGCGGCGACAGCGCCGTCTCCGGCCTGAGGATCGGGTTCCATGCTGCCCTCACCGTCCCCATTGTCGTCCAACAGCGCGTGTTCGGTGACCAGTCGATTTCCTGTCTCGTAGTGACGGTTCACCTCGCGGCGCGCGAACTCGAACGCCTCGAGCACCGATACCCGCTCGTCCTTATCCGTGTCGGCACCGTCCGAGGCAAATGCCCCGACAAAGAAGCCGGCAAACACGGTTTCGTAGCGCTCGCGTCCCGATCTGGTGGCCGTGATGATCGTCCGCCGCGGACCGGAGAGTGTGGAGACAAAGTCACCGCTCGCGCTTGCCAGGTTCGCCACGACGAGTCGCTGCGTGGGGAACCGGGCGAGCAGTGCAGCAACGTCTTCGGCGCTGACGTCAGGACCCGGGAGATTGATGCGCGCACTCCCACCGACCGCACTCCCGTGACCGATGAACACAATGACCACGAGCGCGTTCGGCTCAGCGCGGCTCGCAATCTCCGTCACGGCCGTATCCAAACTTGCCTTGGTCGACTTTCGGCTGCCGGCAAAGCGGTCAGGATCTTCGCGAAGGTAGACGATGCGGTCTTCGGGGATCCCTAACCTGTCATGTGCGGCGGTGAGCAGTGTGGTGCTCCACTCGTCGAACCACGCCCGATACTGCGGCTCGCCGCCAATCCCACTGACGATGAGCAGGTAGGTCTGTGCCGACCCGCTCACCGGTGCCAGCAACAGCATCGTCACGAGCCAGGGTGCGAGGATACGCCTCACTATGCCAGCCCCCGGTAGCGTCGATAGCCCCACTCGGCGCCGATCAGCGCGAGCAGCGCAAGAAAGAGCACAGGCATGTCCCACAGATCGCGACGCTCCTGAATCGTGGTTCCGCTTTCTGTGAAGCTCACGTCCTCAGGCAGCGCGTCGACGGTCTCAGGCGTGTAGAACCGTCCACCGGTCTCATCGGCGATTCGCTCGAGCAGTGACTCACGCATCTCTGCGCCGAAAAACTCCGACTGGAGGTCGCCAGCGTGAACGTATGATGTGCCACCGCCCAGCGGGACTCCACTGTGTTGCGCGTCAACCCGCACATCGTAGAGGCCGTCTTCGTCGGCCACAAACGCGGCGCGGTATTCACCGTCTCGGGCAACGGTCCATTCCATCGGGACGCGGCGCTCAGTCCCACTTGGGCTGGTCACCGTGGCCGTGACGTCGGCCCCATTGAGCTTGACGTAGCCCGAATCGGACACCTCGGCCGTGACGCTGACCACGCCGTCACGCTCCACGCGATCGGCCGATGCGGCGACGCTCACGTGATTTGGCACGTCCGTCACGAGCCACCGCAGCAGTTGGCGCCAGAAGGTCTCGTGTGTTTGGTCTTCGAGCGGGATGTCGGCATGCATCTGCCAGATCCACGAGTCCTGCACCGGGAACGCGAGCGTCTTGCCTCGGCCGTATCGTTGATATGCCAACACGACGAGCGGATCACGGCTCTCGCCGCCCCGTCCCACGAGCAGGGTGCTGGCACCGGGCTTGATGTCGCGCACCGGGTTGAGCATCGACACCGGGGGTAAGTCGCTCCACCGCTTCTCCGACGCGTCCATCGATGGCGCGAGCTGTGTCACCGGGTGTGCGCGACCCAGCGGAGTGGGCTCGACCGACACCTCCGCGAAGAACCCGCTCGTGTCGGAGCCGCCACCCGCGTCGATATGCACGGGGAGCGCTTCGGCAACCGCGGTGCCGGCGTAGCCACCACGTGCAAACGCGAGTCGACCACCGAGTGCGAGCAGGCCGCCGCCTCGCCGACTCACGAAGTCGGCGATCATGCTCAGCTGATCATGGGTGAAGAAGCTCGCCTCGACAGATCCCAGAATGAGGCCGTGGTAGCGGAACAGCTCTTCTCGCGTCGAGGGAAACCCTGCAACCAGCTCATCTGGGTTCTCCACGTCAATGCGATAGAACTTGTCCTCAGCAGTTCGCTGCAGCACGACCACCCGAAGGTTCTCATCGTCGGCTACCGCGCGCCGCACGAACTTCACCTCGAACCGGGGCTCACCCTCGAAGTACAAGATCTGCCGCCGGTCGTCCTCGACGACCAGCAGGGCCTGGATCGTGTTGTTCTCGGTCACCACTTCGCCGTCGAGCGGTGCGACGTGGAATCGCATGAGGCGTGCGCCCGGCTCAGAGGCCACGAAGTGCGTCCGAATCGGATCGGCTTCGGCGTCCCGCGACAGTCGAACGTCCTCGGCTGCCACGATGCGGCCGCCGTCCTCCACCGTTACCCGCACCGTTTCGCCGCCGAACCCGCGGTGTGTCACGGTGAGGTCGACCGCAACCGACGAGCCCTCGAGAACCGTGCGGGGGAGCGTAACGCGCTCCAGCGCGATGTCCTGTTCGAATCGGGGACTGCCGAGTCCCACTGTGTGCACCGGAACGCCGGCTGCCTGCACCTGCAGCAGCGCGTCGGTGAGCGAGCCCTCGGCGTTGTCGGCGCCGTCGGTCACCAGGACGAGCCCGGCCAGGGGGACTGCTGCCAGCTCGCGACGGGCCGTCTCGAGTGCACGCCCCAAATCGGAGCGTCGGCCGGAAAATGTCAGCTCGTCGGTGCGCTGCAGCCGAGCCACCGTTTCGGAGAATCGGAAGAACCGGAGCTTGAATCGCTCCGAGAGCGCTTGCAGCAGTGCCCCGTCTTCGTCTGCGAAGTGCTCGAGTACGAAGTCGCGGCGAGGCCGGTCATCGCGATCGGCGATCGTCATGCTGCGCGAATCGTCGATGAGAATACCGAGGAAGTTCTGTTGGGGAACCACCGTGGCGATCACCAAGATCGGCCGGGCCAGGCACAGCGCGAGAATCGCAAACGCCGCAATGCGGAGGGAGGTGAGGACTATCCGATCTCGCCGGTCGAGCTGGTGTGTTCGGGCATACACGACGAGTGCGATGCCGGCGGCCATGGCCCCAAGCAGGAGCACGAGCGTCACGGGCCACGGCGACTCGAATCCCAGCCGACCCTGCTCGAACACGACAGGCCGGTACTTGAACAGGAATTGAAAGAGGCGCTCGAGCATCGGGTCAGTGGCTCATACCGTAGACAATTATGTTTACGCCCAACTGGTAGGCGAAGTTGGAGTATCGGATGGGATACCATGGATCCTCGGCCCACTCCCAGGCGTCTCCGAGGTCCGTGTTCCAGTTGATGACGACCATGAGATGACCGTTGTCGTCGAAGATCCCCTTGAGGGCCGGTATGTATCCGTCGCGCTCCCAGCTCGGTCGGCCGCCGACGCCACGTCCTCTCCCGGGCACCTGCAGGATTTCGTCAATGTGGTAGAACGCTCGGAGGATCGGGTGCGTGAGCTCAATGTCGACGATCTCGTATTCCGGGAGGATCCGACGCATTTCGGACTCGAAGTTGTCCCACTGTTGTGAGCCCCAGAAGTCGTCAATGACGAGATACCCGCCGGCCAGCAGGTAGTTGCGAAGTCCGTCGATTTCCGGTGGGGTGAGGGACATGTAGCCGACCTCGAGCGCATACAAGAACGGAAAACGTCGGAGGTCCGGATCATCCAGGCGGACAGGATGCTCTTCTTCGAAGGCGTCGATGTTGGTGAGGTGGCGGAGCCCGATGAGGAACTGCCGGTCCGCCTTGGGGAAATCCACCGACCAGCTGCCGAATCGGCGCCCGCCCCAGCTGGTGTATTGCGCTCGGGTGAAGTAGAAGGCGCGATCCGCTGCCGCGACGCTCGCCTCCTGGGGCTCCTGTGTGTCAGCCGCCCGGCCCGGCCCCGCGATCGGCAGGAGGACGACGAAGGCTGCGAGCCCCGCGATCGGGAGGACAGCGGCTCGGGGCAGGGGGGCTCCTGGGCGAAGATGAGCGACGGGGCGTACTCCTCAAAGTACCGACCCTGACGGTCTGAGTTCCAGCCGTTCGCTGCTACCGCTCCTCGTGCTCACCGGCACGGCCCACGGCGTCGCGCCCGAAGCGCTCGCGCACCCGGTCGATCGCACGCGACAGTGCGCGGTCGCGCTCGCTCTCCAGCCGGGGCTCTTCAGCGAGTTCGAAGAGCGACAGTTGATCCACGCTGTCCTCGTGGCTCAAGTGTGACAGAGAGACCCCGACCAGGCGGGCCGGGACGCGACGGGCGTGCCGCAGGCGTCGGAGCAGGTCTGTCGCGGTGGATGCCACCACCCGGTCGGAGATCACCGGCTCCACGAGCGTTTTGCTCTTCTGTCGGGTACGGAAGTCGTAGTCGCGGAGCTTCACCGTGATCGTTCGAGCGGTCCAGCCGTGTTTCCGGAGGTCGCCCGTGGCCCGATCCGCGAGCCGGAGCAGCTCTCGTCTGAGATAGGTGTCGCTTGAGATGTCCTCCGCGAATGTCTCGTCGCGGCTGATGGATTTAGCCCGCCGCCCGGGCTCGATCGCGGTGTGGTCGATGCCTCGGATCCGGCGGTACAGCCACTCGCCTGTTCGCTCTCCGAACCACTGGGTGAGCGCCGCGACATCGTGCTCGAGCGCGTCGCGTACCGTTGTGAGACCGAGCCACGAGAGTCGTTGCTGAAATCGGGGTCCGATGCCCGGGATGTCGGCGAGGTCGAACAGGGTGAGAAACGACTCCTCCTCTCCCGGGGGGACGACGACCACGCCGTCGGCCTCCGGCGTTCGGTGGGGCTTGGCACGCTTGGCGGCGAGCTTGGCCACGAGGCGTGTGGTGCTGCCCCCGATCGAGCCGATGACACCAGTCTCATCGTAGACAGTTGCGCGAATCCGTCTGGCGGTCGTCTCCAACGATTCGTTGCCGTAGAGGCCCTCGGTGCCGGTCATGTCGAGGTACATCTCGTCGATCGATGCCGGCTCCACGATCGGTGTGAACCGCTCGAGCACGCGTACGATTGCCTTGCTGCGTTCACTGCACGCGCCGCGGGGCACGCCTACCACGACGGCGTCGGGGCAGCGTTCGAGTGCCTGTGCCGTCGACATGCCCGATCGGACGCCGTAGGCGCGGGCCCCGTATGATGCGGAGGTCACGACCCCCCGTCCCTGCGGCGAGCCACCGACCAACAGCAGGTCAGCGGAACCCGCCCCCGTTGGGTCGAGCAGTCTTGCTACCTGGACATAGAAGGCGTCCGCATCCAGCTGGAGGATGCGAGGGGTCGGGAACTCGCGCGGCATAGCGAAGTATATTCGTTCCCGCGCGAGTCCGACGTCGATCGGGAGGCTCAGCCGGTCTCAGCAGCCTCCTCGGTCGCCGGTGGCGTCCTGGGCATCAGGCCGGGAATCGCATCGCTGCTCACGCCGAGGAGATCGGCGAGCGCTGCCGTGGCGAACATCGGGTGGGCGCCCATCCAGAACAGGTCGTTCCCGTCGGCGTAGAAGAAGTGCACCTCGCCACGCCCGAACACCGAATGGACCTCGCGGCCTTCGACATCGAGCGTGCGGTGGTGTCCGTATCCGGCAGCACCCTCACCGATGCCATTCGCCATGGCAACGAGTTGGCTTGCGGCCTCTTCGGGCGACGCGAACCGGCTGACATAGACGGTGGCGCCGATCTCCTCGGTGCCGTACCGGCCGATGTAGCTCGCAGTGGGGGCGACGTCTTGATCGTGGAGCCGAGCTAGCGCGCCTGCGGCTTCCTCACCGGATTGTTGCTCGATCAGGTCCATGCCGTGCAACTGCTCCGGGAGTGGTGAGTCCGCGCGGTCGGTGGCGCAGGCGCTTGTCAGCGCGAGCAGCATGAGGCCGGCGGTGCGTCGCAATGTCAGATACAACACTCGTTTCTCCGTGTGATATGGCGGCCGAACCATAGCGGGACGGCGGAGAAGGTTCAACGCCACACCGTGCTGGACACTTTTCGTGCTCTGCCTTACCTTCGCCGCATCGAGGTGGTTCGCACTGTGGCGCTCTCCCATCCAGGACGACGACCCATGACGCGATTCCTCGCCGCGCTCATCGTCTTTTCCGTTCTGCCGCCCGCCCCGCAGGGTCCCGGAGACATTCGGTTCGCCGAGACCAACGTCGACCTGCAAGCCGACGGCTCGGCCGTGGTGCAATACGTCGTTCGGTGGGCTGTGCTCCGAGGGGAGCTGCACGGGTTCTACTTCGAGGGAGTCGATCGCCTGCAGGTGCAGATGCTCCCGGATGCCGCGTATGCCATCGATAGTCAGGGACAGCGCTACGGTCTATCGATTCGCGAAGTGTCGTCAGGCCGGTGGGATGTCATCCTCGCCGACGGCGCGGGCGTGCGCTCGGGCACGGTCACTTACTTCTTCGCGTTTGCGACGAACTTCGTCGACGCTGGGTATGTGGGTCCCACAACGGCAGACGACGGTCGACAACTGACCTATTTCAATTGGTCCCCCGTTCAATGGGATGAGGCACGCAACCAGGATCACTACACGTTGCGTGTGCTCCTCCCGCACACGCTGCCGCCCGGCGTCGACCCGCGGCAATACGTCGATGCCGAGCAAGTCGTGCTCACCGAGCGTTGGGTCAACGACCGGTTCCTGATTGACTATCAGCGGGGCGAAGCCGACCGGCTCCGGCTGGTGTTCCACAAGGAGAATCCGGGTAACCGGTTCGACATGCGGACGCAGTTCTACGTGCCCGCCAACTGGTTCACGGTCGCGGGCGTGCCGTCTGCAGATGCTCCCAAGCCCCAGTTCGGACGGTGGAAGAAGGAAGACTGGTACATCGGCGGCGGGGTGCTGCTCCTGCTCGGGGCGTTCTTCCTCGTGGTGACCGGCAAGCATCGCTCGATGGTCACCGCGCACCGTGGACTGGATGAGGTGCGCTGGGACACGCTGGATTGGACACCACCGAAACTCGTGCTCTCGAGTTTCCGCAAGCCGGGGAAAGTCTGTGAGACGCTGACTGCGCTCGAGGCGGCGTTCTATCTCGGTATTCCGTTCAAGCGCATTCTGAGTGCCATGTTGGACTCGATGGTGGCGGAGGGATTCCTGCGGGTGACCTCGAGGACGCCGTTGCGGGTGCAGGTGCTTCGGACGCCTGACAAGACGAGACTCGACGATTATGAACGGATGCTGTTCGAGTCGCTGGAGGATGACGGTCGCCTTTCGCAAAACGAGCTTGAAGCACTGATGAACGGTGCAGTCGAGAACATCCGCCAGAAGGCGTGGGACTGCGACATCGAGGCCACGAAGGCTCATTATCGCGATCTCGTGGTCGACCAGACCCGTGAGAATCCGCGAGGGACCGATTCGGACTGGTATTGGTGGTACCACAACCACCATCCGTATTACACCAACCGCTACAACCACGACCGGAACCCCTTCCACCATGAGGCGGACATTCCCGTGCAGGTAGATCATCTGGTGAGTGGCCCCGTGAACACCGACCTGGCGCTCGATCTCAACGTCTGTCACGATGCGTGCCACTCCGCCTGCCATTCCGCCTGTCATTCCGCCTGTCACTCCGCCTGCCATTCGGCCTGTCACTCGGCCTGCGTGAGCGGGAGCTCACACTGATGGGTGAGTCGACGCAGGCTCCGGATCTGTCGTGGATCGACGAGTTTGTCGAACGGATTCGGCCCTACGTCTTCGTCCGGGAAGCCGACCGGCTCATCATCAAGCGGCCGAACCAGGCGCAGAAGCTGAACCCGCAAGGCGTGACGATTCTCAAGCGGCTGCTTGACGGCACGACGATCCACGAGTTGCTCAACGAGACAAACCGTGCTCCCCAGATCTTGCGTGACATTCAGCTCTTCATGTATGAAGTGAAGCGATTCATGGAGGGTACCCTCGATGAGACGACCCGTACGAGCGCCGTCGACGTACAGCCCTTCGACCTAGGATTCTCCAAGCTCCCGGTCCTGTCCGAGATCGCGCTCACCTACCGCTGCAACCTCAAGTGTTCGTTCTGCTACGCCGGGTGCAACTGCACCACCAATCCGGTTGGCGACGACCGCGAGATGACCACCGCCGAAGTGCGAACCGTGCTTCGAAAGATCTACGAGGACGGCCAAGTCCCGTCGGTTAGCTTCACCGGCGGCGAGGCGACCATTCGCAGGGATCTGGGCGAGCTGGTGCGCTACGCCCATGAATTGGGGCTCAGAGTCAATCTGATCACCAATGGCACGCTGATCACGGATGCACGGGCGACCGCA
>JBDHAN010000051.1:0-17258 GCA_039588055.1 Gemmatimonadota bacterium | reverse complement strand
ATCAAACGGCACCACCATCAACGTCCCGTCCGCCGTCACATACAAGAGGTGGCCTGACGCGGCATACCGCGCCCGCACCCCGCGCACTAACACGCTGTGCGTGCCCGTCGCAAGGTCGGCCACCGCGATGTCCCACTCGGTAAGGTTCACACTCACACCGTGTCGCACCGAGAACAGGACACCTCGTCCACCGGGAAGCGCCTCGGGCCAAAGGTGCCCTGTTTCCCCCTGCGTGGAGTCGATCATCGTGACTGCCTCGGGCGTACCGCCACCGTCCACCACACGCACCAACCCGTTGCCGGGGAGGTCGCCGTCGAAGTACAGGTAGCCATCCGACCCCCATGATCCGCCAACGGTATTGGTACCGGAATCCGCGATGGTGATCGGGGGACCGCCGCCGAGTGATGCCACCCTCCACACGCCATTTTGGACGAACCCCACTCGCGACCCGTCGGGCGAGAAGAACGGGTTCCGCGCGCCCTCAGTGCCCGACAGCAGCGTGGCGTGGAGTTGATCCAAGTCGCGTACCAACAGCCGGGAGTCCTGTTCACCCCCTCCGACATACACCCATTGTGATCCGTCCGGCGAGACCGCCACTCGTGACCCGAAGCCCGTGAACAGCGCCTCCTCCTCCGGTATCGCGACGCTATAGCGCGAGACGGGCATCGGCACTTCCGGTTGGGGACGCAGCCATCCCCACAGAGCAATGACGCCGAGCAACGCGGCGAGCGCGGCCAACGGTACCGCAAATCGCTGTCTCCAGTCGGGTGTTAGCGCTCCCACCACCGCCGCTGCCTGCGTCGTTGGCAGTGTGAACGACGGGTTTGCCAGGGCCTCCGCGAACGCCGCCGCGCTCTCGAACCGATCCGCCGCCAACTTCTCCAACGACATCGCCGTCGCGGCGACGACGTGCGGCGGCACTCTTCCGTCACGATCTTCATCACGATTGCCTGCGCCGACGCCCCCGTGTGCGGCGGTTCGCCCGTCAACATTTCATACAGCACACACCCCAACGAGTAGATGTCGGACCGACTCGTCAGGTCCTTCTCGGCGGTCGCCTGCTCGGGGCTCATGTAGTGCGGTGTACCAAGAGACAGGCCCGTCTCCGTCATTCGCCCACCCGCTGCCGCGCTCACCGCCAAGGCAATGCCGAAGTCCGCCACCATTGGCCGCCCTTTATGCAGCAGAATGTTCTCCGGCTTGATGTCGCGGTGGATCACCCCCTCTTGGTGTGCGGCTTCCAGTGCGTCCGCTACCTCCGTCGTGATCCTCACTGCTTCTTCGATCCCCAATTGGGTCTCGCGCTTCAGCTTGTCGCGGAGCGTCTCGCCCTCGATGTACGGCATCACGTAGTAGAGGAAGGAGTCGGCTTCCCCCGAATCGAACAACGGCAGGATGTGCGGATGCTGCAGACTCGCCGTCGTCGTGATCTCCTGCACGAACCGCTCGGCCCCAAGGACGGCGGCCAACTCCGGTCGCAACACTTTGACCGCGACCTTGCGCTTGTGCTTGAGGTCCTCTGCGAGGTACACCGTGGCCATCCCACCGCTCCCAATCTCCCGCTCGATGGTATAGCGGTCAGCGAGGGCAGCCTTGAGGCGGTCCAGCAGGTCGGTCATGAAGTGACCTCGGCGGGGACTGCCCTAAGGTAGGATTCTCAGCCGGGTTCAGCTAGAAGCAAAGCCCGAGCGACGCGTGACGCTCGGGGCCGGTGTTTCACACAACTCGTCGGCGACTACCCCTTCGGCATCGGTAGCCGTTAGAACGGTTAGGAACTCACGCTGTCTCCCCCTACCGCTCCACCTCCACATCTGCCACCCAGATGTCTACCTCCGCCTGTCGCACCGAGAGATAAAGGCGGTCGAGGCCGACGATCAGCCACCTCGCGCCAAAGGTCCCGGGATCGTCATGCTTCCGCACCTCATCATCGGTCTTCCAGAGCATCATCTCCTGCAACTCGGCAACCTCAATACCGATGCCGGTCGCGAGGTTCTTGGGTGTGTGAAACTACGCCCAATCGCGTTCGTCGCGGAACTGCACAATCGCGTTGGTGGCTTCGTCGAACGTCTTCATTGGCTCATGGGGTCAAGTGTTGTCATCTGGCCGCTGGCTCAACGCCAGCCCGAGGCCAATTTGGGCCTTCTCATACTCCGGGTCGAGGGCCAGCGCACTCCGAAAGGCATCGATCGCGCCATCGAGATTGCCAAGCTGCCCAAGTGCCCCGCCGTAGTTGGTGAGCGCGACGGCGGTCCGCTCAACACGCAGCGCCTTCTCGTATGACCCTAGTGCCTGCTCCGGATCCTCACGTTGCATGTACAGGTTGCCGAGCACCATGAGGGCGCGGTGATCGCGGGGGTTGAGCGTCAGCGCCCGAAGTAGCGCGTTCTCCGCCTCGTCGTCCTCTCCGACAGCCAGACAGGCTTGGCCCAACGCCGCATGGAAGTTGGGGATTTCGGGGAACTCGCCCGCCACTCGCCAAAGAATGGCCGTTGCGGCCTCGATTGACCCGGCGTCTGCCAACTCCAACGCCGTCTGGAAATCTCGGGTTGCTGCTTCGAGATCCCGGTCGGACGGAGGTCTAAATTCGACGATCAGCCAATCGGTCTCCACTCCCGCATCGTCAGTTCTCTTTTCAATGCGCGGATTGAGGAAGGGGCCAAGAAAGCCGTAGTGTTGTGCAACCGCACGGCGAACACCTGCATCATCCCAGCCCCGAGCCGTCTTGGTGTCGAGGATGGCTGCCTTGAAGTCCGGCAGGAGGTCGTTCAACGCCACGATGACGACCACGGAATCCGGTGAAGAGCTGTTCGGCACTCAGGAAAACTTGGCGACGTTCCCTAGCTCCGCTAGGGTCCCGGCTTTTAGTCGAAGGAGGACCTCGCGGGCGCCGCGCTCGCCAGCCAACTGCCACAAGAACTGTCACAACACAGGCCGCCTTTCGGCCTCCGAGAATTGACGCTGGTCAACGCAAGTGGTTGATTTTCCGACGCTGGCCAACTTGGGTCAACACGGGAGTCCTCCTTTGGATCCGGAAATGATGGTTCGAATCCATCGGGGCCAACTCCTCACCGCGATCCGAACGTCTTTCAGCAAGCTGAGGCCGTATGCGCCTTCCCTCGCTTGAAGCGCTGATCACCGGCGCGCGCGCAACGCTCGTCCGCTTCCCCGCCGTGCTCTTTGCGGCGGTACTTGCGGCTGTCGCAGGAATAGTGGCGGTCGACGAGCCGGACCTCGAGTTCTGGGGTCGCCTGTTCGGCACGGCGGCCCTCGCCATCCCGCTGTTCCTTGCGACCGACCTGTTCGCCGAACGGAAGGCGTGGCCCACGTGGCAACGGGTAGCGGCGTGGGGCGTTGGCGCGGTGCTGCTCGCGGGCTTCATGGCCGCCTGGTTCGACTGGTCGGACCCGGTGGCCGGAGGCCGATACTTCCAGGTGAGTGCCGCGGCGCACTTGCTGGTGGCGTTTCTACCTTTCGTGGCGTCCGATCAACTCCAGGGCTTCTGGCAATACAACAAGACCCTGTTCCTCCGCGCTGTGACCGCGGTGGTGTTCACGGGCGTGCTCAACGCGGGCCTGGCCATCGCGCTGGTCGCCCTGGACAACCTGTTCGGCCTCGACGTGGCGGATCTGACCTACGCGCGGCTCGCGATCGCGCTGTGGTTCGTGTTCACCACCTGGTTCTTCCTGGCGGGCGTGCCGAAGAACCTCGATGAACTCGACACGAGCACCGACTACCCGGCGGTCATCAAGGTGTTTGCCCAGTTCATCCTGGTGCCGATCGTCATCGTGTATCTCGTGATCCTGACGCTCTACCTCGGCAAGGTCTTGATCACCCAGGAGTGGCCCAGCGGATGGATCGGCTGGCTCGTCTCGAGTGTCACGGCGGTGGGGATCTTCTCGCTTCTCCTGGTCCATCCGATCGCCGAGCGCACCGAGAATCAATGGATCAAGAACTACGCGCGCGGCTTCTACATCGCGCTTTTGCCGTCGATCGTGATGCTGTGGCTCGCGATCTGGAAACGCATCGACCAGTACGGCGTTACCGAGCGGCGCTATTTCCTGGCCGTGCTCTCGGCGTGGCTCGCCGGGATCGCGATCTACTACGCGGTGCGACGGTCCCGCGACATCCGCGTCATCCCGTGGTCGTTATGCCTCGTCGGTTTGGTCACCATCACCGGACCGTGGGGTGCCTACTCGATCTCGGCGTCGAGCCAGGTGAGCAGGCTGGCCGGAATTCTCGAGCGCAACGAGATCCTCCAGGATGGTGCGATTCAACCGGCCCCGGCCGAGGTGCCATTCGAGGACCGGCGGGAAATCAGCGAGATCCTGCGCTACCTCACCACCACGCACGGAACCGCCCGCATCGCGGGCTGGTTCGGCGACCGGCTCGCCGGCGCCGACACGACCGATGGGGACGAGCGGTACTCCGCCGCGCGCGCGGAACTCATCGCCGACCTCATGGGCGTGCCCTACGTCGAACGATGGGAGTCGGTGCGCCCAGGCAGGTTCTCGTACCGCGCACGCTGGGATGACGCAGTGGTCCCCGTTGCCGGCTACACGTCCGCCCTCAGGATCGATGGACTAGACGAGGATTCCTCGGTGGTCGAGGGGCTCACGGTTCGGTACGACTCGGCGGCTTTCGCGATTCGGTTCTCGGCGGACGGCCAAGCCGTCGGGGAGATCGCACTGCAAGACGTGTTGGACGCCGCGAGAGCCTTCGCCGAGGAAGCGGGGCGCAGCAGGCTGCCACCCCAAGCGCTTCGCATCGACATCGAGAGCCCGCGCTTGAGCCTCGCGGCCTACATCTCGCGCATCGCGGGCCAGCGCGGCGACGAGGGCGTGAACCTGTGGGACCTCGACCTGCAGCTCTTCTACACCGTGAGGCAGTAGCGCCGGATACCTACGCCTCGGGGACGAGCTTGAAGACTTGGTCGTGGGGTCGCGCCCGAGCGACGACCTGGATCGCCACCTCATCGCCCTTCTTGGCCTGCTCGACCTTCCGGTGATCAACCTCCATCGAGGTGATCCGCTCGGTAAAGTCACTCGTGTGGCCCTTGAACCGCACCTCGTCACCGACGCCGATTGCCGCATCGGTGAGCTTCACGACGGCGACGCTGGGACCCTTGAAGAAATGGGTGACGGTGCCCACCAACTGCTCCGACATGGTGTCCTCCTCGCCTCTGCCTGACAGGGAGTCTGTCGCCAAGCTACGGCCGCCGTGGGGGTGGCGCCAGACAGCAAGACCGGTGACCTTGAACGGAGAGACGGCCGGTGACACGGCCTGCGGACGACCCACGCTCGGAACGACCCCTCGGAGCTGATCACGGCCATGACACTCGTGCTGTACCACCGAACGACCATCGGCGAGGCAGGCACCTTCGTGCAACGCGGTTTCGTCGACCAGGAGTGGGACTTCGGCCTCCAGGACGCCGCCACCGGCAAGAATAGGGTGGTGACGGGTGTCTGGATGTCGGACCGGCCCCTGGGCAAAGCGGAGGGTCTGGAAGGCGACGCACTCCTCGAGGTAACGGTGGAGGCCGATCAGGAGGAACTAGCGGACTACGAGCTCGAAGGAATGTTGTGGGACGCGCGCCTGTGGGTGGTGCCGGCGGCATTTCTCAACAAGCGTGCCCGGTCGCGGATCCTCAAGGTCGACCCAGACACGTCGTGGTTCCACAAGGCGTGGAACGGCGACTCCGATTCGGATCCCGAGCGATGAGTGCGACCATCCAGCACGATGAACGGGCGCAGAAGTTCTCCGTGGTCGTGGAAAGCCAGGAGGCCTATCTGGACTACGCCGTGAGAGACGAGACGACATTGGAGTTCCGACAAACGTTCGTCCCCGAGGCCCTCCGGGGTGGCGATCTCGCGCGACGGCTGGTCGCCGCAGGCTTCGCGCACGCTCGCGAACGGGGATTCCGGGTCATCCCGAGCTGTGGCTACGTCCGGCGCCAGGTCGAGCGCACGGAGGAATACAGGGAACTGACGACGAGCGAGACGACGTAGCGTCCGCAGTCAGCCATCGGCTGTCTGCTGCCCTTCTGTCCCCTCTCTCCTTGGCTTCAATCGATCCTCTAGGTATTTTCTCGGGCTATCATGGCGGATCTATCGTTATCCAGCAGCAAGATGCTCCTCATGGCCGGTACGGCCAATCGGCCGCTGGCCGAGGAGATTGGCGAAGAGCTCAACCAGCCGCTCTGTCGGGTCACCATCCGACGCTTCGCGGATGGGGAGATCTTCGTCAAGATTGATGAAAACGTGCGTGGGCAGGACGTCTACATCATCCAACCCACCAATCCGCCGGCGGAGACGCTGCTCGAGTTGTTGATCCTGATCGACGCCGCCAAGCGCGCCAGCGCGGCTCGCGTCACGGCCGTCATTCCATACTTCGGGTACGGCCGCCAGGACCGGAAGGATCAGCCCCGCGTCGCGATCTCGGCCAAGCTCATGGCCAACCTCATTACGACGGCGGGAACGGATCGGGTGCTGGGATTGGACTTCCACCAACACCAATTGCAGGGCTTCTTCGACATCCCGGTGGACCACCTGTATGCTGCTCCGGTGCTGGTCCAGCACTATCGGCAGAAGACGCTGCACAAGCCGGTGGTCGTTGCCCCCGACGTCGGAGGGGCCAAGATCGCACGAGGGTTCGCCAAGCGCCTCGACGCGTCGCTCGCGATCATCGACAAGCGACGACCGTCGGCCAATATCGCCGAGGTCGTAAACGTGGTCGGTGACGTCGACGGCCGTGACTGCATCATGGTCGACGATCTCATCGACACCGCCGGTACGATGGCGGAAGGCGTGATGGCTCTCAAGCGCTTGGGAGCGAGGGATGTGTACTGCTGCGCATCGCATGCGCTCCTCTCCGGCCCCGCCGCCGACCGGCTGGCGGCGTCGGACGTGATGGAAGTCGCCATCACCAACACGATCCGCACCCCCGAGGAGCGGATATTCGAAAAACTCAAGGTCTTGTCGATCGCCCCGCTCTTCGCGCAGGCGATCCGCTTCACCCACAGCGACCAGTCGGTGAGCTCTCTATTCGGCTGAGCGCGACTGCTCGAGAAGGAAACCGGTACCTATGGCTGAGTTGTCTCTCAACGCCGAACGGCGGCACGACTTCGGGACGGGCGCGGCCCGGAAGATCCGACAGCGCGGGATGATTCCCGCCGTGATTTACGGACATGGGCAAGAAACGACGTCCCTGATGGTCTCGAAGACGGAGTTGGACAAGGTCCTGGCCCAGACACACGGCGGGTCGGTGCTCGTACAGCTCACAATCAACGGCTCGACGCTGCGCACGCTGATCCGCGAGATCCAGCGGCATCCGACGACGAAGACGCCGATCCACCTTGACTTCCTCGAAGTGCATGCGGGCGAGCGCATCCGGGTCGACGTCCCGATCGACCTCGAGGGATCGCCCGACGGCGTGCGCAACGCAGGGGGCGTGCTCGAGCAGTTCCTGCGTGATCTCGAGATCGAGGTGCTCCCGCGACACATCCCGGAGCGCATCGTGGTGGACGTGACGGATCTCAAGGTTGCTACGTCACTGCACGTCGAAGACATAACGGTAGAGAACGCCAAGATCCTGACTGACACGGACGTGACCATCTGCACGGTGGTCCCGCCACGGCTCGAGGCTGAGCCCGTTCCGGAGGAGGAGGAGGAGGAAGAGGCGGCGGAACCGGAGCTCATTCGGAAGCCCAAGGGCGAAGAGGAAGCACCGGAAGGCGAGCAGTCAGAGGAGTAGGCGCTGCGGGCCGTCGTCGCACTCGGCAATCCGGGCCCGAAATACGCGGTCACGCGGCACAACGCCGGGTTCCTTGTGGCCGATGTGTTGGTGGAGCAATGGGGCTTTCCACGGTTCCGCCGGATCGGCAATGCGCTGGCGTCCCGAGGCTCGCTCGGTGGCCGGCGCATCGTCGTTCTCAAGCCGCAGACATACATGAACTTGAGTGGCGACGCGGTCGCCCATCTGCTGGGGTCGACCGACGTGGACGCTGCGGGAGATTTGTTGATCATCGTGGACGACTCGGCCCTCCCACTGGGCACCTTCCGACTGCGGGCCCGCGGCTCGGCCGGCGGCCACAATGGGCTGGAGAGCGTGGAGGAAGCCATCGGGTCCGCGGAGTATGCCCGACTCCGCATCGGGATCGGTCCCATTCCCGATGACGTCGACGATCAGGCCGAGTTTGTGCTTGCGCCGTTCGAACCGGAGGAACTTTCAACCCTTGCAGACTTGCTGCCGTCCATGGCTGACGCCGTCGAGTGTTGGCTCGACGAAGGCATCGACGTCGCAATGAACCGTTTCAACCGACGAGGAACCACCGAGTGAGTGAATTCGCACAGCTACCGACGTCCGCCATCGTTGCGGGCCTCGCGGGATTGATCATCGCCTGGATCACCTACGTCTACGTGCGGCGGCAACCTGCCGGCAACGAGAAGATGCGGGAGATCCAGGATCTCGTGCACACCGGCGCCATGACATTCCTGCGACGCGAATACATGTATCTGCTGCCGTTCCTGGGCATCGTCGCCGTCCTCCTGGGATGGGCGATCGGGTGGTCCACGGCAATCGCGTATCTGAGCGGTGGGTTCTGCTCGCTGTTGGCCGGGTTGTCGGGGATGAGGTCTGCGACCTCCGCCAACGCCCGTACAAGTGAAGCCGCGCGCGACAGCGGGCAAGCCAAGGCCCTCAGGGTCGCCTTCAATGGCGGCGCAGTCATGGGGCTCGCCGTCGCGAGCCTCGGATTGCTGGGCATCGGTCTGGTACTGCAGTTCTTCCTCGGATCGCCCGAGACCACCCTGGCGTGGAAGTCGTTCAGTGAGATCATCACCGGCTTCGCCATGGGGGCATCGTCCATTGCGCTGTTTGCCCGCGTCGGAGGCGGCATCTACACCAAGGCGGCCGACGTGGGTGCCGACCTCGTCGGCAAGGTCGAGGCCGGCATCCCGGAAGACGATCCGCGAAACCCCGCCACCATTGCCGACAACGTCGGTGACAACGTCGGTGACGTCGCGGGGATGGGCGCGGATATCTTCGAGAGCTATGTGGGCGCGGTGATCGCGACGATCGCGATCGCCGCGACGAGCCCAGCAATCTCGAATCAGTACGCGGCCGTCGCCTTGCCGATGTTGTTCATCATGGCCGGGTTGGCCGCGAGCGTCATTGCCATCGGGCTGTTTCGCATTCTGGAGAACTTCAGTCCGGCTGGCGCGCTCCGCTGGGCAACCTTCATTGCGGCGGGCCTGTTCCTCGCGGCTGCCTACTTCATCACGCAGCGAGTCGACATCGGGCTCACGCTGCAGAACGGCGAAACCAACCCGATGGGGCCCTTCTGGGCCGTGGTAGTCGGCACGGCCGCGGGCATCTTGATCGGCCTCGCCACCGAGTACTACACGGCGGCCAAACCGATCCGAAAAATCGCCGAGGCGTCGCTCACCGGCCCGGCCACGAACATCATCTCGGGGCTCGCGATTGGGATGCACTCCACGGTCATCCCAGTTCTGGTCATCTGCGGCGCGATCTTCGTCGCCTACAGCACGGCCGACCTCTACGGCATCGGTATCGCAGCAGTCGGCATGCTCGCGACCGTGGGCGTCACGATGTCGGTCGACGCCTATGGACCGATCGCCGACAACGCCGGTGGGATCTCCGAGATGAGCGGCCTGGGACCGGAGGTCCGGAAGATCACCGACACGCTCGATTCACTTGGCAACACCACCGCCGCTATGGGCAAAGGGTTCGCCATCGGCTCGGCGGCTCTTACGGCGCTTGCCCTCTTCACAGCCTACACCAACGCGGTGACCCCACCCGGCGAGCCCCCGATCACGCTCAACGTCGCCAACCCCGAGGTCGTGATCGGCATCTTCCTGGGCGGCATCCTGCCCTTCTTCATCGCGGCAGCCACAATGACGGCCGTTGGACGGGCAGCCGAGGGCATGGTGCAGGAGGTCAGGCGACAGTTCAAAGAGATCGCGGGCCTCATGGAGGGCACAGCCAAACCCGATAGCAAGCGCTGCGTGGATATCTCGACCCGCGCGGCGCTGCGCGAGATGATCCTGCCTGGCATCACGGCCGTTGTGGCTCCCGTCATCGTTGGGAAGTTCCTGGGTGTGGAGACGTTGGGTGGCATGTTGGCCGGCGCCACGCTCACCGGGGTCATGCTGGCGCTGTTCATGGCCAACGCCGGCGGCGCGTGGGACAACGCCAAGAAGTACATCGAACAGGGCGCGCACGGTGGGAAGGGCTCCGACCCCCACAAGGCGGCGGTCGTCGGCGACACCGTGGGCGATCCGTTCAAGGACACGAGTGGCCCGTCGCTCAACATCCTGATCAAGCTCATGTCGGTCGTGAGTCTCGTGCTCGCACCGTGGTTCTTGGGGGGGTAGGCTGGTAGGATGGTAGGACGGTAGGCTCTCGCGTACCGTCCTACCGTCGTACTACCCGACCGTCTTCCGTGCTTCGCCTCGGCATCATCGGTCTCCCAAACGTCGGCAAGTCAACACTGTTCAACGCGCTGACCAGCGCCGGTGCCGCGGCATCCAACTACCCGTTTTGTACTGTTGAGCCCAACGTCGGCGTAGTGCCGGTTCCCGACGACCGTCTCGACCGACTCGCCGCAGCCGTCGACCAGACCAACGTGATCCCTGCGACGGTAGAGTTCGTGGACATTGCCGGGCTCGTCGAGGGGGCGAGCAGGGGCGAAGGGCTGGGCAACCAGTTCCTCGCGCATATCCGAACCGTAGACGCCGTCGTGCACGTCGTACGGTGCTTCGACGACCCCGACGTTGCACACGTGATGGGTGCGACCGATCCCGAACGCGATCACGACGTGGTCACCAGCGAGCTCGCGCTTGCAGACCTGGCAACGGTCGAGCGTCGTCGGGACAAAGCCGCCAAGCTTGCCCGCTCGGGAGACAAGGATGCGCAACGCGAGGAGGCGCTGCTCTCGCGCGTGATCGACGAGCTCAATGCGGGGCGTGGTGCCCGGGACGCGGTGGAGACTGAGGCCGAACATCGCTACCTGCGTCAGCTGGGCATGCTGACGCTCAAGCCCATCCTGTATGCGGCCAACGTGGACGAGCACGATCTCGGGAACGAGACGGTGCCCGCATTGGCCGAACTCAGCCGCACGGCCCAGGCCCATCACGAGGAAGCCGAGGTGCTCGCATTCTCGGCCAAGTTCGAGGCAGAACTCGCAGATCTCGGCAGCGAGGAGCGGGTCGAGTTCCTGGCAGCTGCCGGGCTGGTCGAGCCGGGCCTCGACCGGCTCATTCACGCCGGCTATCGGCTCCTCGGACTGGAAACCTTCTTTACCGTCGGCGATCACGAGGTTCGCGCCTGGACGATTCGAATCGGGTCCACGGCCTTCGACGCTGCGGGGGAAATCCACACGGATTTCCAGCGGGGCTTCATCCGGGCCGAGACGATCCACGTGGAGACATTCATCGAGGCCGGGTCGTATCGCGTCGCACGCGAACGAGGTCTTCTCCGATCCGAAGGCCGCGACTACATGGTGCAAGACGGCGACGTTCTGCTCTTCCGATTCAACGTGTGAGATCGGGCCACTACCGATCACCCAGGCCGACCACTATCTTACGCCGCTCCAATCACCTACTCCGTCCGGCACCGGGCGGGGTCGCCGAGTCCGAAGGAGGGTGCCATGACCCGCGAGTACGAGCTGGTCTACATTTTCGACAGTGTGCTCGAGGAAGCACAGGTTAACGAACGCCTGGAGCGCTTCCACGAATTCCTCAAAGCCCCTGAATCGCCAACGCCTGTTTCGGCGTCGAACCACTGGGGCAAACGCACGCTTGCTTATCCCATCAAAGGCCGTGACGTCGGCTACTACGTGATCGTGCAATTCGAGACTGAGCCAGACCGGCTGGGTGAGCTCGAGCGAGCGATCAAGCTGGACGATGGGGTCCTGCGCTACCTCGTCGTGCTCAACGAGGGTCCTGCACCTGTCGCACCCGCCGAGGCCTCCACCGAGGCCGAAGAGTCGAAGGTCGTGAGCGAGCCGAATGCGGAGGAGGCTTCAGCATGAGACGGCACCGAAAGAACTGCCCCATCTGTGAGCTGAGCGTCCGAGTTGTCGACTACAAGGATGAGCGCCTCTTGTCCCGGTTCCTCACCGAGCGGGGCAAGATCATCCCTAGCCGATTGTCCGGGATGTGTGCCCGCCACCAACGACAGCTCTCGGTGGCCATCAAACGCGCCAGAGAGATCGCGTTGCTTCCGTTCATTCGCGGGATGGCCCGATAGCATGACGTCGGCGTCCGAGTGGACGCCTCAGGGAGGGTGGCGCCGAACGGTGGTGGCTGCCCTGCTCTTCAGTGCTGTCGCGCCCATCGCGTCGGTGGCGATCCCGTTGGCTGGACTCCTCCTGGTATCGCGACCGCAGCGCTCCGTAGAGGTGGCGGTAGCCGGCGGTGCTGCCGGGTTCGGAGCCTGGTGGCTGCTCTCGGCAGGGGAGCTGCCTGACCAGCTCGTGCGGGCGGCGGTGTTGTTTTCGACAGTCCTCTTCGTGCTGACCACCCTGCGATCGCGTCTCTCGGTGACTGCTCGGGCGCTCCTCGCCGTCGGCGGGGCCGCGTTGGGGGTTGCGCTGCTTCTCACCATCCTCGGGTCGTCCTGGTCCGAGGTCCGATGGTGGGTCGAACATCAGGCGGGGCTCGAGGCCCGCTCGATGATCGCGCTGCTGGGCGCACTGTCCGGTCAGACGGCCGAAGGCGGCAGCGCCCTCGCGGACCGGGTCGTTGACGTCTTCCAGGCCAGTGTCCATCTCTCGGCCGACTACTTCCCGGCAATCACGGCGCTGCAGCTGTTGGTGGGCCTGGCGCTGGCGGTGGCCTTATACCGCCGCGTCGCGCGTACTCCTCGGGGCCGACCGCCCGTCGCGTTCCGGCTGTTTCGGTTCCCTGAGCACCTCGGGTGGGCTGTCGTGCTACCGTTGGCGCTGATGCTGGTTCCCAAACTGGCGGCCGTGAAGCTCACGGCCATGAACCTCCTGATGGTTGCCGGCGCGCTGTATGCGTTGCGCGGGGCCGCAGTGGCAGGGTTTGGGCTCGCCGCAGCCGGTGCGGGTGGGTTCTTCCTCTGGGCCTTGCTGACGGTGATTTTTATCCTGATTTTGCCTGTCGTGCTCGGCGGCACCATTCTTCTGGGGGTGCTCGACACAGGTTTGGACTTTAGACGGCGGTGGCTGTCACCGCGCGCGGGGAATTAGATGGAAGTCATTCTAAGGCAGAGTGTGCCGACTTTGGGACGGGTTGGGGAGATCGTGAAGGTGAAGGCCGGATATGCCCGGAACTACCTCATTCCGCACGGCCTCGCCTACAAGGCGACCGAAGGGAACAAGCGCCGCATCGAGACCGAGAAGAAACAGCGCCTGTTTGAGATGGCGGAACAGCAGTCGGATGCTGAGACCCTCGCGAGTGCTCTGGAAACCGTCGAGCTCCACTTCAACGTGAAGGCCGGCGAGGGCGACAAGCTCTTCGGATCGATCACGTCACAGGACATCGCTGCCCAGCTCAGCGAGCTCGGCTACAGGATCGATAAGCGGTCCATCGAGCTGGCCGAACCCATAAAGATGATCGGCATCTACAAGGTGCCCATCCGACTTCACCCAGAGGTGCGTACCGAGATCCGCGTGTGGGTCGTCAAGGAGGAGTGACCGACGTAGCGATGGGAATCGCCTACCTCGACGGTCCGCGACTCAGGCGCTCGCTGCTGGCCGCAGCTGACTGGGTCGATGCCGGTCGCGAGGAGCTGAACCGGATCAATGTGTTCCCGGTTCCGGATGGTGACACGGGGACCAATTTCGCCATGACGCTCCGGGCGGCGGCAGAGGGCGTCCGCTCGCTGCACCGGGCCGAGCTTCCCGCCGTGGCGAAGGCCATGGCCGAATCCTGCGTCATGGGCGCCCGCGGCAACTCGGGCATGCTGCTGTCGCACTTCCTGCTCGGATTTCGTGAGGCGCTGGGCGATCTCCGGATGGCCAAGACACGCGATGTGGCACGGGCGATCCGGAGCGGCGCCGACCAACTGCACCGCTCGCTCGATGAGCCCGTCGAGGGCACGATCCTCACCGTGTCCCGCGAGGCTGCTGTCGCCGCCGAGGCCGCCGCCGTCCAGACGGGCAACCTCCGCGAGTTCATGGGGCGGGTTCACGCCCGCGCTGACGTCGCCCTCAGCCGCACACCGGAGCTCCTCAAAGTCCTGCGTGAGGCCGGAGTGGTCGATGCCGGAGCCAAGGCGTTCGTCCGTGTCATCGAAGGGATCGTTCGCCTGATGGAAGGCGATCCGATCATGCCGGCGACGACCACCATGGAGTTCCAGGTCCCCGACATCGCCGCCCAGACGGTCGTGGACCCGGACAAGGATTTCCGCTTCTGTACGGAGGTGTTGGTTCGCGGAGACGAGTTGCCGAGTAGCATCGATGTTCGCACACGGTTGCGCGAGTTCGGCGGATCCATTGTCGTGGTTGCCACCGACGATCTGCTCAAGCTTCACATCCACACCGACACGCCAGACGACGTGTTCGCGCTGGCCGCCACGTGGGGAGCCGTCGAGACGACCAAAGCCGACGACATGCGTCAGCAGCATCGCGAGGCCGGCCACGCGGTGCACCAGCGGGTTGCGGTCGTCATGGACTCCTCGTGCGACCTTCCCGACAAGGTCCTGGATGCTCACGGCATGGTCGTCGTGCCGCTGCAAGTCATCTCTGGCGAGCGAACCTACCTCGATCGAGTCAACATCGACACCGCCGAACTCTACGAGCGCATGCGCGAGAACGGTGAGATCTTCACGACCTCACAGCCGACCCCGGCCGCGATCACGCAGGGATTCCAAGACGCCAAGGCCAACGCCGATCACGTAATTGGCCTGTTCGTGGCCGGCGCGCTGTCGGGTACGCTCAAATCCGCGCAGGCGGCCGCGCGCACCGCAGGACTCGAAGATCGAGTCACCGTCATCGATTCCCGGTCCGCCTCACTCGGGCTGGGCATGCTGGCGCTGCGAGCGGTAGAGCTGGCGGAGGCCGGCTGGAAGCTCGAGGACATCATTGCGGAGCTGCAGGCGGTGCGCGATCGATCGGGCGGGTTCTTCACGGTGGACACCTTCGAGAATCTCCTGCGATCCGGTCGGGTGAGCCGGGGCCGCGCATGGCTCGGGGGATTGCTCGACATCAAGCCCATCCTCGAGGTCGACCAGGAGGGCCGCGTCGTCCCGCTCGATCGCGTCCGCGGCCGCGACGCACTCGTTCCACGAGTGCTCCAGCATCTGGAAGCGCGACTGACACCTCGACCATCCTCCGTGCGACTGGCGGTGGCGCATGCCGGCGTGCCCGAATTTGCCCAGTCGCTCAAGCACGAGCTCATTCGCCACTTTAGGCCCCGGGATTGCTTCGTGAGCGACGTCACGGCCGCGCTGGGCGTGCACACCGGACCCGGCGCGTGGGGCGTGTTCTACCAAATCGAAGACCCAGCACCCTCAGACACCTGGGAACCCGCACCGACAAGTCCCGCTTCAGCGGGATAGGCTCTGCGACGCGCCGGGACCTCCGGCTCGCGGTGTGCGCCCTCGACGAGCACAAGGCCGTCGACACGTTGGTGCTCGACCTGCGCAACATCAGCGACGCAGCCGATTTCTTCATCATCGCCTCAGGAACGTCGGACACGCACGTTCGAACGCTCGCCGAGCGTGTGCTCCAGGCCATCGAGAGCGGCGGGGACGCCCCTCACCACGTCGAGGGGATCACCGCCGGCCGCTGGGCCCTCCTGGATTTTGTCGACGTCGTCGTCCACGTGTTCCACCCGACGCTTCGGGAGTATTATCAATTGGAGCGGCTGTGGGCAGACGCCCCAGCCGTTCCGATCGACTTCCTCCAGTAGGTGCAATGCGTCGAACGCTGCTCGCCGCTCTCATCGTGAGCGGCACCCTTGGCTCTGGTCGGGTCGAAGCGCAGTACTTCGGCAAGAACCAGGTGCAGTACCGCCACCTCGAATTCCTTGTCATCGAGACAGAGCACTTCGACGTGTACTACTACGAGCGCGAGCGACAGGCCGCGCTGGACGCGGCACGCATGGCGGAGCGGGCCTACGCGAGGCTGTCGCGGCTGCTGAGCCATAAATACCGCGAACGGCAGCCGATCATTCTCTTCGCTTCTCACACGGAGTTTCAGCAGAACAACATCGGGCCGGTGGACGAGGCAACCGGTGGGTTCACCGAGTGGTACCGTCACCGAATCCTCGTGCCGTTCACCGGATCGTACGCCGATTTCGAGCACGTACTGGAACATGAGTTGGTCCATCAATTCCAGATGGACATCTTCGCGCGTGGTCGAGTGGGCGCTGGCATCCAGCGGCTCATGGCCGTGAACCCACCGCTCTGGTTTATGGAGGGCATGGCCGAATACCTGTCCAGCGGGCCTATCACTCCCCATACGGCGGTGTGGCTGCGCGACGCAGCCCTGGACCGTGGATTGCCGAGCCTCGACGAGCTGACGTGGGATCCGAGCTACACCCCGTATCGCTTCGGGCATGCGCTCTGGTCATACGTGGGAGAACGATGGGGCGACGACACGGTCGGCGAGATTCTCCATGCAGCCGCTGTGTCCGGAACCGACGGGGCGTTCCGGCGCGTCCTCGGCCTCGACCCACAGGAACTGGTTGCCGAATGGCACGATGCCATTCAGCGAACCTACCTGCCCCAGCTGGCCGACCTGCAGCAGGCAGGCCAGTTCGCGCAACCGCTCCTCACCCGGGATCGGTCGAGCGGACGTGTCCACATCGCTCCATCGATCTCACCCGACGGGTCGGACATCGTCTACTTGTCCGAAGGCAATTCGTTTTTCATCGATCTGTATCTGGCCGACGCCGAAACGGGCCGCGTCAAGCGTCGGCTGATCAAGAGCGCGTTCAGCACCGACTTCGAGAGTCTGCGCTTTCTCAACTCTGTGGGGTCGTGGTCACCGGACGGCAGGTACTTCGCCTTTGCCGCGAAGCGGGGAGGACGTGACGATCTCGTCCTCTTCGACGTTGCACACAACCGTGTCGCCACGCGTATCCGGATCCCGCTTGACGGTCTCACGACGCCGTCGTGGTCACCTGACGGCCAACGGCTCGTCTTCACGGGATACGACGGGGGCGTCTCCGATCTCTTTCTGATCCAGGCAGACGGCACGGACCTCCGTCGCCTCACTGACGACCGCCACGCCGACCTCCATCCCGCCTGGGCCCCGGACGGACGGAGCA
>JBDHAN010000050.1:0-16361 GCA_039588055.1 Gemmatimonadota bacterium | reverse complement strand
CTGACAACTGACAACTGACAACTGACAACACTCGTTCCCACCCCGGAATTCCTCGCGCTGCAGAGCGTCGTTGCAGGTCGCTATTCCCTCGACCGGGAGCTCGGCCGTGGCGGGATGGGTGTCGTGTTTCTCGCGCGGGACGTGGCACTTGATCGGCTGGTGGCGATCAAGTTGCTGCCGCCGGATCTCGCGGCGGATTCTGAGCTTCGCAACCGGTTCTTGACGGAAGCGCGTACGGCTGCCGGCCTGTCCCATCCAAACATTGTCCCGATTCATGCCGTTGAAGAGCATGGAGATCTCGTCTTCTTCGTGATGGGATATGTCGATGGCGAGACATTGGGGCAGCGCGTGCGTAAGGATGGACCACTTTCCCCCAGTGATGCGATGCGCGTTGTGCAGGAGGTGGCGTGGGCACTGGGCCACGCCCACGCGCGCGGCGTGATTCACCGTGACGTTAAGCCCGACAACGTGATTCTGGAACGTGAGACGGACCGTGCGGTGGTGACCGATTTTGGGATTGCGCGTCGGGTGGAGGGCGGTGACACGCCGGGGAGCGGTGTGGTGCTCGGAACACCCCAATACATGAGTCCAGAGCAGGCTGTTGGTGGGGCGATCGACGGCCGGAGTGATGTCTACTCGCTCGGCGTGCTCGCCTTCTTCGCCACGACTGGGCGACTCCCATTCGAGTCCAGCACCGTAGCGGGTCTTCTCGCGAAACATGCCGGGGAACCGGCTCCACCGGTCGCGTCCTTGACACCAAGGCTTTCGCTCCGGTTCGCCGAGGCGATCGATAAGTGCCTGGAGAAGGAACCGAAGGCCCGGTTTGCCAGTGCCGAGAGCTTGGCACAGGAGGTTGCCGGGGCGCGCGGTGCCGTTGTCCGTGTGCCGCCGTCGATCACGCGCTTCCTGCGGGAGTCAGAGGTCATCGGCGGCGACGTGACGAGTTACTTGGGCGGTGTGCTGTCGAGTGCCATCCTCTTCGAAACGATCCGGGCCATCGAGGGTGACTTCCTCGGCATCCTGTTCGGCCTCGAAATGGTATTCATCATCGTGTTTGCGGCGCTGTCGGGGGCCCGAGCGGTGCAACTGACAGGCATGGCTCGACGACTGCTCAAGAGCGGATATGGGCACCGCGCGCTGCAGGTCGGGCTCGAACTCGAGGAACGGCGGGAGCTCGAGGAGTCAGCGGCTGAGCGGGAACGCACCGAAGGACGGCCGTGGCTGACAGTGGCTGCCGGAGCTGCCGTCACGGCGATAGGGGTTGGGACCGGTGTGGTGCTTGAAACGGACCTCACGCTTGTCCTCGGAATGGCAGCGGCGATTGGGGCTCCGATGTTGACCGTCCGCCGACTGTGGTCGCAGCTGGGATGGGGCAAGTGGTGGCGTAAGCGACTCAAGGGCCGACTCGGACGGATGGTGTTTCGCGTTGGCGGGCTCGGACTCGGAGATCGCTCGGATGTGCTGCCGGCCGAGGGTGAGCGTACTGAGGTGGCGCTCGGTTATGCGGCCGAGCAACTGTTTGCGGGGCTGCCGCAGGAACAACGGGCGCGAATAGGCGACGTTCCCATGGTCATCGGCAAGCTCGAAGCCGACGCCCTCGCGCTCCGTGAGCGACAGCGAGACGATCCGCGGGCATCACTGCGGCTCAGCACAGCAGTGGCTGCACTCGAGTCCCTGCGGCTCGATCTGCTCAAACTCCACGCAGGGGGCGGCTCGCTCGATGAGCTTACAGAGAACCTCGAAGCAGCTCGTGCGATCGGGGATGAGATCGATACGCAACTGGCGGGGAGAGCCGAGGTGGAAGAGATGATTGACGGGGACGACTTGGACGACAAAGACGACTTGGACGACAAAGACGACTGAGACGACTGCCGCTGCGAGCCTTCAGCCTTCAGCCTTCAGCCAGCAGCTGTCAGCAACTGCCGCCGCTGCCGCGCTGCCGCCGCTGTCTCTCCTGCCGCCGCTGCCGCCCTGCCGCCGCCCTTGTCATATATCCGCTCCCTAACCCCCACTAATCTCACAGCCCATGCAGCGACGCGACCTCGAGGCTGAGCTCGGGCGGCATCATACCGCGGCATTCGGCTGGGCGCTGAGCTGCTGCGGCTGGGATCGGGACATGGCGGAAGACGTGCTTCAGGACAGCTATCTCAAGGTGCTCGATGGGCGGGCCCGGTTTCGGGGGCAGGCGAGCTTCAAAACGTTCCTGTTCGCGGTGATCCGCCGGACGGGATCGGAAGCTCGGCGACGGAACGCGGTGCGAAAGGTCCTGCCGTTGAGCCGTCTGGAGCGACATGAAGAAGTCAGGTCACTGTCGACCGATCCTGGGGAGCGAGTGGTGAGGTCCGAGAGCGCGGCCGCGTTACTCACGGCGCTCCGCGCGCTCCCGCGACGGCAGCGAGAGGTGCTGCACCTGGTCTTCCATGAAGACCTGAGCATTGCCGGAGCTGCTGAGGTCCTGGGAGTTTCGCTGGGCACGGCACGGACGCACTACGAGAGGGGAAAGGCGCACCTACGGCTGGTGTTGGGACGTGAGGAGAAAGAATGACTGAAGACAAGTTCGAGCGATATCTGCGCGAGCGATTCTCCGATCTGCGGACCGAGCTCCAGCAGGCCACACCGGCCTTTGCGGTACCGACCGTGCGCAGATCGCCTTGGAGACCGCGTCCCCTGTGGGCAGCCGCCGCTGCTGTTGTCCTGGTAGTCGCGGGTGGGTGGTACTTCGTCTCGAGCCGTGGTGCACAGGTCCCCTTCGAGGTCGATATGACCACAACGGTGTGGGTTGCCCCAACCGATTTCCTACTCGACACGCCCGGCAGGGAGCTGCTCGGGTCGGTCCCCACGGTCGACATCGGGGTCCCGTTCTCGGAAGAAATGACGCAAGAAGTTGTTGACACCTCTGGTTGATCAAAAGAAGGAGCGAATCATGCAACGAGGAATCATGCTCACGGTTGCCGCAGCACTGCTCGTCCCGGCGTCGCTCGCAGCCCAGCAGACGCAGCAGCAGCAACACGAGCAGCAGATGCAGCAGCAGCAACACGAGCAGCAGATGCAGCAGCAGCAACACGAGCAGCAGATGCAGCAGCAGCAGATGCACGAGGAAGGCTTCCATCAGCATCTGTTTCCGCCCGAGATCGTGATGCGGCACCAGCAGCGGCTTCAGCTCACCGAGCAGCAGCGGACGACCATAAAGGAAGCCGTGAAACAGTTGCAGACCCAGGTCGTCGAGCACCAGTGGACACTGCAGGAACAGAACCAGGCGTTGAGCGAGATGCTTGCGGGTGAGTCCGTAGACGCTGCAGCGGCTCTCCAGCAGGTCGACCGCCTGTTAGACACCGAGCGTCAGGTGAAGCGCATGCATCTCGAGCTCTTGATCCGGATCAAGAACTCACTGACGAGCCAGCAGCAGGAGCTGCTCCGCCAACTCACTGGGATGCATCGAGAGATGGATCACGAGATGGGAATGGGTTCGATGATGGAGCATCGGGACCTCGGTCCGCCGGGGATGATCCATCGCGAGCGGTAGTCGCTCCGCCGTCAGTGTCTGGTGCGCAGCTCTTCGAGGGTACCCTTGACGTAGTTGCGCACCATTTCTTTTCGCCACGCGAGCCCAAAGTCGGTGTTGTCCATCGGCTTCGCGGGTCGAAACGCCGCCTCGGCAGCTGCCTCGATGACATCGTCGCCCAGCTCGCTGCCCACGATTGCCTGCGCCGCCTCCGGAACGGCCCTGGGATGGCTGGCGACACCACCCAGCACGATCTGCGCGTCGGCCACGTACGAATCTTCCCACCTGATCCACGTTGCGACGCCGAGCACGGGGAAGTCGAAGGAGCCACGGCGCCGCAACTTCCAGTAGGTGGCGTCCCAGTTGTTGAGCGCGGGTAGACGGACTTCTGTGAGAATCTCGTCGGGTTGCTTGGCGAGATACTGGATACCGTCGTCGACGTAGAACTCGGCCGCCGGGACCACACGCTCGCCGTCGAGGCCGACGAGGGCAAATGAGGCGCCCATCGCCACGGTGAGCGGTGCCGTATCGCTGGAGCTCACGGCCCAGCAGCGTGGGGAGGATGGTGCGACCCAGCAGATGGCGCCGTCCTTCTTCATGCAGAAATCGATGGACTTTCGCCACTCATAGGTCTGATTGTAGTAGTTGCATCGCGTGTCCAGGCAGAGATTGCCGCCGAACGTTCCCATGTTGCGAAGCAAGGGCGTGCTCACCAGCTCGGCCGCGTGTGCGAGCGCCGGATAGTTCTTCCGAACGCGCGTGTGAGCGTGGAGTTGGGTGAGTGTGACTCCCGCTCCTACGGAAAGCCGTGCGCCGCGTGCCCCACCGGTGATGCGATTGAGCGCCTTGATGCCGGATAGCGCGATCAGCGTCTTCGGTTCCTGATGCCGGCGCTTCATGTTGGGATACAGGTCGGTCCCACCGGCCACATACATCGCCTCGGGCCCCGCCTCCTGTTTCATGAGGAGCGCTTGCCTGAGCGACTTGGGCTGCAGGTAGTCGAAGGAGGGGAGCCGGAGCATCAGTGCTGGCGTTCCTCGGATGCGGGAGACGGCCCATCTGCCGCGCTGCCGCCCTGCCCCTCTGCCGCGGCCGCCTTCCCATCTCCCCCCTCCCACGGTGTCGGCACCCGGATGGGCTCGGGCCACGCAACATCGGGGAACGACGTTGGGCCGTAGCGTCCTTCTTTCCCTTCCGCTTTTGCCTTGATCGCCTTGAGCACCTTCTCGGGTGTCATGGGGACCTCATCGACCCGCACGCCCACGGCATCGTAGATGGCATTGGCGATGGCCGGCGGGACCGGGAGCAAGGGGCCCTGTCCGACTTCCTTCGCGCCATACGGTCCATTGGGGTCCGGATCTTCGATGAGGTAGGTCACGACGTCGCACATCTCGAGCGTCGTCGGGCTCTTGTAGTCGAGCATCGACGGGATGCGATGCACGAGGTTACGGTTGGCTCGGTACACCATCTCTTCCATGAGCGCTTCGCCCAACCCCATGTAAATGCTGCCTTCTACTTGCCCCATCACCGTCACGGGATTGATGCTCTGACCGACATCGTGGGCGATCCAGATGCGCGGGACAACGACGATGCCACTCGACGGATCGACTTCGACTTCTGCGATAGCGGCGCTGTAGGAATAGGCGGGTGACGGTCCCACGCCGGCGCCACGGTAGCGACCAGGACTTCGTGGGGGTGTGTATGAGCCTATGGTGCCGATCGTCCCGTCCGCCGCCTCGGCGACCTGCACCGCTTCTGCAAACGTCAGACCGGTGTCGGGGTGCTCGACGTCGAAGACGCGATTCTCCGCAAACGACACGCGGTCAACCGGGACGTCGAGCTTCCTGGCTGCGTGACCGGCGACGATCTCTCGTGCTCGCTCAGCGGCCTGAAGTGCAGCGTTGCCGCTCATCAATGTGACGCGGCTGGAGTAGCTACCCAAATCGACCGGTGTCAGGTCTGTGTCGGCAGTGACGACTTGAATGTCGGCGACCTCAACACCAAGAACCTCGGCCACGATGTAGGCGAGAACGGAATCGGAGCCCTGCCCGATGTCCGTCGAACCGCAGAACACGGTCACTCCGCCACCGCGATCCAGCTTCAACTGGACGCCGGAGTGCGGCATGTTGTTCCAGTAGATCGGCAGACCCGCGCCGCTGATGTAGCTCGAGCAGGCGAGGCCCACACCGCGGCCGTACGGAAGTTTGCGGAACTTGTCTCGCCATGCAGCTCCGTCGACCACTTTGCGAATACACGTGCCGAGCCCCATCGACCCGATCTTCAGGTAGTTGGCGGTGACCGAGTCGGGCGGGACCAGATGCTCCAGCCGCATGTCGGCTGGATCCTTTCCCAAATCCTCAGCCAGTTTATCGATGTGAATTTCGAGGCCGAAGCGTGGTTGCGGTGTGCCGTGCCCTCGCTTGGGACCGCAGGGCGGCTTGTTCGTGAAGGCACGAGCGCCCTGGAACTTGTAGCGGTCCACGTGATACGTCACCGTCTGCAGTGCACCCGTGTAGTACGCGCTCGCGACACCGTACGAGCCGTAAGCACCACCGTCCAACAGCGTTTTGAAGTGCATTCCTGTGATGCGGCCGTCCTTCGTGACACCGCTCTTCACCCACATCAGTGTCGGATGCCGTCCGCGGTGGCAGTAAAACACCTCTTCACGGGTGAGCGTGATCTTGACCGGGCGACCGGTGATCATTGAGAGTTTCGCAACTGCAATCTCGTGATTGAACGGATCGCTCTTGCCACCGAATCCACCGCCGTTGGGGCATGCGATGACCCGAACGCGTGAGGCGGGAAGCTCCAATACCTTCGCAGCTGCACGGTGCACGTAATGCGGCGTCTGTGTCGAGCTCCACAGGGTGAGCTTGTCCGCGGGTGACCAGCTGGCTACGGCGGCATGCTGCTCTATGGCGAGGTGGGTGTTGCCGCCGTAGAAGAAATAGTCCTCACGAACGTGATCAGCGTCGGCAAATCCTTCCTCGATGTCACCGAACTCGAGGTCGATCAGCTTGTGGATGTTGCCGGTTGGCCCGTAGTCGTGGATGCGGGGCTCTGAAGTGCGAACGGCTTGCTCTGGTGTCGCGATCGTCTCCAGTGGTTCGTATTCGACGTCGATCAGGTCGAGCGCGGCTGTCGCGATCTCTTCGCTCGTGGCTGCGACTGCGGCTACGGGGTCGCCGACGAACCGGACCGTGTCGGGGCAGAGGGTGTGCTCGTCCTGGCTCACTGGGAGAATGCCGAAGGGGATTGGCACGTCCTTGCCAGTGATGACTGCCTTCACGCCCTCCAGTGTTACGGCCTTCGACGTATCGATGTGACGGATCCGCGCGTGGGGTGCCGTGCTGCGCAGCAGCTTGGCGTAGAGCATCCGCGGCAGTTCGATGTCGTCCGCAAACGCTGTTTGACCGGTCACCTTTGCCGCGGCGTCGACCTTGCGTTGCGGTGTGCCAATGATTCGAAGGGCTTGCTCGGCGGGCGCCTCCCTGGGAACCGCCACCGCTGGAGTCGCCTGCTCGAGCGTCTTACTGTCGGCCATAGATCGACTCGTCGGACGGTTCGACCTGCTCACCCCGCATCTTGGCCGCCGCAAGCTCGACTGCCTCGTAAATCTTGAGATAACCGGTGCAGCGGCAGAGGTTGCCGGCTAGTGCGTCCTTGATGTCGTCTCGCGATGGCGACGGGTTGGTTTCGAGCAGTGCTTTTGCCGTCACGAGAAAACCGGGTGTGCAGTACCCGCACTGCGCCGCGCCCAGATCGGCGAATGCTTCCTGGAGCGGATGGAGTGCTGGGCCATCCGCCATGCTCTCGACCGTGTCGACGATTGCGCCGTCGCACGCACGTGCAAGCACCAGGCATGACAGCACCGGCGTTCCGTCGAGCAATACGGCACAGGTGCCACATTCGCCTAACTCACAGCCATGTTTCGTGCCGGTGAGGCCCAAATCTTCTCGGAGGACCTCGAGTAGAGTCTTGTGCGGCGCGAAGAGAACCTCGGTAGGCTCTCCATTCACTACGAGCTGGATCTGGTGCTTCGACGGAGCGTCAGGCCGGCGGCTGGCCAAAGAGGAAGGCCTCCGTTTGTGTCGTCAAGAATTCGCGTGATCGGGGATCCCTGAGGTCGAGCGCGTAGTGATTGATGATGGCGGTTTGCTGCTGCAGCCATTCCTGCCAACAGGTCTGACAGATCGAGTCGTAGATCCGATCGCCGAACTCGTTGCGGAAGGGCGGGGCGGCCATTCGTTCTCTCGTTTGGCCGCATCGTGCACAGGTGATGTCGCTCATGACGCCGTAATGTAATCTTGCCGGTAGAGGGACGCGACATCACCTTTCGCGCGCATGCCAGTCCCACATGTCGACCCTGGCCTCTGCGCTTCCTGCGCGCACCACCGCACGATCACGAGTGACCGCGGCGCGGAATTCTGGTACTGCCGACGGTCCGACGACGATGACGGATTCCCGAAGTACCCTCAGCTGCCCGTGCGCCACTGCCGGGGCTTCACACCACAAAAGCACGGCCCGTCAAGCGAGGATGAACCATGAAGCGAATCGTCGCGCTCTTGGCGTTTACGTCCATTGTCATTTTCTCCTCCGGTTGCATTGGCCGTAGTGCGCAGCAGGTACGCGCCAACGATCTGGAGGGGGCCAGCGACGTGCTCCGCTACAACATCGCAGCGATCCACCGGCGGGATGTTGATGCATACCTGGCGCAGTACCTGAACTCACCCGAGTTCGTGGTGACTGGGGCCGATTCGCTGCGGCGTGGGTATCTCCTCTTTGCTGAGGCCCGCCGCGCAAGTGATGAGTGGCCGGACACGCTGATCGCGGGTGAGCCGGAGTTCGTGTGGATTGCGCCGGGTGTCGTGTGGGGTGGGTTTGAGTACGCGGCGGTGACGGGTATCGACACGGTGCGGGGTTGGTCGCAACGCGTCTTGGTGAAGACGGTAGGTGGCTGGAAGATCGCTGTCACCGGCGTGGCTCAACGCTGATAACAGTCGACAGTTAACTGTTCACTGTTGACAGTCGAAAGGAATGGCCATGCGAGTTACGTTGATTGCGCTCGTGTTACTGCTCGTTGCCTGCGACGAAGGGCTGGAAAGAACCACCATCCAAGTGCCCGGCTCACTCGAAGGCCTGCCGTTTGCCAGTGCGGTCCAGGTCGATGACCTGCTGTATCTGTCTGGTCAGATTGGCACGCTCCCCAACACGACGGAGCTGGTTCCCGGCGGTATCGAGCCCGAGACGCGACAGACGCTCGAGAACATTCGCTCGGTGTTGGAATATGCAGGTAGCTCGGTAGAGAACGTCGTCAAGTGTACGGTGTTTCTCGTCGATATTGCCGACTACGCGTCGATGAATGCGGTCTATCGCGAGTTCTTCGCAAACGATCCACCGGCACGCTCCACGGTAGCTGGAAGTGGCTTGGCGCTGGGGGCGAGGGTGGAGATCGAGTGCATCGCCTTGGCAGGTGAGGAGGCTGGCGGTTGACCGTTTGCCGTCGTCCCTAGTTAAGATTCTGCGTCTCTGTGATGCGCGGACGATCCCTCCATGAAGACGGCACATCATCTCGAACGACTCGAACCACTGATCCTCAAGCCGCTGCATGGGCTGGACGGGGATAGATGGCACCGTGCCCCGCGCGGTAGATGGAGCATCGTGCAGATCGTGCAGCACGTCGCGATCGGCATCGATCTGGTAGCTCGGTCGTTTCGCGAGCTCGCGGAGTCATCGCAAATGGAGCGCCAGCATGAGCCGCAGCAGACGGTGCTCCGGCACCTCACGCTCGGTGTCGGCCACTACCCAGGGGCTCTCAAAGCTCTTCCGCACGCCAAGCCGGACGCCAAGCCGGACCCCGAACTCGTCTCAGCGCAATTTCGCATGGGGGTCGAGGAATACCGCGATCTGTCCAAGTCATGGTCGCAGGAGTCACAGCTTTCGCGCTTCGTCCCGCATCCCCTGCTCGGCGATCTCAACCTCCCCGAATGGATTCGGTTCCATTACCTGCACTGCAGACATCACGGGAGGGAGATTCAGTCGAGACTGAAGTGGTTGGGACGGAGGTGAGTGGTCAGTGCTTAGTTCTCAGTGATCAGTGTAACTGAAAACTGACAACCGAAAACTGACCACTGGCACTACTCCATTACCGCGACACCCTGCTCACTGATCTCGGGCGTCGTAGGCTCGGCCGGGTTCCCTTCCTGGCCGAAGGCGAGCGCCATGGCCTGAGCGACGGCTTCCGCCGCGTCGGCGGCGGTTATCGCCACCACTGCTGAGCCCGAGCCCGAGATCGTCACCCCGTAGGCACCCGCTTCCATGCCCGCTGCCACAGCCTGGTCGTAGCCGCGGATGAGCTGCTTCCTGAGTGGCACGGCGATCTGGTCGTCCATACCGAAGCCGATGAGGTCGGCTTCAGCGTTCATGAGGCCGAGCACGAGCGCGGCGGCGCGGGACGCCTGGCGAATCGTAGCCGTTCGTGGGATCTCGTGAGGGAGGATTGACCGGGCCATCTTCGTATCGATTGGCACGTCTGGGACTGCGAGGGCAATGCCCAGGTTCCGATTGAAGGCGAGACGTGCAGGTCGAGGTGCTGCCAACACGAAGCCGCCGTATGTCGCCGCCCCCGCATTGTCCGGATGGCCCTCGAGCGCCACGGCTTCCTCGTAGACCGCGTCGCGGTCCAGCGATTTGTCTTGTAGGAGCTGCTTCAGCGCGTATCCGGCGACGGCAGCTGCCGCAGAGGAACCCAGTCCCTTTGCTATCGGAATCTCCGAGTGAATCTCCAGGTGATGCCTCGGAGGTAGCGAATCTCCCACCACCGTCACCAGAATCTCTGCCCGACGATCCATGTCTGTGACCGTCCCCGAGTACTCGGGCTCCCCATCGCCTTCGACGACACGCACGTGCATCCACAGATCCAGTGCGAGGCCCAGGCAATCGAACCCGGCACCGAGGTTGGAAGTAGAGGCGGGGACGCGGATGCCAATCATGGTTTGCAGGCTCGCTCTGGTTGGCGGATTGAGAAAAGATATCGTGGTGGGCGGGAGGGGGGGAGTAGGAGTTCTCAGTTCACAGTTTTCAGTTGTCAGTTTTCATTCGCTAGTGACTCTAGTTCGTGATGCTGTTCGTGGTCCAAGGCAACGATTTGCCACTCCCCGCGTGGTCCGGGCTACAGCTGAGTGGAGTTCGTAAGCAACATTGCCACGTCAGGACGGGCGCAGAATGCAAGACTTCAAGAAACTCAGTGTCTGGCGCAAGGCTCACGCTCAGGCATTGCTTGTTTACCATGTAACGGCGCGGTTTCCTAAGGCCGAACGATATGCCTTGACCTCACAACTGCGAAGCTCGGCCGTGTCCGTCGCCGCGAACATCGCCGAGGGATGTGGTCGGCACACCCAGGCGGAGAAAGCGCACTTCCTTCAGATTGCGGTTGGGTCAACCTCTGAGCTCGAGTGTTACCTGCTCGTCGCCCGTGACCTTGGGCTTCTCGAGCAGCCGTCGTTCGAGCGGTTAGCGGAGGAGGTGGTCGCCGTCAGGCGCATGCTCGGGGGGCTTCTCCGCAAGGTCAGAGGCGGAAGCGGCAATAGAAGGCGAAAACGCGTTCAAAAGGACGTTGGCGGCCAGGTCACCCCAGCCGCCAACCGAGAACTGACAACGGAGAACTGACGACTCGCCTACTCGTACCGCAACGCCTCGATCGGGTCCAGTCTCGCTGCACGACGGGCTGGCCATAGGCCGAAGAAAACGCCGACTACTGCGCTGAACACCACCGCCAACAGTACGGCCTGCGGCGAGACAAGCGTGTTCCAATTGGCCAGCTCTGAGAGAAGGATGGCGCCCCCGGTACCTAACACGATGCCGATTGCCCCGCCCATGAGACAGAGGACGAGCGCCTCGACCAGGAACTGCAGCATGATGTCCTTGCGCTTGGCTCCGAGTGCCTTCCGCACGCCAATCTCCCGCGTCCGTTCGGTCACGGAGACCAGCATGATGTTCATGATGCCGATACCGCCCACCAGGAGACTCACGGCGGCGATGCCGCCGAGCAGAAACGTAAACGTCTTGGTCGTCTCCTCGAAGGTTGTCAAGAACTGCGTGAAGTCGCGGATCTGAAAGTCGTTGTCTTTGCCCGGCGCGATTCCGTGCTCTCGGCGCAGCACGTTCTCGATTTGGATCATGGCAATGGTCATCGAGTCTGGGTGCGCCACTTTCACCGTGATGGAACTGACCTTGTCGGTTCCAAAGATGCGGTATTCTGCCGTCTGCAATGGAATCAGGATCTGCTCATCCGGATTCCACCACCCGCTGGACGATCCCTTCTTGGCGAGCACGCCGATGATCTCGAACGGTATACCGCGAATCCACAGCTGTTGTCCGATCATCGCAGCCCCGTTCGCACCGAGCGACTCGGGAATGTCATGACCGAGCACAGCATGTCGTTTGCGGCTTACCCCGTCACCGGCGGTAAACATGCGGCCGAATTCGACGGTGTAGTTGTTGACTGGGACGTACTCGGGCACGGTGCCGTTGACGTTGACGTTGATATTCTGATTGACGTACTCGACCTGCTGGGTTCGTCGGATCTCGGGAACGACGGCCGCGAGCGCTGGTGCATCACGAGCGAGCGCCTCGGCGTCGAGACTCGTGAGAGCTTGACGATTCGCGCTGGCCACGCCGTGCATCCTTGACTGACCGGCATGGATCGTCAGCAGGTTGGTGCCGAGTGCGGAGATCTGGTCTTGCACGGCCTTTTGCGCGCCAGATCCCAACGCAACCATCGTGATGACCGCTCCAACGCCGATCACGATGCCAAGTGCTGTCAACACGGAGCGCAGCTTGTTGGCGCGAATGGCGCCGAGTGCCACCTGAATGATTTCACCGAAGAGCATGTAGGCCCCGTTCCTTAGTTCGTTTCGCGCACGCTACCTGCGTGTCACGCCTGGCAGACCACCCGCGCGGCTCTGCACCCGTTCTTGGAACGCCTGCTGACTCGCGATGAGGCTGGCGCTCGGCATGATCAACACGGTATCCGCTTCAGTGAGTCCAGTGACGATTTCGGAGTAGTCGAGATCCGTCAGTCCCGTGCGAACCGGGATGGGTGTCGGCTCGCCCTCGCGCATGGCAAATACGATGTAGTTGCCGCCGAACAGGGCAGCACTCTCGTCCTGGGCTCGACGGTCACGTCCCTGACCACCGGCGCTGCGCAGCTTCTGGAGCAGCGCACGATCCTCGGCTGCCAGCGCGCCAGGGCCACCACCCTCTCGCATCTTGGTGAAGACGGCCTGTACCTGCTTCGCCGTGTAGCCGTCAGGCACGGATACTTCGCGACCCATCATGTTCACGGTCTCGCCCTGAGATGCCGGGCCGTTACTGGTCGCTTGCGACGTATCGGATGCTCCCTCACTCGGCCGAGATGCCATCTGGCGAGCCTCGGCGATTTGCTCCTGCACCCGCTGCGGGTCCAAGCCTAACACGCTTGCAGCGGAGCTGACGTCCCGCTCAGTGCGGAGCGCCGAGTTCGGGACGGACAGCACGCCGTCTCGGTTACCGACGTGGACTTCCACCTCGGCGTTCATACCCGGCTTCAAGAGCTGGTCGGCGTTGGCGATTCGCACCAAAACCGGAAACATCGTGACGTTCTGCTGCACGGTCGCCTGTGGCTCGATCTTGAGCACGCGTCCCCGGAACGGGCGGTTGGGGAACGCCTCGACCGTGATCGTCACGTCCATCCCTGCCTGCACTTTGCCGATGTCGGTCTCGTCGACGAGTGCCCGGACCTGGACGGTATCGAGGTTGGCCATCTGAAACAGGACGGCTCCTCCACCTACATTCGACGTGGCCGACTGGATCACGGTGCCAACCTCGACGTTCTTCTGGATGATCACGCCGTTGCTGGGAGCGCGAACGTCGGTGTCTTCGAAGGAGATCTGCGCGTCCTCGAGAGATCGCTGTGCCCGGATGAGCTGGGCACGAGCGTTGGCGTCCGTCAGATTGGCCTGCTCGTACTCAGTTTCCGTAATGGACTGCGTCTTGAACAACTCCTCGGCCCGTCGCAGTTGGGCTCCCGCGTTCGTGAGGGATGCCCGCGCCACATCGAGATCCGCCTGTGCTTGCCGGAGCGCGTTGCGAGGAATGCGAGGATCGACCTTCACCAGCAACTGCCCAGGCTCGACAATGTCGCCGACGTCGACCCGCACCTCGAGGAGTTCGCCTGACGCCTTAGACTTGATGTCCACCGTGAGAATGGGTTCGATGGTCCCGGCGGCACTCGCCGACACCACGATGTCCCGCGTAGAAACGGGAATCAGCTGATACACGGGGGCGAGCTCTTCTTCCGCACAGGCTGCAAGCAATGCGAGGGACGTAACCGTCGCAGCAATCGAAATCGTGGTTCTGCGCTTCATGATGTCTTCTCTGTGATGACGTCTTGCTCGACGAGTCCGTCAAGCAGGTGGATTTGCCGAGTGGCGTGAGCGGCAATGTGCGGCTCATGCGTGATCAGCAGAATAGTCTGTCCTTGATCGTGCAAGTCCTCGAACACGTCCATGATGTCAGCGCCCGTCTTGCTGTCGAGGTTTCCGGTGGGTTCATCTGCCAAGATGATGCTCGGGTTGTTGACCAGCGCTCGCGCAATGGCGACCCGCTGGCGCTGACCGCCGGAAAGTTCGTTGGGTTTGTGGTGCATCCTGTCACCCAGCCCCACGCGCTCCATTGCGTTCTCAGCCTGCGCGCGACGCTGCTTCGCAGGCATGCCGGCGTAGATGAGCGGCAGCTCCACGTTGTGGAGTGACGTAGCCCGCGGCAGCAGGTTGAACGTCTGGAAGACGAAACCGATTTCCTTGTTGCGGATCTGGGCCAGCTCGTCGTCGTCCAATTCGCTCACCTTCTGGCTGTTGAGCCAATACTCTCCTTCGGTCGGTGTGTCGAGGCAGCCGATCAGGTTCATCAATGTCGACTTGCCCGATCCGGACGGTCCCATGATTGCCGTGAACTCGTTCCGCCGCACCTGCAAGTAAATCCCCTGAAGGGCGCGCACGACTTCCGTGCCGACCACATAGTCGCGCTTGAGCTTGTGTGTCAGGATGATAATGTCCGGCTGCGGGATGTCCCCGGTCCGAAAGTCCATGTGCTTGATCGCGCTCGTCATAGTTCTCTCCCTACCAGGGACTCGATTTGTGCCTTGGCCACGAAGTAATCCAGTCGGCTCTGCACGATGTCGACCTCCGACTGCTCCAGGCTGATCTGCGATGCGAGCAGCTCGATGATCGTGGCCATCCCCAAGCGATAGCGTTCTTGCATGACGCGGAGTTCTTCTTCCGCTGCAGCCAAGCTTGCCTGGGCGATGTCCATGCTCTGCTGTGCCGCAGCCAGCGACGCAAGATACTGTGTCAGCTCCGCATTGATCTGCCGCCTCACGTCCTCGGCTTCGGCATACGCCGCGTCGCGGTTCACTGCCGCGCGCGTCACGCCGCCCTCCCTGGTGAACCCATTGAAGATCGGGAGGCTCATGCTTAACCGTGCCGACCAGCTCGGGTCGAGCTGGCTGAGCGCCTGACCGGACCAGGACCGAGAGTAGGAGGCGCTGATCGAAGGGAAATACCCGGCGCGCGCGACCGAGACCGACGCGGCGGCCGCATCGGCGGCGGCGTCAGCCTGAATCACGCCGGGCGACATCGACACCGCGTCGAGTCTGAGCGCGGCCGTGTCGAGCTGCGCGGGAGCGAACATCATCGAGTCGGCTGCGGGACGTATCGGACCATCGACGCCGATCAGGCGCGCAAGGTTTGCCTCCGCCGTTGCCCGCTGCGTCTCGGTATTCAGCAGCAGCAGCCGCGCGTTGCCAAGCTCCACGCGCCCGCGCAGCGTGTCGGAGCGGATCGCAGAGCCGGCTGCCAGCTTGTCTTTGGAGATCCGCAGTTGCTCCTCGGCACGCTGAATACTCCGTTCCGCCACTCGCACGAGCTCATTCGCCGCCACCGCATTAAAGAACGTCTGTTTGGTCTGCAGGATGACGGAAAACTCCTGGCTCACCAGCGACGCTTCGGCACTGCGCATATCCGCACCGGCCGCTTTGCTCTGCGCGAAGCGGCGGAATCCCGAAAACAGATCCAATGAGGCGCTGAGCCCAGCTGAGTACGAGCTGGTTGTCGGTGTGTACAGCTGGCCGGTCTGCGGGTCGAGTATCTCCTGTCCTGGTCGGGTACTGTAGGACGAACTGCTGCTAATGTTGGGCAGCCAATTGCCGATTGCCTCTCGCTTTCCCCAAGCCGCTGTTGTGACTTGCCCGCGTGCCCTGACCACGATCGGGTTGACCCGCAGTGCAAGGGACACTGCTTCCTCCAAAGTGACCGTCGGGGTCTGCGCCGACAGCGGCGCCGCTGACGCCAATCCCCCGATGAGAGCCACCCATCCCCACCTAGTTCCTCTCATGTTCACCTCTGCGGTCCCGATGGCGCCGCGCGCTGTCCGCGCGGGCAATCAGGTCCTGAAACGTTGCCTGCTGGCCGCTGTCGAGAACGGCCATGATTTCCCGATTGATCTGTTGGCGCAGGGTGTCAAATTGGGGTGCCATGCTCCGCCACATCTGACGCATCGCATCCCCGCGCCGCTCCATGATGACTTCGACCGACTCGCGCTGGGCTGCGCGCAAATCGAGGTCCTGCTGCAGTCGCTCGGAGTAGCTGACGCGCTCGCGGGTCGGGCGCGGTCGGCGCTCCGGCTTGTCACCCCACGCTGCGACAGTCCCACCCCCAACCGCGACGCCCAAAATGAACGTCGCAACGAGGAGACTGGCAGCCAGCGCGGTGGATTTGTTGAACATGGGCAGGTCTCGGTTCTCAGTTCTCAGTTCTCAGTT
>JBDHAN010000049.1:0-29900 GCA_039588055.1 Gemmatimonadota bacterium | reverse complement strand
GATCGCCACGCTACTGGCTCTCGGGGCGGTCCTGCTCGATCTCAGCGGGCTGGCCACGGCACTCGCATGGGGCGCGTTGATTGGGAGCCTGCTGCAAATCGTCGTACAGCTGCCGGCAACGCTCCGGCTTGTCGGCGGTGTGCGCTGGAACCTCCAGGTCGGGACGCGGAGCGCGCGGAAGGTGGTGCGGGCGTGGCTGCCTGTCGTTGTCGGCGCGGGTGCATATCAGATCTCCAGCATCATCGACACGCAACTTGCGTCGCTGCTCACGACCGGGGCGGTGGCCATTCTGGGCTATGCCCAGCTCGTGGCCATGTTGCCGGTGTCGTTGTTCGGGGTGAGTGTCGCCGCCGTGGCGTTGCCGGAGCTCAGCCGCGACGTCGCCACTGACGACCTTGGAGCGCTCAGAACCAAGGTGGGCATCGGCACCCGACGCGTCGCGTTCTTTGTGCTCCCTGCCGCTGTGGCCTTTGCGGCCCTCTCGCAGACCATTATCGCTGGTCTGTTCCAGACCGGGGCGTTTGGGACAACGCAGTCGGCGATTGCTGGCGGCGTCCTCGCCGCCTATGCGATCGGGATTCCGGCGCAGGCTTCGATCAAGCTCTTTGCGTCCGGCCACTACGCCACCGGTGACACCAAAACTCCCGTGCGGATCGCCATCGTCTCTGTTACCATCTCGGCCGTCTCGGCCTACCTGCTGATGCAGCGTCTCGGACCCGCGGGCATCGCACTCGGCGCCGCCATCGGCGCGTACGTCAACATGAGCCTCAACTTCGGGACACTCACCCATAAGCTTGGACGAGTTCTGGGCCCCGGTGAGCTGCGAGCGATCGGCGTTTCGGTCATCGCGACGGTCCCTGCAGCGCTCGCCGGCGTCTTCCTCGCCGGGAAGATCCTGACCACTCCCCTGTGGAGCTCCGCTGCCATCGGGCTTTTGGGCTTTGGAAGTGTCTACTTGCTGATCACCCGCGCGGCCGGGCACCCGGAAGCAAGAACGGTGTTCGGTCAACGGCCGCACGCGGAATCGCAACACTCCGACTGAGCCGCATCCCGTCGAGTGGCCCCCGGAGCCGCCGAGCGGTCCTGTTAGTTTTCTGACTATGGCCGCGACCCCGCCTGACCACATCGCTTCGAAGATTGCGTCACTTCCGGACGAACCTGGCGTATACCTCTGGAAGGGGACCAAGGGCGACGTTCTCTACGTCGGAAAGGCGAAACGGCTGCGTCAGCGGGTCCGGAACTACTTCACGGTCGATCACCACCGCAGTCCCAAGCAGCACATGCTGACGCGGCTGATCCGCGATCTCGAGACCTTCGTGGTGCCATCCGAATCACAAGCATTGCTTCTCGAGAACAACTTGATCAAGGAATACCGCCCGCGCTTCAACGTGCAGCTGCGGGATGACAAGAGCTATCCGCGCATTGCCGTCACCCTTGCCGAGCCGTTTCCGCGGGTGCTCGTGGTTCGGCGGCTCAATATCAAGGGAGCGCGGTACTTCGGCCCGTACACCGACGTTGGTGTTCTCCGGCGCACACTCCGCATCATTCGTCGGATTTTCACCGTGAGATCGTGCCATTACGATCTTCCAACGGAGACACCCGACCGCCCGTGTCTGGACTACCACATCCACCGCTGCCACGCGCCATGCGTCGGCCTGGAAGCCGAAGTGTCCTACCGCTCGATGATCGATGATGTGGTTGCCTTTCTTGAAGGCAAGACCGTGGCGGTTCGGGGACGGCTCCGGGAACGCATGGAAACAGCGTCACGGCAGCTCGATTTCGAGCGTGCCGCAGACATTCGAGACGCACTGAACTGGCTCACACAGTTAGAGAAGCCCCAGAGTGTCGAGGTCGTCGGTGGTCGCGACGCAGACGCCATTGGCTTTGCCCGAGACGGAGATGACGCAGTCGTGGTGGTGTTACAGGTGCGTCGAGGGAAGGTGGTGGCTCGGGAACAACGCTTCTTCCAGAACCTCTCGGACTCGACCGACGCCGAGATCGCAGGTCGTTTTCTTGTGCAACACTATCTGACCATGGACGGTCGCGCGCGGCGCGCCGTGCTTCCATTTCCGGTGCAAGATCTCGACGTCATTAGCGACATCGCATCAGATGCGACCTGGGTCGTCCCCAAGCGCGGCAGCCACCAGCGATTGGTGGCTCTAGCCGATCAAAACGCCCGACATCTCCTCGAGAGCTTCAAGATCGAATCGTTCGAGACGGACGAGCGTGCTGAAGATCCGGTCTATGCGCTCGGACGGGACCTTGGACTCACGGTCGTCCCTCGGAGTCTCGTGTGCATTGACGCGTCGACGAATCAGGGGCGCGACACCGTGGGGTCACTCGTCTGGTTCGAGGCGGGCCGGCCAAAAAAGAGCGAGTATCGTCGATATCGGATCAAGGGAGAAAAGGAGGAGGGGCAGGAGGGGCAGAGGCAACTGAACGAGCGCGGGCGGACCGATGATTATGCGGCGATCCACGAAGTGGTTAGCCGGTTCGCACGCCGGCGCGTCGAAGAAGAGAAACCGCTTCCCGACCTGATCGTCATCGATGGGGGCAAGGGACAGCTCGGGGCGGCACGGGCGGCACTTCGCGCGGCCGGACTCCATGACGTACCTCTGGCGAGCCTGGCGAAGCGGGAAGAAGAGATCTTCCTCCCGGGACGCGCAAAGCCTCTCCGGCTCTCTCCCCGCGCCCCTTCATTGCGTTTGCTCCAACGGGCCCGAGACGAAGCGCATCGGTTTGCCATTACCTATAGTCGCAAGCGCCGGAGCGAACGCACCATTACCTCAGAGCTCCTGACGATCCCCGGAGTCGGCGAACGGCGTCGACGACAACTGCTCGAGGCCTTCGGAAGCCTCGCAGGTGTCCGCCTCGCCACTCCGGAAGAGATCGCCGCCCTCCCGGGGTTCTCCCTCAAGCTTGCCTATCGAATCCTGGAAGGCGTACGAACATGACGAGACATTGGTCGCTCCGTTGTTCCGAGTGCAACGCACAGGCCGATGCGGAGGGCCTGCGGACTACGTGCCCCGATTGCGGCGCTCCGTGGTTGGTGGCGTACAACACGGCACCGCATCCGGACTGCAAAGCTCAGCTCCCCGCCCGCACTTGGTCCATGTGGCGGTATAGGGAATGGCTCCCGCTGCAGGCGGGCGAAGATCCGACGACCCTGGGTGAAGGTGGTACGCCCCTTGTGCGGGCGAGACATCTCGGTCGAGAACTGGGCATGCCGGAATTGTGGATCAAAGACGAGGCGACGAATCCTACCGCGTCGTTCAAGGCTCGCGGCATGTCCGCCGCGGTGACGCTCGCACGCCACTCGGGCGTGCGAGCCTTCACGGTGCCGACCGCAGGAAACGCTGGCGTCGCGCTCAGCGCTTACGGACGCCGCGCTGGGCTCCCTGTCACCGTGTTCGCGCCCAAAACGACACCGCCCAGGATTCTCGAGCAGATCCGCACGTTTGGCGCCGAGCTTCACCTCCTCGAGGGGCATATCGGTGACTGTGGAAAGGCGGCCCGCGCGTTTGCCGCCAAGGAGGGAGCCTTCGACGTGTCGACGTTGCGCGAGCCGTACCGCATCGAGGGCAAAAAGACGCTGGGGCTGGAGATTGCCGAGCAGCTTGGCTGGGAGCTCCCCGACGCCGTCATCTATCCCACGGGTGGCGGCACAGGGCTCATCGGCATGTGGATCGCCTTCCGAGCGCTGCTGGACGCCGGTTGGGTCAGCGGAACACCTCCCCGTCTTTACAGCGTTCAATCGTCCGGATGCGCGCCGGTGGTGCGAGCCTTCGATGCGGGCGACTCGCGCACCGAACCGTGGGACGATCCGTGGACCGTGGCGGCGGGACTTCGTGTCCCCTCACCGCTCGGCGGATCCATCATTCTTCGGGCCCTGGGGGAAACGGGCGGCGCGGCGGTGGCCGTCTCCGATCCGGAGCTGGAAGAAGGCAGCGAGCGCATGACCGTTGAAGGAATTGACGCCTGCCCGGAAGGCGGAGCGTCGCTCCGCGCACTCGAGCGACTACTGGATCTGGGCTCGATCGTCAGGCATGAGCGCGTCGTCCTGTTCAACACCGGGGCAGGGTGGCTTTATCGCCACTAGCGGTAGATCTTTTATCGTTTGCGGCCGACTATGCGAATCGCCATCCTCGACCCGGTTGCCGGTATCAGCGGTGACATGATGCTCGGCGCCCTGCTGGACGCCGGGCTCGCTGCATCCGCGCTCGAGACGTTGCCGCAACGGGTCGGCTTTCCAGACGTCCAAGTGGAAATCCGCTCGGTCGAGCGATGTGGCATCCGCGCCGTCAAGGTCGATTTTGCCGTTCCTGTAAGCAGTCACACCCATTCGCGATCAATTGCCGACCTGGTGGATGTGGTGGCGCGCGGCCAGGTGTCGGACCGTGTGAAGGAGCTCGCAACCCGGGCATTTCAGCTCATCGGCCACGCCGAAGGCCGCGTGCATGGCGTGCCACCCGACAAGGTCCACCTGCATGAAGTCGGCGCGGTCGACGCGGTGCTCGATATCGTCGGTGCCATCGAGGGTTTCGAGCAGCTCGGCGTTGACGCGGTATTCAACCTGCCCGTCGCAATCGGTCGCGGCTGGGTCGATGCGGCGCACGGCCAGCTTCCAGTGCCTGCGCCCGCCACCATGGCACTACTCGAGGGTGTCGAGGTCGCCTCTGGCGGACCGATTGACGGCGAGGCAACCACCCCCACAGGCGCTGCGCTCATCCGGCTTCTGTCCGCGGGCCCGCCGCCGCCCACGTGGCGACCCGTCACCGCGGGGTGGGGGGCCGGCACCCGCGATCCGGAGCATTACCCTAACGCCTTCCGCCTCATTCTCGCAGATGTCGCCGAGGAAGCCGCCGCCATCGACATCATCGCTACCGACATAGATGACCTGTCACCCGAGTACATCGAGCCTCTGCGACAAGCCCTGTTCGAAGCCGGGGCGCTCGACTGCCAGACCTGGTCGACGCAAGGCAAGAAGGGCCGCGTGAGTGTGCGTCTCGAGGTGCTCGCGGCACCCGGCTCCGCGGAGACAGTGAAACGAGCGGTCTTCGAACACAGCACGACAGCTGGTGTCCGCAGTTGGCGAGTGTTGCGCTCGACATTACCTAGACAGGAGATGACAGTGGAGCTTGGGGAGCGTATTCGGGTACGTATTAAGGTACGGGAAGGTCCTGCGGGACACCGACTTAAGAGCGAGTACGACGACGTCGTCGCTGCCGCGGGAATCCTGGGTCGGCCCGCAGTGGATATTGCCCGGGAGGCCGAAGAGAGAGCACGGGCCATTCTCGAGAACGGGCACAAGAACCGAGCAGAGTGATTCAGGGCAACAGCGGGTGATTCAGACCAATAGAAGGAGTCGACGGATGAAACAGATGGTGTGTGAAGCTGTGCTGGTCGCTGGGCTGGCGCTCGTGAGTTCGGGTGCGGCGGCGCAGGGTGGGTACCGCGCGCCGCAGTGTGAGCTCAAGACGGGGCACTTCCTCGTGAACAGCGGCGTCGTGTACATCAAGGGCGCCAGCGAGGAGGCAGATCGGGTGAAGCGGGAACGTATGTTGACCGATGCCAGGCGAAACCTGATCGACGCGCTTGCCCGCGGGCAGGAGGGAAACCCCGCGGTCTGGTATTTCCTGGGTCGCTACTACGTCATGACCAACGACCTCCTGGGTGCCGACAGTAGCTTCGATCGAGCCGAGCAAACGGCGCCAGAGTGCGCTGAAGACATCAAGTTCTACCGCCAGGTTCTCTGGGTTCCCACCATGAACGCTGCCATGGACTCGATGCGAGCCGGGTCCTTCGAGAGCGCCACAGCGTTACTGCGCAAGGCACACGCCGTTTTCAGCTCCGACAATCTCGCGCCGTATTATCTAGCTCGGATTTTCGGCAACCAGGGAGACCTGGACAGCGCCGTCGAGTATTTCACCAGAGTCGTGGAGCTGGGAACCGCCGACACCGCGCGCACGGAGAACTATGAGACGGCTATGTTCAACATCGGGCTGATTTACTCCATGCGGGACATGCCTGACTCGGCCATCGGCTGGTTCGATCGCTACCGGTCGGAGATCGATCCGAACGACCCCCAGGCCCTCACCGGGCTGGCATCGGCACTCAAGGACGCCGGGCAGACTGAGCGCGCGATGCTGATGTACGACAGTATCATGGTGCGAGCCAGCGAGATGAGCGCCATCGCGTTGTTTCAGACCGGTGAGGCGCTTTTCGTCGGGGAAGAGTACTGGAAGTCTGCCGACGCCTTCAAGCTCGGGCTCGAGAAGAATCCGTACTCACGGCTGGCGCTCTACAACCTGTCCAATGCCTACTTGGCGATCAACAACAACGACGACCTACCCGCGGCGGAGAAGGACAGTGCCGCAGTCGCCATGGAGGGCGCGGCGCGACGTCTCGTCACCGTGGATCCGCTGAACAGCGAGTCGCTGAACCTCCTTGCCGCATCCTTTCAATTGCAGGGAAAGGACGACTCCACGCTGGCCGTGTTAGAGCGGCGCGAGGCGCTGGCGTATGAGATCCATGTCGACTCAGAGCAGGCCATCGACGGTGGCTATACCATTCAGGGACGCCTGGTGAATCCGAAGGGCGCCGAAGCTTCGGTTCCCGAGATTCTGTTCGAATTCCTGGATGCCGACGGGAACGTCCTCACGACCGAGTCCGTCCAGCCGAGCACGCTCGCGGGCAACGCAACCTCGACGTTCTCCCTCACAGGGGTCGGTGAGGATTTGATTGCCGCTCGGTACCGCGTCGATACGTAGGTCGGGACGCTTGACCTTGGAGTCGGGGGAGTACATCATACTCCTCCGACCGTCTGCGGGCGTAATTCAGGGGTAGAATGTCAGCTTCCCAAGCTGGACGTCGCCGGTTCGAATCCGGTCGCCCGCTCTCAAACATCGAATCGCCGCGGTGCCCGCCGGGTGCACACAGGCACACGTTTCCTCGACGCGGCTCGACTTTCGATCGTGAATCCATGAGGAGCGCGGATGGCGACTGACTCCGGTGTCTACTGCAAACGTTGCAGGACTCCGCTGGTTGAGGAGGCCCGCTACTGTCATGCGTGCGGCGTGGGAATCGTGGACGCCGTCACGGGTGAGTTCGAGCTGTACGATCTCGACCGCTTCTTCACCTACGCCGTGGACCTGTGCTGCATCGCCGGCGTCGACGGGCGGTTCAAGCGCATCAATCCCGCCTTCGAGCGAGTGCTGGGGTGGCCCTCAGATCAGCTCCTGACGCAGCCGTTCCTCGACTTCGTACATCCGGACGATCAGTCAGAGACCGTGGCCGAGGTAAGCAAGTTGGGCAGTGGTCAGACGACGCTCTCCTTCACCAACCGCTACCGTCGAAAGGACGGCTCATACATCAAGCTGCACTGGACATCCTATCCGGAGCCCGGGACGGGATTGCTCTACGCCATTGCACGGCAGGTGGGGTAGCGAGGCTCGCGACAAGCAGCGCGCCCGATTTGCCCACCGGCGCCACGCGCATTATCTCTCACACAGGTTCACTTTCATCACTCGGTGCGAGGAGGATACCCGCATGCTCTCGCTCCGGCACGTAGTCCGCCCGTCGGCATGCGCATGCCTGCTGGCGGCAACCGTTGCATACCCGGCCCACGGTCAAACGCAGTGGGTTGGCCCCCAGGATCCGTGTGATGTGCGGCCGGGCCATCACCTCGTAACTGGGGCGCAGCAACACCTCCGCCTCGCAGTGGAAGCGGCCACACCAGATCGGCGCGCAAGCCGGCTCGATCGAGCGTACGAAGTCCTCATGCGCGCGATCACTGAGAACAAACAGGATGACAACCCTGGAGCCTGGTACTACCTGGGGCGCTACTACACCGAACAAGGCGATGCGTGGGGGGCTGATACGGCCTTCGCCCGCGTCGTGGAGATGGCGCCGCAGTGCCGTGACGACGTCGGTCGGTATGTTTGGCGGCTCTACCCGGAGGTCCGGACTGCCGCACTGCGAACATGGCAAGAAGGCCGTCTCGACTCGGCCGTCATATTGTTCGAACTCGGCCAGTCCATGGCCCCTGACGATGCCGAGCTCCCTTTGTTCATGGCGATGATGTTCGTGAGTCAGCAACAACTCGACTCCGCATCCAAATACCTCGAGCGCGGCGTGGAGATCGCAGGTGACGATCCCGCGTTCGAGCCGCGGCTGCGCCAGGCTATGCTTGACGTAACACTTGGATATGAGGCTGTCGCTTTCGAAAATCCCGCCGTGTCCCAGATCGTCCGCGCACGCATGCGGCGGGACTCGCTGGTCGCCGCTATCCAGCAGGACTCGGCACGTCTGGCAGCGCTGAACACCGAGTGGGCGGGCCGGAACCTCCGACCGGATGTTCGACAAGCGGTGCAGCGCGACTCGACGGCGCTTGCGACCAAGATTGCGTCGGCCCGCAGCGCGCTCCCCGACGCTCAGACCGCACTTGAGCGCGACAGCGCCAGTGCGACTGAGGCGTTCACAGGAGCGCTCCGCGCGTACGGCAGCTATCTCGAGCGCTTTCCCGACGACACCGAGGCGACCCTCCGTGTATTGCGTCGGCATTCGTTGCTGGGACACCGAACATCCATCCGACCGCTCATCGAGCAGGTCAGGGGCGAGCCAGAAATCAATCTGAGTGCGTTGAATCAGGTCGGTACCAGTCTCTTCAACGACGGGATGCGCGAGGAGGCGATTAGCGTACTCGAGATCGTGACGGAGCGTAGTCCGTACAATCACGACGCCCTGTATGTGCTGGCTCGCGCACACTACGCTGCCCACGACGGAGACAACCTCAGGACCACAACCGCACGCCTCCTCGAAGTGGATCCTCTCAATCCGCAAAGCGTGCGCATGATGGCCGCAGCATGGGATTTGGCGGGCGAGCGCGACTCCGTCCAAAAGTACGTGGCCCTCGCCGACTCAGGACTCGGGTGGGGTGTGACCGTCATGCAGTTTATGCCGACGGAAAGCACGGTCCTCGTGAACGGTTCGGTGGTCAACATGACGCCGCGAGCGCTCGCAGCAACGACCCTAGTCTTCGAGTTCATGGATGCCCAGGGAACCGTTCTCGCGACGTCGGCGGCAGAGGTACCTCCGCTCGAACCGCGGCAGCGCCACGCGCTGACGGTTCGCGCCGATGTCACTGGTGCGGTTGCCTGGCGCTACCACCGTTAGCAGGGGCGGTTTCCAAGCGTCTTGCCCAACGCCCCGCGCGGACACGCTGCTCCCGCGCGGGGCGATTATCTTTCCTCGGTTTTCATATCTCTGTCCCTCGCTGCGCGGGAGCAGCGCTCTCCATGGTTCGCGTCCAGACTGTCGCCCCCGATTCGATAGCCGATGAGCTCGGCCTGACGCCGGGATTCGAGCTCATCTCGGTGAACGGAAGCGAGATCGAGGACTTCCTCGACTGGGAGTTCCATACAGCCGAGGGCCAACTCATCGTTGAGGCCCGCTCTCCAGCCGGAGACCGCTTGCAGTATGACATCGAGCGACCCGAGGGCGTCGCCCTGGGAATCGAGCTCGAGCCGCCGCACATTCGCCGATGCGCCAATCGCTGCGACTTCTGCTTCGTCGATGGGCTCCCCGACGGACTCCGTCAGTCACTCTACATCCGGGATGACGACTACCGGCTCTCATTTCGCTATGGGAATTTCGCGACGCTCACCAATCTGAAGCCAAAGGACGAGCGACGAATTCTCGAGTATCGGCTTTCACCACTCTACGTCTCGGTGCACGCGACGGATGCGGTGGTGCGCCGGCGCCTTCTGCGCAACCCGAGGGCGCCGGCCATCGTGCCACAGCTCGCGCACTTTGCGGAAGGAGGGATTCGGTTCCACACGCAAATCGTGTTGCAGCCAGGTCTGAACGACGGCGTCGTGCTCGAGCAGAGCGTCGCCGATCTCTACGAGCTCGGCGAAGCCGTGTTGTCCGTTTCCGTCGTCCCCGTCGGCCTCACCGAGTACAGCAAATCCCATTTGGTCCGGGAACCCACGCACCTCGAATGTCGTGCCGCGGTGCAGCTGATAGAGGACTTCAGTCAACGCGCTGTGCGCGAGCGAGGACGCCACTGGGTGTATGGTTCCGACGATCTCTTCTTGGTTGCAGGCCTATCTCTCCCGGAGCCAGCCGCTTACGATGACTTCGAGCAAGTGGAGAATGGCGTTGGCAGTGTGCGCTTTCTCCAACAATGCGTGCGCGCGGCGCACGCTGGCCTGACCGCCCTCTCAGGGCGCCGAATCGGGATCCTCACGGGATCGGCGATGTCGCGGCTCATGCCGCAGGTGTGCATGGCACTCCACACGGCCACGGGCGGTGACTTCGAGGTCATCGAGATCGAGAACGACCTGTTCGGCCCGTCAGTCACGTCTGCGGGCCTCCTGCCTGGCAACGCGTTCATGGCAGCGCTCCGAGCACACTCCAGTCTGGACTTGGCCCTCCTGCCGGCCGAGGCAGTGAACGAGGCCGGGCACTTCCTTGACGGCATGGTGCTTGACGACCTCGTTCAGCGTTCACCCGTGCCAGTGCACCTGTCGTACGACTTCGCGGACGTGCTGACGCCCCAGGTGTTGTCGTGAGAGGAAGCACGGTCGCGATCGTTGGTCGCCCGAATGTGGGGAAGTCCACGCTGTTCAATCGGATCGTGGGCGGGCGCCCGGCCATCGTGGACGACCGCCCCGGCGTGACCCGCGACCGTCACTTCGCAGCGACCGTGTGGACCGGCCGGCGCTTCTGGCTGGTCGATACCGGAGGGTGGAGCACCGATCGCGATGACGCATTGCACTCCGGAGTCCGACAACAGATCCATCTTGCCATCGCCGAGGCCGACGTCATTGTGCTCGTCGTTGACACGATGGCTGGCGTGCACCCAGGCGACCTGGAAGTCTCCGAGCTGTTGCGGCCGCACGCGCACCGCGTCATCGTGGCCGCGAACAAGGCAGATGATCTGGCAACGGAGACGGGACACTTCGCATTCCACGAGTTGGGACTGGGCGAACCCACGCCTGTGTCGGCGGCAATCGGGAAGGGAAGCGGCGACCTGCTGGATCGAATCGTCGCCCTGCTTCCCGACGAAACGGAGCCCGAAGACACCGACATCATCCAGGTTGCCGTGGTAGGCCGACCGAATGTGGGCAAGTCCAGCCTCGTGAACCGGCTTCTGGGCCACGACCGGTCGCTGGTTGCCCCCGAGGCGGGGACGACACGGGACGCCGTGGACTCCCCCTTGCGGTACCATGGTCAAACGCTCAACTTCATTGATACCGCGGGGTTACGGAAGCGATCGAAAGTAGAGGATGAGATCGAGTTCTACTCGACCTTGCGGACGGAGCGGGCGATCGACCGAGCCGATGTGTGCATACTCGTCGTGGATGCCGCCGTCGGTGTGCACACTCAGGATCTCAAGATCGCCCAGGCTGCGTGGCAACGCGGCACCGGACTGGTGGTGGCAGTCACCAAATGGGACCTCGTTGCCGAAAAGGAAACGACGACGGCGGTTCGGGGACAACGAGAAGTCGCGGAGCGCGCACCGTTTCTGCGATCGGTCCCGTTTCTCTACGTGTCGTCGGTGACGGGGCAGCGGGTGCGCGTCGTGCTGGATGCCATTGTGACCGCCGCGGCGCAACGCACGCGTCGGGTGCCGACCGCAGACGTGAACCGTGTGCTCGAGACTCTGGTAGACCGCGCACAGCCACCGCAGCACCGTGGACGGGAGGTCAAGCTGTACTACGCGTCGCAGATCGGGATCAACCCTCCGACTTTTGCGGTGGTGAGCAACCACCCCGATTCGATCCCCGAGTCGTATCGACGCTACTTGGAGAACGGCTTTCGGGAGGCGTGGGGCTTCGAGGGGACGCCGGTGCGTCTCAAGCTGCGCCGTAAGCGGAGAAAGCAGTGAGCCTGGCGCTCTGGATCGTCGGCGCGTACCTGGCAGGCTCGATCCCGACGAGCTATCTCGCGGGCCGCCTGGCCGGTATCGATCTTCGCGAACACGGCTCGAAGAACCTTGGTGCCACCAACGTCTATCGCGTCTTGGGGTGGAAGTTCGCCGTCCCCGTGGGCGCCCTTGATGTCGCGAAGGGCGCTCTTCCCGTTGCCCTTGCCACGCGGTTCGCCGCTGAGCCACCGTGGATACCGATCCTCGTCGGGTGCGCCGCAGTTGCCGGCCATGTGTTCTCGGTGTTTCTCCGCTTCCGCGGAGGGAAGGGTGTGGCGACGGCGGCCGGTGTCGTTCTCGCGCTCGCGCCGTTGCCGCTGGGTGTCAGTGCCCTCGTGTGGCTCGGCCTGCTCGCGACGACCGGATTCGTCTCCGTGGCATCGATCGTCGGCGCTCTGGCGTTTCCGGTTGCCGTTCGCATCTTGACGCCCGATGCCGTGTACACGTTCTGGATCGGAGTGGGCCTGGCGACCTTCATTCTCTACACCCATCGCAGCAACGTGCAGCGACTCCTCGCAGGCACCGAAAACCGATTCGGCCGCCGGGCCAAATCGGTGGGCCAAGGCGGCTAAATGCGCATCGCGGTCTTGGGAGCGGGGAGCTGGGGCACCACGCTTGCCGACCTGCTGGCGAGCCACGGTCACGACGTTCACATCTGGGCGTACGAACCCGAAGTCGTTGAGTCGATCAACCGCGATCACGTGAATGCGTTGTACCTCGCTGATTCACGGCTGGCCGAGGGCGTGGTGGCGCACGGGAGCGTCGGGGATGCCGCCAAGGGTGCGGAGCTCGTGGTCAGTGCTGCTCCCTCGCACGCGGTGCGCTCGGTGAGCACCACCCTGTGGACGAATCTCAATGGAGCCAAGCCGCCCGTGGTCGTCAGCGTCTCAAAGGGCATTGAGACGGAAACCCTTAAGACCATGACGAGTGTGCTGAGCGAAACGCTGCACGGGCCGGCAGTCGTTGCGCTATCCGGTCCAAGCTTTGCCCAGGAAGTGTATGCCCGTCAGCCGACCGCGGTCGTCGCGGCTTCAGACGACCCTGCGGCGGCGCGGACGGCGCAGGAGGCGTTCTCCACGAGCTACTTCAGGGTGTACACGAGCGACGATGCCCTGGGGGTGGAACTTGCGGGCGCTCTCAAGAACGTGATCGCCATTGCCGCAGGCCTGTTGCACGGTCTGCGCCTGGGCCACAACACATTGGCCGCGCTCATCACGCGAGGACTGGCAGAAATGAGCCGGCTAGGTGAGGCGATGGGGGCTCAACCCAGGACCTTTGCCGGACTTGCCGGCCTGGGCGATCTCATCCTGACCGCAACCGGGGCTTTGAGCCGCAATCGGGCATTAGGGATAGAGCTCGCGGAGGGACGGTCCGTGAACGACATTCTTGCGGGTCGGCGAACAGTGGCAGAAGGGGTCCGGTCGGCACGCGCGGCCGTCGAGCTTGCGGAACAGGCGGGATGCGAGCTACCGATCGCCGTTGAGGTGGCCAACATTCTGTTCGAGGGCAAACCTCCGGAACTGGCCGTTCGCGATCTCATGGAGCGGGAACTGAAGGCGGAGCAGTGGCGATGACAGCGTCCCAACCGGTACAGGAGTTCTTCTCAATCGGCGATGTCTGTCAGCTGACGGACTTGAAGCCACACGTACTGCGATATTGGGAAAGCCAGTTTCGGTTCCTGAACCCAGCCAAGAACCGGTCGGGCAACCGGGTCTACCAGCGGCGCGAGATCGAGTTGATCATGCTCGTGAAGCACCTCCTCTACACAGAGAAGTACACGATAGAAGGTGCCCGACGCCGCATCGAGCACTACCGACGCACCGGACTGCTCAAGTCGGAGGCGCGGGTAGCACTTCAACGGGAAACGATCGAGAGCCTCCGCGAAGAGCTCAAGAACATCCTCGACGTCCTCGACGGTAAAAAACCCGTTGAACCTCCTGCTGAGTAACGACGACGGCATTTTGGCACGGGGATTAGAGATCCTCGCTGAGGTATGTCGTCCTGTCGGGAGCGTGTCGGTCGTGGCACCGGACCGCGAGCAGAGCGGTTCGAGCCACTCACTGACGCTCGGTCGCCCCCTCCGATCCACACGACGGCAGGACGGATCCACTCAGGTTGACGGCACACCCACCGACTGCGTGCTGCTGGCGCTCGGGGCCCTGCTAGACAACAAGCCGGACTTCGTGTTCTCCGGCATTAACCACGGCCCGAACATGGGCGAGGATGTGCTCTATTCCGGCACGGTGGCCGCCGCGATGGAAGGTCTGTCGTTCGGGATTCCAGGTGTCGCCATCTCGTTCGCCGGGGATCAACTCGACCTGCTGGACAGCCATCGTCCCTGGCTCGGGCGACTCATTCGAGACGTGGTCGGCGTCGCGCGTTTCCCGGACGAAACACTGCTCAACGTCAACCTCCCCCCGGTTGCGGGGGATGACATCCGCGGCATCCGGGTCACCACCCTCGGCAGGCGAGTCTACTCGGATTCGCTGCTCCGCACGAAGGACCCGTGGGGGCGTCCCGGGTTCTGGATTGGCGGCGGCCAGATTTCGTGGAGTGGGAGCCAGGATTCCGATTTCCAAGCCATCGAAGAGCACTTCATTTCAGTGACACCGTTGCATCTCGATCTCACCAACTATGCTCTCCTCGAGGATGTGCGCGCGTGGCGGCTGGGGGACGGGTAGCGGACTCGTACGGCGGGTATCGAGCCCGCCTCGTTGAAGAGCTCAGGCAACAGGGCATTCATGACCTGGCCGTCCTGCGTGCGTTCGCTGAGGTGCCGCGCCACCTCTTCGTTCCCGAGGCACTCCGGCGACGCGCCTACGACGATGCGGCGCTCCCGATCGGCCAAGGCCAGACGATTTCCCAACCGAGCACTCAGGCCACGTACCTGCAGGCGCTCGAGCTTTCCGGCCACGAACGCGTCCTCGAAATCGGGACCGGATCGGGATACCAGGCCGCCCTGTTGGGACACCTCGCCGAGCGCGTGATCTCGGTCGAGCGTATTCGAGCCATAACGGACCTGGCCCGAGACAACCTCCGTGAAGCAGGTTTTGACAACGTACTCCTGATCCTCGGTGACGGCTCGCTCGGTTGGCGCCCGGAGGCCCCGTACGACGCCATTGTCGTGGCCGCAGCGAGTCCGGAGGTGCCGGCGCCCCTGGTCAACCAGTTGTGTGACGGCGGGCGGCTCGTGATCCCGCTGGTGCAGGGGACCCAACAGGAGCTCGTCCGGATCAGGAAGCGAGGCCCCGATACCATCACGGAGAGATTGGGCGGAGCCCGATTCGTGCCACTCCGTGGACGCCACGGTTTCGCCGAGGAGGGTGACTAACCCTCGTGCTCGAGACCATCGTCCATTGGCTCACAGAGGTGATCTTCCGCCTCGGGTACCCGGGCATCACGCTGCTCATGGCCCTGGAGTCGTCGTTCTTCCCGTTTCCGAGTGAAGTCGTCCTGCCTCCGGCAGGATACCTGGCAGCTCAGGGTCGCATGAACGCGTGGCTGGCGTTTGGGTCGGGCCTCACGGGAAGCCTCGTGGGGGCCCTGTTCAACTACTACCTCGCAGTGGCGCTGGGGCGCCCGCTGCTCCACAGATACCATCGGTTCCTCTTGATGCGAGAGGCGTCGCTCGACCGGGCCGAGGCATTCTTTCGACGCCACGGAGAGATCAGCACGTTCGTCGGCCGACTGATCCCGGTGATCAGACAGCTCATCTCCTTGCCAGCCGGCCTCGCGCGGATGCGACTCGACCGCTTCGCGCTCTACACCGCCCTGGGGGCAGGGATCTGGTGCGCCATATTGACGTACGTCGGATGGTACGTTGGCGCCCACAGTGAGGTCGTGAGCGGGCTGGACGCAGTCATAGAGAGCCCGAGAGTCAAGGAGCTCCTGTCGCGCGCAGTGCTGTGGCTGATTCCGCTGCTGGCGCTGCTAGTCGCGGGATACATCATCGTGCAGCGGCGCCGGCGTGCTCCCGCCGACGAGCGCCCGGCAGAGCAGGGAAAGGAGCAGCAGCCATGACCGAGCAGGTCGTGGCACGGAGGCTTGTGATCTCGGGCCGCGTCCAAGGCGTCGGCTTTCGCTGGTTTGTCGCCCGTAGGGCCCAGCAGCTCGGATTGGCCGGGTGGGTCAGAAACCTGCCAGACGGGCGCGTGGAAACCGTGGCGAAGGGCGAAGAAGGAGCCGTGGCCTCGTTCATCACAGCGGTCGAACGAGGGCCGAGCATGGCGCATGTGGAGAATGTGGATAAGGCCGAGATTCCACATGACGGTATAGACTATAAGTCTTTCAATATCAGATAATTACAAGACCATGCGAGAGAACCGACGGTACCTGTCACGTGGCATGTCAAGCGATGCATGAAGTGCGTTTCCGGCCGTCTTGGCCCGAGCAAGGGCGAACCTCGAACCACCCGACTTACGTGCCGAGTTGCGTGCAGATCCGGCAGACATGAGCTCGATGGGACGCTCACCATTCGACGCCTCTCGCGGCAGTCGGCAGAAACAGAACGCGCTGCAATTCGATCGGCGTCAGTTGGATCGGACCTTCGCCGACCCGATGTGCAGGCGCCGACCGAGGTCACACGCACAACACAAGAGACACATGGCAAAGAGACAGCGACCGAAGCCCCAACCTGCTACCCAAGCGGAACCCGCAAAGGACGCAGCGGAGAAGCTGATCGGGTGGATTCAGCGCCACCAGCGTCGATCGATCGGTGGCGTTGCCGCTGTCGTGGCGGTAGCGGCTGTCGCGATCTTCGTTGTCGCATATCAGCGGAACAGGGAGGTCGCCGCCGGAACATCGCTCGAGCAGGCGCGCTTCGCGACTCAGTCAGGGAATCTACCGCTCGCCGCGAGCGACCTGTCACGGCTCATCGGCAGCTTCCGTGGAACGCGCGCAGCAGACGAAGCGGTCATCCTCCTCGGCCAAGTGCGCCTTCTGCAGGAACAGCCGGACTTGGCCGCGAGCGAATTGCGCGAGGCTCTTGACCGTGGGCTCGAGGAGCAGTTTCAGGCGCCAGCATACAGCCTCCTCGGCTCCGCACTCGAGAACCTCGGGAGCAATGTGCCGGCTGGCGAGGCGTACATGAACGCCGCCAACACGACGTGGTACGGGCTGCTGAGCGCACAGTACCTGAACGATGCCGGTCGGGCCTTCTGGGCTGCGGGCGACACGGCGCGAGCAGTTGCCGCCTACGAGCGCGTCTTGGACGAGTTTCTGGATGCCCCCAGCGCCGCCGAAGCCCGGGTGCGCCTCGCCGAACTCCGTGCGGGACAAGTGGATTCGATCGGCTGAGCCAGGTCCCAGACCTCACCAAACGACGCGGCATTTAGCTTCCTAGAACCCAGACGTCAGACCCCTAGCGCGCCTATCAGAACTGCGTATAAGATATGTTATGTTAAATCCAATGGGCTTGTCGTGTGGAAAAGCCGTGCGCTTCTCCCCGCTCGCATCCGTAACGTGTTGTCAGGATGAGACCTGGACGGTCCGAACGGGCGTCTGTTCCGATGTGAGCACAACTGCCGCATAGGTTTTCCACAGGAATGTCAGAGCCGATGGCCGCTCGCGCCGCTGAGGATACCCCGGTACGTGAGGCGACCCTGCCCGGCGAGGAGGGGGCGTTCCAGGCGGCCGTCCTGCGCCAGATTGGCATTAACCACTAGCTCGGCTCCTGAACGAGTCAACAGGCTCAGGGGAAGTGAGACCCCCGAAGTCGACGCCAGGGTGGCGGCCGAGGCGACCGCACCGGTGCCGCAGGCGAGGGTCTCACCCTCCACCCCTCGCTCGTACGTCCGCATCGACCACAGGCCGCCACGATCCGAGACGAAATTGACGTTGGCGCCGGCAGGCGCGAAGACCGGATGCGCTCGCAACTCCCTGCCCCGTTCGAGGATCGGCACCGCCTCGAGGTCATCCACCAGGACCACCAGATGGGGCACGCCAACCGTGATGGCACGCATCAACCGTTCACCCATTGCGAGCGGAACGTCTGGAGTCAAAAGCGGCGTGGTCATCGGCAATTCGATTTCGGCCCGCTCACCAGCGCCCCGGAGGCACCTTCCGGGCACCGGCCCGCTATCGGTTTCGAGCACCATCCCTTCGGGCGGGGCCAGTTCTAACCAGGCGGACAATCGAACTGAGCACAGCGCGGCGTTTCCGCACATCGTGGAGCGGAGCCCATCACAGTTGAAGAAGTGAAAGCGCACAGCAGCCGGCCCCGAGCCCGGCTCCAGCACGACCAGACCATCCGCGCCCGCTCCAGTGCCCCGCGCGCACAGGACCCGCACTCGCTCTTGCGTCCAATGATCGGGCGGATCGGTGCGACCGTCGACCATGACGAAGTCGTTCCCCGACCCCGTCATCTTGTACACGACCGTTCCTTCGAGCTGTTCCATTGGAATCACCGAAAGGCGGAGGAACCCGACAACTCCACCATCTGCTCAGAGGCGCCCGGTCAGTGCTCGGAAGCGCAGGCGCCACACCATCCAGACCGCTTCCCAGATGATCCCGCCAGACATTTTGCTGTGCCCCTCCGTGCGATCCACGAACACGATCGGGATCTCCGTGATTCGAAATCCACGACGCGACGCGCGTAAACTCATCTCGATTTGAAACGAGTAGCCGTTCGAGTGCACAGCGTCCAGATTGATGGCCTCGAGGACGCGGCGGCGGAAGCATTTGAAACCGCCAGTCGAGTCACACACCTTGAGGCCAGTCACGACTCGGGCATAGATGTTTGCGGAATAACTGAGCAGCAGCCGGGTCATCGGCCAGTTGACGACCGTTACTCTTCCATCCAAGTAGCGCGATCCGAGCACCAAATCCGCGTTTTGCGCAGCCTCGAGGAACTCCGGTAGATGCTTCGGATCGTGCGAGAAGTCGGCGTCCATTTCAAACACGAACTCGTAGTCGCGCTCGAGCGCCCACCGAAAGCCCGCTCGATAGGCCGTGCCCAATCCCTGCTTCCCGTCTCGGTGCATCACGTGCACGCGGCTCATGTCGGTGGCAAGCTCATCGGCGATGCGACCGGTGCCGTCCGGCGAGTTGTCGTCTATAACCAGCACTTCGAGACGCGCGTCCTGCGCCAGAACCTGCGGCACGATCTGCGGCAGATTCTGCGCCTCGTCGAAGGTAGGGATGATGACGAGTGCCCTCGAATGCTCGTCAGCCACGGATCCTCCGCGCGACGGCCGGTCCGGCAAGCACGACCACGGTCAGCATCAGCGACACGAACGTGATGAGTCGGCCGGTCTCATAGCCGCTGCTGCGAAACTCGAGGCGTACGCGCTCGGCACCAGGCTCGAGGGGCACCGTCAAGAGGGTCACATTGCCGCGCACCACCTCCGACGGTTCGTCATCGACCGTGGCCTGCCAGTCAGGATAGTAGTTCTCGCTGACGACGAGATAGGCGCGACTAGCCACCGGCGGCTCAACACGCAACTCCATGCTTCCCACATCCCACGCCTCGATCTCGACCCGAGCAGATAGTGGGTCGGGCAGAGCCTCGACCTCTTCCACCTCTATCGGCGCGTCGGGATCCACGAGAACCAGCTGGTCGAAGCCAAGCGGCGACCGAGGATCAGCGAGATTCGGAATCGCTTGATCGTCAGGGAGTTTCAAGGCCGCCGGCACGACCCAAGCATAGGGCGCCGCCGTACGGCGGACTAGGACGTCGGCCGCTCCACCGCTCGACGTTTCGACCCCGGCGAAGAGCGTGTCGTACTCCGCGTCGAGGAACGAGTAAGCTGGCAGTTGGCTCGACAGGTCTACACCGCTGGGGAGGAGCACGACGTCTGCCACGAACAACTCCCAGAGCCGCCGGCTGGCAAACACGTACTGCCACCGGTTCTTGCCGCCCAGGAGCTCGTTGAAGTTGTGCAGCTGATTCCCATGATGACCCAGGAGCTGCGATATCCCGAAGGCCATGAGCGACGCTCCGGGATACACATCCAGCCCCGTGTCGGAGAGGTTCAGCACACGATAGGGCTCTGTTCGCTCGCTCAGCGCCTTGGTCACTTCGTCCAATTGATACAATCCTTCGCGAGGCCTCTCCGAGTAGGTCCAGAAGGGCTTCGCGTTGAGCCACAAATCGGCGCTCACGACGAGCGGAAACCCCAGGGCCAGGACCCAGGGCCGGAGTTTCTCCCGCTGCATTGCCCAACCCGACGCCCCGACCAGCACCAGGGCAACCCCGCTTCCAACGGCGCCCCATCGGATTGCGGCACCGGCTCGGATCGCCGTATCCGCCAATGGTCGTGCCTGGGCGCGCTCGATTCCCCTGGCGACCATCTCGGCCATGTTCCCGAGCAGTCCAACAAGTCCCAGAAGCACGATTACGCCACCGGCTACCATGAGCGCTACCGACCACGGCACTCCCTCTTTGCGTTGGAAGCGGTCGACGCCGATGCCGGCCAGAAACGCAACGATCAACACGACAACGAACAGCGCCATCCCGGGCGCACGCGTCTGCTTCACAAACGGCATCACCGTCCACCACACGCGATAGAACGGCGTGCTGCCACCGAGGCACACGAGCAGGAAGAGAACCCCGATCCCCAACAGCCAACACACTGCCCGACGACGGCTTCGGTCGAACGCACCGAACAACGCGAGCCCTAACGCAGCGGCACCCAGGTACTCTGAGTGGAGCTTGAGTGGATTCGGCCCCCAATAGGTGCGCTCCGGCGTGGCACCAGTGAAGCGCGACAGTAAGAACTCGGGGACGTGAGCCCAGGGGATCGCGTAGGACGTCGAACCCTCGAACCCGTAGTAGCCTTCCGCGCGCGGAGAAAACGGTAGGTATTCGAAGAACGGGAGGATCTGGATCATGCCGATGCCGAAGCCGACAAGAACGGCGGCAAGCGCCGCACTGAGTGCGACAGCTTTCTGTGAGAGCGGTCTCGCCGAACGTTCGCCGAACGCCAAGTAGAGCGCGAAGAGGCCCGCGACAATCAGCAAGTAGTACGTCATCTGCGCGTGGGGACTCAGCAGGGCGAGCCCCACAGCCAGCGCCACAATGCCGTATCCATCCCACCGCTCGTCGCGGATCCCGCGGACCAACCCAACCAACGCAAGCGGAAGCAGCGTCGTCACAAAGAGCTTGCCGTCGTGACCGGGCTGGACGTACGAGCCAATCACCCCAGAGAGTTGGTACGCGAACCCCCCAGTCACCGCTCCGGCCCACGACACTTTGAAGAGCCGCAGTAGCCAATAAACGAACACCCCGGCCAGCACATAGTGCACGACGAACCCAAGCCCCATGGCGAACCCGGTCGGAAGCACGAGCCGAAGCCACGCCGTCGGATAGAAGATGTCGCCGTGCATCGCTCCCACGAACGGCATCCCGCCGAACATCTCGGGGTTCCACAGTGGGAGTTCGCCGAGCCGTTTCCAGGTCTCCGCGAGCCAGTGGCGAAACGCGTAGCCGCTGTGATACTGGTCGCTGAAGGCTCCACCCAGGAACTTGCCCGACCACAGCGGGAGAGCGAGCACAAAGACCCAGATCGACAGGACTCCTGTTGCAAGAAGCCCTGGATATCGCGGTTCGAAAACGCCACCGTTCTCTTTGGCCTGCGTCACTCCTCGTGCTCCTGACTTCGGGATGCGAGTGCTACCGCCGCGAGTGCCCCGCCCACCTCACACACCGTCAGTAGCAGCCTCGATGCGACAGCGAGTGCTACAGCGCCTCCCGGCCCAACGCGTGGCGTGAGGAGCGCGACCAAGACAAGCTCCCGCACGCCAACGCCTCCCGGCGCAAACAGTGCCAACAAACCTACAATGTACCCTGCCGCAAACACCCCCACCGCCCCGCGCAAGGTGAGTGCGCTCCCGGGCAGCAACCCACGAGCCAGCAGCCAGAGCGCGGCTCCATACGCGACCCAGGCCACGAGCATCACCAACGCAGCGGAAAGGGCCACGCGAGCAGCAAGGGGCCTGAATTCCGCCTCGGGTCGGACCGCTTTCAGCAAACGCGCCCCGAGTGTCGGAGAGACCAAGACCCACACGCAGACCGCGGCCACGCCGACCGCCGCCGCGAGCTGGATCGGAGAGGCCGACTGCGGTGCCGCAAATGCGACGACGACGGCTCCCGTGCCGAGGGCCAACGCCTGCATAGCGAGCGCCGATCCGGTGGCAGCCCAACCACTCACGCCTGCGCGGCTCGCAAGGACTGCCAGGCCGGCGACGCTCCAGAATTTGCCCGGGAGATATCGCCCGAGGTTCGACACTAACCAGACCCGGGCCGCCGCCCTCCGTCCGATCGGCTGCTGCCACCCTATCACCAACCCGCGCCACGCCTCGATGAGGAGCGCATACGTGATCCAGACCGTGAGCGCGGCGAGCGCAATCAGCCCCACATTGAAGACCAAGTCGATCTCAAGTGCGCGGAACTCCGCCCAATGCCGTGCAAAGGAGCGCCAGACGAATACCGCGACCGCGACCGCCAATGCACCTTGCAGGACCCACATGAACGATCGTCGCATGACCTACCTTTGCCGCTTGGCCACGCGGGAGTACAGGGCCTCGAACCGCCCCGCGACATTTGCCGGATCGAACTGCGCCCGGAGCGCCTCGCCGGTCGTGGCAGCGAGCTGCCGGGCCTCGGGATCATCCATCAGCTGAACCATGGCGGCTGCGAGGGCCTCGGGATCGTTCTCCGGCACGAGTCGGCCAGCGCCGGACGGCGGCACGACATCCCGCACGCCACTGCCATCATCGGCTGCGGCAACGGGGACACCCAGAATAAACGCCTCGGCTGCTGCGAGCCCCAGGCCCTCGCCCCGCGCGGCAAATGCAAAGACATCCGCATTGCCAATTGCCTGGGAGAGGCGCTCCGGCTCGACCTGTCCTACGAACTCCGTCATTGCCGCGATGCCGAGACGATTCGCGTGGTCCTGCAGCGCTCCCCGGAGCGGTCCGTCACCGATCACCGTGAGCGGTGTGGGCCGACCGCCTCGATGGAGGCGAGCGACCGCTTCGAGCACCATGTCGATCCGTTTCTGAGGAACGAGTCTTCCGACGGTCACGACACCGCCACCACCCGTGCTGCGTCGCACGAGCCGAACGAGATCGGCTGGCATCGGCTGAACGGTGATTGCGTCGCTCACGACGTCCGTCAGACGTGCGACCTCCCGTGCCAGGAACGACGATACAGCGGTCACGGCCGAGGCCCGCCCAATAACACGTCGCGCTACGGCCCGGAGCAGTCGCGACTGGTCGAGCAACCGCACGTCGGTTCCATGCACGGTGATCACATAGGGGCAGCGACGTCGCTTGTGGGCCATCCACGCGGCCACGCCGCCGGGCACCCACCAATGTGCGTGGACGACGTCCAACTCACCGCTTCGATGCAAGCGCCGTAGTGGCCGCGCGAGTGCAGCGATGAGCGACAGGGCCAGCGATTTTCCACGGAGCGTGCTGGTCGCTTCCACCATTGTGCCCGTGTGGGCAAGCGTTTCCTGCTCGGCCGGACCGTACCGCACCCAGAGAATGTCGACGCTCGCGCGGCGTTCTGGTCCCCCTCTCCCTTCATGAGCCGGCGTAATGACCGTCACGCGGTGGCCCCGATCGACGACAGCTCTTGCCAGCCGCTCGATGAACGATCCCGCTATGTCACCCTTCCACCGCGGGAAGGCGTGCGTGACGAACGCAATGTGCACGGGGTACTCAACGCCGTTGGCGTCGCAGCTCGGAAATCAACTCTTCCAGAGATCGCTCGAGGGCGCGCAAGTCGTCACGGGCTCCGGCAAGCATATCTCCGATGAAGCCGAAACCGAACAATGCGACACCAGTGATGACCAACACCATCACCAGGTCAAGCAGAGGTCGGAAGCCGATGCCGTAGCCGAACCGAAGCACGAGTGCGACGATGCCGACGAGAAAACCCGCGGCAAAGAGAATGCCGCCGGAGAGCCCGAAAAAGAGGAGGGGCTTGCGGCCAAATCGAAGCTGGAACCAAACCGAGAGCAGATCGATCACGCCGACCGGAATACGCCCAAGCCCAAATTTGGACTTCCCCGCGCGGCGCGGCTTGAGTGTCACAGGGCGTTCTGCAAGCCGAAATCCGTCTGCTGCGGCAATCACGACCATGAACCGATGCCAATCTGGGCGCGGTGGAACGACGCTCATCACCTCACGACGGTAGGCCTTTACCGCATTGAGGTCAGCGACGTCCACGCCGAACAGCATGCGGCATAGCCGATTGTACACACCAGACACGAACGCCCTTTCGTAGTCGCCCTGCTTCGTTCCCGTGACGATATCTGCCTCGCCGGCTCGGATTGGCTCGACCAGACTTGGAATCTCGCTGGGTAGAAACTGCAGGTCCGCAGGGTAGAACACGAGGATACGACCTCGCGCGATCTCGGTTCCTGTCCGTAACGCATCGGCGATGCCGCGTCGCGACCGGTGCGTGGCGGTCTCCAAGATCGGGTAGTCGGCGCGCAACTTCTCGAGCACTGCAGGCGTAGCGTCCGTGCTGCCGTCGTCGATTACCACGATCTCGCACTGGTACGGGAGCCCGCGAAGCGCTTCATCGCACTGACGAACAAACTCCGGCAGGTTGTCGGCCTCGTCCGCGGCGGGAACGAGCACGCTCACCTCGATCGTGCGATCGGCAACGGCGGTCATACGCGTTTCCGCATACGGGCAGGCAGAATCCCGAGCTGCTCCCGGTACTTGGCCACGGTCCTCCGGGCGATCTTGATGCCACGCCGTTGGAGCGCGGTGACGATCGCCGCATCCGTGAGAGGCCTGGAGGTATCTTCGTCACCGACCAGCTTGCTGATCTGCGCCTTGACGGCCCGAGAGCTCGCATCTTCTCCAGTCGTTGTGCTCACGCTGCTCGAGAAGAAGAACTTGAGCGCGTACACGCCGCGGGGAGTCTGCACGTACTTGCGGCTGGTCACCCGACTCACGGTCGACTCGTGCAGATCTAGAACTTCGGCAACTTCGCGTAACGTCAATGGACGGAGACACTCGACACCCTTTTCGAAGAATTCTCGCTGCCGATCGACGATGAAGTACATCACCCTCAGCATCGTCTGGCGCCGCTGCTCGATCGCCTGAATGAGCCACGTCGCACTATTGAGCTTCTGGGTGATGAACTCGCGGTTCTCGCCGACGAATCGCGATTTGTCGCCGGCGAGATCCCGGTACACCTTGCTGATGCGGAGGCGCGGCATGCCGCCGTCATTGAGGAAGACACGGTACTCCCCGTCGACCTTTTCCACCACCAAATCCGGAACCACGTATTCCTCGCCCTTCCCCGCAAACCGCAATCCTGGCTTCGGATCCAAACGGGCAAGCTCGTCGGCGGCACTCTGCACGTCCTTTGGCGTCAGGCCGTACCGTTTGGCTAACTCGGTCCACCGATGGCCGATAAGGTCGTCGAATGCTTCGTCTACCAGACGAAACGTGAGAGATCCCTCTACGTTTCCTTCCGCAAGCTGCAGCAGGAGGCACTCACGAAGATCGCGCGCGGCCACACCTGCAGGATCTAACTGTTGCATCACCACGAGGAACTGCTCGACCTCAGCCAACTCAAACGGCTCGGTCAGGAAGTGCGGCTCTTCATCCTCAACTTTGCGCTTCTTCTTCGCGGACGCGAGACGCGCCAGTTCGTCGTCCCGCCTTCCGTTGGCGCCCTCGAGGATCTCTTCGAGAGTTGCACGCAGATATCCGTCGTCGCCAATGTTCCCGATGAACTCGTCACTCAGGAATAGGTGGCGAACGGTCACCTCCAAGAGCTGCAGTTGATCGCGGAGGTGATCCGCGAGATCGGTCGATTCAACGGCAACTGGCTCGTAATACTCCTTCTCCTCATACTCCTGGCGCGCTCCACCGACTGAGAACCCGTCGAGCAGGATGTCTTCCCAATCCACTTCGTTCTCTTCTTCGCTCGCTTCCGACTCCTTCGCTTCTTCCTCCTCCGGCTCGTCTCCGTCGGTCAGCTCCAGAAACGGGTTGGTCTCGAATTCCTGCTTGAGATGTTGCTGGAGATCCAGGAGCGGCATGTAGAGCAGGTCCATCGCCTGATAGAGGCGAGGATTCATCCGCAGCTCCTGCTTGAGGACCACGGACTGCTGCAACGACGTCCTCATGCTGCTGCCCCCAGCCGCTCACGGAGCCTCGCCGTCAGGGTTGGTCCGAGGTAGAGATCGGCCACTTGATCGTTAAATACGAGCTCGCGCACTGTGCCTGACACCTGAACGCGCCCTTCGAACATGATGTACGCACGATCCACGATATCGAGTGTTTGTTCCACGTTGTGATCTGTGATGAGAACGCCAATGCCGCGCCGGCGCAGTCCTGCAACAATCGATTGAATGTCGCTCACTGCAATCGGATCGACTCCCGTGAACGGCTCATCGAGTAGGAGGAACTTGGGATCGGTCACGAGGGAACGTGTGATTTCCAGACGGCGGCGCTCGCCGCCGGAGAGCTTGTACGCTTTTGCATCGTGAAGATGCGCAATCGAGAGATCGTCCAGCAATCTCTGCAGTCGCTCCTGACGTTCACTGTCAGCGAGGGGTAGAGTCTGCAAAATCGCCAGGACGTTTTCTGCAACGGTCAGTTTGCGGAAGATCGACGGCTCTTGGGAGAGGTAGCCGATACCGAGACGCGCACGACGATACATCGGCAAGACCGAGAGATCCTCATCATCCAGGAAGATTCGTCCGGCTTCTGGCCGAACCAAACCGACGATCATATAGAAGGTCGTCGTCTTCCCCGCCCCGTTCGGTCCCAAGAGCCCAACAATCTCTCCCTCACGAATATCCAGGTCGACGTCGTTCACGACGCGGCGGCGGCGGTACGACTTCACAAGGCCTTGCGCCGAAAGCGTGCTGCCCCCAATCTCCACCTCCGCTCCCACCGTCTCTGCCGCGCGGAGCCCGTCGAGCGCCATGTCCATCAATGATGCAACAGCCCCCTCGACATCCGGCCCGATCTGCTGCCACACCTCGGCCCGAAGGGCCACCACGAACTGATCGTCGATTGGCTCACTGATCGTTTCGACGATCTCCTCACCGACCAACCGCGGTAGCACGGATGCCCGGAGATGTCGGCGTACCTCATCGACCGACAAGGCGCCGCGCTGGCGCACGGCCTCTCCCCACTCGATCTGCTGTGCCTCCAGGTATCGTTCGCGATACGCTACCGCCAGGTCGCCGAACCGAACACCGCCGCGTTCGTCTGCACCGCGAAGGAGTGCCGCGACCACCAGCGGGAGCGATGGGTCCTTGCCAGCCAGCGACTGGCGCAAACGCTCGATCATGGCCGCCGCCTCACGAGCGGTTCCAGATAGATTCCATCGGCTTGCTCCACGATGTCCACACGGTCCAACTCGTCGTCAGAGAAGCGCGCAGTGATGATTTGGCCGCGTGCGTAGTTGATTGCAGGCGGTCCCTCTTCGCCCTCCTGCGGGTAGACATGGTAGTATGCCCGAGCGCTGCCTGCAGCGCGGACCATCACCAGCACACGACGGCCGCCGTCGCTACTGTCGAACCGCGCTACCAGTGTGTCTCCGGTGATCCAATCCGGGTCGGCAGATCCCGAGTCACGCCCGGTGGTCGCAACGGCAGACCCGAACCCTCGGATCTCCGATAGCCGTTGATTCGGTGCATCGATTGCCAACGAGTCACCGACGATGGTCTGTGACGCCGACACGGCCTGCGGTCGCCGAGAGGTCCCCCACACATTGCCGCCCTGAATTTGATCATCCGCAAGAGCGAACTCGATGGTGTCCCCCATCGCTAGCCACTCCTCACTGTCCGCTTGCGCATTCTCACGGGCCTGCACCCACGTCATCTCACCGTCAGTCAGCCGGAAGGCAATGCTCGAGCCGCTGAGCGTGTACGAGAGAGAATCCTTCCCGGTGGCCTGCGCCTGCCCGACCATGATGCCGTCGCCACGATCCAGGTCGAGGGCGGCACTGTCGCCGTACGCCGTAAAGTCCCGGCGGTCGATCGTGACGCGCCCACCAGCCCAGGCGCGTCCCTGCCCTTTGAGCCGGACCCGGTCTCCTCGGATCACGTACGGTTCCGGAGTCTGCGCACTGGGATCCCGGTATTCTACACGTGGACGACGGGTGGCATAGAGCTCCGACGTATCCCGCACGCCGGGGGCGATACGGTAGTAGGTGAGATTCTCGCCCTCGAGTATCGAGCCGGTGTTCTGGTCTTCGAGATGTACCCCACCGTAGGCCTCGAGACGCTCATCTCTCGGAAAGTACCGCGCTGAGTTGGCATCGAGGAGCGTTGTTGAGTCACGGAACTGTACGGCCCCCACGAAATCGAGCCGGTCCAACTCCGAGTACCACGCCACACTATCGGCGCGAATGGTCGTCGGCTGTCCAACGCACCGGGCCAACACACCGCCGCTTCCGAACTGGTGAATGCGTCCGGCCCCAAGGTCCCGGTACACGCCTTGCCCTCCGGTCCTCACCAGCTCTGGCCGACACGTGCCCGAGATCTGCGCTGGAGCGATCGCTGGGACCGCCACAAGCGCTCCGCTGAGAAGGCAGACAAGCTGACGTCGGGCGTCCACTCACTGCCTCCGCACTTCGGCGTCGCGAATTCGCCCGCGTCGCGGCCGCGTGGTCGTCACGTTGGTGAAGTCGGGATCCGCTGTGAAGCCGTCTCCCTCCAGATGGCGGTCGGGAGCGTCGAACACGAACGCCTCCGGCCCGGAGATCTGCTCCAACGGTCGGTCGTACTGGAGGATCTCCGTCGTGAGCCGCCGCTCATCGGGAGTACGAGCAATCACGTTCCCGCGGGCTTCCATACTCCCCGATCTCCACTCGTACGTCCCTTCGTCGGATATCACGGTTGACCTGAGTGCCCCCTGTGCCGAGTAGAACTGCACCTTGACTCCGGTCATCTCGGCGGACTGCAACGTCTGATAGAAGTAGACCGTATCGGCCTCGAGTCGGATCCGGTGCAGGCCGTCGATCGTCACGTTGTGAACAACGCCATAGAGGACCTGGTCGGCCGTGTCGGGCAGCGCCACTGACGTCGGTGGCGGCCCACCGCTGTCGCACCCAATCGCCAGGATAGCACTCACGTATGTAGCGGCCAGTGTTCTACGCACCGCACTCACCGCCCGCGGCAGCCGGCTCCCGCTCATGCAAATACTGCCTGACCAAGCCTTGCCACTCTCCTCTGGCCTTGAGGAGCGACTCGCAGAACTCCCGCACCGCCCCATGTCCTCCGGACGCTTCGGTCACGTGTGTCGCAAGCGCTCGAACTTCGTCCGTCGCATTCGCCACCACGACAGGCAGTCCGACCCGACGCAGCACGGCCACATCCGGAAGGTCATCGCCAACGAACGCCGCTTCTTCCCACGCGATCCCATGCTGGTCCAAGATCTCCTGAAAGGGCTCGAGCTTCCGCGCCATGTCGTCCTGCACAACCGCCTCAGCCTCGAGCTCTCGCCCGCGAAGTGTCGTCGCGGGCGACACCCGGCCACTCACGATGGCGACCTTGATTCCCGCCGCGCGGAGGAGCCTCACCCCGACGTTGTCGAGGATGTCGAACCGCTTGAGTTCGACCTCCCGATCTCCGGCCGAACCGATATACACTCCGCCATCAGTCATCACGCCGTCCACATCGAACCCGACGAGCTTGACACGCTTCGCGATGCGCGGCTCGATCATGGCGTCACCGGTTGGCCGTGTGCTGCGTGCCAGACCGCGAGTGCGTCTTCGACCAACGACTCGACTTCGTCGAGCGGCCACACGCACGCCGCGTCACTGGGTGATTCGGCCGGCACGGGATGGGTCTCGAGGAAGAACCCGTGCGCACCGGCGGCGGCGGCCGCCGCCATCAATGCCGGCACGTGGGCGCGTTCGCCTCCGCTCGACCCGCTGGGACCGTGACCCGGACGCTGCACGGCATGGGTACCATCGAAGAGCACAGGCACTCCGACCGTATCCGTGATGCGACGGAAGCTCCGCATGTCCACGACCAAG
>JBDHAN010000048.1:0-16702 GCA_039588055.1 Gemmatimonadota bacterium | reverse complement strand
CGCGAACCGCGATGTCGGCTTCGGTTCCACCCAGCAGGCGCCCGAGTGCGGTGGCGGTGCCGGTTTCGACGGCAATCGCGCCGGGCGGAAATGCCGCCAGCTGCGGCTGCACACGATCGAGGAGCCTCGCGGTTCGCTCTCCCTCCTTCAGGCGCACTTCCACGGCCGCCGTGTGCAACCCGCTCTCCTGATCCTCAACTCCCGCCACGGCCTCTTGCCGGCCCACGCGGGTGAACACCGCGTCGACGCCATCATCGGACAGGAAGATCGACTCAATCCTTGCTGCGGCTAATTCGGTCTCCTCTATGGGCGTGCCGCGTTCAAGTTCCAGTCGAACCGTGAACGCTCCCTGATCCACGTCAGGCAAGACATCGCGATCGAGCACCGCAGCAAGCGCGATACCCAGAGCGAGGGTCGCGGCTGCGCCCACGACGACTCGAGCGCGGTGTTCGAGCGCCCGCTCGAGCGCACCATGATACCAGTCGGCGAACATCGCAAAACGGGCGTCAAACGATTCGAGCAAGGGGCGGAACACGCGGAACGCAGTTCCGCCGACCCAGCGACCGCCCGCCCGCAGGGCGCGACGTGGCCAAGAGCCCCCGCCTTCCTGCGCGACGGCAGCCCAGCGAGCGGCAATGGTGGGAAGCAGCGTCAACGCAACCAGGAGACTGGCAAGGAGGGCAAACGCTACCGCGAACGACAGATCACCGAACAGCTCTCCGGCAACACCCTGCACATAGATGATGGGACCGAACACACTGATAGTCGTGAGAGTCGACGCCGTAATGGCACCCTGGACTTCCTCGGCGCCGCGCGTCGCGGAGTCGACGGCACCGCGACCTTCCTGGCGATGTCGGAAGATGTTCTCGAGCACGACGATCGAATTGTCGACCAGCATGCCGACGCCCAGCGCGAGCCCTCCGAGGCTCATGATGTTGAGTGACACCTTCGAAACGTCCAGGAGCGCGAACGTCGCGATCACTGAAATCGGAATGGCGAGGGCAATAGCCACGGGGTACTGCGCACCACGCAGGAACAGGAACAACACCAGGAAGGCCAGGAGACCGCCCAACACCAACGCCTGCACCACGTTGGAGATCGACTCCGTAATGAAGCCTGCCTGCGTGGTCGCGACATCGATCGAGAGATCGGGGTACCGTGCGCGCAGCTGCTCGAGCACGTCGTCGACACGTTCTGCTACCCGGACGGTATTGGCGCCCGATTCCTTGAACAGCAGGAGACCAATGGACTCGTTGCCATCGTACCGCGCGATCGATTCGCGATCCCTGTAGCCGTCTTCAACGCGCGCGACGTCGCCGATGGTCACCATCCCAGTGGCCGTGCTGTCCGCTACCGCAGGCGTGCGTCCCTGGAGCGGCACTCGAGCGATCTCGTCGACCGTCTGGAACTCCCCGAGGGTACGCAACGCATAGCGGTAGCGACCGCGTAGCACCGTCCCGCCCGGTGCGCTCTGATTCGCAGCGGCAAGCGCGTCGAGTACGTTCTGCACAGTGAATCCGTAACTCTCGAGAAGTCTCGGATTCACTTCGACGTGGATCTCACGTTCCAACCCCCCCACAATCGCCGCCTCGGCAACACCGTCAACCTGCTCCAGCCGACGCTTAAACACCGACTCCCCAAGTTCCTTGAGCGAGCCCAAGTCTGACGCACCGGCGACGGCGACGGTCATGATGGGCTCTGCGTTGGGATCCGTGCGGAGGACGATCGGACGGGTTGCCATCTCTGGCATCTGGTCTCGGAGATTGTCGAGTTGCTCGCGGACGTTGAGGGCCGCGAAGTCCATGTCCGTGCCCCACGAGAACCGCAGCGTCACCAGCGAGATGCCCTCGCGCGAGACACTCTCGACGCGCTCCACACCGGGCACCCGACTCACGCCGCGTTCGATGGGCTCCGTGACGAAGCGTTCGACCTCGGCCGGCCCCACGTCGGCGTACTGCGTGTAGACGACGAGTCGCGGATAGGCGACGTCGGGGAGAAGATCAATGGGAATGCGAAAGAAGGAGATGAGCCCGAGGAATCCGATAGCCAGGAAGACCATCACGACGGCGACGGGCCGTCGAACGGAGCGGCTGGAAATCGACACCCTTAGGACCCCCCCTACGCCTTATCCCCTATCCCTACGGTCCGCGTCACGGCCTTACCCGCCCACCCACCAACTCTTCCAGGGTGACAGCGGCCCGGGCGAACTCCAGCTCGGCTGAGATGAGGCTCCGCGCGTCTTGCGACGCCGATGTCACGATCTGCTGGAACTCGGTGAACCCGATCGTGCCGAGCTGGTATTGCTGCTGCGCCATCGTGAGGCGACGACGGCTGAAGTCGACGGCCTGCTGAGCAAGCTGCAGGCGTCGATGCGCGGTCTGAAGGTCGATGAACGCGCTCCGAACGTCCCGGTCCAGCAGCAGCTCAGCCTCGCGGAGGGTCTCAGCCGCGATCCGCTCCTGCGCGACGGCTTGCGCAACAGCGAGCGACGTCTGAAACCGCGTGAACAACGGGATCTGAACATCCACACCGAAGCCGAAACTCCGATCCTGCGGATTGAGCTGAAACACCGCGTCGTAGCTGGAGAGACTCACATTGCGGCCGAAGCTTGCGCGGGCGCTCACTGTCGGCCATCGTCGGCCTCGCGCCGCGCTCGCCGAAAAGGATGCTTGCGCCGCATCGGCTGCCGCACGCCCTAAGCGCGGATTCTGACCGATGGATCGGGCCAGCAGAGAATCCTGATCGAGATTCGATGGATCGAAGGGCGTAGGCAACTCTCCTACAACCTCGAAATCGGCGTCCTGCTCGAGCCCGATCTGCTCGGCGAGGCTGAGCACGGCTTTGCGGGCCTCACCGCGCGCACGTGCGAGCTCCTGCTCCTGTTGCGACACTTGGACCTGCGCACCGAGCACATCGACTTCTGTCCTCGCGGCAACGCGGAACAAGCGCTGGGTGGCGTCCAGCTGTTGTCGCGAGATTTCGAGTAACTGCTCTTCCACCTCAATGAGTCGCCTGGCCTGAAGGGCTGAGTAGAAGCGTCGCTCGACTTCAGCTCTTACGGCTGCAGCCTCGTACGCCACCCCCGCGGCGGCCGCGTCCGCCCCTGCTCTGGCTGCACGCCACGAATTGAGCGTCCGCAGACCATCGAACAGCACAAGCGAGCTCGAGACTGACTGGAACGCCGAGCTGCTGCGAAAGGTCAGCGGGTCGGGAAGGCGTACCGGCTGCCCAAAATCGTCCTCGCCGGTGATGATCGTCCGGGAGTTCCCCGACCACGAGAGACTTGCGGAGAGGTCGGGGAGGAACCCGCCGAATCCCGCTCGAACATCCGCCCCACTCGCGTCCGACTGGGCGATCGCTCGCAGATAGGCAGGATTACGCGTCCGAGCGATTGCGAGCGCCTCCTCCAACGAGAGCTGCGAGGGAACTTGGGCGGCCAAGGGACCGGGAACGACAAGCACTGAGAGCACGAGGCCAGGCAACAAACGGTTCATCGGGGCATCCCGCCTTCCGCCTGCGCACCGCGTGCCAGTCGCACGCGCGCATCGTGAATGAGCGTGTAGTGTCCGTCCGTGAGCACCCACTCTCCTGGCTCAACCATGTCGGTCTCGGAACTCTCGAGGATCTCGACGACGGAATCATTGGACAGCCCAGTCGTTAGGTACCGCCATTTCGCGAGACCGACTTCCCCGTCACCGGTGAAGACAAACAGCATCGTTCGTCGGTCTCGCTCAAGAATCGCGGAGCGCGGCACGAGAACCCTGTCCGGAAACTTTCTCGCTTCCAGCGACACCCGGGCATACATACCGGGCAAGATCCTCCCGTCTCGGTTCGCGATCATCAGCGTCACACGCGCTGTACGTGTGGTCTGATCCACCATCGGATTAATTGTCGCGACTCGGCCACCAAACCGCTCGCCCGGGAAGGCGGCAAACGTAGCCGTGGCGCGGTTCCCTGCGCTCAGGAGGCCTACCTCGCTCTCCAGCACCTGGACCTCGACCTTGATTGGATTGAGGTCCACCACCGTCACGAGCTCGTCACCGATCCGGACCGTTTCGCCTTCCCCCACCCGGAGCGACGCGACGCGCCCTGCGAATGGAGCGGCGATGTGCGTGCGAGCGAGCCTCAGCTCCGCTTCGCGCAACGCAAACTCGGCATCCTCAAGTCCACTCCTGGCACGAGCTACCTGCGCGCGTTCCAAACGAACCGTCGAGTCGGCAATCTGGTCGTCGAACAGCGTGAGTTCTCGGAACGCGGCGTCAGCTGTCGCCAGCTGCGCACGAGCGCGCGACACGGCAAGCGCGTACTCGGTCGTATCCACCTCGATGAGCAGCCGCCCGGTGCCAACGGGGTCATTCTCTTCGACCCGCACACGGGTCACGCGACCCTCGACCTGAGCGAGAAGACGCGCCTGCTTGAACGCCGCCGCCTGTGCGGCCGCTGCGACCGAGATGACCAGGGTGTCGCGGACGACCATCTCCCCTTCGACGGGGATTGGCACGTCTGTCGAGAAGTTTTGAGCGGACGAGACTTGCTCCGACCCACCCTCCGGCACCGTCGCGAGACCCGATTCACCCGAATTCGAATCGTCCGACCCCGCGACGCGAGTGTAGGTCACCCATCCCAGGAACGCCACGACCACGATCGCGACGAAGAAACCAACGAGCTTGCGAATCCTGCCCATGGCTCGGTCCGGTGTGAGAAACGGTGGCGCCGTCAGCCGACGCTACGGCATTCCCTGGCGATATATATAACACATACCTATGACCGGGTATTCGCCAAGGCTGCGCTACGAGCTTGTGACGCGTAGCCGCGCCAGATAGTTGCACGCCGTTGAGGCGAAGGACGACCGTGCGATCCGCGGGAGGGGAATCAGACCGCGTCAGAAAACGTCGCGAACCTATCAAGGTACTTCTTGGTGGAGACCTTTCGGGCCGTATTCTCGGAACTCATGTACCGGACCTTGCCAAAGACCGGTCGTTCCGGACCCCACGGGCGGTCATAACGCCCTAGAACCCAGAATATCCCACTGTACGAATTGGGGTCGCGTCCATCCAGCGCGTACGTGTTGTTGAGCTCGATCATGATGTCGAGCGCCTCCTCAGGTGACGCCGACCCCTCGAGAATCTTCTTGCCCCACAACATGCGGAGATAGTTGTGAATCTTCCCTTCACCTGCCAACTGGCGCTGGGCCGCATTCCACAGTGGGTCGTGTGTTTCCGCCGACTCGAACTCCTCGAGCGAATACAGGTGTTGGCGCGGATCACCCGCGTGCTCAGCAAGGGTGCGGCGTGCCCACTCCGGGAGGGTCTCGAAGTGGTCGTAGCGAGGTTGCCAGACGCACATGTTGAACCCCACCTCGCGCCACGTCACCAACTCGTCCAGAAACGACTCGGCGCTTTCAGTGAGACCCCACCAACCGGCTCTGCGCCCGCGAGCGCCGGGCACAATTCGGTCGGGCGTCCACTCCTCGACGTCCAGGACGGCGTCAACGACCTCATGGACGGCGATGTGTCCAAAATGGAGATAGGGCGAGAGCTCGCTCGTGACTTCGAGATCCGGGACGTTGCGCGACTCCGCATACTGCCGCAATCGCACATCGAGGAATCGGTCAAGCGCCCGCCGCGCCGCTCGCACCCCACCAGGGATCGCCACGGGCCGAACGCTCAAGTCCACGGACGGGCCGGCACCCGTTCCTGGCCACCCGGCCAGTGCATCCAAATCAGCGGACGGCCACCGCTTCGCAACTTCGTCGGGGATCCGGGCGGCGTCGGGGGCGCCCCTCGCCGCTCTGGAAAGCGGGACCGGATGGGGGCGGTCGTCGAACAGCTCAGGGAGTGTCGCATGAACGAAGCGACGGAACTGGAATGCCGTGCTGAAGGTCTTGTCGGCGAGCCGCATTGGAATCAGCCCGTTCGAATCCACCGCCTCCAGCCGAACTGGCAGCCTGGCGGCTGCCGTTTGGACCATTTTCGGCAGGAAGAAAGCCGGGAAATCGTCCGTTACAACCACAGCGGCGTGAGCGGCGAGGGCTGCGAGGAGTCCGGAACCATCACCGGGCGCCGGCTCGACGTAGGGGAAGTACGTAACCCCTGATTTTTCAAAGGCTTGGCGGTTGTCCCGCATGCCGTCAAGCACAAACGCGTGATGGCGTGCATTTGCCCAGCGATACCCGGCTCGCAGCGGCTCAACAACGAGCAGCGGTACACTCATTTCTTCAGCAACCGTCAATGATCTGTCGAGGGCGAAGTTCCAAGATGATCGGCGGGCCGAGATCATCCAGTACAGGACAAATGCCGCGTCGTGGCGCAGCGGCTGATCGTTGAGCCACCGACTCCGTAGATTCTCAGATGAGACAATGTTATTAAAATCCATACAATAGTTTGCGCGTGGTCATTAAAGTAGTTTATGATATCTCTGTCACGTGGATTCGCAGCCAATCCGGGCTGTGGCGCCAGCAGTCGCCTGCCGTGCCTTCGGCACGACGCTCAGATGTTTGTCAAGTAAATGTCTAGTAACTATATTGTGCCTCATGCCGCCCGTCCGCAAGCCCATTCTGCTCACCGGCGCCTCGGGGTATATCGGAGGTCGCCTACTCCGCGCCTTGGAGGCCCGCGGCATTCCTGTTCGGTGCGTTGCCAGGCGTCCCGAGCATCTGTCATCGAGGGTCGAGACGTCAACCCAAGTTGTTCAGGGAAACGTGTTGGACCGCGATTCCCTCCTCCGGGCCCTCGCCGGCATCGACACCGCCTACTACCTCGTCCACTCCATGGGAGCCGGCACGGACTTCGGCGACGCTGACAGAATCGGCGCCGAGCAGTTTGCCACAGCTGCTCACGAAACCGGCGTCCAGAGGATCGTGTACCTTGGTGGACTGGGCAGCGGGCCAGGACTCTCAAAGCACCTCAAGAGCCGACAAGAAGTCGGAGAAATCCTCCGATCCTCCGCCGTTCCTACGGTCGAATTCCGCGCTTCCATCGTGATCGGCTCTGGAAGCCTCTCCTTCGAGATGATCAGGGCCCTTGTGGAGAAGCTTCCTGTCATGGTTACACCGAGGTGGGTACGCGTCCCCGCGCAGCCAATCGCCATCGAGGATGTCGTCGATTACCTCGTCGCCGCGCTCGACCGGCCAACTTGGGAGTCCGAACTCTTCGAGATCGGCGGGGCGGATCAAGTGTCCTATCGCGAAATAATGCAGGAGTACGCCAGACAGCGAGGGCTCAAGCGACTCATGATCCCGGTTCCGCTGCTCACTCCGAAGCTGTCGAGCCTTTGGCTGGGCCTCGTCACCCCGATCTACGCCCGAGTTGGGAAGGATCTGGTGGACAGCCTCCGTAACCCCACAGTGGTCGAGGATGACGCTGCGAGGGCTGCCTTTGAGATACGACCTCGAGGCGTGACAGAGGCGATCGCTCGTGCCCTCACGAATGAGGATCACGCCGTCGCCGAGACCCGTTGGTCAGACGCTCATTCGTCAGGCGGCGAGCGACGTGGGTGGGGTGGAGTGCGTTTTGGGTCCCGCCTCGTCGACTCCCGCGCGACCTTCGTCGGTGCTCCTCCGAGCCAGGCATTCGCACCGATACGACGCATCGGCGGCCGGGTCGGTTGGTATTACGGCGATTGGCTGTGGCGGATCCGAGGTTTCATCGACCTCCTTGTCGGCGGCGTCGGGGTCCGCCGCGGCCGGCGGGACCCGGAGCATCTAGAGCGCGGCGATACGCTCGATTTCTGGCGAGTCGAGGCTGTCGAGCCGGACAGGCTTCTGCGGCTCTCTGCTGAAATGAAACTCCCAGGACGCGCGTGGCTGCAATTCGAAGTTTCGCCGGAAGGCGAGGGAACGACCATCCGTCAAACCGCCATCTTCGACCCCGTTGGGCTCTTGGGATTGGCGTATTGGTACGTGTTGTACCCCATGCACGCACTGGTCTTTCGCGGCATGCTCCGTGGTATTGGCCTCGTGGCAGCGGAGGGATCACCGTCGGGAGGATCTGCACCGGCGCGTTGACCCAGAGTGCTGGTCCCCCCGCCTGCCCTGCCCTAGACTTGGACCACATGCCCCCCCACCAGCGGCCTGTTCTCGTCATCAGCAAATGCCTGGAACTCGAAGCGTGCCGGTACAACGGCCAGGCCGTTCGTGCTCCTTTCGTGCTCCAGCTCATACCCTACGTGGAGTTGAGGCCGACGTGTCCCGAAGTCGAAATCGGCCTCGGTGTACCTCGAGATCCTATTCGCCTCGTGCAGATTGGGGGTACGCAACGGCTCGTTCAGCCCGCCACCGATCGAGATGTCACTGCCGAGATGCAGGAGTTCGGCGATCGCTTCCTCGGCAGCCTGCACGAGGTAGACGGATTCATCCTCAAGAGTCGATCCCCGTCGTGCGGCATCAAGGACACCAAGATCTACGGCGGGGGAGAGAACCCGCAGCCCTCAGAGCGCGGGCCGGGCATGTTCGGTGGCGCTGTGTTGAACCGATTCCCGCGGTCCGCCGTGGAGGACGAAGGACGGCTCACCAACTTCCGCCTGCGGCATCACTTCCTCACCAAACTCTTTGCGCTCGCGACCCTTCGCGTCGTCAAGCGATCACGCTCGATGGCCTCCTTGGTGCAGTTTCAGACCGAGAACAAGTTCCTGCTCATGGCCTATCACCAGGCCGAGCTCCGCGCACTCGGCCGGATCGTCGCAGACCCGGATCGTCGTTCGTGGAACGACGTGATCTCAGATTACGAGAAGCAGTTCGCGCACGCGCTTGCCCGACCTGCCAGGTACACGTCGAACATCAATGTCCTCATGCACGGCATGGGCTACGTGTCAGACGGCCTGAGCGCGCGGGAGAAAAAACACTTCCTGGAGCTTCTGGAGGAATATCGCTCAGGGCGGGCAACGTTGTCCGCCCCATTGGCGATTCTCCAGTCCTGGATCGCTCGTTTCGACCAGGCGTATCTCGCCAAGCAACGGTTCTTCGAGCCGTATCCGCCCGACTTGATGGACCTCAGGGACTCAGGTCGCGGGAACTGAACTCGCGGCTCGCCGCTGGCGTCGCGGCATACACAATTACATCTTTGGCAGCGCGATGAACAAGTGTCCTTTTTGTGGCGCCGAGGCCGGCCCAGACTCCCGATTCTGTCAGGACTGTGGAAGGGAGCTGGCGAAGGAGCGGGTGTCATCGCAGAAGGCGGTCCTCGACGACGATTTCAACGTGGCCGTGCTCGATCGGCTACGGGAGGAGAAGAACCGCCTCTCGCGGCAACTGAATTCGATGCTGGACGTGGCCTCCGACCGCGAGCTCAGCCGGCAAGAGAAGAAACACTGGAAGATGCTTCGCAAGGAGCACCACAAGATCTCGGAGGACCTCGCCGGACGGCTACAATACCTCTCTCAGCGCCAGCGAGCGGACCGTCGGAAGGACGAGCGGCGCACCGACGACCGTCGTACGGAGCAAGTGGCATCAGACAGCGGAGAGCGGCGGTCAGGCATGGAGCGACGCCAGGGCGACCGGCGGGCCTCCCGCGATCGTCGAAATCCGTTCCCCACGGAGCCCTGACCGGCAGCTACCCGGGCGGGTATGTCAGCTGGTCCACCACCCTGCCCCTCACAAACGCACGGTACAGATCGTTCCCGAGGCTCGCGAGCCTGTTAGCATTCTCAACCTGCCCGACCCACTGCGCTGGTATGGCCTCGACGCCCAACGCCGTCCCCAGGATGGCCCCGCAAATCGAGCCGGTCGAATCCGTATCTCCAGCGTGGGTGACAGCGACCCTGACGGCCTCGGCGAAGTCTGGAGCGAACCGCAGAGCGGAATACACCGCGATCGCCAGCGCCTCCCCGCCCACCCATCCCTGCCCCAGCTGGGCGACCGCGTCGAGACTGGGTGACGGCGACTGGGCAAGCTCCATTGCCTGCTGTACTGCGACAACCGTCTCGAGGTGTCCCTCGTAAAGCGCCAAAGTGTCACATGCGGCTCTGCAGGAGGTAAGGAGATCTTCACCGCCCGCTACACGACCGACCAACTCCGCCACGAATCCTGCCGGCAGATAGCCAGACGGGTGACCGTGCGTAATCGCGGCGATGTCGACCCCATACCGAAATGCCAGATCCGCCGGGAACGCCAATCCGACTGGGGCCGTGCGCATCACGCCCCCGCACCCTTTACTCGCATTGAGTGGATGGTCGACGGTACCTATCTCGCCGCTTTCGAGTGCCGAGAGACACGTGCGACCCGGCGCGCGCTGCTGCAGAGGGTCACGCTGGGTGGCAAGCCACTTGAGGTACTCCTCATGCACAGTCGCTACTGGCTCCCACACACCGAGCTCCGCATACCGGTGAAACGCGCGGACCAGTCCGACGGCGGTCGCCACTGACATCTGTGTGTCGTCGGTGTAGCTGCCCGGCGGGAACCGCCCCCAGGCATCGAACTCCCGTGGCCCATCGGAGCCGTAGCGGTGAAGGATCTCTTCCAGGGACAGAAACTCGAGGGGCGCCCCCAGGGCATCGCCGACGGCGAGCCCCAAGAGACACCCCTGATAGCTGGACAGCGAATGCGACAACCCGCGTATCCCTTGACCCTTATTTCTTACATCTTACGCCTTATTCCTAACCCTACATTCTACCGAGGTCTCTTTACTCTAGCGAAGCGGTACGGACAGCGACACCTGGTGCGTAAGCACCGTCACGTCCTGCAGCGTGAGGGGACCCGATGGCGCCAACAGGATATCGTTTGCCGTGCCGAAGTCCAGAGCACGCTCCGCCACTGCGCCATCCCACGCCGTGCCTGGACGGCCAGTGCCCGTTGTGACCCTTCCCAGATATCGGAGCTCCAAATCGCCAAACTGCACACGGGCGCCCCAACTCGGAACCCACTCGATCCACTGTTCACTCTGGCGACGAGCCGTCTCCTCCACGTGATCCCACTGGTCCAACTCGAAGTCGTACGCTCTGAGTCCCAACCCCAGCTGCAGCACCGCCGGACCGACTTCACGAGCGATCCCGACATTCACGAACGCATTCGAGAAGCTGAACTCATTCTCGATCGTCCTGCCACCCGGGGGAATGGTATCGCCGCTGACTGTGCCAATCGCCGCTTCCGCCTCGGCCCACGTATCGCTCGTTCCGGGCTCGTACACGATATCGATCCCGAAGGTCGTGGGGCCGAGCACCTTGGCAACCCCGACACCGATGTCGAAAGCGGTACTGTTTCCGGGATCGCGGGGAATGTTCATGATCTCGTAATTCGGGATCTTCGGGTGGGACTTCCAGTTCCCAGTGAGCGTTCCGCCAAGCCGCCATCCATGGCGCCCGATCGGCTGCACGTAGCCGACTTGCATGCCCCACGTGTCGGTCTTGTCGAGATTCGTCTCGACGCGCGTGCGCGGTTCCCAAATCCAGTTCATCGAGTCTACCACGACCCAGTCTACGTAGGTCACGTCATGCCGCATGTCGAAGCGGTGGAACAACGCCACGGCATCAACAGTGCGGTTGCCTGCAAATGTCTTTGTCAGCCCGATACGAATGTCCTGCAGATCTCCGGTCTGATCGATATTCGACGCCATGGCGTAGAGGTGTTCAACACCGTCCATGGCGTTCAAGTCCGCGACAAATGCCGACGCTCCGATGGTCAACTCACCGGGCAATCGCGTACCGAAGGAGAGATAGCCGTACTTGTTCGTCGCCGATCGTTCGCTCAGCGCATTCGGTGGCAGGACGCTCACGTCCCACAGCGGGACGGGCCCGAAGAACGCGTCGCCGCGTTTGACTTGCTGAAGCGCAACAAGGCCGCCTCCGAAGAAACGGCCGCTGAAGAGTGCTCCCGCCGACAATGCGCCAGCGCTGCCCGCGTTGTTGCTCACATTGTAGTACACAGGTGCTACGAATACCTGTGCCTGCCTGATCTGTCCGCCCTTCGCCGGGTTGATGAACGGGTCGAGCACGTGATCGTCCAACGCAATGCTCACGCCACCCATCGCCTGGTTGTGTGACGGAAAGAGGAAGAACTGGTCTCCGGCGGCGACCGGAACAGTCTTGAGCGAGATGAGCTGCGCTCGACCTGGTCCGGCCAACACCGCCACCAGAACGATGGTAGTGAACAGCTCACGCGCGTGCCCACACGACATCCGCATATCAGTGCTCCGTGTCTGGCCGGCGCTGTCGGCTCCACGCTCACGTGCTGAACCGGTCCGCCGGACTGTTGGTGTCCCGCTCTCGTCTCGCGGGATCGAACCGCACCCTCGCCGTGGACGCCAGGACAGAGCCGACGTAGACTTCGACAGTCCCATGCCCACAGGCGCGGTCACACTCAATACCCTCGCGGTGCGAACGCCGTCACGCGTGCGTCTTCCGACCGCCGCTGGTGACCCGCGCGTTGTGTGATGGGTATCAACCACGGAGAGACGGAGCCCGACGCAGCATTGGTGCGTCGCGTCGTAGCTGGTGATTCGCGATCATACGCGCGCCTCGTTGCTCGGTATCGGGACCGGCTCGGGCGGTATGCCGTGCGCATGTTGGGCGACACGGCGGATGCAGAAGAGGCGCTCCAAGATACGTTCGTCCGCGCCTACCGCTCGCTCGGACGGTGCGACCCCGAACGTTTCGGGGCCTGGGTTTATGGGATTCTGGTGAACCGATGCCGTACCGTGGGCGCACAGCGGGCACGGCGCCAGCGGTTGGTCGTGAGCGATGGACCCGCCGTGGCCAGGGCGTCCGTGTGGCACACGGAGGACCGGTATGCGCTCCGCGAGGCAATCGCGTGGGCTGTGGACCAGCTGCCGGCAGCGAACCGGGAGGCATTCTTGCTCAAGCACGTGGAGGAGTTGAGTTACGAAGAGATGACGACGATCACTGGCGCGAGCGTGTCGGCCCTCAAGATGCGGGTCGCTCGTGCGCGTGAGGAGTTGCGCCGACTCCTGACGGAGCAGACTCATGACTGAGCACCGCGATCAGTTCGATCGCGCCGTCGAGCTCCTGAAGGAGCCGGTGGAGCTTCGCGCCGACCTCGAGCAGCGAATCATGGCCGAGGTCGCGTCCGGTCCACGTCCGAAGGTGTGGACGGGGAGGTTCTGGCGGGCTGGGAACTGGGTGCGAAGAGGACGACCCGTGAGTGTGAGCCCGCTTGGCGGGTTGGCGCTCGCCGCGGGAATCGTCGGTGTGTTGTTCGTTGGGCGCGCGCTGCCACGCCCGGAAGCACCGGCACCGGCGCCGCTCGCAGAGGCGCAAGGCGCGACGGTCGCGCAGTTTGTTATCCTGCAACCGACCGCGGCATCGGTGTCGCTGGTGGGCGATTTCAACGACTGGAACTCCTCGTCGACCCCGATGCGGCGTGCAGGCAGCAGTGGGATCTGGATCGTAACGGTACCGCTCGATCCGGGCCGGTATCGCTACGCGTTTCTCGTAGACGGTGCGACGTGGGTGAGTGACCCATCCTCTCCACCTGCGCTGGACGACGAGTTCGGGCCACCGAGCTCGGTCGTGACCATTGGAGGATCATGACCTCGACCACGAAATGGCTTGTCCGTGTGCTTGGCTGCGCAGCGATCGTGACGTGCGGCATGGTCGCGAGCGCTGGCGCCCAGGATGCACGGCTGGAGGGACGGGTGCCGGAGGCGGTACGCACCGAAGTCGACGTGATCGTCGAGGGCGCGCGCGCCGCCGGGCTCCCGACCGAGGCACTCATCGACCGAGCTCTCGAAGGTGCAAGCAAAGGAGCCGACGGAACTCGCATCGTGGCGGCTGTCAGGAGACTGCGCGATGAGCTCGGCATGGCGCGGGATGCCATGGGGTCGGCGTCGACGGCCGCTGAGCTCGTCGCGGGAGCGAGTGCTCTCCGCGCGGGGGCGTCTGCCGACCACCTCAACCTTCTTCGATCGCAACGCGCGGACGAGCCACTCACCGTTGCCGCCGCGGTCCTCGCAGATCTGGTCGCCGTTGGCGTTCCGGTCGACACGGCTGTGACAGCGGTGCTTGCCCTCGCCGAGGGCGCTAATGATACGGAGTTCATCGCGTTCCGAAGGAACGTAGAGCGTGATATCGCGCTGGGTGCCTCTCCGGTCGCCGCCCTCGGCGTTCGCCTCGATCTAGCGGCCGAGGTCTTCACCACCGACCGGGCACCTCCTCCGTCGCCGCGCAAACCGTAGCGTGCCGCAAGGTCGGTGAACCACCGCGGCCTGGCGGCCCTCGCGGCGGCCGCCCTCGTGCACGCGGTCGGTTTTCAAACGATCGCAGCGCAGACAACGGGGACGCTCGACCTCGGCGGCTCGTGGGTTGACTACGAAGGATTCCTCGGCTCAGCAGCCGTCTCGCTCACGCCGACGGTGCAATACGACGCTCCGACCGTGTCACTGGGAGCGACCGGCAGTCTGGTCGTCTTCGAGAGCGGCAATCACATCCTGCAGGCACTGGCGGCAGCCAGTTGGCGAACCCCTGCCATCGGCAGCCTTCGCGGCGAAGTGTCCGGCGTCGCCGGGGCAAACAAGTACGAGGAGGCGTCGACGTTCACTCACGCCCTGGCCCGCTCCAGGATCCACGTAACGCGGACTCGGGCTGGTGGATGGGTTGGCGCTGCCACCGGTCAATCGTCGTTTTCCGGAGCGTCGGGCACCCCCTTCCAGATCGAGGCGGGGCTCTGGGCCGCGCTCGACCGCCTGGCGCTCGACCTCACGGCCACGCGCACGTGGTTCGACGAGATCGAGTACGCGGATGTCGTCGGCAGCGCACGGCTACGTGAGCTATCGGTCACCTTCCACGGCTCGATCAGGGCACGCACATGGAGCGCGAACGGTGGCGAGGGTCTGTACGGCGAAATCCGGGCCGAGATCCCCATCTGGCGGCGGCTGGTGGCTCTCGTCGGTGGTGGTCGCTATCCGTCAGATCCCGCACGGGGCGTACTGGCCGCGAACTACGCCAGTGTGGGGCTCCGTGTGTCGGCAGTCCAAGGACGCCCACGCCTTTCCTCGCAGATCGCACGCACGCTGACCCGAAGCTCGGACGAGCATGCCACACTGGTGCCGGGTCAAGCGCGTATCGAGGTCAGGTCGGTCGACGGTGGGGCGTTCACCTTGCGTGTCCGGGCTCCCGGAGCCGAAAGCGTTGATCTCGCTGGGGACTTCACCGACTGGAATCCCGTCGCGCTCACGCGAGTGAACGGTGACGTGTGGGAGGTGCAGCTCCCGGGCGCCCCGGGACTCTACCGCGTGAACGTCCGCCTCAACCAAGGCGACTGGATGGTCCCCCGAGGCCTCCGAGCAGCCGAGGACGAGTTCGGTGGTCTCGTGGGCATTCTGGTGATTGCCGAGCGGTAAACGCGACGCTCATCACATCGCAAGCCGCTCACCACACTACATTACTGGCGTCGTGTCACACCCACCCAACGACCGTGAAACCGGCGCGAGACTAGCGCGTGCCCTCAAACTGGGCTACCAGGTTCGGGGGCTCGTCGGCCGTGGTGGATTCGCGGAGGTGTACGAGGTCTGGGACAAGGAGTTGGAGCGGCGTCTGGCCGTCAAGGTGCTCCGCCCCGATATCGCCTGGACATCAGGCATGTTGCAGCGCTTCAAGCAGGAGACGCGCACGATCGCCAAGCTGCAGCATCCGAACATCCTTCCCATCCACTTTGTCGGAGAAGGCGAAGAGCTCGTGTACTACGCGATGCCCTATGTCGAAGGGCAATCGCTGGGAGACCGGCTCCGAACCATGGGAGCGTTATCGCCCGCTCAGTCCTTGGAGATCACGGTCCCGATTCTCGATGCGCTCCAACACGCACACGAACACGGGCTGGTCCATCGAGACATCAAGCCCGACAACATCATGCTCGACACCAAGACCGATCGACCGCTGCTGGTCGACTTCGGGATTGCGAAGCGGCTCGATGCTGAGGGTGGACTCACCCAAACCGGCTTTGTGGTCGGCACACCGTACTACATGAGCCCTGAGCAGGCGCTTGGGCAGTCGAACCTCGATGCACGTTCCGACCTCTACGCGTTCGGAGCCGTGCTCTTCCAGATGGTCACAGGGAGCCCACCATTTGACGGCGAATCGTCCCAGGAGATCGTTGGCAAGCACTTGGCGGAGCCGCCACCCGAGGCCAGCCAGATCAACGCGACGGTGCCGGTGTGGCTGTCGCAGGTGATCGTCCGCTGCCTTGCCAAGAAGCCTGAGGAGCGATTCCAGTCCGCGGCGGAGGTCGCCCGGGCGCTGCGGAGCGGACCCGATGCTCCGGCGGGTGCGCGGCCCGCGCCACCTGAGGAAAAGGTCCCCGTCTCCGCGATCGACACCGCTGCGGCCACCGAAGTCGTGCCGAGTGAAGAACGCCGCAGCGCGGCTGTCCCCGTACCTCGGAGGCGACGGTGGTGGCTCGCACTGAGCCTCCCGGCGCTCGCGGTGTTGGCGTTCGGTGCGATGTGGCTGCTTCGCCCTCGCCTGGTATTCGAGAATCGGCTGATTCAGCCCATTGTGGTCAACGCTGGCGGGGAGGAACATCGCGTCGAACCCGGTGACCAGGTCACGATTCGTCTGCGCGGTGGCGGGCCCCGTGACGTGATGTGGACGATGGAGCAACCCTCGAGCTCGAGTGGACAGGCCCTCGGGGTCGAGGTCTTTGGCGTTCTCACTGTTAGCCGGTCCCTGGGACCGGCGCGGCGTGCCGCGAACGCGCGGCCCGGCGAACGTGCGTATCTCGCGCCACTGATCACTAACAATACGGGGAGCCCACTCATCG
>JBDHAN010000047.1:0-17148 GCA_039588055.1 Gemmatimonadota bacterium | reverse complement strand
AGCCCTCGTGGTCATCATCAGGCTGTGGGGAGGACTGGCCGAGGGCGTCATGTATGCCATCCTGCTCATGAACGCGCTGGTGCCGTTCATCAATCGGGCGACACAGCCTGCGGTGTTCGGAACGCGGCCGGTGCCGAAGACAGCCGAGGGGACATCGTGACGGGCGGCGGCCTGCCGGTGATCGAGCGCAAGGAAGTTCCCGCCTGGCGGCTCGTTGCCACGCTCGGGACGGCTGGTGGACTCGCAGGATTCCTCCTCGTCTTCGTCTTTGGGTGGACGCAGCCGATCATTCAGGCATACAAGGCCGAACAGTTGCGTCTTGCCGTGCAGGAAGTGTTGAAGGCCCCCGATCGGTACGACACGCTCTACGTGTTCGACGGCGCGCTCACCTCCACGTTGCCCGAAGGACAGGATCCAACCACGGTGGAGCAAATCTACCTTGGCTACCGCGATACCGGTGACGAGATCGGGTTTGCGATGGCGGCGGACCGGTCGGGGTTCCAGGACAAGATCCGCATCATCTTCGGGTACGACCGTGCCGAGGCTTCAGTCCTGGGTATGAAGGTGCTCGAGAGCAAGGAGACGCCGGGCCTGGGCGACAAGATCGAAAAAGACTCGTCATGGGTAGCCCAATTCGACGGCGCAGTGGTCCCGCTCGTAGGCGTCAAGCCTCGCCAAGCAACGGGTGACGTACACGAGATCGACTTCATCACGGGAGCGACGATCTCGTCGAAGACCATCATCACCATCATCAACGAGACGTTGGAGCGCATGGGCCCGATGATCGACGCCTATGCTGCAACACGGGTCGCAGCGGAAGGGACACGGTGAAACAAACCACTCCGCAGCAGGACTTCTTCCGCGGCATTTGGCGTGAGAACCCCGTGCTCATCCAGATGCTGGGGCTGTGCCCTGCGCTGGCCGTCACCAACACCGTGGAAAACAGCCTTGCGATGGGCATCGCGACGTTCTTCGTGCTGACGGGGTCCAGTCTCCTCGTATCGCTGTTTCGCCGCTGGATCCCGAACGAAGTGCGGATTTCGACCTTCATCCTGATCATCGCCACGTTCGTGACCGTCGCGGACATGGGGCTCGAGGCGATCGTCCCAACCGTCCACAAAGCGCTGGGCGCCTTCGTGGCGCTTATCGTCGTCAACTGCATGATCCTCAGCCGACAGGAGGCGTTTGCGGCCAAGCGTCCTGTCGGGCGTTCGCTGCTGGACGCGTTTGGGACGGGTATCGGCTTCGTCATCGCCCTTGTGATGATGGGTGGCGTCCGCGAGGTGCTGGGGAACGGCACATTTCTCGGCTTCTCGGTCTTTGGCTCGCGGTTTGAGCCGTGGGTGATCTTCGCGCTCCCGCCAGGCGGATTTCTCACCCTTGGATTCTGGCTCCTGATTCTCAACTGGTTCGAGAAGCGACGCGCCGATCGGGCGAAGGTCCGTGACTGGCCGGATGGCGTGGCAGAAGCGAGGGCCGCCGCATGATGGGCGAGCTCTTCTGGATTCTGCTGGGCGCGATGGTGGTGAACAACTTCACCCTGTACTACTTCCTCGGACTGTGTCCGTTCATGGGCGTGTCGGCGCGCATCAGTACCGCCATCCGCATGGGCGCGGCCAACATCTTCGTGTTGACCATCACGTCCATCTGTGCGTGGTTCCTCAACACGTTCGTTTTGCCCTACGCACCGTACTTGCGGCTCATTTCCTTCATCGTGGTCATCGCATCGCTGGTGCAGATCGTCGAGATGGTGATCAAGAAGGTGAGTCCAGCCCTGTTCCGCGCACTGGGCATTTATCTGCCATTGATCACGACGAACTGCGCGATTCTGGGGCTCGCCATCTTCCAAACGAATCGCGGCTACGGATTCCTCGAGGGACTGTTTTTCGCGCTGGGAGGCGGACTCGGACTCACGCTGGCCCTGGTGCTCATGGCGTCGATCCGTGAGGCATCGGAAGTCGCCGACATTCCGTCGCTCGCCAAGGGTATGGCGTTGGTGCTGATCGTGGCCGGAAGCCTCTCACTCGCCTTCATGGGGTTTGCCGGCCTGTTGAGTGCAACATGAGCGAGATCCTCGGCATCCTCGGATTAGCTGTCCTCTTCGTGACGTTCGGGCTGTTGCACCGAAGCGGCGGTTCCACCACCGCGTGTGGGTCGTGCCCGCGAGAGCCCGGCCCCGACTGCTCGTGCGATCTCATTAGCGATATCTCGGAGCCATCGAATGCCAGACACTGATCATTCATCCCAGCGTCATCCGTCGCGGCGAGAGGTCATTGCGCTCGGCGTCGGTGCGTTCGTGGTAGCGGCCGTCCCGCTTGCGCGAGCCCGCCGAGCGAAGCTGGTGCGACGGACCATTCCCGTCATGGGGACGACTGCCGAGGTCGCAGTGGTCCACCGCGACGAGGCCTATGCGCACGCCGCGATCGACGCGGCCTTCGAGGAACTGCGGTTGGCGGAGCGCCAGCTGACTCGATTCACCAGGTCATCAGACGTCGGTCGCGCCAACGGGCTAGCGGGACGTGACGCAGTGGCTGTGTCACACCCAACAACGGTCGTCGTGCGCGACGCTTTGCACTGGGCCGAGGCAAGCGACGGGATATTCGATCCCTGCTTGGGCAAGGCAACTGAGTTGTGGGACGTCGCACGCCGGGAAACGCCACCTGATGGCCGCTCAGTGCAGCGTCTGGCTGGCCGACACCTATATCGCTACGTCGACGTCGAACAGACTGCCAGCGGCGGCTGGCTGCGGTTCACCGACGGAGATGTGGCGATCGACTTGGGCGGCATCGGCAAAGGCTATGGCGTGGATCGTGCGGTTGGAGCACTGCGTGATTGGGGAATCGACCGAGGGCTCGTGAACGTGGGTGGGGACCTCTACGCCCTGGGATCGTCCGGAGATGGCGATCCGTGGCGCGTCGGGATCCGCTCCGCCCTCGACCCGTCGACACTCGCGGGCCAGGTAGATCTGTCAGATGCCGCCGTTGCGACGTCGGGAGACTACTTGCGGTTCTTTCGCCACAACGGCCAGCACTACCATCACCTGCTGGATCCGTCGACGGGTGCGCCGGGGAGAACATCGGTTCGCAGCGCAACCGTTCAGGCGAATTCGTGCATGACGGCGGACGCAGCCGCGACGACGGCGTTCCTGGCGGATCCGGTCCGCCTTGGACACGTGCTGCGCCAGGTGGCTCCGGACGCTCGAGTGCTCTCGGCGTCGTAGAGGAAACGTGGGACGCGAAATGTGAGGTGTGATGGAGCGGTTCCTACCGCTCACCGCTGCTCAGCACTTCACATCTCGCATTTCGTGTCCCACAGGTCGGTTGTCAGTTATCAGTCATCAGTTGTCAGTTATCAGCCAACAGCCATCAGCCTACGGCTCACTCCGTACTCCGCTCACGGCTCACGGTGCACCACTCACGACCCACTCCAAAGTAAACGCTTCCGCCCCCACACCCGTCTCACCACCAGATGAGCCCGGTCCGGAGCGCTCGTGAGCGATCTATCGCACCTCAATGAAGTGGCGACGCCGCTCGCCGAGCGCGCGCGGGAGGGTGACGCTGCGGCGTTTGAGGAGCTGGTCCGCGAGTGCCATCAGCAGATCCATCGGTGGGCTCTGGTGCAAACTGGTGACCCGGACGACGCGGAGGACGTCACGCAGGATGTGCTCATCCGACTCCATAAGGGCGTTCGGCAATTCCGAGCCACCTCGCGTTTCACCACATGGCTTTTTCAGATCACGAGGAACACGGCGGTCGAGCTGCATCGGCGTCGACGGACCAGGGAGCGTCTCGCCGCGAGGATTCGGATGACGCATGACACGGACTCCGAATCTCCCAGGCAGCCCGACCACGTGGCTGGGGAGCACGGGATCGCGGATGTCGTCAGGGAATTCCTGACCGAGCTGCCACAACGCCAACGGGAGGTCTTCAATCTCGTCGATCTCCAGGACGCCACATCGATCGAGGTCAGCGAGATGCTCAACATGAAACCGGTGACCGTTCGTGCCAACCTGTTCCGCGCGCGACGGGCTCTGCGCGCCCGGATCCTGGAGCGCCACCCAGCCTTGGCTGAGGAGTACCGATCATGAACTGCTCAGAGGCTCGACACCGCATGTTGGAGGCGGACCCTGACGAGTTGAGGTCCGAGGTGGACTCGCCATTGAGCGCTCACATCCGTTCGTGCGCACTGTGTCGCGTTGCGGCGGACCACATGCTCGAACAGCACCAGCACCTTCGAGACATGATGGCCGCGGTGCGACCACGGGTGTCCACGAAGCTGGCTCTGCAACGCGCGGAGCGGCAGGCACGTCTCAGAACCAGGAGGCGACTATTGGTCGGCTTGACGCCGGTACTCGCGGCAGCGGGAGTCGCAGGAATCCTCTTGGTGGGCAACGGTGGACTGACGACCACCGAACCGAGTCAGCCGATCGCGGCCGTCTCGGAGCTGCGACAGCCGTTGATCGAGACCGCATCGGGGCAACAAGTCGCCGTATTTGAGACCGACAATCCGGACATCGTGGTGGTTTGGTCTTTCTAGGAGGCAATCGATGAACGTTCCAAAGTGGGCAGTCATCGCCGTGGTGGCGGTCGCCGCCCTTGCACTGTGGGCAGCTTCCAGAGCGTACAGCGGCGCTCCTACCCTCGATACCCGTACGTTCGAGCTCAAGAGCCTCAACGCGGATGAGGCTCGACAGATCATCACGCCGTACGTGTACGGCGATCGACCGGACGCTCCCGGGTACATCAGCCATTCGGACAATGCAATCACCATTCGCGAGACGGCAGACAACCTCGAGAAGATCGAACGCGTGCTGTGGGAGATGGATCTTCCGCGCCCCAACGTGCGTCTCCACTTTCAGCTCATCGAGGCCAACGGAGCATCCACCAACGATCCGGCGATCGCCGAGGTCGAAACCGAGTTGCGCAAATTGTTCCGCTATCAGGGCTACCGCCTCTTGCATGAAGCGGTGGTGGGCGGGACCCAGGGCAGTCACATCGAGCAGGTCGTGGGCCGAGAGGACGACGCCGCCGAGGGGTACATTCTCACGGCATCGATCGGCCCGGTGCGAGGCTCAGTCGATTCAGGAACCGTGCACCTGGAAGTCGGCGTTAGGAGCCCCATGCGGGGGGCGCTGCACACCACGGTCAACGCACGTGCAGGACAGACACTCGTCGTCGGGAACGCCGAGTTGATTCGGGGTGGCGGGACATTGATTCTGACGGTGCGGCCGGAGTTCGTGAATTGAGAAGACCGACGACCACTGACCGCCGTTTGCGGTCAGTGGTCGTCAGTCAGTCTTCAGTTATCGGTTATCAGTTGTCAGTGATGGGCCATTTGGCCGTCAGCCATTAGCGTTCAGGCTCTCCCTGCTCCGTCGCTTGTCCGACTCACTGCTCACCACTCACGTTACGGCTCACAGCTCACGGCTCGAACACGATACTCATACAGCTCCCGCCGGCTTCAGCTTTCTGGAGCTCCGAGAGATCAACGGTCCGCACCTGCCGCCCTCTCTGCTGGAGCCGCTCGAGGGTCTCTGGGAAGCTGCTCGCCATAACAATGGTCTGGCCGACGAAGAACGTGTTGGCTCCACGGAGCTCGGTTTCTGGAACCTCGATGAGATCGAACTCTGCGAACGCGTCGGCCGCAAGCCACTCGGGATTGAGGAGGACCGTACCGTCGCCTACGTAGGAGCACGCGGATTTGAGGTGTAGGCAGCTGGTGACCGGCACGGCGGTCACACCGTAACCATAGTCCCCAACTATACGACTGAGCTGCGCGATCGCCTCAGCGTTCGTGCGTTCGCTGAGGCCCACATAGAGTACTCGCTCGACGCGGAGCACGTCGCCGCCGTCGATGGTCCCTGGCGAGGTGACGCGTTCGACGGGCCGATACTGCTCGACCGTGCGGGCCACGCTCTCGATTTCGAGTCGTCGTGAGATCGCGCCGGGACACATCATGACGGCCACCTCGTCGAGCACGATGGCCACATCTTCCACGAACACCGCATCGGGCATGTCGGGTTCGGGTGGGAGCTTTACCACCTTGGCACCAAGTTCGGTGAGCAGCTCTTCGTAGGCTCCGTGCTGCGCGATGGCGCGGGCTACGTCAATCGGCTCCCGCCCAAGATGCGTGAGCTCGCAGCGAGTGAGAGCGTCCGTTGGTGAACGAGTGAGGGCCGTGAGCAATCGCGTATCCCTTACGCCTTATGCCTCATCCCTTGTCCCTAAAGAAGCTCCTCAGCAGCGCCCCGCACTCCTCCTCCAAGGCTCCGCCCACGACCTCGGGCCGATGGTTCAGCTTAGGATGTCGCAGCAGGTCTTCCACGCTACCAGCCATCCCTGCCTTGGGATCATAGGCGCCGAAGACGACCCGACTCACTCTGGCAAGTACGATCGCGCCGGCGCATTGAGCGCACGGCTCCAGTGTCACGCAGAGCGTGGCTTCCTCTAGGCGATCCGTCTCTAGCGCAGCCATCGCACGCTGGATCGCAAGCAACTCGGCGTGCTGTGTGAGATCGCGCTGATGCACCGTCTCGTTGTGCGCCTGTGTAATGACCTGCGAGCCCACAACGACGGCCGCCCCGACCGGCACTTCACCGACCGCAGCGGCGGCGCGAGCCTCAGCAAGGGCGATCTCCATGCCAAGGCGGTCGCCTTCACTGAGCGGCGCGCGATTAGGGGCCGACACCCGCCTGTTCCGGTGTGCTGGCCAAGCCTGCCTGGGCGCGCTCCACGCGCACGAAGTCGAGACCTTCTCCATCCTGAGAGCGAGTCACCCGCACAAGGTCGCCTTCACCGTACTCGCCCTCCAACAGGGCCATGGCGAGCCGGTTCTGAATGCGTCGCTGAATAACTCGCTTGAGGGGTCTGGCCCCGTACACCGGATCGTACCCTTCACTGACGAGCAGCTCCTTCGCATCGGGCGCGACCTCGATGCTCAGACCCTTGTCAGCCAACAGGCTCGCCACCCGCTGCAACTGCAGATCGATGATCGACCCGAGATCCTGACGCGAAAGGGGCCGGAAGACCACAACATCATCAACGCGGTTCAAGAACTCGGGCTTGAACGTCTGACGCATGCTCTCCATGACCCGACGCTCCGCTTCCTCCCACTGGTGCTCCCCGAGCTCGAGAATCCACTGGCCGCCGAGATTGGACGTCATGATGAGTACGACGTTACGGAAATCGACGGTGCGACCCTGACCGTCCGTCAGGCGTCCGTCGTCCAGGATCTGCAGGAGTACATCAAACACCTCCGGGTGTGCCTTCTCGATCTCATCAAACAGCACCACCGAGTACGGCCGTCTTCGGACCGACTCGGTCAGCTGGCCACCTTCCTCGTAGCCGACATATCCGGGAGGGGCACCGATCATGCGCGCCACTGAGTGCTTTTCCCCGTACTCCGACATGTCGAGGCGAACGAGGGCGCGCTCGTCGTCGAAGAGAAACGCCGCCAACGCACGCGCCGTCTCGGTCTTTCCGACGCCCGTCGGCCCGAGGAAGATGAAGCTGCCGACCGGGCGATTGGGATCCTGCAGCCCCGCACGCGCGCGCCTGACGGCATTGGCCACAGCTGCCAACGCTTCATCCTGTCCGATGACACGACGGTGGAGCTCGGCCTCAAGGTGCGTCAGTCGATCCCGCTCCGATTCCAACATCTTGCTCACGGGAATGCCGGTCCACTTGGAGACGATCTCCGCGATGTCCTCAGGCCCAACTTCCTCCTTGAGGTACTGTACACTGGATTGTATCTCAGCGAGACGGGCCTTTTCGGTCTTGATCTCAGCCTCGAGGGAGGGCACGGTGCCGTAGCGGATTTCTGCTGCCCGCTGCAGATTGCCTGCCCGTGTGGCTCGATCGGCTTCGAGCCGAGCACCTTCCAGCTCGGCCTTCTTTCCTCGGAGCGCCGTTATCGCATTCTTCTCGGCCTGCCACTGCGCTTTCATGGCCTGCGATCGCTCATCCAGCTCAGCAAGTTCCTTCCGCAGCGCCGCCAGACGCTCCTTGCTCGCCCGGTCCTTCTCGCGGGCCAGCGCCTGCTCCTCGATCTGCAGCTGGATCTTGCGACGCTCGACCTCGTCAATCTCCTGTGGCAGACTGTCAATTTCGATGCGCAGTCTGCTCGCCGCCTCATCCACCAGGTCGATCGCCTTGTCCGGCAGATGACGCTCACCCAAGTACCGGTCAGAGAGCGTTGCGGCCGACACCAGCGCGGTATCCACGATCCGCACGCCGTGGTGCACTTCGTAGCGTTCTCTCAATCCGCGCAGGATGGCGATGGTGTCCTCGACTGACGGTTCGCCAACATACACGGGCTGGAAGCGTCGCTCGAGCGCCTTGTCCTTCTCGACATGCTTTCGATATTCGTCCAGGGTTGTCGCGCCAACCACGTGCAACTCACCTCGAGCAAGCGCCGGTTTGAGCATGTTCGAGGCGTCCACCGCACCTTCGGCCGCACCCGCGCCGACGAGCGTGTGCAACTCATCGATGAAGACCACGAACTTGCCTTCCTGGCTGGTGATCTCCTTCAGCACCGCCTTGAGTCGCTCCTCGAATTCACCGCGGTACTTGGCGCCGGCCAGAAGCTGACCGATGTCCAGCACGATGATGCGCTTCCCGCGCAGTGACTCCGGGACGTCGCCGTTCACGATCCGTTGGGCTAGCCCTTCCACGATCGCCGTCTTCCCTACCCCCGCTTCACCGATGAGGACGGGATTGTTCTTCGTACGACGTGAGAGAACCTGCACAACGCGTCGAATTTCCTCGTCGCGCCCGATGACGGGATCCAGCTTCTCCTGTCGTGCGAGCTCGGTGAGGTCTTTCGTAAAGCGCTCGAGTGCCTGGTACTGTTGCTCGGGCTCAACGTCGCTCACCCGGTGGCTCCCACGCACCGACGTCAGACCCTCGAGCAGATGATCTCGGTCGACGCCACGCGCTGAGAGAAGCTCGCGCGCGGCTGCACCCTTCGTATCAACAAGTCCAATCAAGAGATGCTCCGTCGACACGTATGCGTCGCCGAGTTCTTTGGCAAGTGCGTCCGCATGATCCAACGCGGTACTGAGCTCGCGAGATACGGTCGGGCTTGCCTCACCGCTCTGGGTCGGGAGACGGTCCAGCTCTCGTCGCGCCTCCTCGCGAAGCTCGGCGACGCTCACGCCCGTCTTCTGTAAGACCGGAACGACGATCCCCTCTTCCTGTTCCAGGAGTGCCAGGAACAGATGGGCGTCATTGACCACCGGATTCCCGCGCTCGCTCGCGAGCGCGACGGCGGCCTGGAGAACTTCTCCCGCTTTTACCGTTAATCGTTCAGGACGAAGCATTGTCAGTCTTCAGTTATCAGTAATCAGTTGTCGGTCGTGATACAGGGGGCGCAACCTCCATACCGCCTGAAACATGCATTTCTGACATGTTTGTGCCACAAAGACAGACGCGCCGGCTTGTGGCCGGCGCGTTGTCACTCAAATGCTGACAGAATGATTGTCCCTCGCTCGAGCTCCTTTCGCTACTTCACGATGGTCATCTTCTTGGACTGTGCTCTTCCATTGACCACCAGTTGGTAGACGTAGACTCCTGACGCCGCTTCATGGCCGGTCCCGACCACGGACCCGTCCCAGTATGCGGCATAATCACCCGTCCCGTTCCACTCCAACGACACGTTGCTCAGTGGTTCGCCGGATCCCTGGAGGATCGGCACCGCCACCATCTGAGCCAGGATGTTGTAGATCCGGAGTGAGACAACAGGATTGCCCCCACCCTCCCAGAGAGAGAACTCCAGGGAGAACGGAATCGTCGTCTCCGGATTGAACGGATTCGGGTAATTCCTGTGCAACTGCACCGGAGAATCGGTGCTCTCCTGCCCATCAGCGACCGCCGGTACAGCGATCAGGAGCCCGAGCGACACCACCACCGCCCAGGCTAGCTTCATGTCCGACTCCTATCAAACGAAAAAGTTCCTTGCGTACCACTCCTTGGGTTTGAGTGCGTATCCTCCCACAATCTTGAAGCTAGGATTCACCGCAGACCCCGTCAAGTATGCTACCCCACCTTTGGCGCGGCAGGTCCGAGGCGTCTGGCGTCACCGTCACGGCGGGTGTAACCGGCCGTGTCAAGCCACTCTAGAATCGGGATGAGGTACTTCCTCGTAAGTGACGTTATTTCACGAAGTTGCGCTGGCGTTGCTCGCCCATGTTCTCGCATGTACCCCAGGATCTGGTCTCGCAGGCGTTCGACCGCGCCGACTTCATAGTACCGGTCTGGCCCGACCCGGACGATCCTGCCCTCCCGCAACATGAATCCGGCAACCTCGCGAATCCCGCTCGTCCCAACGGCTTCAGCCAACTCGGCCTCGGTCGCACCCCGCGCGCCCTCCGCCTCGAGCACACGGAGGATCGCCTTCGTCAGTTCGCGCTGCCCGTCGGAAAGCGTCGCCGTGAACTGCGCCAATCGAATAGTCTCTGCCTCCAACACCACGTCCCCGGCCTCCACTAACAATCCGTGTACCGCGTCGGCGTAGGACGGGATGCTCAGAACGCTCCGAGCCAACTCGCGCGGCATGCCGGGCTCTAACCGGTGCGCTCCGTGGTAGTCCGCGATCGCGCCGAGCGTCCCTCGCCGCGCCTCGTCGAGCACGGACTGGCCGAGCAATTGACCCCCGATCTCGGTGACTCCCGATCGCACCAACTCGGCGACGAGCGCCTGCACCTCACTGGGGTGCACGCCGACGCGAACTGGCAGGTCAGCGGGCGCGACCCCATGCCATCCCGCCAACTCGATGACTGTGCGAGCGCGCTCAGCCGGATCGCGGACGAGACGCCGCTCGAGCTTCACCGGCCGACGGGGCCGCAACGGCGGAAACGGGTCCACCACAACACAACCACCGACCGTGTCGATGGGAGAGTACGAACGGATCACGCCCCGATCGCCCCATCGCGCAACGACCGGTTGCTCGAGCCGGAGGCGCGCCGCCGCCGTCGATCCTGGTGCGATGTCGCCGCGCTCGGGGGTCACGCGCGCCATGATCTCCGCCGTCCCCAGGTGCAGGCGAACGCGGGAGCGCTGCGTAATCGGCTTGACGTCGGGCAACAGCGTCAGCATCACATCGATCACCGAGCACTCTCGCCATGTCTCGTCGGACACGACCACCGAGCCACGCGCGATGTCGTCCCGCTCAGTGCCTGGCAGGGCCAGTGCTGTGCGCCGCCCCGGCTCCGCTCGCTCCCGCGATTCGCCGTGGACCTCAACAGACCGCACCCGAGCGCGAGTATCGCCTGGCATGACCCGGACGAAAGAGCCAACGGCAACGGTACCGCTCCATGACGTTCCGGTGACCACCGTGCCGGCGCCGGGTATACTGAAGACGCGATCGACCGGCATGCGAAAGAGATCGTCGTCCGACCGCAGCGTCGCCCGTTCCGCTGCACGAGATAAGGCGCCGAGCAGCTCTTCCCGCCCCTGATCCGTCACGGCTGACCAGTGCACTGGCGACTCCCACGCGACGGACGAGGTGCTGACTCGCTCCATCACATCCGTAACCACCAGGTCGAGCCAATCGGGCTCTGCCAAGTCTGTCTTGCTGATCGCCACCACTCCGGCGCGGACACCGAGGAACTCGAGGATTGCCAAATGCTCGGCCGTCTGCGGCATGACTCCCTCATCGGCGGCCACGACCAGCAAGGCGACGTCGACGCCCGTCGCGCCCGCGACCATGTTGCGCACGAAGTCTTCATGGCCGGGTACATCCACAATACTGGCCGTGAGGCCATCGCTGAGATTGAGCCTCGCAAACCCGAGATCGATGGTGATACCGCGCCGCTTCTCTTCGGCCCATCGATCCGTGTCGGTGCCCGTCAGCGCCTTCACGAGCGCCGTCTTGCCGTGGTCGACGTGACCCGCCGTTCCGACGACGACGTGCCGGTTCACGCGAGATCCTGCCAGAGGGTCAGTGCCGTGAGTTCCCGTCCCTCGGCCACGTGGCGCTCGACGAATCGTACGAGAAGCCGCCGATGCGCCACCGCGTGCTTGGGCGCAAGCTTCCCGACCGCGTCGAGCTCCCCATCGATCAGGTGTTGCAGCGCCTCACGATCAGCCGACGTGAGTCGCGCGCCTTCGACGCCCCGCGAGCACAGCTGGCAGAGGAACCCGCCATCTCCTACGGAGAACGTCACCGCTCCAGCTGGCAGTGCTAGACCGTCCTTGGCGCAGGCGTCGCTTCGAGGCGCGAATCCCAATGTCCCAACCAGGGCCCACAATGCCCCGAGTGCCACGACGTCGAGATCAGACGCGGGACTCGAAGCGAGGCGCTCCAGCACATCTTCTGCCAGGTCATACACCTCGGGATGTGGCTCGGCCGGGCAGAACCGCATCACAACCTCGGCAAAGGCGGTCGCCGCGGTGTAGCGTCGGATGTCGCGCGTGAGATGCTGGCGCTGACGGTTGACGTCGAACTCGGCCAACGTGTGGAGGTCGCGATTCGCTTTGAGGTAAATCTGTGCTGTGCCGTCGCTCAGCGGTTGAAGCCGCGCGCCAAACTTGCTCTTGGCCCGCGATGCACCCTTGGCAATGACGCTCTGCACCCCCTGATCACGCGTGAGAAGGCGGGCGATCTTGGACGTCTCGCCGTATGGGAAGGTGTGAAGCACGAGCGCTGGCGTGGAAATCAAGGCCATGTCTAAAGATAGTTCTCAGATCCCGGCGCTTGCGCCCAGCAGCACGGTTCGACCGGGCGTTCGAAATCCAAACACCTCTTGATACGAGACATCAAACAGGTTTCGGACACGCGCTGTGACATCCAGTGAAGGGCGCCCCGCACCTCCTCTCCACACGGTGGCGCGTGCTGCCACGTCGACGACAAGGTAGCCTGGCAGCGCGACCGGCTCCGCAGACCCTGCCGTGAAGTCGCGATCGGCACGGTTGCCGACGTAGCGTAGCACGGCGGTCGCGTGCGCGCGCCGGCTCATGCGCTGCGTCGCCGTCACGCTGAGTGCATGCGTCGGACGCCGTAGGAGGCGGGCGCCACTCACGAACGGCGCACCCGCTCCCGAGTCAAATCCAGCGTCGATCACCGCGGTTCGGAGATATGTGTAGGCCCCCATGATCTGCAGCCCAAAGGCCACTTTCGCGCCCAACTCGACCTCCAGCCCGCGTGCATTGGCGGCCGCGACGTTGTAGTACGTGGGATCGGCGGGATCCGGCGGGGCAAACGTGTACTGAATCAGGTCGCGGAATCGCTGGTCGAAATACGTTGCCGCAATTCTGACCCGTTGATCGAGCAGGGCGTGCTCCAGACCCACTTCCCAGCTCAACGCGCGTTCCGGCCGCAGATCCGGATTCCCGCGGGCAAAGGGCGCATCGGCGAAGTTCTCGAAGAAGCTCGGTTCCTTGAAGGCTCTCCCGACGGACACGCGGATCCCAGTCGAGGATGTCATTCGATAGACGACTCCTCCTCTCGCCGAGAGAAAGGTCCCAAAGGCATCGTTGTCGTCGATGCGCGCCCCGATGGTCACCCCCACCCCCGAGACGACCGAAGAACGGAACTGCACGTAGTATCCGAGATTGCGGCGCTCGACGTCGAACGAGCTCGACTCCTGCCCAAACGCGCTCTGAGAATTCGCAGCCGACCGCTCCTGTTCTTCTTCGAGCTGCACGCCTGCCGTCAGACCCGAAGATGCCGTAACAAACGCATTGATCCGTAGCTCCGCGCTTCGCCGGGTCACCGCTTGCACACTGTTGTAGGCGAAGAAGCCCAGCGTGTCGCTGAGTCCGTCGGGGCGATCGTCGATACCCCCGTCGACCGCGTGCACGCTCATGAGGAGCTGCGCCTCCAACGCCGGCGCCAAGTGCCGTGAGAGCTCGAGAGCACCAATCACACGATTGCGCCGCTGGAACGCGTTCTGGTCCCCTTCCCGTCCAGCACCGTCAGTCGGGAAGTGATAGCGACTGTCCGCGTAGCGGAGCGCCAGGCGCGCCGTCGTTCGCTCATCGGGACTCGTATTGACCACACCGCTCCACACGATGTTGCGATACTCGTTGTTGAAGGCGTAGATGCCGTCCGTACGGGCATGCGATGCAGAAAGCGCGTAGCCAACGACGTCAGTCCCTCCTGATATATCCCCCACCGCTTCGAGCGCCGTGTAACTTCCTGCTCGCATGCTCACCTCGCCGCGTGCGCCGCCCCGACCGCGACGTGTGAACACCTGCACGACACCCGATACCGCGTCCGACCCATACAGCACACTCACGGGACCTCGCACGATCTCGATGCGCTCAACGTTGTCAGTCGTGAGATCGGCCAGGTCAACCGCGCCGCCCGGATCATTCACGGGTACGCCATCGACCAGGACCTTGACGTAGTCGCTCTCACCGCCGCGAAGGAACAAGGCAGCGCTCCCACCGTACGAGCCGGTCTGGGCGATATCCAGCCCAGCCACGTCGCGCAGCGCATCGAGTAGTCGGCGGATGCCGCGCTCGCGAAGGTCTTTTGCTGTAATGACCGTAACCGTGGCGGAGCTCGCAGACCGAACCGTAGGAAGCCGCTCTGCCGTCACAATCAACGGATCGAGTGCTGTGGTGTCGCGCGGTTGCTGGGCGCACACCGAGCGTGGCCCGACGACCACGAGACCGAATCCAACGACAATCAACCGTAAGTGAGATTTCACGCGTCTTCTCCCGGACGCCCTCGTCTCAGCGGAATAACCTGAGGCACCCCGTCCCATTCCTGAACGGCGACGGGCCATTGAAAGACTCCCTGCACCACCTCGCGGGTGAGCACATCGCTCGGGCGACCCGTCGCTCGTGCGATCCCCCTGTCCATGATCACGATGCGATCGACGAATCGTGCGGCGAGGTTGACCCGGTGCGTCACCAGCACCCCGGCGAGCCCCTCCAGACGCACCAGCTCTGCCGCCAACTCGAAGACTTCCATCTCATGACGGATATCCAGGCTTGCAGTCGCTTCGTCGAGCACCAGCGCTCGAGGCTCCTGAGCGAGTGCCCGCGCCACCCGTACCCGCTGCCATTCCCCGCCGGAGAGCGTTCCAACCCACCGATCGGCCAAGCGCGCAACATCGCACCGCTCGAGAGCGCGCTCGACCGCCTCTCGATCGCGCGGCCCTGGGACACCGAGCGCACCGAGGTGGGCGTACCGCCCGAACTCGACCGACTGCCGCACCCGCAGCGGGAACGCCGGTTCCTCCCGCTGCACGACGACGCCCACCTCTCGCGCGAGCGCTCGAGGTGTCCACGTATGGGCCGAGCGACCACCGGTGAGGGTGACTCCGGAGCTGGGACGGACCACACCCAAGAGGAGTCTGAGCAGCGTGGTCTTCCCGCTCCCGTTGGGCCCGACGATCCCGAGAAGCTCACCCGCCGGCACGTCGAGGCTCACATCACACACGGCCTCCTGAGCGGCCCCCGGATATCGGTAGCGCAGCGCGTGCGCTTCGAAGATCAGGTCGCCCATCGCCGAACGAGCAGGATGAAGACCGGCACGCCGATCAGCGCGGTCACCACGCCGACTGGCAACTCGACCGGCTCGAACACCGTTCTGGCAAGCGCATCGGCCGCGACCAGAAGGGTCCCTCCCAGGAGAAAGGCGGCGGGAAGCAGGACGCGATGGAGATGTCCCAACACGAGGCGCACTGCATGCGGAATGACGAGACCGACAAATCCGATGATTCCGGCAAGACTCACGGCAACGGCGGTGAGCAGCGACGCCGTGACATAGAGCACGCGTTTCGCTCGCTCGACGTTCGTGCCGAGGTGATGTGCCGGTTCGTCGCCAAGTGAAAGCAGATCGAGGTCACGCGCTCGCGCGTATAGCACTGCGAGCGGAACGACGGCATAGGCCGCGAAGACCGTTACCGACCGCCACGACGCCCGCTCGAAGCTCCCCAAGAGCCACATGAGCGCGTTCCGTACCTCCGGCGCCGGCGAGAGCGCCATGATGGCCCCCATGATCGACGCCGCAAACGCGCCGACCACGACACCACCGAGGATCAGGACCCTGGTGTCGAGCACGGAGCCAGCGACGAGCGCCACACGATAGACGAGAAGGATCGCCAACAGCGCACCGACCAATGCGGCGACGGGCACTCCCCAGGCCCCACCCAACCCAAGGGCAATCGCCGCCACGGCGCCCAGCCCCGCCCCTCCCGAGAGCCCCAACAAGTAGGGATCGGCGAGCGGGTTGCGAACGAGGGCCTGGAGCGCCGCACCCGTTACCGCCAGGCACCCGCCGATGAGAAAGGCGAGCACGACACGCGGCAGTCGCAACTCTCGCACGATTGCAACGGTCGCGGCGTCACCGCCACCGCCCAGCGCCTCCCAGACGTCGCGTGGGGGGACCGGTGCCGGTCCAACGAGAATGCCGACGGCGATCGCCACCGCGCTCAGGCCGCCCAACGCCAACCACCGACTCATGAGACTTCGGCGAGTGCGGCGCGGAGACGCCGCACTGCCTCCACCGACCGCAAGGATGGCCAGCTGAATTCCGTCCCGCTCACGGACACGAAGCGACGATCGCGTATCGCGGTGACCGCCTGCCACTCCGAGCGGGACGCGAACACAGGTTCGGTGTCACCGACGACCAGCACGAGATCCGGCTGCCGTACAACGATCGCCTCGATGCTCACCGGCGCAGACGGCTGCGCGAGGTCGGCGAAGGCGTTCTCACCTCCGGCCAAGCGAACGAGCTCGCTCAGGAAACTCCCTCCGCCAATGACGATCGGTGGCGCATCCCACGCCAGGATCAGCACGCGCGGCGTCGACCCGGACTCACGCTGTGGGAGCGCCGTCAGCTCGGCGTCAAACCCTTCGAGCAGCGCATCAACCCCCGCCTGTTCCGTGAGAGACGCCAGTAGCCGAGCGGCCGGTGCCAGGTCCTCCAGCCGATCGAGACGGACACTCAATGAGGGAATATCGAGCGCGGTGAGTTGCTGAATCGCCGAGGCGTTCGCGGGCGAATGGTAGAAGATCACCAGATCCGGGCGGCGACTCAGGATCAACTCGATGTTGGGATTGAGGCCGTCGCCGACACTGGGGACGTCGAGCGCCGCTGGCGGATCCGTGCACCAGCGTGTGCGACCGACGAGCCGGTCACCGGCACCGATCGCGAATAGGAGCTCGGTCGTGGACGGGGACAGCGAGACCACAC
>JBDHAN010000046.1:0-26834 GCA_039588055.1 Gemmatimonadota bacterium | reverse complement strand
GTGCCGCCGATGACGGCGACGGGAACGGCGCGGGCTGCTGCCTCCATCGCCAGTTCCGGCCACAGGTCGCCGCGACTGAACGCGAGGAGGGTGGGCCGCACGGCGTCCAACACTCGCTTGACGGCGCGGCGTTCATCCCACGGCACGTATTCGGCAAACGCGCGCGGGAACGGAGATGGCCAGGTCTCCGCCGACGGCGAGGAGTACGAGTGAACGACCTGCGCCGTCGGCAGCGCCCGTCGCAGTCGGTGTACCACGGGCGTTGCGGCCAGCGATTCGCCCACAGAGGCGCCGTGGATCCACAGCAGCGGGCCGTCGCCCCTGGACTGGGCTGCCCAATCGGTCCAACGACGCACCGCACGTGTGCGTCCCCTGACGGCCCTGCCGAGGACGCCGGTGAGCGGCAACCGCCGAGCGATCCGCGTGGTCGAGCGATAGAGGGTGAGCGCGGTCACTGCGGCCAAGCATAGCGCGGTGTAGCTCTTCGAGGAATGCCGGACGACCGGGGATCCTCGACTGACACAAACACGCGTGGCTGCCGTACATTCTGTGAGGCCACCGGTTCCGGAGGAGACAGCGCGCGTGACCCTCGAATCCTATTTCGCTACCAGTAAACAACTCCGCTACAGCCTGCTGTTCGCGTTCCCCCTGCTCCTACTTTACGAGGGGCTCGCGGCCTTGCTGTCGCACTCGGCCTTCGCCGGCGTACGCAACGGCGCCGACGTCCTGCTCAAGACGATGTTCCTCTCGCTCGGCGGCCGCGGGGGGCTTGTGGTGTTCGGCGTGCTCTTCCTGGGGATTGGTGGCTGGATGGTCTGGCGCGATCACCGCGCGCGGACCGATCCACTCCGCCCGCGGCTCTTCGGTGGCATGATGGTGGAGAGCCTGATCTACGCGGCATTGTTCGGACAGACGGTCGCTGTGCTCACGACGTGGCTGCTGCAAGGCGGACCGACGCTCCTGAGTGCCGCGGCGCAGGGACCGGTCGCGACCCTGCCGCTTGGAACCCAGTTGGTCGTTTCGCTCGGGGCAGGGATCTACGAGGAACTACTCTTTCGGGTACTCCTGGTCTCAGGACTGTTGGCCGTCGGTCTGCGTCTGGGCTGGACCAAGCGCGTCGCCGTCGGTGTGGCAATCGTCGCGAGCGCGATCATCTTCTCAGGATTTCACTACATCGGTCCCTACGGGGATCAGCTCACGGCGTCATCGTTCGCGTTCCGCGCGATTGCGGGGCTCCTCCTGAGCGGCCTCTACGTGCTGCGCGGCTTTGGGATTGCCGCGTGGACGCACGCGTTGTACGACGTGGGGTTGTCGGTGTTGGGGTAGCTGTAGGCTGAAAGCTGCCAGCTACCGTTTCGCCTCGAAAATCGAATCCAGAATCGGCCGCCAGGTTTCGATCGGGTGGGCTCCCGGAAGGAGACCGCCCTCGATCACGAAGCTCGGCGTGCTCCGAATCCCCGATCCGAAGGTGCGCTCCGCTTCCTGGCGCACGAGCTGGCGTGCGGCACCGGTCTCGAAGCAGCGCTCCAGGAGATCCGTATCGACGCCGGCCGAATCGGCGAGCTGCCGGAAGTACGGTCCCGGTTCGGTCAACCCGGCCCAGCCGGTTTGATACTCGAAGAGCGCATCGTGCACGGGCCAGAATCGCCCCTGCATGGCGGCGCACATGGCGAACTCGTGCGCGGCTGGCGCATTCGCGTGCAGTTGGGGAAGCGGAAGGTGCAGGAACACGAGACGGGCTTTCCCAGTATTCACGTACTCCTGTTCCAGGAGGGGCAGCGTCTCTTCCCAGAACACGCGACAATAGGGGCACTGGAAATCCGACGCCTCGATGATGGTGATGGGCGCGTTCGGATCACCCTTCGTGCGAGCGTCCAAGAATTCGCCTTGGACCATTTGCGTCGCGGCGGGGGCTGGCAACGGGGTGGCCGTTGTGGATTCGGAGTTCGAAGACCGGAGCGATCCTGCGGACCACATCCCGCCAACACCGAGCGCGATGCCGAGCACCACCAAGCCGATTCCTTTGGTCACCGTCACCTCTTCCTCGCCGTTCGGGTCTGTTCCCCTAATGTCGCCAGCGCCGCGTGCGGTTCCCGGTGCCCAAGGGGAGACGGACCGGCAACATCTGTGTCACCGTCACTGGCTCGCTCCAATAGTACTCCACGAACGGATTGTCGGGGTCGGTGAGACGTGCCACGACCCACCACCGACCCGGCGGCAACGTGAGACGTGCCTCGCCGTCGGGTCCGGTGCTCGCCTCGGTGACCTGACGCCCCTCTCGGAGCAACGCCGCCGCTGCGACATCCGCATAGTCCGAGTACGTCTCGTACTCCCACGTGCGGAGTGACTCGGCGGCGGCGGCGGCACGCTGCGCCAGGTCCCGATGGTCACCGTTCAGGCGGCGGAGCGCGGCATCCCGCTCGGCTCCCCGCAGCGCCAACCGTTGATAGAGTTGCCGGAAACGGTTGTAGGCCGCGGGGTAGGCCGGGTCGGAGCGATCCGCCGCATTGAGCGAGTCCGCCAGGAGCTCCGCGGTGTCGCGCAGGGCCCGCCACGGGCGCGTCACCTGGTCGACCTGATCGCTCTGTGGGCGCTGGTAGGCGAGCATCTCCGCCTCGAGGTCCGGGAACGTCGGGCGGGGAGTGGTCGCCACAGCGGCTAGCGAATCCAGGATCTGGTCCGGATCGAACGGGAGGGCCGCCACCTCGAGCCCAACGATGGGCACCGCAGCATCGGTTGCCGCCCGCACGATGAGCTCGGTGTCGCCATCACAGGCGGAAAGACCCAGCAGCACAGCCACGCCCAAGGCGTGGGAGGCCCTGCTCGGAATGGTCGTGTGGAATTGGGCTGGTGACCGGGAGCTGCTCAGTCGACGATCGCCTGCGGGAAGATGAATGTCCGTGGGTTTACCGGCTGCCCGTTGACCAGCACCTCGTAGTGGAGGTGCGGACCAGTGGCGATACCGGTCTTGCCGACTTCGGCAATCTTGTCGCCGCGAGACACCGCCTCGCCCACACGCACGTGCGTGCGAGAACAGTGCGCGTAGAACGTTTGGACCCCGTAGCCGTGGTCGACGGTGACCGTCTTGCCGTAGCCCGACTTCAGGCGCACGTCGACGACGCGCCCATCCGCGGGTGCCAAAATCGGCGTGCCCAGCGGTGCCGAGACGTCGATGCCGGGATGCGGTCGTGGTTCGTTGTAGATCGGGTGCATGCGGATTCGGGCGAACCCGCTGGTGAACCACCCCACCGACGGCGGAATGGGGGAGATCGACGGCGTGCGTTCCAGCCGATCGCGGTGAATCTCCAGGCTGTCGATCGCCTCGCCGAACGATCCGGCAAGGAGGTTGGCGCGGCGGATGTACCCGTCCAGCTGGGAGCGCATATCCAGGGCCGCCCGGCCCTCGGGCGCTTCGGAGAGGACCTGGTCGCGCTCGGTCCACGTGCCGGCCGGTCCACCGATACCTGCGAGTTGGACTGATGGGTCGGTGGGCTGGAGCCCTGCGAGCAACCGCACGAGTTGATCTCGCTCCGCAATCACGCCGATGGTGTCGCCAAGGCCGGTCAGCACGTGCTGCGCCCGAGCGAGTTCTTCGGTGAGAATCTCGTTCCGACGTTCGAGGCGGTCGAGGCGGGAGAGGTCGACGGCACGATTGATGGTGGCGTAGGCGAAGCCGACTGTGGCGATCCCCAGAATCGCCAGCGCCGTCGCCAGGGCCCGCACTTTGGTCGCGGACACGCTCACTGAGCGGGATCCGCCCGCTCCGTGGGGTACGATTACCACCGTCCACTTGTCAGCCGCCATCGGCTACTTCTCCTCCGATCCGGTTCGACGCCGGACCTGTATCGCACCGGCGCACCATGCCCCTCGCGTCGGTGAGGACGCGCGGCAAAAATAGACTACTGGTCTCCCGCGTGTCAACCACATAGCGCACACTTGTAAATATCGGTTTTCCAAAGACTTAGCTCCTCTGTCCGTCTTTGGGAAACAGCGGCGGTAGCTTGTGCGTGGTCCGGTTGGCGATCGGGGGGCGCTCCAGAGACGCCCATGGCGCCCCCGCAACATCGCCCGCGAGCCCCAGGGCGTCCCAGACGGCCTGCGTTTTGGCAGGCATGAACGGGCTGGCCATCATCGTAATCCTGGCGACAGCCCGAGCCAGGGCCCCGAGCGTGTCGCCGAGCTCGGCCGTCCGCTCCTCCTTGGCGAGCGTCCAGGGCGCCCGCTCCTCCACGAACCCGTTAGCGCGATCTACGAGGCGCCATGCTTGCTCGGCACCGGTATGCAGGAGGTTTCGGTCCATCGCGTCGCGGTAGGTGGCGATCAGTTCGTCTCCGGCCGAATCCAGCGGGGTCGGATTTGCGGCGTCGGGCACGGCGCCGTCGAGATACCGCCCGATCATGGCGAGCACGCGGCTCACCAGATTGCCGTATCCATCCGCGAGCTCGGCCGTGTAGCGGACGTCGAACCGGTCCCAGGTGAACGTGCCGTCGGAATCCCACGGCACCTCACGCAGCACGAAGTATCGCAACGCATCGGTGCCGTGACGGTCGATGATCTCCCGCAGGGTGACACGGACGCCCGCCGACTTGGAGAAGCGGCCGAACTCGGTGTTGATCCATCCGTGGCACCACACCTGTTTCGGCACGGCGAGGTCGGCGGCCATGAGCATGCCTGGCCACATGGCGGCATGAAAGCGGACGATGTCCGGTCCGATGACGTGGACGTCCGCTGGCCACATCGCGTTGAACCCGTCGTCGGGAAAACCGGTGGCCGAGAGATAGTTGATGAGCGCCTCGAACCAGACGTAGACGGTGTGCGTCGGGTCGTCGGGCCACGGGATGCCCCACGGAACGCGGGATCGGCTCACCGAAATACGCTGGTCTGCGGTCCAGTCGGTGACGACGTTCAGGACCTCGTTGTATTTCGGTTTGGGCTGGACGAACGTCGGGTTATCCCGATAGAGATCCAGCAGCCGCTGCCGGAACCGACCGATTTCGAAGAAGTAGTTCGGTTCCTCGACCCATTTGATCTCCCGCGTCGGGTGCGTGGGGCACTTCCCGTCCACGAGGTCCTTCTCGAGCTTGAATCCCTCGCAGCCGATGCAGTAGTACCCGGTGTACACCCCTTCCGAGAGATGGCCGGCCTGTTGAATGCGGCGGAACAACTCTTCCACCGATCGGTGGTGACGGGCCTCAGTCGTCCGAATGAAGTCGGTGTTGCTGATGGCCAACTCGGCCCACGCGTCCTGGAACTTCGTTGCGATGTCGTCGACCCACGCTTGCGGCTCGATGCCGGCGGCTTCGGCACTCTGCGCGACCTTCTGTCCGTGCTCGTCCATCCCGATCACGAACCGAACATCGTGTCCGCGCAGACGCCGATATCGTGCGACGCAGTCCGCCCCAATCTTCTCGTACGCGTGACCGAGATGCGGCTCGCCGTTGGAGTAGTCGATGGCGGTCGTGATGTAGAAGCTCGTCATTCGCGCTTCTCGTCGGGGCCAGTCTGGTCGCCCGGCGGCCCCCCGCGATCGCCTGGACGCCGTCGCCGTCGTCGTCGCCTGCGTCGCTTGCGGGGTGATACGGCCTCGACAACCTGTTGCGGGGTCAGGGTCGGATCGGCTTTCTCCGGTTTGGAGACGGTGGGTTCCTTGGGTTTCGCGGGTGGCGGGGGCGGTGCCTCGACGCCGGCCACCTCGCGCCTCAGCTCCTCGAGATGCAGGGATCGGGTCGACCCATCGTCGGCCTTGAGCACGACTCGGTCGCGGAAGATCTCCACCGCGTCGACCATCTCTCGACCCTGGGCCGTATTGATCTTGCGGCCGAGTTTGGGGAACCGTTTTCGTGCCGCCACGTAGAACTCGTGCTCGTATCGCAGGCAGCACAGGAGCCGGCCGCACCCACCCGATATCTGCGTGGGATTGAGCGAGAGTTGCTGGTCCTTCGCGAGCGAGAGGCTCACGGGGTGGAGCTCGGAGAGCCATGACGAGCAACAGAACTCGCGGCCACACCGACCGACACCGCCCAGCCGCTTCGATTCGTCACGCGCCCCAATCTGCCGCAGATCGATCCTGGTGCGAAAGAGCGCGGCGAGATCGCGGACCAACGAACGGAAGTCCACGCGTTTGTCGGCGGTGAAGTAGACAGTGAGCTTCTTGCGATCCCACTGCCACTCGGCGTCGGAGATCTTCATCTGGAGCTTGTGGGCCCGCACCCGCTCCATGACCTTGCGGCGCACGTCGTCCTCCGCGACGCGCAGCTGGTCGCCGAGGTATGCGTCTTCAGACGACGCGGCGCGGAGGACGTTGCCTTGGGGTTCCTTGGCCTCTCCGACCGGGCAGCCGTCGCATCCGACGCCGCACTTGCGTTGCGCGACGTCGCCGACGGCGGAGACGTAGCCCAGATCCTCGCCCCGGCTTGCCGGTACGACCACAGGGTCGCCGACTCGGAGCTCATTTTCGCCTTCCCAGGTGAAGAACTCGCGTCGGTTGCCTTTGAAGCGAACCTCGACGATGGGTGCGGTCACGTCATGCCTCGACGTACTGCCCCATGCGGCGGTACTTCTCGAAGCGCAGGTCGAGTCGGCGGTCTGGCTTCATGTCGACCAGTTCGTCCACATGCGTGATCAGCGTCTCTTCGAGCGTACGGGCGGCACCATCGGGGTCGGCGTGGGCCCCGCCGACCGGCTCCGGAATGATCTCATCGATCACCTCGAGCTTGAGCAGGTCGGCTGCCGTGAGACGCAGCGCCTCGGCAGCGCGCTCCTTTTGCGTCGCGTCTCTCCAGAGGATGGACGCGCACCCCTCGGGAGAGATCACCGAGTAGATCGCGTTCTCCATCATGAGCAGCCGGTCCGCGACGCCGAGTGCCAACGCCCCGCCGGAGCCACCTTCTCCGATGACGACGGCGACAAAGGGTGTCCTGAGACCGGCCATCTCTTCGAGGTTCCGAGCGATGGCTTCCGCCTGGCCACGCTCTTCGGCTCCGAGCCCCGGATAGGCGCCGGGGGTGTCGATGAGTGTGATCACCGGCACGCCAAAGCGCTCAGCCATGTGCATGAGTCGAAGTGCCTTGCGGTATCCCTCGGGATGGGCCATGCCGAAGTTGCGCTGGAGGTTGGCCTTGGTGTCCCGGCCCTTCTGATGGCCGATCACCACGACGCTCCGCGAGTCGAGTCGGGCCCAGCCGGACACGATGGCCGGGTCGTCGCGATACAGGCGGTCACCCTTGAGCTCGACGAAGTCGGTGAAGACCCGGTCGATGTAATCGAGCGTGTACGGCCGCCGTGGGTGGCGCGCGACCTGCACCCGCTGCATTGGCGTCAGGTTGCTGTAGATCTCGCGCCGCAAGGAGACCAACTTCGCTTCGAGCGGGGTGATCTCGCCTTCAACGTCGAGCCGGCGGTCGGTCGCCATCTGTCGCAGGTTGGCGATCTGCTGCTCCAGCTCCACGATCGGCTTCTCGAAGTCCAACGTCAGTCCATTGGCTGCCATGTCGCCTTCTCGTTACCGCGCCTTGACGAGCCGCACGTGGTTCGAACCCAGGAGCTCGCGGAGCGCGCGAAGGAAATCCTCGTTGAGGGCAACGGTCAACCGACGCGCCCGCAGCTGTGCCGTGCTCCCGTTGCCGTCCGTCCACCGCACGAACACCGGTGCCTCACCCGGGTGGGCGGCACAGAGCGCCTTCATCGCTCGGGTCGCCTCCGCGTCGGGTCCCTTGCCCGACGACCATTCGACGGCCACGCCCACCGCGCCTGAACGCTTGAGGTCCTCGAGCGGCTGCGCGTCCTCGACGATGAACGGCGCGCGATCCTCACCGCGATCTCGGGCACTGTACCCTCCGGTCAGGAGCAGCAGGGCGTCGGGCGTGATCACTTGTGAGAGCCGTCCCCACGTCTCCGGAAACACGATTGCCTCGGCCGTCCCGTGAAAATCCTCGATCGTGAGCCGCGCGTATTCTGCTCCGGTCTTCCGACTGATCCGTCGCTTGACGGCGGTGACGATCACGGCCGCGGTGACCCCGTGTTCACTCCACGTCCCCAGGGTCGCCGACGTGCGTGTCCCGAACAGCTGGACCTCGTCCCGGAAGCGCTCCAGCGGATGGCCAGAGATGAAGAATCCAATGACTTCCTTCTCTTTGGCAAGTCGCTCCGCCTCGGTCCACGGCGCCAAGTCGGGCAGCTGGTGCTCGCCGGTTACCGTTTCCTCGTCGCTCGTGTCGGTGAACAGCAATCCCTGACCCGATTCCCGCTCCGCGTGGCGCAGCTGGGCCTCGTGGAGCGCGTGATCGAGTCCGGCGATGAGTTGGGAGCGGTGGCCGTCCAGTTGATCGAGGGCGCCCGCCGCCACGAGTGACTCGATCACGCGTTTGTTGCACACCCTGAGATCGACGCGCTCGCAGAACTCGGTCAGCGATTCGAAGGGCTCACCGCTTTCGCGGGCGGCGATGATCGACTCGATGGCCCCGCGCCCGACGTGACGCACCGCGCCCAATCCGAATCGAATCTGATGGTCCCCGATCACGGTAAACTTCCAGCCCGACTCGTCCACCGAGGGTGGCAGGACCTCGAGACCCATCTCGCGCGCCTCGTTGATGTAGGACACGACCTTGTCCGTGTCGCCGATTTCCGACGAGAGGAGCGCCGCGATGAACTCGGCAGGGTAGTGCGCCTTGAGCCAGGCGGTCTGGAATGAGAGGATCGAGTACGCGACCGCATGCGACTTGGGAAAGCCATAACGGCCGAAGGTCTGAATCTGTGCCGCAATGTCGTCGATCGTCCGGCGGTCGTTCCCTCGCTCGACGGCCCGACCGGTGAACCGCTTGAGCTCGCGCTCGATCAGCTCTTGTTGCTTCTTGCCCACCGCCTTCCGCAGAACGTCGGCTTCCGCCAGTGTGAAGCCGGCCAGCACGTTGGCGATCTGCATCACCTGCTCCTGATACAGGATCACCCCATACGTGGGCCGCAGCACGTCCTGGAGCGCCGGGTGCGGGAACCGCACGTTCTCCTCGCCCCGTTTGCGCCGCATGTACACCTGGTGCATGCCCGAATCGAGCGGGCCCGGACGCATGAGCGCATTGGTCGCGACGAGATCGTCGAACCGGTCGGCGCGGAGCTGGCGCAGCATGTCGGTCGCGAGTGGAGACTCAAACTGGAACACCCCCGCAGTGCGCCCCTCCCGCAACAGCCGATAGACGTCGGGATCGTCGAGATCCACGGTGTCGAAATCAATCGTCTGCCCGTGCCGCTCCTGGATCATTTTGAGGGCGTCATGGATCACGGTGAGGGTCTTGAGGCCCAAGAAATCCATCTTGAGCATACCGACCTTCTCGAGACTCACCATGTCGTACTGCGTGATGAACGCTTCCTCGCTGTCGACGGCGGATCCGGCGTTGCGCTGGGGCGGGGTGCAGATGGGGACGTACTCGTCGAGCGGCCCGGGGGCGATCACGACCCCGGCGGCATGGACCGATGCGTGGCGTGCGAGCCCCTCGATCCGCTGCGCGTAGTCCACGAGGCGCTTGTAGGTATCGTTGCCCCGCACCAACTGGGCGAGTTCGGGGACCTTTCGGGGGCGATGTCACGCACCGCCGCGCGTGCCTTCAGGGTGCCGAAGGTAATGATCTGACCGACGCTCTCGCGGCCGTATCGCTCGCGGACGTATTCGATGACTTCTCCCCGGCGCTCGAAGCAGAAATCGATGTCGATGTCCGGCATCGAGATCCGCTCGGGATTGAGGAAGCGCTCGAACAGGAGCCCGAACCGGAGTGGATCGACGTTCGTGATGCCGAGCGCGTAGGCGACGAGCGACCCGGCGGATGACCCGCGGCCCGGCCCGACCGGAATGCTGCGGTCGCGCGCCGCTTGGATGAAATCCTGAACGATGAGGAAGTATCCGGCGTAGCCCGTAGTGGTGATGACCTCGAGCTCGTGCTCGAGACGCTCCTGCACCTCTGTGGACAGCGGATCGCCGAAGCGGGTTTTCGCCCCCGCGGTGGCGAGCTCGATGAGCAGGTGGTCGTCGGACTCGTACCCTGCAGGGCGCGGAAACTCCGGCAGAAAATACCGCTGCTCAAAGTCGAACTCGCAGAGATCGGCCACGCGCTGGGTGTTGGTCAGGACGTCGGGATGGCTCGGGAACAGCTCCGCCATTTCCGCTTCGGATTTGACGTAGCTCTCTGAACCGCTGAAGCGGAAGCGGTTCGGGTCATCCAGATCCTTACCGGTCCCGATTGCCAGCAGGCAGTCGTGCGCTTCGTGGTCGGCGCGCTCCAAATAGTGCGCGTCATTCGTTGCCACGACGGGGATACCGAGATCGTCGGCAAGCCGGAACATCCCCTCTTGCACGAGTTTTTCGTCGGGAATGCCGTGATCTTGGACTTCGAGCCAGAACCGTTCCGGTCCGAACGTCTGTGCGAACCATTCGGCGGCCTTGCGAGCCTCTGGGTAGTCCGCCTGCCTCAGCCAGAGGGCAATTTCACCCGAGAGGCACGCGGCGAGCCCGATCAGCCCGTCGCTGTGCTTGGCGAGGATCTCTTTGTCGATGCGTGGCCGGCGGTAGTACCCCTCCGTGTACCCGATCGACGACAGCTTGACGAGGTTGTGGTACCCCGTGCGGTTGCTGGCCAACAGCACCAGGTGCGAGTACGGGCCCGGCGCCCACGAGGGGCGTTCCCGAGAATGGCGCGAATCAAACGCGACGTAGGCTTCGCAGCCCAGAATTGGCCGGATGCCTGCGCCCGTCGCCGTCTCATAAAACGTGTGCGCGGCGTGAAGATTGCCGTGGTCGGTGACCGCGAGGCTGTCCATGCCCAGTGCGGAGACACGGGCGACCAGATCACTGATCCGGTTTGCTCCATCGAGCAGGGAGAACTCTGAGTGGGTATGGAGGTGTACAAACGCCATGGAGTTGAGAAGCTTACCCGGCGCCCGGCGCGTTGTCAAAACCGTTTGGCCCCTCGTATGTTCCGCCATCGCTGTAGCTTACGGCACGTCTCGACGTCGTACCGACAGCGTCGTCGACCAGAGGAGGAAGTCCTTGCGATTGCGTTGTTTGCGTCCAGCTGTTTTGGCGCTCGTTGCCGCGGCATGCGGCACTGGCGAGCCTGAGTTACCACTGCCAACTGACATCACGGCCGTGGCGGAAACCGACGGGCAGGCGGCCTTTGCCGGTGCCAGGCTGCGTCGGCCGCTCGCGGTAGAGGTTCGAGCGGCAGATGGGAGCGCGGTGCCACGAGCGGAGGTGCGGTGGACGGTGCTTGGTGGGGTCGGGGCGACGGTCTCCGATACGGTGACCGTCACGGACGGTTTAGGTCGTGCCGAAGTGGATGTGACGCTCGGGCAGGACGAGGGTACGTACACCGTTCGCGCGTCGCTCGTCGTTGCTGCGGAGACGAACGCGCTGTTTACGGTGGTGGCGCTGGGGCCCCCGCGTCTCACGGACGTGGTGCCTGCGTCCTTCAGCGCCGGCGACACGATCGTGCTCAGTGGGTCACGCCTCCGTGACACGCTCACGGTCGACATTGGAGGAGCCAGGGCGCAGATCGTGTTTGCGTCCGCCTTGGGGCAGGACATGTCCGTGGAGGTGCCGGCCTGCCTGCGGCCCGGAACGGTTTCGATCGCGGTACGCTTCCCCGGCGGCTCGTCGAACGCACTCACCGGCACCTACCTGTCCGCGGCCAACACGCTCGAGCTCGACGTGGGTGAGTACGTGACGATCGATCCGTCGATCGTGGATAACTGCACCGTGTATCCCGACGCCGGTCCCGACGGAGCGCAGTATCTGCTGGTGCCGCACGCTGCGACATCGGTGCCGAACGTCCTGGCCGACTACGAGCTTCGCGGGGATTCGGTCGGCATTGTGATAACGGCGGGGGAACCGCCTACACGGGCGTTCACGACCGCCGACCGCTTCCACGAGTTCCTCCGAAGCCGAGAGGCTGAGTTCGCGGCGCTTCCCAAGTCGGGTGCGGTGACGATGGCGCCGGTGCTCGGAGTGGATGCGGGAATCGCGATCGGCGATCAGCGCGACTTCCGCGTGTGCAACAAGGTCACCTGCAGTGAGGCCCCGGACTTCTCATTGGTGACCGCCACGGCCAAGTATGTAGGCGAGCACGCCGCGATCTATCTCGACGAAGATGCTCCTGACACGCTTTCCCCCGCGACGTTCCAGGATTTCGGCACAACGTTCGACCGCGACCTCTATGAGGTCGCGACGAGCGCGTTCGGATCGGAGTCAGACGTCGATCAGAATGGCCTCGTGCTCATCCTCATGACGCCGGTGGTGAATCAGCTCACGCCTCAATCGGAGTGTGAGTCGACCGTCATCACCGGCTTCTTCTTCTCGATCGATATCGATCCGGCCTTCAGCGACGACCGACAACGATCGAATCAGGCCGAAGTGTTTTATGCGTTGACGCCTGATCCCACTGGCGTTGCCGGGTGCACCCATCCTGTGGATCGCGTTCGCCGTCTGGTGCCCGTCACGTTCATGCACGAAGTGCAGCACATGATCAGCTACAGTCAGCACGTCCTCGTGCGCGGTGGATCGTCCGAGGTGCTGTGGTTGAATGAGGGACTGTCACACATTTCCGAGGAGTTGGCGGCCCTGCACTTTGCGGCGATGAACGATGATGAGCGCTTCTCGCAGTTCGCGCTCGGCGATCTGTACGACGCGTTTCTCTATTTGGAAGATCCCGGTGCCACCTTCACCCTCTTCAGCGAGGGGTCCGGAACGCTTGCGGAGCGGGGCGGCGCATGGCTCTTCCTTCGGTGGCTGATCGATCAACACGGCGCCGTGACGCTACGGCGGCTGGTGGAGACGAGCGTGACCGGGGCGGACAATGTTGCCGCCGCCGCAGGATACCCGTTCGAGCAGCTCGTGGCGGAGTGGTTGCTGGCCAACTGGGTCTCCGACCTGACGGACTTCGAAGCGCCGGCACGGCTCACATATGTTACCTGGCCGCGGCTCCGATTCACCTTCGGGGAGCTCCACGGGCAGATTCCCGACCGATTTACGCGACCCTACCCACTCGTGCCGCTGGCCTCCGTCGATGGCCTCTTCTCGCTCACGGGGGCGCTGCGGTCGGGCTCGGGGGAGTATGTGCTCGTGGAACAGCTGGCGTCACAGGAAGGCTTCAAGCTCACGTTCCAGGATCCGCTCGGCGGAAACATCGCGGCGGGGGTCAGAGCACGACTGGCAGTTCTGCGGATTCGCTAGGCGCGCGTCCACGGGGTCGGCTGTATGGCGCCCTGGTGCTCGCGGTCTCGGTCGCGTGTGCGTTGGCCGCTCCTGCCGTTGCGCAGGACACCGATTCCATCGCTCCGTACGTCCTGGGCGTTCCCGCGACGGTGAGAGGGTTTGCGCTCAACGATGCCGGCGTGGCACTGGTTGGGGACGCCGGAGCCGTGTTTGCCAATCCGGCTGCGTTGGCGACCCTCAGTCACATTGGCCTCGAAGGGTCCTACCGGCGCGCGCCGGGCGCCGCGTACCTCGCGTCCGCTGCCATCGGTTGGCGGATTCGACAGTTTGACCTCGCACTCGGCGGCCGGTTCTTCGACTTCGGGTCCGATCCGTCGCAATACTTCGGTACGGTCATCCCGCCTGACACCTGGTCGCGCGAGGCCATGGGTGTCGGGTCGCTGGTCTATCGCTATGGGCTGATTGCGCTCGGCGTGAGTGGCAAGTATGCGCGTCGGTCGTTCGCCGGCGAGCACAACCGGGGTTTCTCGGGTGACGCGGGTCTCGCCATCGCCCTGTTCGACATCATGGCGTTCGCATTCTCGATGCAAAACATCGGGGGCAACTGGCGCAGTGATGCCACCCTCGAAATGCCCCGTCTCGCCCGGCTGGGGTTCACGATGAACTACGTGGACCCACAGGAATCATTCCGGCTGCTCTCCACCGTCGAGGTTCAATGGCCCGAAGAGGCCAGCACCCGAGCCGTGATCGGCGTGGAGGCCGGAGTCGTGGTGCAGGGAGTCGGCGTGATCGGTCGAGTCGCGTACGGCGGCGGGACAGCCACCATACCGGATCGCGGATTCACCATGGGCGGGAGCCTCCGGTTCGGCGCGCTCACGGTGGACTATGCGTACCGGAAGCGCGATTTGCTCGACGAGTCCGCACACCTGATCGGCGCCCGGTTCACGCTCTGATCGATGGCTAGACGCTGGTGGACCTGGACCTGGCGAGTACTCCTCGGAGCGGGTGTCACGATCGCGCTCACGACCGTTGTGGCAGCCATCGTGAGCGCGGAGGTCCGCTTCGTGATGCGCGCCGCCTACGAAGAAGCGCGGATTCTGGTCAGGCGACGGCCACTCGAGCGGTTGGTCGCGGACGACCGACTCTCGCCCGAGCGACGGATGCAGTTCACGATGGTGCTCGACGCACGTCGGTATGCAGCCGACTCGTTAGCGTTGTCGGCAGGCGATACGTACACAACGTTCGCCGACGTCGAGCGAGATACCCTCTTGCTCGTGCTGACCGCGAGCCCGCGCGATGCGTTGACGCCATATACCTGGCGGTACCCGATCGTTGGGACGATTCCCTACAAGGGGTTCTTCGATTTCACCGAGGCGTACCGCACCGCTGAGGAGCTCGGTGACGACGGCTACGACACCTATCTTCGGCCGGCCGCAGCGTTTTCGACCCTGGGGTGGTTCAACGACCCACTGCTGTCCACCGCGCTTGGGTCCGATCCGATCTATCTCGCGCAACTGGTGATCCACGAGATCGCGCACAACACGCTCTACGTGCCCCACGCGACGCCCTTCGACGAGAGCTTCGCGATGTTTGTCGGGTATCGTGGAGCGGAAGCGTTCTTCCGCAGCCGCGGTGATACGGTCCGAGCGGACCGGGCGGCGGCGCGGTGGCGTGACCAGATTCGTCTCGCGAGCTTTTACGACGAGCTGACAGACGAGCTCGAGACGTTGTACGGGCTGCACCTGCCGTGGGAGACACTCGAGGGACGCCGCACGGACGTGTTCACGTCGGCGCGCGATCGACTCCGCGGAGCCGTCGGTGAGAGCTTTGAGGTTGTCGATGGAAGTCGGCTGGCCAACCGGCCCATGAACAACGCGAGTCTCCTCGCGGCTCGGATTTACCGGAGCGACCTGAACATTTTTGACCGGGTCCTCGACGCGCACGCCGGCAATCTCCGACTGGCCGTGGCGGCGATCTCGGCGGCCGTGTCCGAGTCGGAGGGGACCGACCCCTTCTCAGTCGTGCACGACCTCGCCCAGCGTTCCCCTTAATGCCCGCGTAGGTGTTCAGCTACCGCGACGCGCTCAAGGGCGATCATGAACGCCGCGGTACGCCACGTCACGTTCCGTTCGCGCACGATGTCGTGCACGGCGTGATAGGCCTTGAGCATCCGTTTCCGCAATAGCTCATTGACATGCTCGTGGTCCCACGGGTGTTGCTGGAGGTTCTGCACCCACTCGAAGTAGCTCACCACGACGCCGCCGGCATTGGCCAAGAAGTCGGGCAGAACGACGATGCCTCGCTCGTCCAAAATCTTGTCGCCAATCGGCGTGACCGGGCTGTTCGCCGCCTCCACCACCACCTTGCAGTCGACGATGGGCGCGGCGCTCTCGCGTCCAAGCACGCCGCCCAGCGCCGCGGGCACCAGCCAGTCGCAGGGAATCTTCCACAACTCGAGATTGGTGATCGCGTCGCCACCATCGAACTCCCCGACCGGTCGACGCTCAACGTAGGCGTGCTGGAAGAGCCTGGGAACATCCAGTCCTTTGGCGTTGTGGAGCCCGCCGTCCACGTCGCTCACGGCAAGGACCTTAACGCCCTGTTCATGGAGGAGCAGTGCGAGGTTCGCCCCGACGTTTCCGAATCCCTGGATCACTACGGTACCGTCTCGGTACGGAATGCTGAAGTCCTTCGCATACTGCTGCATGACGAACATGACGCCGCGACCCGTCGCTTCCTCGCGGCCAAGGGAGCCACCCAGCGAGATCGGCTTCCCCGTCACGACGGCGGGCGAGTAGCCGGCTCGCTTGGAGTACTCATCCATGAGCCACGCCATCACTTGTTGGTTCGTGCCCATGTCGGGCGCCGGGATGTCACGGTAGGGTCCGAGCACGATGGCAATGCGACTCGTGAACGACCGGGTGACCGCTTCGTACTCGCGGGTCGACAGGGCTCGGGCATCGACTTGGACGCCGCCCTTGGCTCCGCCAAACGGAATATCCAGCAGTGCAGTCTTCCACGTCATCGTCGTGGCCAGTCCCAGCACTTCCTCCTCGTCGGCCTCGGGATGATACCGAATGCCGCCCTTGCATGGCCCGCGCGCGCCGTTGTGCTGCACTCGATAGCCGCGGAACACCTCGACCTGTCCGTCATCCATGCGAACTGGGACCTCGACGGTGACGGCGCGAAACGGCATGATCAAGAGTTTCCGCACGTAGGGCTCGAGCTCGAGCAGGTCCGACGCATACTCGAACTGGTTCTTGGTGATGTCGCGAATGCTGAACTGCGAGCGCTCCGCCGGGGCGTCGGACATGAGGCAGTCCTTGGAGAGGTTGCCCGCAATTTGGGTGAATGTCCGAGTACGGCAAGAGGCCTATATTTCAGGGGCGTCTCGAGGGGACGGGGAAGCGGCGGGGCCTTCCGACGCCACACCTCTCTCCAGGCCAACTGACCCACATGGAGAGGGTTACAGCCATGCTCGATCTGCAATCGTACGTCGCCACCAACCGCGAGCGCATGCTCGACGAACTCACCGCGCTCCTGGCAATTCCAAGCGTTTCCACCTTACCCGACCACGCACCTGATTGCCGTCGGGCAGCCGACTGGGTCGCCGATCACTTTCGGACGCTCGGGTGTCCCACGGTCGAGCTCCTCGCGAGCGAGACCCATCCGGTTGTGCTGGCGGAAGGTCCGCATGTACCGGGGAAGCCGACGGTTCTCGTCTATGGGCACTACGACGTCCAGCCGCCCGAACCGCTGGAGCTGTGGGACTCGCCGCCCTACGAGGCCACGATTCGCGACGGGAACATCTACGCGCGGGGCAGTACCGACGACAAGGGCCAGTTCTTTGCGATCGTGAAGGCGTTCGAAGCGGTGCTCGCTGCAGGTCGGCCGTCGGTGAACGTGCGGTTCCTGATCGAGGGGCAGGAAGAGTCGGGCAGTGAGATCCTGTTCGATCTGGTGGACAAGCGTCCGGAACTCGTGCGGGTGGATGCGGCGATCGTGGCCGACACGCAGTACTACGCCCCCGGGTGGCCCGCGATCGAGGTGGGTCTGCGAGGAATCTGCTACGGGGAGATCACGGTGCGGACCCTCAAGGGCGACCTGCATTCAGGATTGTATGGTGGTGCCGCACCAAACGCGCACGAGACGCTCGTGCACATCCTGTCGAAGCTCAAGACGCCCAACGGACGCATTCGCATTCCAGGCTTGTACGAAGACGTGGCCCGTCCGAGCAAGGCGGAGCGCGATGCGTGGGCCAAGCTGCCGTTCAGCGAGCGCAAGTTCATGCGTGAAGAGGTCGGCTCCAAGGCGTTGACGGGACTGACGCAATATTCCGTCTTTGAGCGCCTGTGGGGACTGCCCACGTTCGAGATCCATGGGATTACGGGCGGCTATACCGGTCCGGGTGCGAAGACAGTCATCCCAGCTGAGGCCACTGCCAAAGTGAGTCTCCGCCTCGTACCCAATCAGCGCCAGAAGAAAGTGGAGCGGATGCTGGTCAAGGCGGTCAAGCAAGCGGCACCGAAATACGCCGACATATCGGTGTCGTTCATTCACGGTGCCGATCCGGTTCTCGTGGACGTCGATCATCCCGCATTCGACATGATGGACCAGGCATTTACGGAAGTCGAAGGACGGGGCATCGTGCTCACGCGGTCCGGCGGGTCGATCCCGATCGTCGCGGCGCTGGGAAGAGAAGGGGCGGCAGTTCTCCTGGCCGGCATCGGACTTCCCGATGATCGCCTGCACGCACCCAATGAGAAGCTTGGTGTCGATCAGTTTCTCAACGGCGTGCGGGTGTTCGGACGATTCTTGGAAAAGATGGGGCAGTAAGGGCAGGAAGAGTTTTCAGTTTTCAGTTCTCAGTTGTCAGTCTTCAGTCGAGTGCGGACAGCTGATAACTGTTGACTGTCAACTGACAACCAGCTTCCCGACATCCACTGCCTGCGCTACCTGCCCAAACGTCTCACTGAACCCGAGCACAACGGCATCGGCCGCCCGCGTCCACACGTCGCGGGGTGTGCGAGAACCAAGCTCGCGTTGCACGCTGGTCATCTCGACGTCTTGAATACCGCACGGGACGATCAAGTCGAAGAATGAAAGGTCGGTTGTCACGTTGAGCGCGAAACCGTGCCACGTGACCCACTCCTTCACGTGGATGCCGATGCTGGCAATCTTGCGCCCCTCGGTCCACACGCCGGTGTAGCCTTCTCGCCGCTCACCGCGCACCCCCAGTGCGTCGAGCGCCTGGATGAGCGCGCCCTCGAGCTCACGTAGGAACCAGTGCAAATCTTGGCGGTGCTCCGACAGATCGTAAATAGGATAGCCAACGAGCTGTCCCGGTCCGTGGAAGGTGACGTCGCCACCTCGCTCGATGTCGAAGAGCTCCACACCGCGAGCGGCGAGTTCCTGGGGTGATGTCGCGAGGTGGTCGGGTGAGGTTGACCGTCCCAGTGTCACGACCGGGGCATGCTCGACCAAAAGCAAGAGATCGCGATCGATGCTCTTCGCGATCCGCCGGTGGGCTACGTCTCGCTGCAGCTCGAGCGCGTCGGAATAGGACATGCGTCCCAGGCCGACGACAGCCAGCTCGCGGCTCATCGCGCGGCCGCGCGGCGGGCGATCCCGTGCGTGACAATGGCACCGCCCACGAGGAGCACCAGATAGGCAGCCAGCCCGACCGCTCCGCCAGCCATGTCGGCGGCCGTGGCGAGGACGGCAAGCAGGACACTGCCAAACACGCAGAGCGCCGCAGTCACACCGCGACGCCAGAGGTTCGGAATGGCGCGAGTTCTGAGCCAGCCGGTGGCCACGGCCGTCATCACGCCTACGAAGACGCTGGAACCCAGGAGTGCGGTGCCGGTGGCACTGTCGAGGTTGGCGGGATCGCCGGCCTGCAGCACACGGACCAGAAACACGCCGGCGGTCATCACGGCGGCTCCGCTCGTCGCGCCCGCGCCGATGCTTGCGACGGCTGTGCCGACCGGGTCGGTCGTGGCCACGCCCTACATGTGGAGGACCCGCCCGAGCGAGTCGAGCGAGGCCTCCGCCACAGCCTCCGACAGCGTGGGATGTGCATGAACCGCGAGGTCGATCTCCTCGACGGTATACTCGTTCTCCCGGGCCACGGCGAGCTCGTGGATCAGCTCACTGGCATGCGAGGCCACGATGTGTGCGCCGAGGAGCTCCCCGTAGCGCTTGTCGCGAATGATCTTGACGAATCCGTCCGTTTCCATTGTCGCACGCGCTCGACCGTTGGCACTCAGCGGGAAGCGACCCACGACGAAATCGAGTCCCTGTTCCTTGCACTGGGCTTCCGTGCGACCGATGCTGGCCACCTCAGGGTGGCAGTAGGTGACACTTGGGATGTTGTCGTACCGGATCGGGTGAGGTGCCTTGCCGGCGACCAGTTCCGCCACGAACACCCCTTCGCGACTTCCCTTGTGAGCCAGCATCGGCGGACCGGCAATGTCACCGATGGCGAAGACACCCTCGGTGGTCGTCCGAAGCTGCGTGTCGACCGCGATGAAGCCACGGTCATCGAGCTCGACCCCAGCATCTTCAAAGCCGTTGTTCTCGGTGTTGAGCGCGCGGCCCGCGGCCATCAGCACCTTCTCGACTTGGATCTGCTGTGGAGCACCGCCAGCCTCGACTGTCAGCGTAACGCTGTCCGCGTCTATGGTCGCCCCGCTCACCTTGGCGCTCCTGTGGATGTCGATCTTGCGCTTCTTGAAGCTCTTGGTCAGCGCGACGGCCGCTTCCTCGTCCTCGAGCGGCAGGATCTGCGGGAGGATCTCGATCAACGTGACCTGTGATCCGAACGCATTGAAGATGTCGGCGAATTCGCAGCCGACCGCGCCGGCACCGATGATGGCGATGGACGCGGGAGCCTGCTCGAGAAACAGTGCCTCGTCGGTGGAGATGACGGTTTCTCTGTTGAGCTCGAGTCCGATCTGCGGAATGCCCTTCACACGTGAGCCGGTGGCAATCACCACGGCCTTGGATGCCGAGTAGGTCGTACCGCCGACCACGACCTTTTGACCGCGCGCGAGCTTCCCCGCGCCCTCGATGACGGTGACGTTGTTCTTCTTCATCAAGAACCCAACGCCCTTGGAATTCTGCTCGCTCACCCGTCGGGAGTGGCTGATGGCCGCACCGAAATCCAAGGTGACCTCACCCACGGTGATGCCGAGGTTCTTCGCGTCATGGTTGACGAGGTTGGCCACATATGCCGAGTGGAGTAGTGCCTTGCTCGGAATGCAGCCGACGTTGACGCACACGCCGCCCAGCTTGTCGCGCTCCACCAGCGCCGTCTTCAATCCCAGTTGTGCCGCACGAATCGCGCACACGTAGCCGGCGGGCCCGCCGCCCAGGACAATGAGGTCGAATGTGGTGGTGTTGGTCATATCAGTTGTCAGTTCTCAGTTGTCAGTTTTCAGTCTTCAATCATGGACCTCAGTTGTCAGCCGAGCGCTCAGCATGCAGTCAATTCCGTAAACGGAAGGCTGAGAACCGAGAACTGACAACTGATAACTCTCTCACCATACCATCGCCAACGGGTTCTCCAGCATCTGGGTGACGGTCTGAAGAAACCGGGCGCCAGTTGCGCCATCGATGACGCGGTGGTCGCAGCTCATGGTGAGACGCATGCGTTTTCTCACAACCATCGCGCCGTCCACCACGACCGGCTTTTCCGTGATGCTCCCCACCGCGATGATGCCTGCCTCCGGCGGGTTGATGACGGCCGTGAACTGATCGATGTCGAACATCCCGAGGTTCGAGACCGAGAAGGTGCTGCCAGTGTACTCCTCCGGCATGAGCTTCCGTTCCCGCGCACGCGCCGCAAGCGCTTTGCTCTCCTCGGCAATGTCACGCAGCGACTTGATGTGCGCATCGCGGATCACCGGCGTGATGAGACCGTCGGGGACCGCTACGGCCATACCCAAGTGCACGCGGTTGAAATAGCGGATGCGGTCGTCCATCCACCAGGCGTTGCACGCGGGGTGCTGCCTGAGCGCGATGGCCACAACCTTTGTGATGATGTCGTTGTAGGAGATGCGGGGGCCCTGTTCCAGCGCGTTGAGTGCGGCGCGCGTGTCGGCCGCTCGCTCCATGTCCACTTCGGTCGTGAGGAAGAAGTGGGGCACGGGCCCCAGCGACTGCCCCAGCCGCTTCGCGATGGTCTTCCGAATCTGGCTGAGCCCGACGTCGTCGTAGTCGGCACCAGCTGGCGCGGCGACAGCTGCCGCAGGCGCTGGTGCTGGCACCGCAACCTCGGCCGCCTCGACGTCGCGTTTGACGATCCGACCGCCGGGACCGGAGCCCCGGACGCCCGCGAGGTCGACTCCGCGCTCTGCCGCCAACCGGCGGGCGAGCGGAGAGGATTTGACTCGAGCGGCAGGGGTGGCAGGGGTGGCAGTGGGGGCAGGTTTCTCTCGATCCTCTCTCTGCCGCTCTGCGGCACTGCCGCGCTGCGGCTGAGGTTCTGCTGCCCTGCCGTCGTCCACCCTGCCGCCGATCTCCTCCCCGATCTCCTCGTCCGCCTCAGCAATCACCGCGACGAGACTCCCGACGTCCACCGTGGCGCCTTCGGGCGCCAGGATCTTACGGAGCACTCCTGAGCCGCGGGCCTGTAACTCCATGACGGCCTTGTCGGTCTCGACTTCGGCAATGACATCGCCCTCGGCGACGGTGTCACCTTCCGCCTTGTGCCATGTGAGCACCTTCCCCTCTTCCATCGTTGGGGAGAGTGCCTCCATGAAGACCTTGGTCGCCATTGGGGTCTCGCTGCCGTCAGTCGCGGTACGCGACCTGTTTCACGGCCTCGATCACGTTGTCCGGGCTGGGTTTGGCAGCGCGTTCGAGGTGTTTGTTGTAGGGCATGGGAACGTCGGCGCCGGTCACCCGAAGCACAGGTGCGTCGAGGTGATCAAACGCGTTCCGCTGGATCTCATCGACGACCTGTGCGCCGATGCCGCAGAACGGCCAACCCTCCTCCACAATGACGCACCGATTCGTCTTCGCAATGCTCTCTGCGATCGCTGACGTGTCGAGTGGCCGGAGCGTGCGGAGATCCAGAATCTCGATTGCGAGGCCTTCCTCGTCGGCGAGGCGTTCCGCAGCCTTCTGCGCCACCGTGAGCGTCTTCGAATGCACGATCACGGTCACGTCCGATCCCACGCGCTTGATGTCGGCCTGTCCCAGGGGGATCGTGTACTCCTCCTCCGGCACTTCGCCCTTGAGGTTGTACAGCATTTCGCCCTCGAGAAACACGACCGGGTTGTTATCGCGAATGGCGGTCTTGAGCAAGCCCTTGGCATCATACGGCGTGGCCGGTGCCGCGACCTTGAGTCCCGGGATGTGGGCGTACCATGACTCAAACGCCTGGGAGTGCTGAGCGGCGAGTTGCAGGGCTGCTCCCCCGGGTCCGCGAAAGACGATCGGCACGGGAATCTGTCCACCGGACATGTAGAGCAGCTTCGCGGCCGAGTTGACGACCTCGTCGATCGCGAGGAGCGCAAAGTTCCAGGTCATGAACTCGATGACGGGACGGAGCCCAACCATCGCGGCGCCGACGCCGATGCCGGCAAAGCCGAGCTCGGCGATTGGCGTATCGATCACGCGCTTCTCGCCGAACGTTTCCAACAGTCCCCGGCTCACCTTGTAAGCACCTTGGTACACGCCGACCTCTTCCCCCATGAGGAAGACATCCGGGTCGCGTTCCATTTCCTCGCGAAGGGCGTGATTCAGCGCGTCGCGGTACGTGAGAATCGCCATGCTAATCGCGATACACGTCGGTGTAGAGATCCCCGAGATCGGGATCCGGGCTTTCGTCGGCAAACGTCAGGGCGTCCTGCACCTCATCTTCGGCCGATTGCTTGAGAATGGCGTGCATCGTGTCATGGAGAAGGCCGTCGTTGGTGAGGCGAGCGGCGAAGCACTCGATGGGGTCCAGGAGCTTTTGCTCCTCGAGTTCCTCCTTGGTGCGATAGTGCCCGTGGATTGGATCGGCCATCGAGTGTCCCATGTAGCGGTATGTACGAGCCTCGATGAGTGTGGGCAACTTGTCGTCACGGGCTCGCTGGACTGCGCGCCCGGTGGCGTCGTGCACGGCCAGCACGTCCATGCCGTCGACCGTCTCCTCCGCCATGTCATACGAGCAGGCACGGCGGTAGACGTCGTACACCGCGGCCGCACGCTCGAGCGCCGTCCCCATGCCATAGCGGTTGTTCTCGCACAGGAAGATGACCGGCAGCTCCCACAGGGCGGCCATGTTCAGCGTTTCGTGAAAGGCGCCGATGTTGACTGCCGCCTCACCGAAGAAGCAGAGGACGACTTGGCTCCCGTCCCGATACTTGACGGCGAATCCGGCGCCCGCCGCGAGGGGAAGATGCGACCCGACGATGCCGTGCCCGCCCATGAAGCGATTCTCGACATCGAACAGATGCATCGAACCGCCCTTGCCCTTGGAGCAGCCATCACGTCGTCCATGCAGCTCGGCCATCACCGACCGAGGGCTGGTGCCCCGCAGCAACGCATGCGCGTGCTCGCGGTACGCAGCAAACACGTAGTCGTCTGGTTCCAGCGCGGCGATAGAACCGGTCGCGACGGCTTCCTGCCCGATGTAGAGGTGACAGAATCCTCCGATCTTCCCCTGGGCATAGGCCTCGCCCGCCCGCTCCTCGAACCGCCGCAGCAGGAGCATGCGTTTGAGCAGCGCGACATAGAACTCGGCGCGTTGGGGATCGAGTGACTCGACGAAAGCGGGTTGTGCCACGTAGGTGTCTCCGGCCCGCGCTAGCAGCTCGCTGCTGCGCGCTGCACTTGTTCCCACGCGTGGTAGGAGGAACGGACGAGGGGGCCGGCCTCGACATGCCGGTACCCCAAGTCGCGGCCGACCTCGCCGAGCTCGGCGAATTCCTCGGGCGTGTAGAACCGCGTGACAGGAAGATGGTCACCAGACGGCCGGAGGTACTGCCCCAGGGTCAGAATGTCGACGCCGTGCTCCCGCAGATCACCCATTGCCGCGACCAGCTCGTCCCACTCCTCACCGAGCCCACACATGATGCCCGACTTCGTGACCAACGAGTCGTCCATCTCCTTTGCACGCCGCAGCAAGCGGAGCGCGCGGGCGTACCGTCCGCCCGGGCGAGCGATGCGATAGAGACGCGCGACGGTTTCGAGGTTGTGATTGAGAATGTCTGGTTTGCTGCGCACCACGATCTCGAGTGCCCGGTCCGAACCCTTGAAGTCCGGAATGAGCAGCTCGACCGACGCGTCCTCCATGCGACGGCGAATCTCGGTGACGCATCCGGCAAACGCCTCGGCACCGCCGTTTGTTAGGTCGTCTCGGTCGACACTCGTGATGACGATGTGGCGTAGACCCATGTGCGTGACGGCCTCGGCCAGGCGCCGCGGCTCGTCGGCATCATAGGGCTCCGGCGTTCCGTGTGCCACGGCGCAGTAGGCGCAGTTTCGCGTGCACACGTCGCCCAGAATCATGAACGTCGCGGCCTTATGCTCCCAGCACTCACCGATGTTCGGACAGTGGGCTTCCTCGCACACGGTGTTGAGGCCCAACTCTCGCATCATCGACTTGACGCCGACGTAGTTCTGCCCGCCAGGCGCCTTGACCTTGAGCCAATGCGGCTTGCGCGGTGATTCCGTGCGACTCATTAGCTGAACTAGTTCCATGGTCGGCGAAACATAGCGAGCCCAGGAAGGCGTGACTACCCGCTTCTCAACCGTTCGGTTGAGAGGGCGCTGTTTCTAGGCGGGACGGAATCGTTCGGGAGCGACGAGCGAGGTGTCGTAGTCGGGTTCGTCTTGGCAATAGAGCTGTACCAGCATGTCGCCAGTCATGCCGGCCAAGAGAATCCCGTTCCGTCCGTGCCCGGTCGCGTACCAGAGGTTCTCGACGGTGGGATCTCGCCCGATGATTGGACGCCCGTCTGGCGTCACGGGGCGAAGCCCGGCCCACGACTGCTTGATCGCCGCACCGTCCAGTGCCGGATACAGCCGGTTCGCGGTACGGAGCACCTTAACGAGGCCTTCCTGGGTCGTGCTCGTGTCGAAGCCCACTCGTTCCATGGTTGCGCCCGCCAGCGCGACCCCTCCGCGTGCGACGACGTACCCCGACCCGCCGTATACGACGGCTGGCGGCTCACCGGCCGGCCAGTCGAGCACGGCGAGTTGCCCGCGGACGGGCTCCACGGGCAGTGGACTCGGGACGCCGCGGATCCTGGGCGACCAGCTTCCTGCCGCGATGACGACCGCGCCTGCCTCGTGCATGCCGCTGGCGGTGCGGACTCCGCGCACACGCTCGCCATCGAACACCAGTTGTTCGGCATGCTCCTGCACAAGGGTCGCGCCGTGGACTGTCGTCGCACTGGCCTCGAGCGCGTCCCGCAAGGCCAAGGGGTCGAGCGCGCCGTCCTCCGGGGCGAACGCGGCGCCGAGTGCGTCGGGCCCGATGCCGGGCGCGATGCTGCGGATATCGTCCGGCGTCAGCCATTCGACTGTGAATCCGCTCTGACGCTGCCAGGCGATGCTGCTTTTGAGTTCGGTGACATCCTCCTCTTCGAAGGCCACCTGGAGGATGCCCTCGTTCCACAGTCCGACGTCGATCTCCGTTTCGTTCTGGACGGCGTGGACGAGGTCGTGGTAGAAATCGCGTGCCCGGACACAAAAGCCGAGGAACGGATCCTCAGGCTGGGCCTCGGCGAATGGCGCCAGCATGCCGGCTGCCACGGGGGTGGCTGCCCCGTTCTCAGGTCCGCGGTCCAGCACCGTGACGGCCATGCCGCGCGCGCTCAGCGCACGCGCACAGGCGGCGCCGACAATGCCGTTCCCCACGATGAGGACGTCGATGGGTGTCATGATGGCATCGCCCTGAAACCCAGGGCCCTCCTGTCCGTAGAGTACACTGGATGTTCACCCGCCTGGAGGCAAGGGATGGTTCGTGCACTCATCGGCTACGCGGTACTGGCGATCGTCGGGATCGTGGCCCTCAAGCTCCTGTTTGGGCTGTTGAGCGTTGCCTTCAGCCTCATGTGGGCCGCCTTGTGGCTCGCCGCACTTGGCTTCGTGTTCTACCTGATTCTCAAGGTTGTGAGTCCGAAAACGGCCCGTCGGGTCAAGGATAAGATCCGGAACCAGACCGACTGATACGGCGATAGCCGCTACATGAAAACGGGGCCTCGAGAGGCCCCGTTTTTCGTAGTGCCGACTCCCGCCGACGTCAACGCTCGAACAGGTCGTCGGGTGGTGCGTCGGCGATCTCGCGCAGGCGGAGGGTCACGGTGGCGATCGACGCGAACTTGAGCTTGAGTTGCACCATCATACGGCGCTCGTCGTCACTCAGCCACATGCGTGGTTCCTTGGCCTCCTCCAGAATGCCGCGCCCCTGCACGATGGGCCGAATGACGATCGTGGGAAAGCGTCCGGCTGGCAGGTCGAGCGTGTCCCGCCCCAGGACCTCGATCACGACCGGGTTGCGGTCGGGTCGGAAGTACCGGTCGAACTCATACCGTTCACCGACTTCGAGGTCGATCGTTCGGACGAAGTAGAAGAAGGCCGCGTCATCCAGCGGCGCCTCGGACGTCGGCCGAATCGAATCGACACCGCTCTGGAGGTA
>JBDHAN010000045.1:0-17289 GCA_039588055.1 Gemmatimonadota bacterium | reverse complement strand
TCGGCACGGATGAGGGACAGCCGGAGATCCGAGTCGAGATCGATAGGGAGCGGGCTGCCGCCTATGGGATTGAGCCGCGGAGCATTGCGGAGACGGTTGAGCAGTACATGCGGGGCGAAGTCGCCACCGACTTCGTTGACTTCGATGAGAAGGTGCCGGTCCTCGTACGATTGCCTGAGACCGAGCGCCGCTCTTTGGAGACGCTAGACGTTCTCCGTGTGAGCGGCATCCCCCTGCGGGAGCTGGTGAATACGCACGAAGAGACGGGACCGTCGGAGATCCGACGGCTGGAGCAGGGCCGGACTGTCACGGTGTACGCCGACGTGGAGCGTGGTGGTTTGGACGCGGCCGTTGGCGACGCCGAGGCCGCACTCGTGGATTTGCCACCACCGCGCGGTCTACGCGTGGAGATCGGCGGTGCCAACGAAGAGCGAGATCGAAGCTTCCGCGATCTGACATTCGCGTTCGCGTTGGCGCTGCTTCTCGTCTACATGATCCTCGCGGCCCAATTCGAGTCGTTCATTCATCCCTTCACCATTCTCTTGAGTGTCCCGCTCGCGACGGTCGGCGCTGCGCTCGCGCTGTTTATCACGGGACAGGGGCTCAACACGATGAGCTTGATCGGACTCGTGATCCTTGTGGGAATCGTGGTGAACGACGCCATCGTCAAAGTCGATTTCATCAACCAGATGCGTGCTCGCGGCATGGTGCTTCGCGAGGCGATTCTCGAAGCTGGACGGGTACGCCTGCGACCGATCGTGATGACCACTGTGACCACCGTTTTGGGATTGACGCCTATGGCACTGGGAATCGGTCGTGGCGCCGACCTGCGGGCGCCGCTGGCGATCGCGGTGATCGGCGGGCTGATCAGTGCGACAGCGCTCACGTTGATCGTGGTGCCGGTGGCGTACGATCTCATTGAGGGAGTGAAGGGCGTGGTTGGGATGAGAGGGATAAGGGATAAGGGATAAGGGATAAGGGATACGGGATACCGGACACGGAGGCAAGGTGCGTATGGGGGGCAGGAGCATGTTGATGTTGAGTGTGGCTCTCGCCGCCTTCGCCGCATGTGGTGACAGCGGCAGTGCGGGTGGTGGGTTCATTGTGCGGGACAGTGCGGGAGTATCGATTGCCGAGAACGCTGGCGACGGTGAGTGGGGTGGAAGGGAGACGTGGCACGTGTCGAAAGCACCCCTCGTCGACATTGGTGTGCTCGAAGGCGCACCTGAATACCAGTTGTTCCAGGTGCGATCTGCTCTCCGACTGGCGGACGGGCGGATCGTCGTTGCAAATGCGAGCGAACTACGCTTCTTCGACGCCGACGGGACCTACCTTCGTACAGCTGGCCAACAGGGGAGCGGACCCGGCGAGTTTGAGGGTGTCGGACTACTGAAGCACTATCCCGGCGATTCCCTGCTTGCGTACGACTTCCAGCTGACGCGGGCATCCGTGTTCGATAACAATGGAGAGTTCGGACGCTCCTACCGTGTGATCCCCCCAACCGAGGGTGGGTTTGGCTTTGCCGTCGATGTGTTCGCAGACGGGACGTTGATCATCAAGTCGCCCCAGCTCTTTCAGGGCGGCTTCTCCGAAGGCCTGCAGAGGCGCGACGAGGATCACTACACGATCGCTACGACAGGAGGATTCCTTGACAGCGTCGGAACGTTCCCTGGGCCTGAACAGTTCATCGAGACCGCGAGAGACGGCGACAACTTCATGGTGAGCGTTACGCAGCCGCCCTTCGGTCGCACAACCGTGTTGGCGGCGCACGGACGACAGTTCTGCGTCGGGTGGAGTGATGTGTATGAGATCCAGTGCCACGGGGCCGACGGCACACTCGAACGCATCATTCGAAGAGATCTACCGAACGCGTCGGTCACTTCGAGTGCTTTGGAGCGATACAGGGAGCAGGAGTTGGCTGACCAGGAGGACGATAACGCCCGCCGCGATGCCCAGCGCCGATTCTCCGAGATGCCGGTTGCGGAAACCATGCCGGCGTACGACGACCTGCAGATCGATGCCGCCGGCCACGTGTGGATCCGTGCTTACGCGTGGGATGACGAGGCAGAGCGGCGCTGGGCCGTGTTCGATCCGGCGGGTCGTCTGCTAGGAGACGTGTTGCTGCCTCCGAACTTCGGCGTGACACAGATCGGCACCGACTTCGTGTTGGGGGTCTGGCGGGATGACTTGGAGGTAGAGCACGTGCGGTTATACGAGTTGATCAGGGAATAAGGTGGAGGGACAAGGAATACGGGGATGATCCGTCTTTCGATTCAACGGCCCGTTGCAGTGACCATGGCGTATCTCGCCGTGGCGCTGCTCGGCGTTGCGGCATGGCGGAACATCCCGATCGAGCTGCTGCCGGAAACGCAGCTCCCGCAGCTGCACGTGACCGCGGAGTGGCGAGGGTCCTCGCCGGAAGCGATGGAAGCGTTCGTCACCGCTCCCATCGAGTCGGCGATCCAGCAGGTGCGCGGTGTGGAGAAGGTGGAGTCGGTGTCGTCGGAGCAGTGGGGCATGGCGCAAGCCAACATCACCGTGCAGTTTGCGCGCGGCACCGACATGGAGTTTGCGCGTCTGGACTTGTCGGAGCGACTGGCCGCTCTGGAGGATGACCTCCCGGCCGAGGTGCCCGCACCAGCCATCGAGCCCTACGTGCCCGAGGAGTTCCGCCAGCAGCAGCGCGCCTTCCTCCGCTACACCCTCACGGGTCCTTACACGCTCGAAGCGCTCCGCGCGCATGTCGACGACGACATTGTGCCCGAGTTGTTGCTGGTGGATGGAATTGCCGCTGTCGAAGCGAGTGGCGGACGCGCACGACTTCTGGAGATCGCTCTCGACGAACACAAGGTCAACGCGCTCGGGCTCGATCCCGGTGTCATCTGGTTACGGATCTCCGAGCTGGAGTACGTGAGCGAAGCCGGGATCGTCCAGCAGGGCGGGTCGCTGCGAACGCTCGCCATCCGACATCGCACAGGATCCGCGAACGAGATCCGACAGGCGCCCCTGCTGACCGATAGCGGACGCCTGGTTCGCGTGGGAGACGTCGCGACGGTGCACGACACCTACGAGGACGCCCGAGACTACTACCGGATCGATGGGCAGCCCGCGGTGTCGTTCGAAGTGCACAAGGATGTTGGGGTCAATACGGTCGCGCTGGCGGAGCGGACCAAAGCCAAGGTCACCGAGCTGGAAGCCCTCCATCCGCCCGGGGTGAGACTCATCCTGGATGAAGATGAGAGCGAGGCAATCAAGAAACAGCTGACCGACCTCCGGTATCGAGCGGTGATCGCCGCCGGCGTGATCTTCCTCGTGCTGCTGGTCTTTCTCCGCTCGTTTCGCTCTGCGGGTATCGTGTTCGCCACCATCGCGTTCTCCATCCTCATCGCGCTCAACCTCATCTATTTCAGTGGCTTCACCCTGAATGTGCTGACGCTCATGGGGTTGGCGATGGGCTTCGGACTCATCGTGGACAACGCGATCGTCGTGCTGGAGAACATCTATAGGAAGAGGCAGGAGGGGCAGGAGGGGCAGAGGGGGCAGGGTGGCAGGGCGGCAGCAGCGGCAGAGGCCGGTGCCCGGCAAGTCGTGTTGCCCATTCTGGCGGCAACGTCTACCACCATCATTGTTTTCATCCCCTTCGTCTACCTGCAGGGTGAGCTCAGGATTTACTACATCCCGCTCGCGATCGTGGTAGGCATGAGTCTCATCGCCAGCCTGTTCGTTGCCTTCACGTTCATTCCGGCCCTCGCGGCGAAGCTACTGGGTGCGGGGAGGCCGACAGGGAACGGCGAGGCGGACCAACCGCTCGACCCGCAGACCTCCCAACCGCCGATCTACGTTCGCTTCTACGCGGGGCTGCTCGGCTACACACTGCGTCTCCCTGTGCTCACTGTCCTCGTTGCGGGTGGCCTGCTCTTTGGCTCGTGGAGGCTCTTTGACGAGCATGTGACCCGAGGCGTGTTGTGGCGCTCGTGGTGGGGAGAACAGACCTATATCGAGGTGATCATTCGACTGCCGCGGGGGGCCGAGCTGGAGCGCACCGACGAGCTGGCCCGCTTCTTCGAAGAGAAATTGCGTCACACGCCGGAAATCGAGCGATTCGTGACGCGCGCGTGGCCACAGTATGCGCGGATTCGAGTGACGTTCCCCGACTCGGTCGAGACCACGTGGGTGCCGGTCGCAATCAAGGAACAGATGATGGCGTACTCGAATCTGTTCGGAGGGGCAGAAGTGCGGGTGTATGGCTACGGACCATCGTTCTACGGCGGCGGCGGCGGAGCGCCCAACTACTCGATCAAGATCTTGGGATACAACTACGAAACGGTCCGGGAGATCGCGGAAGGTCTCGGACGCCGGCTGCGGCGGTTCTCGCGCATTCGTGACGTCGATGTGAATTCCGCAGGTGGGTGGTACACGCGCGACAAGGCCAGCGAGTTCGTGCTGCGACTCGATCGCGAGCGGCTGGGACTTCACGACCTGACGGCAGAAGGCATCGTATATCAAGTGGCTGCTGCGGTGTGGGGACAGGTGCGGCGCGGCAACATCCGGGTGGCCGGCGAGGAAGTGCGCTTCGACGTGAAGATGGAGGGCAACGAGGAGATGGATGTCCAAGGTCTGCAGGACCTTCTGCTTCGAACACCGTCCGGTGAGGCGGTGCGCCTTGCGGACGTCGCCACGACGGAGGAACGCGACGTCCTCACGAGGATCGTTCGCGAGGACCAGCAATACCAGCGCTATGTGAGTTACGAGTTCCGGGGGCCGACCAAGCTGGGCGACCGCACGCGCGACGCGGTCATAGCTGCGACGGGCCTCCCCGAAGGATACGAGATCGAGGGACAACAGGAGTGGAACTGGTCATCGGAAGAGCAGCGTCAGATTTGGCTGGTGCTGGCCGTATCGCTCGTGCTTGTATTCATGGTCACGGCCGCGCTGTTCGAGTCGGTGCTGCAGCCGCTTGTGGTCTTGCTTGCGGTCCCGATGGCTCTTGTCGGTGTCTTCCTCATGTTCTTCTTCTTCGAGGCGAGCTTCACCCGCGAGGCCTACATCGGTGTCATCATGATGGGAGGAATTGTGGTCAACAACGCGATCCTGCTGGTTGACCACATCAATCACTGTCGGCGCAACGAGGGCCTCGCCTTCAAGGACGCGATCGTGCGTGGGACGCTCGAACGAGTGCGGCCGATTCTAATGACTAGCTTCACCACGATCCTTGGACTCCTGCCGCTCGTTCTGTTCAGTGAATATGCCGACGCGAACATCTGGAATGCGCTTGCCTTCGCGTTGATCGGAGGGCTCGCGAGCTCGACACTATTTGTGCTGACGGTGACGCCGGCGCTCTATCACCTGACCCAGCGCCGCGCCGAACGGCGACGCCTGGCGAGCCCGCCGACAGCTGGTCCCGCGCCGGTGCCCGCGTAGCGGCCTCAGGGGTGGCCGCTACGTAACTGTCCAGGTTCGCCCACCGCGGAGGAGTGCCGCGAGGTCGGCGTCGCGCACGAACGTCATTCCTGCCTCTGCCGCCTGCTGGTGTACGGCCTGCTCGTAGCTGGTGGTAGGATCACAGAACAACACGCCGAGTGCCACGGGAAAGTCCGGCGGCGCGAGGTGCGCGAGCATCGAGGCGAGAGATCGGTTGGTCTCATCGTGCACGAGGATCTCGTCCTCGTCGACACCATCCTCACCGAGCCTCACGACTTCGAACTCCAATGTTCCACACTTGAGGCGAAGCCCGCGGTCACGGTTCTTCCCGAACAACAGGGGCTTGCCGTGTTCCAAAAGGAGCTGAGTGTCGTGGGCGACGCTCTTCGCGGTGAACGCCGCGTGCGCACCGTCGTTGAAGACCAGGCAGTTTTGATAGATCTCGACGAAGGACGCGCCGCGGTGGGCGTGAGCCCGTTTGAGCACCTCGACGAGATGCGCTTGCATCGTATCGACGGACCGCGCAACGAACCGCCCCCCTGCGCCCAACGCAAAGGCAGCCGGGGTGACAGGAAGCTCGAGGGAGCCCTGTGGCGTCGACGGTGAGCGGGTACCACGCTTGGACGTCGGAGAGTACTGGCCCTTTGTGAGCCCGTAGATCTCGTTGTTAAACAACATGATTTGCAGATCGACGTTCCGCCTCAGCACGTGTAGCATGTGATTTCCACCGATACTCAGTCCATCACCGTCGCCGGTGATGACCCACACGTCCAGATCAGGGTTTGCGAGCTTGATGCCCGTGGCAAACGTTGGTGCCCGCCCATGAATCGTGTGAAAGCCGTACGTGGAGACGTAGTAGGGGAACCGTGCGGCACACCCAATGCCGGACACAAACACTGTCTCGTCGGGTGACCTTCCGATGTCGGCCAGTGCGCGTTGCACGCCCTTCAGAATGGCGTAGTCCCCGCACCCCGGGCACCAGCGCACGTCCTGGTCCGATGCGAAATCCTTTGGGCTGAACTGCGGCAAGGGGCGTTTCGTGTCGATCATTGTTTCCCCCCGGTCCGGGCGCGGACGGCCTCTTCGATCTCCCGCACGCGAAACGGTTGCCCGGTTACCTTGTTGAGTCCTTTGGCATCGATCAAGTAGGTGCTGCGGAGCATCGTCACGAGCTGCCCGACATTCATCTCCGGCACCAGGACGTGCTCGAACCGCGCGAGCAACGCTCCCAAGTTGGGCGGGAGCGGGTTGAGATATCGCAGATGGAGGTGTGAGACCTTGTGGCCCTGCTCCGTCAGATGCTTGGCAGCCTGGAAAATCGGGCCATACGTCGAGCCCCACCCGACCAGGACGACGTCTCCACGGTCTTCACCCCACTGGAAATCCTGCACCGGGATGTCATGGGCGATTCTGTCGAGCTTTGCGGCTCGCACCTCGGTCATCCGTCTGTGATTCTCGGGGTCGTACGAGATGTGTCCAGATTCGGAGTCACGTTCCAGCCCGCCAATGCGGTGGGCGAGGCCCGGCGTTCCCGGAACGGCCCACGGTCGAGCGAGCGAATCGGGGTCTCGGCCAAACGGCTGGAATCCCTCAGGGTCGGTCCGGAAGGCGATGGGAAAGCTCGGGACGTCATCGGGGTCGGGCAACCGCCACGGCTCCGCGGCGTTGGCCAGGTAGCCGTCGATCAGGAGCATGACCGGCGTCATGTACTTCGTTGCCAGACGCACCGCCTCGATCGCCACTTCGAACCCGTCGACCGGTGTCGCGACCGCGATCACCGGCATCGGAGTGTCACCGTTGCGGCCGTACACTGCCTGAAAGAGATCAGACTGTTCCGTCTTCGTCGGCATCCCCGTGGATGGGCCGGCCCGCTGGCTGTTCACGACGATGAGTGGCAGTTCGGTGGCGACGGCCAGGCCGAGCGCTTCCGTCTTAAGTGCAATCCCGGGGCCGGAGCTCGAAGTGACGCCGAGCGCGCCGGCGTAGGAGGCGCCAATCGCCGCACAGATGGCCGCGATCTCGTCTTCCGCCTGAAACGTGATGACCCCGAACTCCTTGAGGTTAGCCATGACATGAAGCAGCGGAGACGCCGGGGTAATCGGATAGGTCCCGAGCATGATCCGGTCGAGGCCCGCTGCCTTGGCACCCGCGACCAACCCCCACGCCGTGGAATCGGTGCCCGTGACAGTGCGGTACACGCCCGGCGCAACATCCGATTTCGCCACCGTGTATCCCACGACATCGCTCGGCATCTCTGCTGTTTCGCCGAAGGCATAGCCGGCATTGAGTGCCGCAATGTTGGCGTGGGCGATCTTGGGCAGCTTCGCAAACTTCTTCTCAAGCCAGTCGATGGTCGCCTGCAGGTCCTTGCCGAACATCCAGAGCATCACACCCAGCGTCCACATGTTGCGGCACCGTTGGGCTTCCTTGGCACTCAGACCGTACTGCTCGACGGCCTGGGCGGTACGCTTCGAGATGTCCAGTTTGAGAGTCTGGTAGGGGGCGAGCGTATCATCGTCCAGCGGGTTCGAGTCGAAGCCGGCCTTGCTCAGGTTCCGCTGGATGAACGCTCCCGTGTCCACGACCACCAGTCCGCCGATTCGAACGTCCTGGTGATTTACCTTCAGCGCAGCCGGGTTGAGTGCCACGAGGACGTCGGGCTCGTCTCCCGCCGTGGCGATGTCGCCGCCAAAGTGGATCTGAAACGCGGACACACCATAGGTCGTACCGGCCGGCGCCCGAATCTCAGCCGGGTAATCCGGGAATGTTGCGATGTCACTCCCGGCTAGGGCTGCCTCCATCGTGAACTGCGTGCCGGTGAGCTGCATGCCATCGCCGGAGTCGCCGGCGAATCGGATTACCACCGAATCCCGAACCTCGCGCGCCAGGACGCCGCGCGCGTCGGGACTGCTAGGTCGACGGTTGGCGGTCATGAGGGGAGTGTCGACTCCTTCCAGAAAGGGCGAGGGACACTTCGATCGCACACCCGAGGGGCCTGCGAATCCCGATTCCTTTACTATTGTATGTGCCCCGGTAGGCGCGGCGCTACTGTCGGGTGGTTCCTGTCGATATCTTACGCCGTCCAATCTTCGAATGTACGGAGCGTGACAATGTCCAAACCTAGTGTCGTCAAAGCCATGAACGATCAGGTCGCCATGGAGTTCCACGCGGCCTATCTGTACCTGTCTATGTCCGCCTACTTCGATGCGCAGAATCTCCCAGGATTTGCGAAGTGGATGCGCATGCAGTACCAGGAAGAGGTAACACACGCGCTCCGGTTCTTCGATTACCTCCTCGAGGCTGGCGACGGGGTGGAGCTCAAGGCCACTGCCAAGCCGGCAGCCGTCTTCAAAGGCCCGCTGGACGTGTTCAAGAAGGCCTTGGGCCACGAGAAGAAGGTCACCGCCTCGATCAACAAGATCTATGAAGTGGCGGTCAAGTCGAAGGACTATCCAGCGCAGATCATGCTGCAGTGGTTCATCGACGAGCAGCAGGAGGAAGAGCGTACCGCAAGCGACATCATCGCGAAGCTCGAGATGGTGGGAGACAACGGCCCCGCACTGCTCATGATGGACCGCGAACTCGCCGGCCGGAGCGCAGAACAGGAGCACGAGCGCTAGCCCGAAAAGTCTACCAGCGGCAACAAAGTGGCGATCCAGGCCTCTGCGGCCCGGGTCGCCGTGTCGTTCGTCCTCCTTTAACAATCTTCTCGGTGGTCCGTCGAACAGAACAAGAAGGGTCGACAGCAGGGGTCGACCGCAACACTGACTACGGAGGAGGACATGATGAAAACCATACATGCCATTGTCACAGGGGCTGTGCTCTTGACGGTGGGCGCGAGCGCCTTGCCGGCGCAGGACTCGGTCCCATCACCGGCACGACCACAGGCGCGCATGCGCATTCACACGCCGTCCACCGGTCGCGCTCAGGGTGTCAGTCCGATGCTGCGGCGCCAAGGCGACGCCGCTCGGGGGCAGCGACGCGCGAGGCAGGGGCGCGGAGGTGGAGGTATGCCGGGGTTTGCGCCTCAGGTGTTGATCGCGCAACGTGGGTTCCTCGCGCTGACCGATGAGCAGGCGGCAGCGCTGGAACAGCTTGCCGACAACGTGAAGGCTGCCAACGAGCAAGCGCTCGAGCAAGCCAAAACGCACCAAGAACAACTCGCTGAGCTGTGGAATGCGGATCGTCCGGACGTCGCGGCGATTCGCCGTCATTCCGAAGAGCTCATGAACGCCCGTGAGGCGGCATGGCTTGCCGGCGTGGATGCAACGGCGCAAGCGAAGGGACTGCTCACGGCTGAGCAATTGGGCAAGGTCCAGGGCCTCACTCAGGGACGGCGCATGGGCGCGCGGGGTGCCATGGGCGCGCGCGGTGCGCGTGGCATTCGGGCGAGACCAGGGAGGGCCCAACCGGGGGGTCGGCGGGGTTTCAGCCCGCGCCGGCCGGCACGGCGGCCGTAGGGTTCGCCAGGCGCGGCTCCCCCGCATCGACCGACGCTCACCAAACCGCCCTGTGGCGCCAGCCACGGGGCGGTTCTCACTTTGGGGACACGAGCGAACGGCCCCCGCGGGTGATAGATTCTCGATCCCCTGAGACCTCCTGGTAGCGCCGCCGAGCGGGGAGTCGGCGAATGGTGACCGACGGGACCGAGCACCGCATCGAGATCTCTTATGCGTTCGCGCTCGAGGGTGATGAGCCGGCCGAATCCCGAGCACGGGGAATCGCGCTCGAGCAGACGGTGGAGCTTCCTGACGGGTGCTACCCCCGCGATATCGAGCCCCAAGTGGTTGGCCGTGTGGAGCGAGTGGCACCGGGTGACGATGGTCGATACCTCGCCACGATTTCCTACCCGGCCGATCTCGTCGGGTCTGAGATTCCCGCGCTCCTCAACCTGATGTTCGGCAACATCTCGATGCAGCGCGATATCGTCGTCACGGACGTGGTGCTCCCCCCTGAGATACTCAAGCGAATCGGCGGTCCGAGATTCGGCCTGGACGGCGTTCAGGACGCCTGTGGTGGGATCCGTCATCGTCCGCTTCTTTGCAGCGCCGCCAAGCCCATTGGCCTTACGACGTTCGAGCTCGCTGCGCGGTGTGCGGCGATGGCGCGGGGTGGCATCGACGTGGTGAAAGACGACCACAGTGTGATGGACCAGCCTATGTCACCGTTTCGCGAACGGGTGAGCCGTTGTCAGGAGGCTGTGACCCTCGCCAACGACGACACTGGTGGGCATACGCTGTACTTCCCGAATGTGACGGCGCCATACGATCTGCTCGACGAGCGCGTCGAGTATGCACGAAGCGTCGGGTGCCGCGGCGTGCTGATGAGCCCGTTCGTGATGGGATTCGATGCGGTGCGCATGCTGGCTGACTCCTCGGGGCTTCTCGTGTTCGCGCATCCGACGTTTTCTGGCTCGCTGTTGCAGGAGGGGCATGGTTTCCTGCCCGGACTACTGTTTGGCACGCTGCTGCGGGTCGTCGGCGCGGACGGCGTCATCTACGTCAACGTCGGCGGTCGGTTCCCCGTGTCCGAGCGTGACTGTACCGAGATCAATGAGCGCCTTCGGGCGCCGCTCGATGGGCTTCGTCCCGCCATGCCGATCCCGGGAGGCGGTGTCGAAGCGGACAGTGTCGCCATGTGGGGAGCTCGATACGGAACGAACGTCATGTTCCTGATCGGGAGCAGCCTGTATGCGCAGGCCGATCTCCAGACGGCAGTCTCGCGATTGGTCGAGGCCTTGGAGCGTCGCAACGATGGGTAAGGCAGGCAAGGTGATTCGGTCGCGGGACTTTCGGTGGGATGGCGTGCCGGTCCGCGAATACAAGCGCGACGACGCGCTCTTCACAGATGTCGTGCGTCAGGTCGTGTTGGGCGGTGGTGCCGGAGAGGCCGCGCTCAACTTCGAGACCCGTTACTTCGAGGTCGCCACCGGCGGGTATTCAACGCTGGAGATGCACGCACACCCGCATGCAGTGGTGGTGCTACGCGGCCAGGGCACGGTTCAACTCGGCGAGGACTCACTCGAGATCGCGCCGCACGACTGTGTCTACGTCGCGCCCGGAGCCGCGCATCAGTTTCGAGCGGACCGTGGGGAGGTGCTGGGGTTCTTGTGCGTCGTGGACCGGGTGCGGGATCGACCGACCCCCTTGGGGGCGAAGAAGACGAGGGCGGAGTAGGTGTTGCGGTCATGCAACAATGTGCTTCGAGGTGTAGCTTCGAGTTAGTCTAAAGAGCCTCAAGTAGTTTAGCAACAAGGATTTAGGGGATCAGAAGCCCGTAACACGAGGGACCGTGGGTGGCATAGGGATTGCCGCTCCACTCGTCAGTTGGTGGCACCGAAGTGCGCCGCTCTGCAGGGCGGCGCCCCTCTGGTCCTGCACCGTTCATCAGGGTGGTGGGTTCTTGGATCCAGGCGTAGGTCCGAATCGCCCGAGCCGACGACCGCTGAGCGCCCGCGTTACTGCGGGCGTCTTGGTCGTGGTGTCCTCCCTGATGGTCTCAACCTGCCAGCTCGATGAGCTGGTGAGCCCCCCGAAAGTGGGCGTGCCCTCTGTGTCCCCGGCGGTTCTCCGCGATTCCGCGGCGGTCGGAAGCACGGCGTTGAGGACGGTCACGGCAAACATCTCAAGCAGCAGTCCCGGCACCCTCGCGTGGACGGCGGCGACGGCGCAAGGGAGTGCGTGGCTCACCTTGAGCGCCACTAGCGGAACGGCGCCGTCGGCGGTGTCGGCCACGTTCAACGCCGCTGGTCTGGGCGTGGGAATCCACCGTGACACCATTCTCGTGTCGGCGAGCGGGAGTGCCGAAGGCCCAGCGCGGCTGCCGGTCGAGTTCTCGATCTATCCGTGCCGGCCCTCTGCGATTGCGGTTGGCGAGACCGTCACCGATTCGCTCACCGCATCCGACTGTGTTGCTCCTCACCGGCCCGACCACTTCGCCAAGCTGTACCAGTTCGCGGGGTCGGAGGACGATTCGGTTACCGTCACGCTGCGGTCCGCTGAGTTCGATGCGTTCCTGGTGCTGGACAGCTCGACCACGGGGACCGGTCCGATCATCGGTCAGGGTGATACCTGCCAAGGGGCAGGTAACGATGTGTGTCTGCTCTATGTGCGCTTGCCACAGGCGGGCACGTACACCATCGAGGCAACAAGCTCCGCGGCACGCGAGACGGGCAGCTTTACCATGGACCTGACGGCGCCGCGCGCACCGACCGCGCCGGCACAACTCGATCAGTTTCTCTCCGACAGCACGACACAGATCAACCTGGGCGGGATCGTCAATGACTCATCGGTTGTGCTGCGGGCAACGGTGAGCGATCCCGACACCACGGATCAACTCGCGCTCGAGGTGGAGGTCCAGCCCGTCGGCACGCCGTTCACCGACACGCCGATCGACTCGAGCGCCTTGGTCGTGAGTGGGAACGAGGCCTTTGTCGCACTCGAGCCGCTGGCTGACGACGAGGATTTCCACTGGCAGGTTCGCGCGCGTGACGAGACTGGCCGCATGAGCGCGTGGGTGTCGTTCGGCGGTAATGCCGAAACGGAGCGCGACTTCCGAATTGCCGTTCCGGAGTCACCAAACCCGCCCGTCAGCTTGGCTCAGCTCAAGAGCGATGGTGCGACGGCGATCGCCGTGGGCGACACGACGGATGAACGGACGGTCGTCTTCCGAGCCACTGTGAGCGACGTAGATGCCGCCGACTCGGTGCGTCTCGAAGTCGAGGTGCAGTCCGTCGGTACGGCCTTCACGGGAACGCCGAGCGGATCGAGCGTGTTTGTCCCGAGTGGCGCCGTCGCCCTCGCGACCCCGCCTAGTCTCAACGACGATGTCGATTACCACTGGCAAGCCCGAACCGCAGACAAGGCAGGCCTGGGTAGCGCGTGGGTGGCGTTCGGGGGGAACGCGGAGACGGAGGTCGACTTCCGCGTGGCGGTCCCGGCGACTCGGCTCGGTTTCACGGTGCAGCCGAGCACAACGGAGGCTGGTGCGCAGGTCACGCCGGCAGTCGAGGTCAGTGCACTGGAAGCGTCTGGGACCGTCGACACCAGTTACGCCGGTGCGATTACCGTGTCCCTCGCGACCGGGTCAGGTACTCCCGGCGCTTCGCTGGGCGGGTCGACGACGGTGGCTGCCTCCGGTGGTGTGGCGAACTTCACGGACTTAAGCGTCGATCTCGCGGGGACCCGCTACGCTCTCGACGCTGTTGCGGCAGGCCTCACGAGCGCGACGAGTGACAGCTTCGACATTACGGCCGGCGGGCCGGTTCGTCTGGAATTCACGGCCGTGCCAACCAGTGCGGTCGCCGGCCAGCAGATCACACCGGCAGTGGTGGTCGTAGCTCGCGACGCCCAGGGGAACGTGGCTACAGGCTTTACGGGGATCGTGGACGTTGCGATCGTTGCGGGGACGGGCAAAGCTGGAGCAGCGCTGAGTGGGACGCTGTCCGTTACGGCAGCGAGCGGATCGGCGACGTTCAGTGATCTGGTGATCGACAGCGCAGGCACGGCGTACCAGCTGGCAGCGTCCTCCACCCTTCCGCCAGACACGAGCACGGCATTCGATGTGCTCTCGGGGGCGGCGACCGAAGTCGTGCTCGTCGCGCAGCCACCGACTACAGCGCAGAGCGGCGTTCCGTTCACACAGGCGCCCGTGGCGGAGGTCAGGGACTCTCTCGGCAATCCGCTGATACAGCAGGGCATATCGGTCACCGCGACCGTCGCGACGGGGCCGTCCGGCGCGTCCCTGTCGAATTCCGTTGCTGCGACGGGCATGGACGGTCGGGCAACGTTCAGCCAGCTCACGATTGCTGGACCCATTGGCACGTACACGCTGGACTTCGCGGTGCCAAGTCTGGATTCAGACACGTCTACGGCCGTCGTGTTGAATCCGGGTGCACCGGCGCCGACGCAAACGACGGCGACGGTGCCAAACGGTACTGCGGGTAGCACGACCTTCCTCACGATCATCGTCCGTGATGCAACCGGCAACAAGGTGCCTGGGGAGGCGGGGAACCTGGCCGTGACTGTGAGCGGAGCCAATGCTGGAGCGGCAGTGGCCGCAGTCACCGAGAATACGGCCGACACCGCGTACACAACGAGTTACACACCCACGGTGGCCGGGACGGACCAGCTGGCGATCACCTTGGGTGGGACGGCGATCAGCGGGAGTCCGTACGCGAGCGCCGTGAGCGCCTCCAGCGCGTCGGCAGCAAGTTCCGATGCTGCGGTGCCCGCCGGCGTGGCAGGCATGGCGACGCCCGTCGTGATCACAGTTCGCGATGCGAGCGGCAACAAGGTCAGCGGGGAGGCGGCCAATCTCGCCGTCGCAGTGAGCGGAGCCAACTCAGGGGCTGTGGTCGGGCCGATTACAGAGACTCCGGCGGACACGACGTACCGCACGAGCTATACGCCGACGGTGGCCGGCACTGATGTCATCGCCATCACCCTGGATGAGGGAAGCGGGCCCGTCGCGATCAGTGCGAGCCCGTACTCGAGCACAGTAGGCGTGGGCAGTGCCGCACCGGCGCAGTCAACGGCGGTCGTACCGAGCGGCACGGCCGGGGCGACTACCGCGATTGTGATCACGGTGCGAGATGCGAGCGGGAACAAGGTGCCTGGGGAAGCGGGGAATCTGAACGTGACGGTGAGTGGGGCCAACGCGGGAGCTGCCGTAGCAGCAATCACGGAGAACACGGCCGACACGACGTACACGACGAGCTACATACCGACGGTCGCGGGTACCGATGATCTTGCCATTACCCTGGGTGGGACCGCCATCAGTGGCAGTCCCTATGCGAGCGTGGTGGCCACAGGGTTGGCCAGCGCGGCGAATTCGGATGCCGTGGTCCCGGCGGGCCTGGCAGGTGGTGTCACGAATCTGGTAATCACCGTTCGCGATCCCAGTGGGAACAAGGTGGGCGGCGAGGCCGCGAACCTCGCGGTCTCCATCAGTGAGGCGAATGCAGGGGCGTCAGTTGCAGCGATTGTCGAAGCTGCTGACACGACCTACAGAACAAGCTACACGCCAATGGTGGCCGGGACGGATCAGGTGGCGATCACGCTCGACGAAGGCAGCGGACCCATCGGAATCAGCGGCAGCCCGTATGCGAGCGTGGTGAGCGCCGGCAGTGGATCGGCTGCCAATTCTGACGCGGTTGTGCCCGGAGGCTCGGCGGGCAGTGCGACCAGCATTGTGATCACGGTGCGGGACGTCAACAACAACAAGGTGCCCGGTCTGGCGGCTGCGTTGCTCGCGAGTGTGAGCGGGGTGAATGCCGGGGCGTCGATGTCGGCGATCACGGAGAATGCTGCTGACACGACGTACCTGACCGACTACACGCCGACGGTGGCCGGGGCGGACCAGGTGGCGATCACGCTCGGCGGCTCCCCGATCAGCGGGAGTCCATACCCGAGCAACGTGAGCGCTGGTTCTGCCTCGCCCGATAGCAGCACAGCAGTGGTGCCGAGCGGCACGGCGGGAAGTCCCACCAGCATCACCGTCACTGTTGTGGATACTCTGGGCAACAAGGTGACGAATGAGGCTGGCAACCTTGCTGTGACGGTGAACGGCGCCAACAGTGCGACACCGACGGTGACGGAGAACACGGGCGACACGACCTACACCGCGAGCTACACGCCGACCGCGGCGGGACCGGACCAAGTGGCGATCACGCTCGGCGGCTCGCCGATCAGCGGGAGTCCGTACGCGAGTTCGGTCGCACCGGGCGCACCAACTCAAATCGCCATCTCGGCCGGGGATGGGCAAACAGCGACGGTGGGGACGCCAGTCCCGATCCCGCCGGCAGTACTCGTGACAGATGCACAGGGCAACGGTGTGCCGAATGTGGATGTCACCTTTGCCGTCCAGACTGGGGGTGGGACGGTCAATCCAACGGCGGCGGTGCCGACTGACGGGACCGGCACGGCTGCCGTGACGTCCTGGACCCTGGGGACTACGGCAGGCACGAACAACAACACGCTCGAGGCGACGACCACGCTCACCTTGACCGGTGAGCCGGTGACGTTCACTGCGTCGGCGGTTGCCGGTTCGGCCGGGCAGCTGTTCCTCCTCACGCCGCCTTCGACGTCGGCGCAGAGTGGCGCGGCATTCGCCACACAGCCGGTGGTCCAGCTTCAGGACACCAACGGGAATGACGTCACAACGGCGGGGGTGGCGGTTCAGGCCAGCATCGCCTCGGGCCCTGGTGGCACCCTGATCGGTAGCCCGACCGTTGCAACCAATTCTTCTGGGCAAGCGGTGTTCAGTGGCCTGGGGGTAAATGGACTCGTCGGAAGCTACACACTGGGGTTCAGTGTGCCGGCCGACCCGCTCATCGCCGGTACGTCATCGCCTGCGATCACACTGAGTGCGGGTGCGGGAGCGATGCTGGCGATCACGACACAGCCCTCGAGCACGGCACAGAGTGGGGTGGCATTCCCGACGCAACCGGTCATTCAGGTTCAGGACGCGGCTGGGAATCCCGTCGCCACAGCCGGCGTATCGGTACAGGCAGTCATCGCCTCGGGTGGGGGAGCCTTGGGCGGTGGGACATCGATTTCAACAGATGCGGCGGGTACGGCGACATTCCTTGATCTGTCGATCGTCGGCACGGTGGGCGACCGAACGGTGTTCTTCACGTCACCCGGGCTTACGTCGACTCCTCTGTCCAACGTCATCGGTGTTGGTCCAGGTCTCCCGCTCGCGCCTCAGACGACGGCAACGGTTCCTGGAGGTTCAGCGGGCAGCGTGACCAATATCGTGATTACGGTGCGCGATGTGAGCGGCAACAAGGTGCCGGGCGCAGCGGGGAGCTTGGTGGCGAGCGTGACGAGTGGGCCGAACACGGGGACGGCGTTTGCGGCGATCGGG
>JBDHAN010000044.1:0-23257 GCA_039588055.1 Gemmatimonadota bacterium | reverse complement strand
CGGAGGCCCCTCTACGGAAAGCGCGAGACTTCGAAGACCGGCTTCCGAACGACGAGCGAGCCCTTCGCTCTTCCGAGGAAGGGGAGCCTCGGCCAGACGGCGATCCGACCATCGACAATGACTCGCGGCCTGAGTCCGATGAACCCACGCGCAGTTCCTCAGGCGTGATGCTGTTCGACGCCGTGCAAGCACGGGTCGAGGGTCCCACCAATAAGACGGTCAATCTGGCTCTTTCGGGTGGCACCTGGACCGGTGAGGCCACTGATCTCGTACCGGGGTCTTACACCGTGACAGTAATCGGCACGACGAACAGCGAGGTCACCTACTTCGGAACCTTGTCTGGGATCTCCGTCCAAGCAGGGGCAACCGCGACGCCGACGATTGCTTGGAACAGCTTCAAGCCGGAGAACCTTCTGCCGGCGGTCACGCAGACACTCGACGCCGAGGCGTCAGTCGCGTGGAACGCCGTGACCAGTGCCACGGGCTACGGCATCCAGTGGGCGGACAACGCCGGCTTCAGTTCGCCGAACAGCAGTTCCACCAATGCGACTGCCGCCACCATTGGGCCGGTAGCGAACGTCGGCACTTACTACGTGAGGGTACGCGCAACGAACGCTTTCGTGAGCAACGGCGCGTGGAGTGACCCAACGTCATTCCAAGTGTTAGGTGACACGATCCCGGCAGGCAACGACGCAGCGACGACCGAGTCCCTGGGATCGTGGAGATCCGCAGCAACGACGGCAACACCATCATCGACAGCAACGACGACGCCGTTGGAACCGATTCGCGGTTGGAGACGGAGCTACCCCTGTCGGGCAACTTCAACGTCGTCGTATCTGGGGTGGGCTCGAGCGTGGGGCGATACGAGCTGGCCCTGACCGTGAAGCCTGGTTCCGCGCAGCAGGGTGGCGTCGATTGCACGAACGAGCAGGCGCATCAGATCGTGGTCTCACCACCGGGTGCCGGCATCGTCGGCATCGGTGGAACGACGGTCATCACGGCCGATCCCCAGGACCCCGCTGGCGGCAGCCTGCCGCGCACCGTTACCTGGACCAGCCTCAACCCGAACGTGGCGACCGTGGACGCGAGTGGCACGGTGACAGCCGTGTCCAACGGCCAGGTGACGATTCAGGCGCAGGCCGACACGGCCGTCGGGTATGCCCTGGTGACGGTGGTGGTGCCGGGCACTACGCCCGTGAACCTAGTAGCGCCCGACCCGCAGTTTGCAGCGAACGTGACGGGACCGGTCGATACGACCCAGCGGGCGTTTCTCGGCCTCTACGGCTTTGCGCCGAACGACATTTACGCGACGCGTGGCAATGGCGACGTCGAGCACTTCGACGGCTCGACCTGGACGACACAGACCACCCCGGCTGCCGCCCTGTTCGGTGCGTGGGGAGCAGCGACCGACGATGTATGGGCCAGTGGCAGTGGCGGCATGATCGTTCACTACGATGGTGCGACGTGGACGGAATCGAGTCCGACGAGCGAGGATCTCATTGACGTGTGGGGCAGTGCCCCCAACGACGTGTACGCCGTTGGAGCAGCGGGCACGATCCTGCACCATGACGGCACCAGCTGGTCGTCGATGGCGAGTGGCACCACGGTTCTCTTGTTGGGGGCCTGGGGAACCTCGTCCTCCGACGTGTTCGTGGTGGGAGATGAGTCAACCATCCTGCACTACGACGGATCCACGTGGGCCGACATGGCCAATCCCATCGCCGACAGCGTCTTCTTCCGCGACGTCTGGGGGACCGGACCCAGCGACGTCTATGCTTCCGGGGCGTACGGCACAATGGTGCACTACGATGGGAGTTCCTGGACAGAAATGGTCACCAACACCGGGCGCTACCAGCGCGCCGTGTGGGGAACCTCGTCCAGCGACGTCATCGCCGTTGGGCCGGGCCCGCTCATGAACCTGTACGACGGCACAAACTGGGATCCCGTGATTCCCGGACCCTGCTGCGGCTATGTCAGGACGCTGAGGACCCTGTGGGGCATGCTACCGGACGACAAGGTGTTCATCGGCGGGAGCGTGGGAACACTGCTGCGCGCCTACCGCGGCGGCACCGTGGAGGCGACGCCTGCCTCAATCACGTTTGGCTCGGCAGGCGAGACCGCGCAGCTCGTGCCGACCGCCCGTGACGCCGGCGGTACTGCACTCGCAGACGTGTTCTTCTACTACGAGAGCAGCGATACGCTCATCGCCACAGTCGACGCGGCTGGATTGGTGACCTCGGTCGCCGAAGGGAATGCCACGATCACGGTGTTCGCATCGGGCGGCGCGTCAACCACCGTTTTCACGGTGTTGCCAGCGCCTGCCGATCCGCGGACACCATTCACAGTGGAGGTAGAGGCGCAGACGGCGGGAGGGAACGTAGCGGTTGGGTTCAACGGACCGATCACGATCGCCCCGCAGGCCAGTCCGGGTAACATGCTGTTCCACGCATCAGGGTGGTTCGACCGGATCCTAGAAAAGGTGGACCACGCGACGCCTGCACTCCTGCCGGTGTTGCCCAACAACCAGGCAGCCAATATCACGGCTGTCGCGTATGACGAGACCAGCGGCTTCATTTACGCGGCCGACGTGAATGACGACCTCAGCACCATCGACCCGACGACGGGAATCCAGACGGTCGTCGGGAACATGGGCATCCTGATGAAGGGCTTGGCGGTTGACGCGAACGGCGTCATGTGGGGTGTGGCTCACAGTTCCAACGACGCCTACACCATCGACAAGGGGACAGCGGTACCGACCCCGCTTGGCCCCGTCAACGGCATCTCATCGCAGGGCTTCCGCGGGGCCGCACTCGATCCCACGAGTGGGACGATTTACGTCGCGTCGATTCCGTCACCGTTCGTCGGCAGCTTCGACCTGGTATCCGTCGACACAGCGACGGGGAATGGGACGGTCATCGCCCCGCTCTCCGAAGCTGGGGTGGCCAGCCTTGCGTTCTTGAGCGACGGCACACTGCTCGCCGCAACGGGTGACGGAGCGACGAACCCCGAGCGGCTCTGGACGGTGGACAAGACCAGCGGTGTCATGGCGATCCGCTCTGGTCTGGGTCGCGGTGACGACGGTGAAGCCATTGCCGCGATGCCAGCCACGGTCTCCGGAACCTTCACCGTCAATGCGGTCAACGGTGTCGCAACGTTCAGCGATATCCAAATCGACGCGCCGGCGTCCGGCTACACGATGTCGGCGAGTGCCACGGCGGGAGGCGGACCCATCAGCGGCACGAGCGCTCCATTCGACGTCACGACGGGCACCTACGCGCCGTGGCCGGCGGATCTGGCGTTCCTGAGCGTTCCGTCGGGAGCGGTTGCGCGGACGCCGTTCAGCGTCGACGTCGGCGTGGTTGACGTGTTCGGTACCGTCGTCGACACGGCAACCGGGTCAGTCACCATGGATCTGGATTGGAACCCGGGCACAATGATCTTCCGGGCGCACAACGACGCGCCGGAGCAGTTCTTCTACGTCGATCCGATCTCGCCGACCGTGCTCCCGCCCCTTCCCGGTGTGGGCCCAGCGAGGTCGCCGACGGCATTGGTCTACGACCCACTTGCCGAGCGTATTCTCATCTCCACATGGGCGACTGACCTTCAGTCCATCGATCCCCTGACCGGAGACACGACCTTCATCGGGCCGCTGCCGAGTCGCATGAAGGGCCTGGCATGGGTGGGAGGCGTCCTGTGGGGCGCCAGCGGTACGGCAAACGAGATCTACACGATCGATCCGAACACCGCGGTCGCCACACTCCTGGGACCGGTGACCGGCGCCACCGTGAACAATTTCAACGGGTTGGCGGTCGATCCGACAGACGGTAGGCTCTATGCAGTGACCTCGCCCGTCTTGCGGAATCAAAGACGTGAACTCATCACGATCGATCCCGCAACGTTGGTGGGAACGGCCATTGGCACGCTGTCGGAGTTGGGAGTTGCGGGCCTGGCATTCCATTTCGACGGGACGCTGTATGCGGGAACGGGAGTCGGTGGCTTCCCGGCGCTACCATTCCCGGCGGCGCTTTTCGAGGTGGACAAGACGACTGCGCAGATGGCGCTGATCACCGGGATGGGAATCCAGGATCGCTGCTGCGGTGCCAGTGGTGACGCCATCACGAGCATCCCGGCCCGGTTGTCAGGGACACTGACAGCACCCTTGTCGGCGGGCGTGGCGACGTTTGCCAACCTGGAGATCGATGCACCCGAGTTGGGCTACACACTGGTGGCCTTCCCCAGCAATCCGAGCATCGTCGAAGCTTACGCTGACGTCGATATCGGCCCGGGCACGCCGAGCCACATTCCCGTGGCGATTGGAGTGACCCCAGGATCTATGACGCTCGGCGGCCGCGGCGATACGTTCACATACACCGCAGAAGTTCTCGGCATGATGGGTGGAGTCCTCACGCCGGTGCCCGGTGAGACCATCGGCGGCTGGTTCACCTCAAACTCGCAGGGGGCAACCGTCGACCCCGCTGGCCTTGTCACGGCACACGCCGGTGGAGACTTCTTGGTCACCGCCGCGGATACATCCGGCTGGCTGCAGGGCGCGGCGGATCTCTCGATCGGCAATCGCGTAATGCTGATGTCCAACAGCAGTCTCGAGAATGGCCTCCTGCTCGATTCATTTGGCCTCTTTATGCCGGACATCCAATTCGACACGATGGACGTGGGCATTGTTCCCCCCACCCTGGCGTCACTTGCTTCCTATAGCGCCGTGCTTCTCTGGGAGGATGGGACTTTCGCGAACGCGCCACTGGTTGGCGACACGCTGGCCGCTTACGTCGCTGCCGGTGGCAATGTGCTCATGGGCACGTTTTACTGGCAGGACCGGAGCGATAACACCATCTATAGCCCTAACGGATGGGGCGCGCTGGAGACCATCGATCCGCTGCTTGGTCCAACAGGATCGGAGTACAACGCAGACGCCCTAAATCCGGCGTCGATCGTTGCGCACCCGATTACCACTGGTGTCACGGCGCTCTCCGTGCCTTCGTTCCATGGCGGTGTGACCGCCAAGGCTGGCACTTCCGTTGTAGCGAGTTGGGGGGACGGTGTGCCGCTTGCCGCCTACCGCTTCGCCGCGCCGAGTCAGCGACTCGTGGCGATCTCGACGATGCCTGCGTATCCGCGGTTCGGGGGCTACACAGGTGATTTCTACCTGTTGTGGCAGAACGCGCTCAACTGGGCGGGCAGACGGTAGGCGTCGGTCCACCTAGACATTGACAGCACCGGGCGGTAGGGTCCCAACCCTACCGCCCTGACCAAGTCCCCTTCCTCACCTGCAACCACTGCGGCATGGAGTTGCCAGATGCCGCGCGGTTTTGCAGCCGCTGCGGGTTTCCGTTGGAGCCCGACGAGCGCTCGGCGGCCCTACGCCTTCGAGAGTTCTTGGGAAGCGACTACGAAGTACTGGGAGAGCTGGGCCGCGGCGGGTTCGCCGTGGTGTATCTCGTGCAGGAGCGGAGTAGCGGTCGTCACCTCGCCGTCAAAGTGATGCGGCGCGAGCTCATGAAAACGCGAGATTCGCCTCGCCTCCAAGCTCGACCATCCCAACATTCTGCCCGTCTCGTTCTCGGCGGAGCGCGGCGATTTCGTCTACTATGCAATGCCGCGGGTGCGCGGAAAGACACTCAAGGAGCACATACGAAAGACCGGGAAGCTTGAGCTACACGATGCGCTCCGCATCCTGCGCGACCTGGCCGCGGGCCTCGTGCACGCGCACGAGCACGGCGTCGTCCACCGCGACATTAAGCCCTCCAACATCATGCTCGACCCGTCCGGCACAGCGCTCATACTGGACTTCGGCCTGGCGCGCGCCCTCGCCGCCGATGACGGCACGCTGTCGATCTCCGGTGAGATCATCGGTTCCCCCCAGTACCTGAGTCCCGAGCAAGCGGCGGGCGCCAAGGACCTGGACCAGCGCTGCGACGTGTACAACTGGGGTATTCTGGGATATGAGATGCTCGCCGGCAGGCCGCCGTTCGTCGCCGACTCCATTCACGAGATCCTCGCCAAGCACCTGGCGGAGACGCCCGAGAGCCTGCGAGCACTGAGACCGGACGCGCCCGATCCGGTCATTGCCGTCCTCGAACGCGCGTTGGCGAAGGAGCGTGAGGGTCGCTGGCAGACCATGAGAGAGGCACAGTCGGCGCTCCGCCACCACCGGCCGTAGGGCCGCTCGCGCGCATCGAGACGCAACCGGCCACCCGGTTGACGCACCCCGACCGCCGGTCTAGCCTACGGTCTCCAATTCGAAGCTCAAGGGAGCCTACAATGCGACGTGTGGGAGCGACAACAGCGCTCGTGGCCTTGCTCGGAGCAACGTCACTGGCGGGCCAACAGCGGTATGAGTTCGAGGAGTACACGCTGCCCAACGGCCTTCGCGTCATCCTCTCCGAAAACCACTCGGCGGCGGTCGTCGCCGTCAACATCTGGTACAACGTCGGAAGCCGTAACGAGCGTCAGGGACGCTCGGGCTTCGCCCACCTCTTCGAGCACATGATGTTCCAGGGTTCGCAGAACGTCACCAAGGGTGAGCACATGCAGCTCATCGAGCGGGCCGGCGGCAGTATGAACGGCACGACCAACGAAGACCGCACCGCCTACTTCGAGACGATGCCGTCGAACCGCCTGAACCTGGCGCTGTGGCTCGAGGCCGACCGCATGCGCTCGCTCACCATCACCGACGACAACTTCGAGAACCAGCGCGAGACGGTGAAAGAGGAGCGGCGGCTGCGCGTGGACAACCAGCCATACGGCAAGGCGTTCTCCGACGGCTTCACCCTGCCCTTCGATTCGAGCACCTGCTTTCCCTACGCGCACACCGTGATCGGCTCAATGGATGATCTCGATGCGGCAGAGACGGCCGACGTGCAGGAGTTCTTCGATCTTTACTACGCACCGAACAACGCCACGCTCGTGATCGTCGGCGATTTCGATCCGGCTCGCGTCAAAGGCATGATCGCGGACTACTTCGGCGATATTGCGCGCGGTGCGGAGCCCGCAGCGGTCGAATGCGCCAGCGCGTTCGGAAGCCTCGGGAAGACCCGAGTATTCGAGGATGAGCACGCCAATCTCCCGGCGGCCGGAGTGGTGTTCCTCACTCCAGCACACCCCCATCCCGACTCCCCAGCACTCTCGCTGTTGGGCGACATCATGGGGTCCGGTGAGAGCTCGCGCCTCAATGTGGCGCTGGTGCGGGACAAGAAGAGCGCGCTGCAGGCATTTCTCGGAGTCGACTCGCGTCGCGGAGCCGGCCTCGTGCTGGCACTCGCGATCGCCAATCAGGGCGTGGACATCGATACCCTCACGGCGCAACTCAAGGCCGAAATCGCCCGCGCGATCACAGAGGGCGTCACCGCCGAGGAGCTGGAAAAGGCAAAGAACAGCTTCAGGAGCGGACAGGTCTTCGGGCGGCAGACGGCGTTCGGCATGGCCAACTCGTTCCAGCACTATGCGCACTACCACCAATCCGTCGCTGAGATCAACACGGACATCGAGAACTACATGGCCGTGACCCGAGACGACATCCAACGCGTGGCGAGCACCTACCTCGTGCCGGAAAACAGTTACACCATCGTCGTCGTGCCAAAGCAGGCGACCGGGAGCGAAGGAGGCGACCGATGATGGCCCTACGACGCACCCTGTTTGCAGCCACGCTGCTGGCGCTTGCTACCGCCACCCAGGGGCACGCGCAATTCCCAACCGATCCGCCTGCGCCGCTGGCGCTCAGGCCGCTCGAGTTCCCACCGTTCCAGGAAGCCCGGCTCGATAACGGCCTGACGCTGCTGGTCGTCGAGGACCATCGGCTTCCCATCGTGAGCATCCGGCTGAGCATGCTCACCGGCTCGCGCGATGAGCCGGCCGGCATGGAAGGCCTCGCCGGCATGGCAGCCGAGCTCCTCACCAAGGGGACCGCACGTCGCACAGCAGAGCAAATCGCCCAGGAGATCGAGGGCGTCGGCGCGAGCCTCAATGCGAGCGCGGGTTCCGACTTCTTTTCGATCTTCACAACCGTGCTCACGGAGCACGTGGAGCTCGGCTTTGACCTGATGAGCGACGTGCTGCTCCATCCCACGTTTCCAGAGTCCGAGCTCGAGCTTGGGCGGACGAGAATGCTGTCGGCGCTCAGTCTCGAGAAATCAGATCCGGGATCCCTAGCTTCACGCTACATGAGCGAGTCGCTGTATGGGGAGCACCCATATGGTCGGCAACCGGCAGAGGAGTCGGTCCAGGCGATGACGCAGTCGGCCGTGGCTGACTGGGCGGCCTCTAGCCTGAAACCGGCCGGCGGCCTCCTGGTGCTCGCTGGCGACGTCTCGCTCGACGAGGGCCGCCGTCTGGCCGATCGCTTCCTCGGCTCATGGACGGGCAACGCGCCCACACCGATGTACGCCGAGCCGCCGGTCGCACAACCCACCGAGATTCTGCTCGTTCACCGTCCGGGCTCGGATCAGTCCAACATCCGGGTCGGCAACCTCGCGTTACGGCCGGGTGCAGGGGCGTACTACGGAGCCGTGGTCGCCAACAAGATCCTGGGCGGCGGCACTGACGCCCGACTCTTCATGATTCTGCGCGAGCAGAAGAGCTGGACCTACGGTGCCTATTCCGGCGTCACCCGCCCGAAAGACGTGGGCTTCTTTCAGGCCAATACTGAAGTCCGGACACCGGTTACCGACAGCGCGCTGGTGGAGCTGCTGCACCAGGTCCGCCGCATGCGCACGGAGGCCGTGCCGGATTCCGAGCTTGTTGCCGCGAAAGGATACTTGGTGGGATCGTTCCCGCTCAGCATTCAGACCCCGCAGCAGATCGCAAGCCAAGTGGCGAACGTGAGACTGCTCGGCCTGGGCGAGGATTATCTGCGAACCTACCGCCAGCGTCTCGATGCCATCTCGGTCGACGACGTCATGCGTGCGGCCCAAACGGTTGCCAAGCCCGACTCGGCCGTCATCGTGGTCGTGGGGGATGGTCAGGCCATCTACGACAAGCTCACCGCAGTCGCACCAGTCCGGATCATCGACATCAACGGTGCGTCCTTGAGCCCCGACGAGTTGACCCCCAAGGCGACTGCGCTCGATTTCGATATTTCCCAGATCGTGAGCGCGCATGACTCGCTGCAGATCTCGGCGCAAGGCATGCCGCTGGGCTTCCTCGTCCGGGACGTGAGCCGCACCAATGGATCTGCGACCTACACCGAGCAGCTCTCGATTGCCGCACTCGGGATGAACCAGAACCTCGAGCTCACGATGGAGCTCGCACCGCTCACCATGGGGCGTGTGGATCAGAGCGTCGAGCTTCGCGGTCAGTCGGCGGAGACGCACCTCGTGTACGACGCGGGACGGGTAACGGGAACGGCCCAATCGCCAGACCCGACAGGAGAGATCAAGAGCCTCGAGATCGACACGACCCTCGTGGCCGGTACGGTCGACGACAACGCGCTCACCGTGCTTGTCGCAGCACTTCCGCTCGCGGAGGGCGCGAGCTTCACGCTCAATGTGTTCGAAAGCGGCGAGGGGGCACTCAAGCCGTATACCCTCACCGTGTCGGGCATCGAAGAAGTCACCGTTCCAGCCGGGACCTTTCAGGCCTTCAGGGTCGAGTCCAGCGGCGGTGCGCAGCCGTTCGTGTTCTACGTGTCACAGGACACACCGCGCCGTCTGGTCAAGATCGAGATCGTCGGACAACCGGTCGCCTTCGAGCTCGTGAACCCGTAGCTCTGCGTTCCAGCGCACAAAAAGGGGCGGCAAGCCATGCTTGCCGCCCCTGCTTCGTGCCATCTGAACCGGTCTAGGACGCCATCGCCTCGACGGGATACACACTCACCTTGAGGCGCTGCTTGTTCTTGTGCTCGAACTTGACCACGCCGTCGATGAGGGCAAACAGCGAGTCATCGCTTGCCCGGCGGACATTGCGTCCCGGATGGAACTTGGTGCCGCGCTGCTTGACCAGAATATTGCCGGCCCGCACCTGTTGGCCGCCGAACCGCTTGACGCCCAGGAACTTGGGCTGAGAATCACGACCGTTGCGGCTCGAGCCGACGCCTTTTTTATGTGCCATCTGGGAACTCCCGGTGAGGCGTGAGGTCGTGAGCTGTGAGTAGATGCCCACTCACGACCCACCACTCACGCCTTGACGTTCGTGATCCTGATCTCCGTAAACTGCTGCCGGTGACCGGTCTTCTTGCGGTAGTTCTTCCGCCGCTTGAACCGGAACACGATGAGCTTCTCACCGCGGCCGTGGCGAACGACTTCGCCCACCACCTTGGCTCCCTTCACGGTCGGCTGCCCGGCCTTCACCGCGTCGCCATCGGCCGACAGCAACACCTCGTCGAAGGTCACCTTAGCCCCTGGTTCCGCGTCGAGCTTGGGAATCCTGAGTGTGGCGCCTTTCTCGGCGCGAAACTGCTGGCCCTGGGCCTTGAAAATGGCGTAGGTCATGGGCCGGGAAGGCTAATGGTGGCGGAGGTTTAGGTCAAGTAGTTCACAGTTCTCAATCTTCAGTTTTCAGCGGGGACGGGATGGCGCTTTGTCGCACCGCTCATGCCCCTGGTACCGGAACCACTGAAGACTGAGAACTGACAACTGTGAACTGTAAGCTGCCCCTACGCCACCGCGTACTGCTCCGTCACGTCACGCCCCGCCGGCTGGGCCACCAACCGGAACTCGTCGATCTGGATGATCGGATCGTCTCGGAGCTCCAAATCGACGCCCAGGTCCTTGCCCAGGTTCTTGAGGAAACGGGGCTCTTCTTCCATGAGGTGGAGTGCCACCTCCGGGTGGAGGCGCACCGTCAGACGTCCTTGCTTCGCGTCCGCGGCCACCCGCCTGAGCGACCGTTCGAGCCGGCGCACCACCACCTCCGGGCGGAACACTCGGCCCACACCTCCGCAGGCTGGACACTCGCTCGCCATCGTATCCAACAGTGACGGCCGAACTCGCTGACGGGTCATTTCAACCAACCCGAGGTCGGACACCTCGAACGTGCGGGTGCGGGCGCGATCGTGGCCCAAGTGTGTGCGCAGCTCGTGCAGTACCTTGGCACGATTGGATCGGGATTCCATGTCGATGAAGTCGATGACGATGATACCGCCCACATCGCGCAGACGGAGTTGGCGGGCGATCTCTCGTGCCGCCTCCAGGTTCGTCCGCACAATGGTCTTTTCGGGATCACGCTGCCCGGTGTAGCTGCCGGTATTGACGTCGATCGAGACCAGCGCCTCCGTCGGCTCGATGATCAGGTAACCACCCGTCGGGAGGTCGACCCGCCGGCTGTAGAGCCCCTGGATCTCGGTCTCGATATCGAACTTGTCGAACAGCGATGCGGACTCCTTGTAGGGAGTCAATCGTTTGATGAGGTCCGGATCGACCTCGCGCAGGTATTTGCGGATCTCCCCGTACAGCTCCTTCGAATCCACGATCACCCGGTCGACCTTGTCACTGAACAGGTCCCGGACGATCCCGCTGGTGAGCGACGTCTCTCGATGGACGAGCGACGGTGCCTTGACGCGGACAAAGTGGGCTTTGCGCCGGATCTTCTTCCACAGATCGAGCAAGGATTTGAGTTCGCGCTTCACCTTGCCCTCGGTCAGCTCCTCAGCGACCGTGCGGACGATGACACCGCCGGCATCCTTGGGAAGCAGCCGCCGCAGCATCTCGCGCAACCGCGCACGCTCATCTCGAGCATCGATCTTCCGACTCACCCCCACCTTGGAGGCAGACGGCATGTACACCAGGAAGCGGCCCGCCAGTGAGATCTGACGGGTCACACGAGGACCCTTGGTGCCGATGGGTTCTTTGGTCACCTGCACCAGCAGCGATTCGCCGCGGCGAAGGTGGTCCTGGACGTTGGGAAGTCGCCGGTTGTTCCGGCCCGGCCGACCGTTCTCCTCTTCGTCGTCCTCGTCGGGCTCAATCAGGTCGGACGCGTGGAGAAACGCGCTCTTCCCCGTCCCGATGTCGACGAACGCCGCCTGCATGCCGGGCAGAACGGCTTCGACCTTCCCGAGATAGATGTTTCCTACGGTCCGCTGGATGTCCGGACGGTCATGCAGGACTTCGACGAGCCGGTCGTCCTCCAAAATGGCCACGCGCGTCTCGCGCGGGCCGCCATTGATCAGTATTTCGCGCTTCAAGCTTTCCTACCTCAGCCCGTGTGACCGTGTCGCCTGGCGCATATCGCCGGTCGGCACGCAACACCCCGGGCCGCATAATGTGAGTGAGCACCTCGCGACAGGCCTCCCAATCGCGACGCGCCCCATGTTGGAATTCCGAGATGGCCGAGGGGGAAGACCCGCCTGTCGGCCGACGACCTCTCATGGTCGTGCCGGCATCCGGCCTCGCACCGCCCTCGGCGGCCACCCAGAGCGGGTGTCGAGTATCACTGTGCATGATGTCGTAACTATATACAGGACGGAGATTTAGGTCAACCCAGGGGGCCTGAGGCCCCCAAATGACCCGGTGAGTGGGTCAAGCCGGGTTCTAGTTGGTGGGGGTCGCGAACTTCACGTACGAGAGCCTGAGATTGGTGAGACTTCCCCTCAGAATCTCGAGCTCCTGCTCGGTCAGATTCCCTTCGGTCTTGGCTTCGAGCATGACCAGCGTATCGATCAGATGCCGTGCAGTGATGAGATTGGCGTGGATGCGCTGCGAGACTCCTTCAGGGGATGCCGCCTCGGTGTCGCCTTCGCCGTCCGACGCAGTCCCTGCTCCGGACCGGAGGCCCTCTACCTCCTGCAGTGCCGCGGCAGCCCCCGCCGCCAAGCTCATTACGAACGCTCCGAAGTCCACTGTGGCCTCTTGCATGGTCTCCTAGCCTATCCGGTGACCTCCACCAGATCACCCAACAGATCGCGCGCGATGACAATGCGCTGGATCTCGCTCGTCCCTTCCCCGATTTCCCCTACCTTGGCGTCGCGCATCATTCGCTCGACCGGATACTCGGTGGTGTATCCATAGCCGCCGTGGAGTTGCACCGCCTTGATGGTGGTTCGTGTGGCCACCTCGGACGCGAAGAGCTTGGCCATGGCCGCAGCCAGTTTGTATGGCTTGTCGTGCTGCCTGAGCCAGGCCGCATGGTACACCAGGTGTCGGGCCGCCTCGATCTCGGTGGCCATGCTGGCCAACTGGAAGTGGACGCCTTGAAACGACCCGATGGCGCGGCCGAATTGCTTGCGTTCAGCCGTGAACTTGACGCACTCATCCAGCGCACCCACCGCCAGCCCTAGCGACAGCGCGCCCACGCCGATCCGACCGTCGTCCAGTGTCTTGAGAAAGTTGACGAATCCTTTTCCGGGTTCGCCGAGCACATTTTCCTTGGGCACGACAGCGTCTTCCAGAATGAGTTCCCGCGTGTCGGACGCCCGCCACCCCAGCTTGTCCTCTTTCTTTCCGGCGCGCACGCCGGACGTCTTCGGGAGCTCAGCGTCGTGACCGATTCCGACCTCGGCGCAGCGATCGAGGTCGACCGTGTCCTTCGTCACGATGAATGACGTGATCCCGGTGCTCGAGCGCGTCGGGTCGCCATTGGTGCGCGCGGTTACCGAGAAGATCTCCCCCACCCCGGCGTGAGTGATGAAGATCTTGGCGCCGTTCAAGACATAGTGATCGCTCTTCTCGACGGCCGTCGTTCGGGTTCCGCCTGCATCTGAGCCGGCACCCGACTCGGTGAGTCCGAACCCACCCAGCACCTTTCCCGTCGCCAGCAGTGGCACGTACCGACGTTGCTGCTCCTCGTTTCCGAAGCACACGATGGGAGACGTACCGAGGGTGGTGTGCGCCGACACGGTAATGGCATGACTCGCGTCCACCCGGGCCAACTCCTCGACCAGAATGATGTACGACAGGTAGTCCATCCCGGCACCACCCAAGTCGGGAGACCACGGCGACCCGAGGAACCCGAGCTCACCCATCTTCCTCACGGTCTCCCACGGAAAGACCGAATCGGCATCGAGTTGGCGCGCAATGGGGCGAACCTCGTTCTCCGCGAAGTCGCGCGCGATCTCGCGGACCTGATGCTGCTGGTCAGTCAGATATGGGATGTCGTTCATGAGGTTCCGATTCAGAAGGCGCGATCGATCAGTCGAGTCCCTTCGGTCGCGTGAAGATCGCCGTCCACACGACAGCCTCCCGCGCCGTGCGCGGCGTCAACCGATACCTGTGCGGCGTCGGACGAGACACCCGTGCCACCTCATGCGGTTCCTCGACATACTTGTCGTGAAACGACTGATGCGCCGCGGCGCGGTCAACGTCGATCTGCTCGAGGGAGACGGCCTCGTCATCCACGTCTTCTTGGACGACCGACGGCGGAGGCCGCGCCGCGGGCTCAGGCATCGGAACGCGACCCCGCAGGATGTCGAGGAGGTTTTCCATCACCTCTTCGCGCTGCGGAGCATTGGCGACCGGTTCAACCCGTTGCGGCGGCCGCGCCGCGTCATGCGGACGCGGCCGGGACTGTGGCGGGCGCGGGCGGGCGGCAGCCTGCGGTGGCGGGCGCGGTGGGCGTGGCTGGTGCGGACGTGACTTCTTCTTCTTTCCGCCCGCAATAAGGCTCAAGACGATCACGCCCACGAAGATCAGCAGTTGAAAGAGATCATCCATTGTTCGCTACGACAGATTCTGGGGCTCCTCGCCCTTGGCGATGCTCTTTCGCATCTCCGTATCGCTCTCGACGTTGCGGTAGCGCACGTAGTCCATGATGCCGAGGTTGCCTGCACGAAAGGCCTCAGCCATGGCAAGCGGGACCTGTGCTTCCGCTTCCACCACCCGAGCGCGCATCTCCTGCGTACGCGCCTTCATCTCCTGCTCCGACGCCACCGCCATCGCCCGTCGCTCTTCGGCCTTGGCCTGCGCGATGCGCTTGTCCGCTTCGGCCTGGTCGGTTTGCAGTTCGGCCCCGATGTTCTTCCCCACATCCACGTCCGCAATGTCGATCGAGAGAATCTCGAACGCCGTGCCGCTGTCGAGTCCCTTGGCGAGCACTGTCTTGGAGATCGCATCAGGATTCTCGAGGACGGCCTTGTGGGACGCGGCCGATCCGATCGTCGAGACGATGCCCTCACCGACACGGGCGAGAATGGTCTCCTCGCCCGCTCCACCCACCAATCGATTGATGTTCGCCCGAACCGTGACGCGAGACATCGCGATGAGCTGAATGCCGTCCTTTGCCATCGCAGCAACCTTGGGCGTCTGAATCACCTTCGGATTGACGGAGACCTGCACGGCTTCGTGCACGTCGCGCCCTGCCAGATCGATCGCCGCGGCCTGCTGAAACGGGAGTTCGATCCCGGCCTTGTCGGCGGATATGAGGGCGCGGACGACGCGGTCCACATTCCCGCCCGCGAGATAATGCGCTTCGAGTTCGTTGATGTGCAGCGAGAGACCGGCCTTGGTGGCTGCAATCAGTGGGCGAACCACTGCCGGCGGGCTGACCTTCCGAAGACGCATCCCGACAAGTGTCGAAAGCGCAATCCTGACCCCGGAAAACCACGCCTCGATCCACAGTCGCACCGGGATGAAGTTGAGGAGGACGGCGACTCCCACGATCACCACAAAGGCCGTGACGATCAGCACCCATGAACCCGTCTGCGCGATATCGTTCATTGCACGTCCCTTTCTCTCCGATTAGGCCGACCCCTCGTCGACCGGCTCCACGACGTGTCGATAACTCTCCGAACTGATGATCCGAACGCGTCGACCCTTTGCGAGGAAGCCGACATCGCTCACGACGTCAACCCGCTCGGCACCAACTTGGATCGTTCCCGATGGTCGGAGATCGGTGATCGCAACACCTTCCATCCCGACCAGATCCTCACGCGACTCCGCCGACAGGTATCCCTCTTCCTTGGATGTCGAGGCACGCAAGAAGATGCCACGGGTGCGGCGGGCCGCCGGCAGCTGTCGCACGAACACATAGATCGCCGCCACGATGATCATCGCCGCGGCGAACAGGATGCCCGAGCCGCGCAACACGTCACCCCACGTCGGTAAACTCCCGATCAGCGCCATGAACACCGAGCTGCCGATGCAGAGCAGCGCGATGATGCCCGCAACGCCGAAGCCTGGCACGACGAACACCTCGACCGCGAGGGCGATGAGCCCGACGCCGAGGAGGATCAGTTCCTCCATGCCCGCGAGTCCGACGATGAGGTGGCTCCCGAAGAATGCGCCGAGGGACGCGAGACCGACCGCTCCAGCGAGCCCGAATGACGGCGTCTTGATCTCGATCATGAGGCCGAGCACGCCGATGGACAACAGCAACGGTGCCACCACGGGGTTGGAGAGGAAGCGGACGATCTGCTCCGCCCAGTTGACGCCCGGACTCACGACCGGGGTGCTCGACAGTGCGAGCACCTCGAGCATGCGCTCGAAGCTTTCCACCTCGATCGCGTAGCCGACCTCGACCGCCTCGTCCGTGGTGAGCGTCAAGAGCTTCCCAGCCTCCACCACACCATCGATCGCGATCTCCTCGTCCACCATCGCTTCACCGATAGCCGGGTCGATGCCGCGCCGCTCCGCGATGGCGCGATACTGCGCGCGCATGACACTCTGCGCCTTTTCGGATGCCTTCTCCGCACCACCCGTCACCACCGTCGACGCCCCAATGAGCGCGTCCGACACCATGAACACCGTGTCGGCCGACACCGAAATGAGCGCACCGGCAGATATCGCCCTCGGGTTCACAAACGCATAGACGGGGACGCCCGTGGCACTCACGGCATCCACGATGTTGAGGGCGGCGTCAACCCGACCGCCCAACGTGTTCACGTCGAGAATCACGGCGCGAGCGCTCGCCTCTTCCGCCTCGCGAAGGACACGAGCGATATACGGCGCGATCCCCATTTCGATCGTGCCACTCACCGATACGCGATAGATGACTGGCTCTTGCGCCGAGGCCCGGTGGGCCGTTACCAGCACACACACAGCCACCAAGCCGACAAGGGTCCTGCGGAACACCGGTTCCCCCGAGAGAGTGTGGATTGTGAAGTTAGGTGAGCGGAGAGGCGAATGAAAGCGCCCGCCGGTCGCCGGGTTATTGCCGTGCGACATCCTGCGCAAACACCCACGCCATCCCCGTCATGAGACGTGGACGCACCACGGCACCGTCTGGTCCGTATGGACGCACGTACTCGACGGTGAGCGGCTCCTGCGTCCACTGGCATCCGGCGGCGTCACTTGCCTCACGCCATTGGGCAGCCGCGCTCACGCGCCGCGCCCGTGCCGCGGCTGTCCAGGCCGCTTCACTGAAGCAGAGCGGCACGCCGGCCGGCACGTAGGCCACCTCCCCGGATTCGACGACTCGAACCTCGTCGAAGGCCAGGTGGAGGTTCATTGTATCGTTCCCGAGCAGGTGATCATACGGATCGTCTGCCGTGTGAGCCCGGTCCCGAAACGTGAGCTCCATTCGGGCCCGGCTTCCCGGCCCGAGGTCTGCAGAATCCCGCTCGATCGCGAGCCGAAACAGCTCCGACTCCGCGGAATCGCGCACGACCAGGAGCGCTTGCCAGCGCTTGATCAGTCGATCGGATTCGTTACGCACGAAGAGGAGCAGCAGCGCCTGCACGGGCTCGTCGGGCGCGCCCGGTGCCGGGTAGAGCTCCCACCGCTCAAAGCGCTCGAGCACGATCTCCTGGGCGTTCACGCGGCCCGCTGCCAGGCAGGCCAGGACCAGGACCAGCACCAGTGGCAGGCGCCTCATCGGTCCTCGGCCCGATCCGAAGGACGTCATGGAAGAAGGCTACACAGATTTGGGGTTCGGAGTGGGGGCTACGGGAGGTGCCCAAAACGAAACGCTGCGGCTTGCTGAGCCCGGGCTAGCATGGTCCCGCTCGTCCCCTCCCGACGAGATGCCTTGTCTGGCGACAAGATGCTCAGCAAACCGCAGTGCCTCTGTTTCGACTTCCCTTATATGAAACTTATGTGCCATTGCGTGCATATTCTGTAACCTGTTATAGCACATCCCTTTACAGTGATACATTGAAGTACTTTGTGATATGACTACCGACACCGTGTGGTGACGTGCGTTACCGCGAGGGGACACCACACCGGTCGCACCCGGCGCAGATCAGACACTTGCCGCACGGTGAGATTGGCGACGAGACTCGCCACAGGCACCCCCGTAACACTTGCGCGGTCTCGGTCATCTTCAGCGTTGGCGGAGTGCGCAGCGCAGCTCGTCGTCGACTCTCCTTCCGGCTCGAAACGAGGTTGACGTGACCCATCGCAGGGCACAAGTGAGGCAGGTGACCGACCAGACCGCGGCGCTGCATGCGCTCGGTGCCGAGCTCGGAGCATCGAGCGCTGATGACAGGGACACGCGGGGAAGTGTGGCAGAGGCTGTGCAGCACTCGGACGGCGACAGCCGTTCGGCTGGCGAGCGCGCAGCCCACGGCATCTACCGCGCCGGTCTCGACGGGCGATTCCTGACCGTCAATCCTGCGCTGGTCTCCATGCTTGGCTACGACTCAGAAGAGGAGCTGCTCGCCCTGTCGGTGGAGCGGGACGTCTATCCCGATTCCGAGACTGGACCAGCTCTGCGCAGGCGATACGAGCACGCCGAGCGGATTGTGGGGCTCGAGCTCGACTGGAAGCGGAAGAACGGCCAGCTCATCAAGGTGCGTCTGAGCGGCTGGCCCGTCAGAGCGGAAGACGGAGCGCTCGAATGCTTCGATATGATTGCGGAGGATCTGTCGTCGCAGCGGCGACTTGAGGCGCAGCTGCGGCAAGCACAAAAGATGGAGGCGATCGGTCAACTGACCGCCGGCATCGCCCACGACTTCAGCAATGTCCTGACCGTCATCATGTCCAACGCCGAGCTGATTGCCGATTCCCTGCCGAAGGGCGCCCACCAGGCACGAGAAGACCTCCAGGAGCTGATCCGCGCCGGGGAGCGCGGCGCGGCAATGGTCAGACGGCTCCTCAAGTTTGGTCGCAGTGAGCAGCTGGAACTCAAGGCCACAGATCCCGGACACCTAGTCACCGACGTATCCCAAGCGATCCGACGGCTCCTCCCAGAACACGTCGCGATCGAGGTCGCGACCGAAGACTCAGCCGGCACGGTGCAAGTTGATGCTGGCGCCGTCGAACAAGTGCTCCTCAACCTCGCAACCAACGCCCGTGACGCCATGCCCGAGGGCGGCTTACTACGGATCGAGGTCGCGCGGACGCGACTGGACGAGGGCTTCCATGCCACGCACCCATGGGTCACGCCTGGGGAGCACGCTTGCATTACCGTGAGCGACACAGGCGTCGGCATGGACGAAGAGACCAAAAGCAGGCTCTTTGAGCCGTTCTATACCACGAAAGGGCCCGACAAGGGAACCGGACTGGGGATGGCGATGGTCTACGGCATCGTCAAGCAGCACCGCGGGCACGTCCACGTGTACAGTGAACGCGGTGAAGGCACGGTGGTGAAGTTGTACTTCCCTGTGGTAACCCCTGAAGCCCGGCCTGAAGCGGCCAGCGCACCGTCAAAGGACCAGTCCTCTGCGGGCGGCGGGACGATCCTTGTGGTGGACGATGAGGTCTCCGTGCGTCGCGCCATGAAGCGCGCACTCGAGGCTCACGGCTACGCCGTAATGTCTGCGGCGGACGGCGAAGAGGCTCTCGAAATCATTGGCCAAAACGCTGCCCAGGTCGACCTCATCATCGCTGATATGGTCATGCCAAAGCTAGGCGGTCGGCAGTTGTACGATGCGCTCACCCAGCGCGAAATCGACATCAATTTCCTATTCACGAGCGGCTACTCTGCGAAGGAGCTGGAGGCAACATCGGGTTTCCCGCCGGCCGTGCAGTTCCTCAGCAAACCATGGGTCTTGAGCGACTTACTGCAGTCCGTCCGCAAGGCTCTGCGGTCTACGGAGAACGGCTGAGCACATCCCTGCACCTGTCGCAAGACCACTCCAAGCGGAGTACCGTTCCGCGCTAGCAGCCGCTGGACGCGCTTCCGCGTCCGGTAAAGGTCGTTCGACGTCAGACCCGACCCAGCCGCCGCTCGTGCCATCGAGAGGCGCCTCGCGTCCATCATGTCGTACACATGCGCCAAGGTCAGCCAATCGATGAACGCTTTTGGAGCTGGCAGCCCGTCGGCTGTGAAGCGGCGTTGAAGCGTTCGTGGCGTGAGGGCGAGAGCGCGAGCAAGGCTCCCAACCGTGGGAAGACGTCCCGATCCGAGGACGCGAAGGGCACCGTGCGCAAACAGGAACGCTGCGCTCGACAAGTTGGGCATCGACTCGGTGAGGAGCGTCATGATGTGCACGCGAGGGATATCCCGCACCAGGGCACCGACGGCCTCTCGAAGGTGCCCGAGGCTCTCGCCATCGCGAGCCTGCACCTGCAGGCGAACGTCTCCGAGGTTAGGCACGTGAGACAGCGCAGCGAACGCCGCTCCCGAAGGTGGTAGGTAGAGAAGGATCGGTGTCTGCGCTGCGTGCTGCGGAATCTGCTCTGCTGCGCCACGGTTCCAGGGACTCAGATCGTAGACGATCGCCGCCGGTTGAGCGGCCGAGCAGCGGTCCACACCCGGGGCCTGGACCTCAACGGGCTCCGCGCCGACGGCTCGAAGCGCGTGGCCAACGGCGCGCGCCGCCCACTCGCACGCCACGCTGACCTCGATGGCTGGGACACTCGGCTGTGGCGGTCGCTCCCCGCAACGACGACCAATCGGACCAACGCTGGCTCGATGGTGTTGAGGCACGGCCGGCGCTGCCAACGAGATGGCAATGTGACGTGGCGACATCAGCATGGTAGTGCTCGATGCGGAAGGATTGTGGACTCTTGCTAAAAAGGATGCGGACCCTGAAGCCGACGTTACAGAAAACGACGGCGTGCTGTCGCATTCTGGTGAACGCCCGTCGCATTTGGCCGATGCCCGCGCCGGACCACGCCGGCATGATGCGAGATCATTCAAACCGAGGTGCTGCTCTATGCTCAAGAGAATTCTCGGGACCACCGCTTTCCTAGGGATCCTCTTCGTTGTACCGGTGACGCTAGACCAGCCTGCGGCCGGCCCGGTCCCAACCGTAACGCTGAATGATGCGTCGTGCACCGAGGAGGAGGCGAAGTGCTGCATCCAGCTCCGTTCAATCTGCATGGACGGCGATGAGCCGGTGATCAACCATCGCGGGGCGGCCGGATCGTCGTGCGCCCCACACTGATGGGCACGATGAGGCTGTCGAGCGTTCGACTCCTCGGAGGCGGAGTGCTGCTGGCCCTCGGAGCGGCATATCTATCGCTCGGAGGCTCGATCGCGAACCATCAACCGGTCCCGGCAGACCGGTGTGCGTCGGGCGGTGACGGGCCTCCAACCCTTCAAGCCACGATCCTCAACGCCTCCTCAGCCCTCGCGCTGCCCAGCGGTCTGGGCGTCGTCGGTCAGTACGTCGTTGTCATCGACGACGCCTCAGACTCGGTGCTCCACGTCTTGGATCGCCACGATGGAATCTGGGTGCGTTCCCTGGGGCGCCGGGGCCGCGGCCCCGGAGAGTTTCGCGGCGCGTGGTCACTCGACCCGGTCGTCACCTCGCCACCATCGGTGTGGGTCTACGACCTGCCGCTTCGCAGGCTGACACACGTGCCGCTCCTGCCCCACCCCACACCGCGACGCGTGGAACCGCGGAGCGTGCACCTCATGGACGGGGCGGTGCTCACCGGACCGCACTGGCTTACACCTGACTCCATCGTGACGGCCGGGTTTCTGGTCGACGCCCGGCTCGCCGTATACGACTCCACGGGCCGTCGCATCGGCAGTCTCGGGACACCGGGGCGACTGATCAACCAGCCGATCCAAGCCACGCAGGCACGGCTCACGGCCCACCCCCAGAGTCGTGTTCTTGCGCTCGCGAGTCGCTACACGAGCCACATCGAACTGGTGAGACTGGCGTCGCGAACGGTGGAAACCGTCGCCGGGCCGATTCCCGTCAACGACGGCCGCACGACGGTCGATCTAGACCGGTTTGGCTACGTGGATGTGGCCGCCACGCCCAATCGGATCGTAGCCCTGTTCTCCGGACGCGAGAGCCAGGAGTTCGGCCCTCGTGCCACCCTCGGCGCGTGCCTCCACATCTTCGACTGGCAAGGCACGTTCAAAGAGGCGTACCGTTTGGATTCCGATGTGTTGGCCATCGCGGCGAGCCGCGACGGAGAATTACTCTACGCGATCCGTCACGAGCCGACGCCGGCCGTGGTTCGATTCACTCTCCCGGGTGGCGGGCCCCTCCGGGCGGCTGCCGCCGCCGGGACGAGCGCCGACGACGGCTAGGTCACCGGCGGCTCGCCGCCGGACAGGGCAAGAACCTGGCGAGGGATGTCCTCGAGGCTCGTGTAGCTGAAGCGGATGGTGCCGTGTCGATCGAGCAGGAAGTACTGCGGTCTACCCCTCGGCTCGAGCGCTTCGGCAACCGCGCCATAGTTGTCGACAACAACGGGGAATGGCACGCCCTCCGCTCTCAGGAACTCGAGCTGGCTTGGAAGCAACGGGCTCCCGCTCACTAGCACAGTACGCAGTGATACCGGGAGCCGCCGCTGCAGATCGCGCAGCTGGTGCAGTTCGGAGACACACGTCCTGCACGCCGGCCAGAAGAGCGCGACAACGCTCACGTGCCCCCCGATCAACTCCTGGAGATCGTGCTCCGTACCCTCTTCATCGCTCACCCGCAACGGCCCTGGGATACCGCGCGCTCGTGCCGCCGCAAGCGTTACTTCAATCATGCGCGTTCGGGCGCGATCAACCTCGCGTGCCCACTCGTCCGGACGCACCAGTGTCAGGGCCCGAGCGGCGGCATCGGGGCCCCCATAGGCGGGATCGACCGCAAGCCGCGCCAGCATCTCGACTCCACCGGTAACGTCTCCCACCTGTAACCGGGCGGAAGCTGCTGCGTCAAACAACTCCAGAGTCCACCCTCGGGCCGTGGCGGAATCGAGGAGCGCGAGGGCCGCTTCTGGCTGCTCGGCAGCGAGAGCCACGCGACCCATGAGTCCCAAGACCTCGCGACGTTCCCGCGCGTCATTCTCGCGCTGCTGTTCTACGCTCCGATACAGGGGACGCCGCGCATCTTGCGGTCGTTCTAGTGCCGTGGCCTCCGCTCGGAGCCAGGCGAGCGCTGTGTCCCGAACCGCCGGATTGGTCGCCAACTCCGTCGCAACAAAGAGCCGGTTCCACGGCTCCACTGCAATCCAGCGGAGTGCCCAGCGGCAGGCCGCAGTGCCGTTCCCCGCATCACGCGCGAACTCGAAAGCCAACTGCGGCACCGCCCCGTGCCGAG
>JBDHAN010000043.1:0-17834 GCA_039588055.1 Gemmatimonadota bacterium | reverse complement strand
GGTGCTGGTCGGTGCCAAGTCGGACCGAGGCACAGTGGTTGCCGATACGGCCACCAACAGTCTCGTCATCACCGACGTGCCGCGGCGCATGGAGGAGATGCAGGCGCTCGTGGGTGGGTTGGACATCGCGACCCCGCAGGTCTCGATCCAGGCGAAGATCATCGTGGTGAGCCGCACCGACGTGCTGGACCTCGGTATTCAGTACGACTGGGGTGACGACGGGGAGGGGACCTTCTTTAACACGATGATCCAGCGACCCGATCCGTCCAAGGGAACGGACTCGGACGGAGACGGCATCAACGATGTCTTCCAGCCCTACGATCCGCTCGAGGTCCCAGCAGTCGTGAACCTGGGCGGCGACGTGGTGGCGGGTGTGGCCAACGCCGACCAGGATCTCCCGTCGACAGCGCTCGACGTGCTGTTCTCGGTGGCGATCGGTCGCTTCAGTCTCACGTCGTGGATTCAGGCGCTGCAGGAGATCCAGCTGGCTGACGAGCAGGCGGAGCCGGTGGTGACCACGTCGGACAACCAGCAGGCTGAGATTCTGGTCGGCAACCGGACACCGATCCGTGTCGTGGATGTGGGGGCCCAGGCTGCGGCCGCGGCGAGCATCCAGTTGGTCGAGACGGGCATTAAGCTGCAGGTCACACCGCACGTGACCGCCAACGGGCAGGTGATGCTCGACATTCTGACCGAAGCGTCGTCGTTCGAGCAGGTCAACACCGATGCCGGCTTCAACTTCACGACGCGTCGCGCCACCAGCCAGGTGCTGGTCAACGACGGGCAGACCGCCGTCATCGGCGGTCTCACCCAAACGCAGGTCACACTGTCGAAGAGCGGGATTCCGTTCCTGGTGGACCTGCCGGTGATTGGCCCGTTGTTTGGTGTCAGGCGGCAGCGTGAGGAGCGGAACGACCTCCTCATTCTGGTGACGCCGCACATCATCGAGATACCGGAGGTGTCGGGCGGCTGATCCGGCGACTGGCAGCCGGGTGCTTCTCTCGACCCGGTCACGAGTGAAAGCGTTTCCCGAGCCCGACCGCAAGTCGGGCTTGGGTCTTTTTGGAGGATTGTCGTGATCTCGTTTACCACCGCGGGCGAGTCACACGGGAAGGGCATAGTCGCCATTCTGGAAGGTGTGCCGGCGGGCCTCACTCTTCTGGCCGAGGATGTCGACCGCCAGCTCCAGCGGCGCATGGCGGGGTACGGTCGCGGGGCCCGGATGAAGATTGAGTCCGACCGCGTGGAGTTCCTGGGCGGTGTCCGAGCAGGGGAGACTCTGGGATCGCCCATCGCGATGCTCGTCAAGAACCGCGATTGGGAGAACTGGGTGGACATCATGGCGGTCGAGCCGGATTCCCCGGCCGCCGGCCGCCGCCGCCGCCTCTCACGCCCCCGACCGGGACACGCCGATCTGGTCGGCTCGCTCAAGTACGACCGCGAAGACGCGCGCGACATACTGGAGCGGGCGAGCGCGCGGGAAACGGCCGCTCGAGTCGCCGTGGGCGCTGTGTGTCGGTGTCTCCTTTTGGCGTTCGACGTAGAGATAGGAAGCCACGTGCTATCGCTGGGGCCAGTGCGAGCGCCCGACGCGAAGGAACTTCCTCTCCCACTCAACGAGGCCGCAGACCGCTCTCCCGTGCGCTGTCTGGATACCGCAACCTCCGACGCCATGGTCGCGGCCATCGACGAGGCGAAACGGAACGGTGACACGCTGGGCGGCATCGCAGAGGTCGTGGCTCGCGGCGTCGTCGCAGGGCTCGGGTCTCATGTGGCGTGGAACCGACGTCTGGATGCCCGCTTGGCCGCTGCACTTATGTCGATTCCGGCCGTCAAGGGCGTCGAGATCGGAAGCGGCTTCGCCGTTGCCGCGATGCCAGGCTCCGACGCTCACGATGAAGTGGTTCCCGGCACCGAGCCCCGGATGGGTATGGTCTCGCGCACGACGAACAGGTCGGGCGGGACGGAGGGGGGCATGACGACCGGCGGACCGTTGGTGGTACGAGCGGCCATGAAGCCGATCAGCACCCTGATGCGTCCCCTAAGCACCGTGAGCTTGGAATCCGGAGAGCCAGCCACCGCGCAGTCCGAACGCTCCGACGTGACGGCCGTCCCGGCCATGGGCGTCATCGCCGAGGCGATGGTGGCGATCGTTCTCGCCCAGGCGATGGCCGAGAAGTTCGGAGGAGATGCCGTCTCCGAGATGCGTCGCAACTACGACGGCTACGTGAATCGCTTGCGGGACCGTTGGCAGGGCTCGACGGACGGGTGAAGCGGCCGCTGATACTGATTGGGCTTCCGGGGTCCGGGAAGACGGTCGTGGGTCGCCGGGTCTCGCGCGAGTTGGACGCACCGTTTCTCGATGTCGACGCCGCGATCGAAGAAAGCGTCGGGCGAAGCATCCGTGACATCTTCGAGCAGGACGGAGAACCGGCGTTTCGGGAAATGGAACGCTATGCGGTCTCGACCGCGCTCGACGGTGAGCCCTGTGTGATTGCCGCGGGTGGAGGGTGGGCCGCAGAAGGTGACAATCTCGGTGACGCGGAAAGCCAAGCCGTGCTGATTCACCTCGAGACCACCCCGCGTGAGGCGGCCGCACGAGTTGTCGGACAATCCGACCGGCCACTCATGAATGGACATGATGCCGAACCGCGCATGGAGGAACTGTGGGCGGCTCGCCGGTCCTTCTATGAACGGGCGCACCACGCCGTTCCGACAGATGGAAGGGCGGTTGAACGGGTCGCTGCCGACGTCATCGCGCTTGCGCGATCGTCAGCCGGGTGGTAATTATGCGCGCCGCTTCTCGGCCGAGCCGCGGAAGTGTGATGTAGCGTAAGTCGCTGTAAGAGTTGAGCTTACGAGATTCGGCCCAGGTGACCGTTGCGTCAGTCTGGGCCGTCGGCGCCTCCGGACCCAATTGGGTCCACCGCGGCCGTTGAGACGAGGTTGAGGCATAACAGCGAGGTTCCCTGGAGGGATACCTCGGCGAGCGAATATGGCGACCAGAACGAAAAAGAAGACCAAGAAGAAAGCGACCAAGCGCAAACGCGCAACGTCGCGCGCCTCCACGAAGACGAAGGCCGCGCCGAAGAGCGGTGCCCGAAAGCGTGCTGCCCCATTGCGCACGCGCTCCTCGTCCAAGACGCTGGTCGTCGTCGAGTCGCCGGCCAAAGCCCGAACAATCTCCAAGTATCTGGATTCCAGCTATTCGGTCAAAGCCACGGTGGGTCACGTGCGCGACCTTCCGCAGCGGGAACTGGGTGTCGACGTCGACAACGGCTTCGCTCCCAAGTACGTGACCATTCGCGGGAAGGGAAAACAGCTCGCAGCGATCAAGCGATCGGCGAAAGAAGCTAGCGCCGTTCTGCTCGCGACCGACCCGGACCGCGAGGGTGAGGCCATCGCGTGGCATGTGGCGGAGCAGTTGGGGAACGGTTCCAAGATCCGCCGCGTGCTGTTTCACGAGATCACGCAGGACGCCGTGAGGGACGCTCTCGACAATCCGGCAGCGATCGACGAACAGAAAGTCGAGGCGCAACAGGCACGTCGGATTCTGGACCGTCTCGTCGGATACAAGGCGAGCCCGCTCCTGTGGAAAGCGGTGAAGCGGGGGCTGTCGGCCGGTCGCGTGCAGACCGTGGCGCTCCGGCTCATTGTCGAGCGCGAGCAGGCTATCCGCGATTTCAAACCACAGGAGTATTGGTCCATCGAGGCCGAGCTTGAGGCGAAGCGCAAGCGCTTCACCGCAAAGCTGCACAAGGTGGATGGCAAAGCTCCTGCACTGCACTCGGAGCAGGCCGCCAAGTCGGTTGTCAAGGCGGTGAAGGGCAAGCCGTTCACCGTAAGCCGCGTCGAGCGAAAGCAGCGGCGCAAGCGTCCCGGACCGCCGTTCATCACGAGCACGCTGCAACAGGAAGCCGCGAAGCGGCTGGGATTCTCCGCGAAGCGCACCATGCGGGCGGCACAGAGACTGTACGAAGGTGTCGAGGCGGGCGAGGAGGGAGCGGTCGGTCTCATCACGTACATGCGCACTGATTCGCCGCGTGTCAGTGCGGCGGCGCTCGACGCGGTTCGGGCCTTCATTGGTGAGCACTACAGCGAGGAATACCTTCCTGCCACGCCGAACATCTATCGGACGAAAAAAGCCGCGCGCGCGCAGGAGGCGCACGAGGCTATCCGTCCCACCGATGTCTATCGACGGCCCAAGGATCTCAAGAAGTATCTCTCGGCAGATGAGCTCAAGCTGTACCAGCTCATCTGGCTCCGCTTCGTAGCCTCGCAGATGACGCCGGCCGTGTACGACACCACGAGCATTGATTTTGCGATCGAGCAGTACCTCTTCCGGGCCACGGGCTCGGTCCCGGTGTTCGCCGGCTTCCACGTGCTCTATGCGGACACGAAGGAAAAAGAGGAAGGTGAGAGCTTCGAGGACCTGTCTCCGGTTCCGGCGCTCGCAAAGGGCGATGACGCAAAGGTGCACAAGATCGAGCCGAACCAACACTTCACGGAACCACCGCCGCGTTTCAGCGAGGCGAGTCTCGTCAAGGAACTCGAGGCGGACGGCATCGGTCGGCCGAGTACCTATGCGTCCATTATCTCAACGCTGCGGGATCGCGGCTATGCGCTGATGGAAAGCCGCCGCTTTCACCCCACGGATCTGGGAGAAACCGTCACGCGTGTCATGGTGAGTCGCTTTCCCGACATCTTCAACGTCGCGTTCACCTCCCTCATGGAAACCGAGCTGGATAAGGTTGAGGAGGGTGAGCTGGGGTGGCAGCGAGTCCTGCAGGACTTCTACGGCCCGTTTGCCACGGCGCTGGAGTCGATCGACACTGCAACGCTGATTCGTGAGGCGCACGACGTCGAGGATATCGAGAAGGAACCGTGCCCAGAATGCGGCGGGAAGCTGACGGTCAAAAGCGGTCGGTTCGGACCGTTCATCGCGTGTACGAAGTACCCCGAGTGTCGATATTCGAAGCCGCTCAAGCGCGACAAAGTGCCTGACCGGCCGTCCGAAGAAACATGCCGCGAGTGTGAAGCACCGATGGTCGTCAAGACCGGGCGGTACGGTGAGTTTCTCGCGTGCACGCGCTATCCCAAATGCAAGCACACGCGTCCTATCCCGCTCGGTGTTGCGTGCCCGAAGTGCGGGGAGGGGGATCTCACGGAGCGGCGTACACGCCGCGGGCGTTCGTTCTTCGGGTGCTCCCGCTATCCGGACTGCGATTTCTCGACGTGGCATCGCCCAGTGCCTGAACAGTGCCCGTCCTGCGGCAACCTCGGCGCTGAGCGCCGCGTGACCAAGGTGCGCGGTGAGTATCGTCGGTGCCTCAAGTGCGAAGACGAGTTCATGCCGGAGTCGGTGACGGACACAGCTCCGACGAAGTGAACGCCACAGTCGTTGGAGGTGGCCTCGCGGGGTGTGAGGCCGCATGGGCGTTGGCCGCGCGCGGTGTCGCCGTCACGCTGGTGGAGATGCGTCCGGTTCGAATGACGCCGGCCCACCAGACCGACGCTCTCGCCGAGATTGTCTGCAGTAACACCTTCAAATCCCTCGAACTGACCAACGCCCACGGTTTGCTCAAGGCCGAGCTACGGCTGTTGGGCAGCTTGTTGATGGATATTGCCCACGAGACGCGTGTGCCCGGCGGCTCGGCACTCACGGTGGATCGTGAGGTCTTTGCCCAGGAAGTGACCCGGAGGGTGTTGGCGCATCCGAAGATCGACGTCGTTCGCGAGGAGGCTACGGAACTCCCGTCACCGGGCGTTGTGGCAACGGGCCCCCTTACGTCTGACGCGTTGGCGGCGGTCATCACGCGGCAACTCGGAATCGAGTCTCTTGCTTTCTATGACGCCATCGCTCCGATCGTAGACGGCGACTCATTGAATCACGACGAGCTGTATCGGCTCTCTCGCTACGGCAAGGGTGAGGGGGACGACTTTCTGAATGCGCCGCTCAGCCGCGAGGCATACGAAGCGTTCGTCGATGCCCTCCTCGCCGCGGACCAGCATACAGCCCACGAGTTCGACGCCATACCGTATTTCGAAGGCTGTCTCCCGGTCGAGGAGATGGCGCGCCGCGGACGCGAGACCCTGCGCTTTGGGCCGCTCAAGCCGGTCGGGCTGCCGGACCCTCGAACTGGTAAGGAGCCGCATGCAGTGGTGCAGCTCCGACAGGAGGATCGCGCTGGCCAGATGTGGAACTTGGTGGGGTTCCAGACGAGGCTCCGGATCGGTGAGCAGCAGCGGGTGCTGCGGTCACTGCCAGGTCTCGTTGCAGCGGAGTTTCACCGCTACGGAAGTGTGCACCGGAATACGTATCTCAATACGCCGGCAACGCTCACCGAGACGCTCGCGCTCGAGCGCGATCCACTCACGGTGTTTGCCGGGCAGTTGGTCGGTGTCGAGGGATATACGGAGTCGTTGGCCACCGGACTGTTGGCCGGTATCAACTTGGCGCGCGCGCTGGCCGACCGACCGCCTGTCCGCCCACCAGCCGACACCATGCTGGGAGCGTTGTTCCGTTATGTCCACGAGTGTGATCCGAGCCGCTTTCAACCCATGAACGCCAACTTCGGACTGCTCCCCCCGTTGGAGCAGCGCGTGCGCGACAAGCGGCGCAGGCGTGAGCGGCTGTCGGAGCGTGCGCTGGCGGCCATGCGCCGTTTCGCGGAGGAAGTGGGTACTATTCCCGGGTGATGGCAGCGCGCCGCGCCGAACCCACCTCTCCGCTTGCGCTCCGGCCGGAAATCGAGGAGTTCCTGGTCTTCTTGACCAAGGAGCGCAACGACTCTCCCCACACGGTGAAGGCCTATAAGCGCGATCTCACTGCGCTTCAGGGATTCTGTGACGAGTATTTCGGAGGGGGAGCACAGTGGGACTGGGGTTCGGTGGATCGCTTGGCGTTGCGGTCGTTTATGGGGGAGTTGAAACGTCGCGGTCTGTCGAAGCGCTCGGTTGCCCGTGCTGTCTCGGTGTTCCGCACGTTCTACCGGTTCCTCGGCACGCGCTACGGACTCGAGGCGAACCCTGCGCAGGGGGTGCGCGCTCCAAAGCTCGACCGCAAGCTGCCGGCCGTGCTCGACCGCGCACAAGTCGACATGATGTTCGAGTATGCGGGCGCACAGGCGTCCGACGGGGGTTTCGGGCCGACTCGCGACCTCGCGATCCTCGAGCTGTTCTATTCGACGGGGATGCGCCTCTCGGAACTCGCTGGACTGAATCTGTCGGATCTCGATATCGTCTCCGAGCAGGTGAAGGTGCGTGGCAAGGGCAAAAAGGAACGCATCGTGCCCTTTGGGAGATATGCGGCGCGTGCCTTGCGACGTTATCTCAGTGAGCGGGACGAGTTGCTGGCGCGCTCCGGCTCGCGCCGGATCGATCGGCGAGCGCTGTTCCTGTCGCGGCAGGCGCGACGTCTGTCACCTCGGGGCGTGCAGACCATTGTGCGCCGGTATCTCCGTTTGCTCGACGAGGGCGTGGGACTCAAGGTGCACAGCCTGCGGCACAGTTTCGCAACGCACCTGCTCGACGCCGGGGCCGACCTGCGTGCGGTTCAAGAGCTCCTCGGCCACACGTCATTGAGCACCACGCAGGTGTATACTCATACCAGTGTTGCGCGGCTCAAGAAGGTGTACCAAAAGGCGCATCCGAGGGCGTGATCAAAGGGGTCGATGATGAATCAAATCCATGCCACCACCATCCTCGCCGTTCGCAAGGACGGTCGTGTGGCGATGGGGGGAGACGGGCAGGTTACGGTTGGTGAGACAGTCATGAAGGCCCACGCGAACAAGGTTCGCACACTTGCGGCTGGAAAGGTGGTTGCAGGATTCGCTGGGGCCGCCGCCGATGCGTTCACGCTCTTCGAAAAATTCGAAGAGAAACTCGAACGCTTCCCGGGCAACCTTTCTCGTGCGGCAGTGGAGCTGGCCAAAGATTGGCGCAGCGACCGCGTGCTCCGGCGGTTGGAAGCACTGCTGGTCGTCGCCAACTATGAGCACGGCTACGTCATCAGTGGCAGCGGCGAGCTCATCGAGCCGGACGATGGGATTCTCGCCATCGGCAGTGGCGGCAACTATGCGTTGGCGGCGGCGCGAGCCTTCGTTGTACAACCCGATCTCGCCGCGCCGGACATCGTGCGCCAGAGTCTCGAGATCGCTGCCGACATCTGTGTCTATACGAATCACCACATCTCGGTGGTCGAATTGGGTGCTGGAAAGGCATCGAACGCATGACCGAAGCAAGTCAGATCGAGCAGAAGGTCCAGGCGGCCGATTCCGGCCCCGAGCCGCTTCCGTGGCTCGAAGAGCTTCCACCGCGGCAGATTGTGGCGGAGTTGGATCGCTACATCGTGGGGCAACGAGATGCAAAAAAGGCCGTTGCCATCGCGATACGGAATCGCTGGCGTCGATCGCAAGCACCGGAATCGATCCGCGACGAGATTCTCCCGAACAACATCATCATGATCGGCCCAACCGGTGTCGGGAAGACCGAGATCGCGCGACGACTCGCCCGCTTGTCCGGTGCGCCGTTCATCAAGGTCGAGGCATCCAAGTTCACCGAAGTGGGGTACGTCGGCCGAGACGTGGAGTCGATGATTCGCGACCTCGTGGACGCGGCGATCAACATGGTACGGGGCGAGCGGGAGGACGATGTTTTCCCGACGGCTGAACGACGCGCGGAAGAACGGCTGCTGGATCTTCTCCTGCCTCCGCCCGCCAAGAAGCCGTCCAAATCGATTCGGGCCGCTCCCGATCAGCCGGCGACGCCTGAAGCCGCGGAGGCCGGCACTGACCGGCCCGTGTTCATCGTCTCGTCAGGTGGAGAGGTCCGCAGCACAGATGCCGAGGCGGACGATGAGGAAGAGGATGGAGACATCGAGCAGCGGCGCAAGCGCACCCGCGAGAAACTGCGGGGACTGCTGAAGGACGGGAAGCTCGAGGAGCGGGAGGTCGAGATCGAGGTGCAGCAGCAGGCCTTTCCGACCATCGATTTCATGCCATTTCAACCGGGCATGGAGGGCGCCGACGTCAACTTCACTGAGATGTTGCAGGACATGCTACCCAAGCGCACGAAGAAGCGCGTCGTGCGCGTGTCCGAAGCTCGACGAATTCTTGTCGACGAGGAACTACGCCGGCTCGTCGACATGGACGACGTCGTGAACGAGGCAATGGACCGAGTGGAGAACCACGGGATCATCTTTGTCGACGAGCTCGACAAGATCGCGGGTGAACGAGGTCAGATGGGACCAGACGTATCGCGTGAGGGGGTGCAGCGCGACCTGCTGCCGATCGTCGAGGGCTCCACTGTGCAGACGCGATATGGATATGTACGGACTGATCACGTCCTGTTTATCGCCGCAGGCGCGTTCCACGTCTCGAAACCATCCGATTTGATACCGGAGCTGCAAGGGCGATTTCCGATCCGCACCGAACTGTCGTCGCTATCGCGCGAGGATTTCGTGCGCATCATGACTGAGCCGGAAAACTCGCTGGTCAAGCAGTACCAGGCATTGTGTGCATCCGAGGGTGCCGACCTCACGTTCACGGACGGGGGCGTGACCGAGATTGCGCGTATTGCCATGGTCATGAACGAGCGCACCGAGAACATTGGGGCGCGTCGCCTGCACACGGTGATGACTACGTTGTTGGAGGACGTGCTCTACGACTTGCCCGAACTGCCCGACAAGAAGATCGACTTCGACGCTGACCGCGTGCGCGATCGGCTCATGCGGATTGTGGAAGACGAAGATCTGAGGAAGTACATCCTGTAGCCCTGCAGGCTTCTCGGGCACCGGGGACTGCCGCAACCGCATGTCAGGTCGGGCGGGCGAGACCGCCCGGAGTCCCCTGCAGTACCTTTCTTTACACCGCTTCGCCCCGCAGCTAAGATCACTTGTCCAGACTGTCATTTTGACCGACTAACGGTGACGCATGTCTAAGCGTGACTTCCTCGAGGTCCCTGACCTCACGGCTGACGAAATACGGCAGCTCTTCACCCTCACGGCGGATTTGAAGGCGAATCGGTACACGAAGCAGCCGCTGGTGGGCAAGACGCTGGCAATGGTATTTACGAAGAGCAGTACGCGAACGCGCGTGTCTTTCGAGGCAGGCATGTTCCAGCTCGGTGGCAGCGCGCTGTTCTTGTCGGGACGCGACCTCCAACTTGGTCGCGGCGAGCCTATCAAGGACACGGCCCGTGTCCTGTCGCGCTACGTCGACGGAATCATGATCCGGACGTTTGCCCATGACGACGTTATAGAGCTGGCGCGCCACGCCAGCGTCCCAGTGATCAACGGTCTCACCGACTATCTGCACCCCTGTCAAATCCTCGCCGACGTCTTCACGGTGTGCGAGGAGTTTGGGGGATGGGACGGACGTGTTGTGGCGTGGATCGGTGACGGCAACAATGTCGCGAATTCATGGTTGCACGCGGCGGCCGTGCTGGGATTCGAGCTTCGACTCGCGTGTCCCGAGGGCTACGAGCCCGACCATGAGATCTTCGAGCGGGCTCAGGCAACGGCAACGGTATCGATGCATGAGGATCCCGAAGACGCGATACGCGGCGCAGACGTGGTCAATACCGATGTGTGGGCGTCAATGGGACAGGAGGCGGAGGCGGAGGCACGCGAGTTGGCGTTCAAGGGCTACAAGGTGAACGCGGAGTTGATGAAGCTTGCGGTGCCTGGCGCGATCTTCCTGCATTGCTTGCCAGCACATCGTGGAGAAGAGGTCGAAGAGGACGTCATCGAGGGCCCACAGTCGCGGGTGTTCGATCAGGCCGAGAACCGCCTCCACGTCCAGAAAGCGCTATTGGTGACACTCTTGGGTGGAAAGGAGGGGCGATGAGCGCTCAAACGCTGAAGCGCACTCCCTTCCACGAGCTGCACGTTCAATTGAACGCGAAGATGGTTCCCTTCGCGGGATTCGAAATGCCGGTCCAGTATCCGACTGGCATCACCAAGGAACATGAAGCAGTGCGAAACAGCTGTGGGGTGTTCGACGTGTCGCACATGGGCGAGTTCGAGTTCACGGGGCCCGATCGTAATGCGTGGGTCAATCGCCTGACAAGCAATGACGTGGGTGCGCTGGAAGAGGGGCAGGCGCACTACACCGCGCTTCTGACGGACGACGGCACGTTCATCGATGACTGCCTCGTCTACCGATTCGACGATCGAATCATGATGGTAGTGAATGCCGCCAACCTCGCAAAGGACTGGAAGCATGTGGTGGCGAGCAAGAACAGCATCAACGCTCGAGTCAAGAACATCTCCGACGATGTGGCACTTCTTGCGGTGCAGGGCCCGGACAGCGAAGCCCTGCTGCAGTCGCTCACCAAAGTGAACCTGTCCAAAATCGGTTACTACCGCTTCGAGGTGGGACATCTGGGCGGTGTGGACTGTTTCATTGCCAGGACTGGCTACACCGGAGAGGACGGTTTCGAGCTGTACTTCCGACCGAAGCACGCCGAAGTGTTATGGCACGCGGTGGCGGGACAGGGACGCGCCACGCCCTGCGGACTTGGGTGTCGAGACACGCTGCGCCTTGAAATGGGTTATGCCCTGTATGGCAACGACATCGACGACACAATCAACCCATACGAGGCCCGCCTTGGCTGGATCGTCAAGCTCAAGAAGGGCGTGCCGTTTCGCGGGAAGCAGGCCTTGGAGCGCATCAAGGCGGCTGGACCGGCCCGACGGCTCGTCGGCTTTCGATGCGTCGAGAAGGGTGTGATTCCGCGGCACGGCTATCCCGTCTTGCTGCGCGATCATCAGGTTGATGTCGTGCGGAGCGGAGGATTCAGTCCGTCGCTCAGGGAAGGCATTGGCACGACCTACCTACCCACGCATTCAGTAGAGCCCGGTACCACGCTTGAGGTGGAGTGTCGCGGGCGACACGTGAATGCGGAGGTGGTTCGCATGCCGTTCTACAAGAAGGGCAGCGTCAAGAAGTCCTAGGCGCGTTTGAGAACGATGCCCATACGCGTGGCCGTGCTTACGGTCTCGGACTTGGCTGCTGCCGGCAAACGGCACGACGCGTCAGGTGATGCCGTTGCCGGATGGGCGCAGGGGTTGGGGCACACGGTAACCGTGCGCGACGTGGTGGCTGACGAATCGGACCGCATTGCGGCAGTGCTGATTGCATGGGCAGACGACGATGTAGCCGACGTGATCGTGACCACCGGCGGAACGGGACTGGCTCCTCGGGATGTGACACCGGAGGCCACACGAGCGGTGGTCGAGCGTGACGTGCCAGGCATCGCGGAGTCGATCCGCACGGTTGGAACCCGTTCCACGCCGCGCAGTGTGCTGTCGCGAGGGGTGGCAGGAATTCGGGGACGCTCGTTGATTGTGAATCTCCCCGGAAGCCCGAATGGCGTGCGGGACGGTCTGGACGCGATCACACCGTTCGTGGAGCACGCCGTGCAGATCATGAGAAATCAACCAACAGATCACGCATGACGGATCGCGCGCTCCTTACAATGGACGATCTCGAGACCGCCGTTCCCTTGAACGCGGCGTTCGAGACGGCGGGATACGGCACGGCATTCGTCTCGTCACAGGACGACGCACGTGAGGTGTTCGGGAGCACGCAGCCGGACGTGGTGATTCTGACGGGCGCGCTGTCGGAGACACGCTCCCGGGCGTTGGTAGCGCTCGCGCGGCACGAGTCCACGGCGACCCTTGGACTCATTGAGGAAGCGCACGCCGATCCCGCACAGCTCGCCCGCGACGTGGGTTTGACCGCGTGGATGCGCAAGCCGGCGGACACCAGGGATGTTGTCGGTGCAGCTGGTCGGTTGATTGCGCGACGCCGGCTCCAAGAGCACACCGGCATCCTCGGCGAGAGCCCAGCCATCCAGGAAGTCCTGGTCAAAATCGAGCAGATGGCGCCGGTGTCGAGCACGGTGCTCATCGAGGGCGAGTCGGGCACGGGCAAGGAGTTGGTGGCACACGCGATTCACCACCTGTCGCCGCGCCGCGAGGGTCCGTTCATCGCTGTGAACTGTGCGGCACTGCCCGAAACGCTTCTCGAGTCGGAACTGTTCGGGCATGAGAAAGGTGCGTTTACCGGAGCAGCCGAGCGCCGGCTCGGTCGCTTCGAGCTCGCCGACGAGGGAACGATCTTTCTCGACGAAATCGGCGAGATCCCGTTTGCCCTGCAAGTGAAGCTGCTCCGCATTCTGGAGAACCGCAGTTTCTTCCGTGTCGGCGGGACGCAGCCGATCGCCGTGGACGTGCGGGTGATCACCGCGACGAATCGGCCACTGAAGGAGATCACAGCACTGGGCGAATTCCGAGAAGATCTCTACTTCCGGCTCAACGTGCTGCAGATCTATCTCCCGCCGCTGAGGGAGCGCCGCAGCGACATCCCCATACTTCTCAAGCGCTTCGTTCAAGAGTTGAGCGCGGAGCACGGCCGCGCCTTTCGCGGGATCACTCCCGAAGCAATGCAGATTCTTGTCGACGCGGATTGGCCAGGCAACGTGCGCCAGCTCCGCAACCTGGTGGAGTCGATGGTCGTCCTTGCCCCGGGTCATGAGATCCGGGCCACGGACATCCCGACCGATGTCCGTGAGGGCGGGACGAGACTCCTGCCGATGCGGGTGCGGGGAAGCACGAGGGAAGTTGGCGGACAGGAGGTCGAGTTCATTCTGCGAAGCCTGGTCGAACTGAAGTTGCAGATTGAGGAGCTGCGTCGCAGGATGGACGAGGAGCCGCAACGCGTCGAAGTCGTCGACGCTGTGCGCCGCGCCGTTCCCGAGCGGTTCCCGATTGCGGAGATATTGGAAGTCGAGCCGCATCAGGCCGCCGCGGACAGCGCTCCGTCTGCCGGCCCGACGGTGCTCTATCGGTCAGGCATGACGATGGCCCAGGTGGAGCAGGCGGCGATTGAAGCCGCGCTCAGGGAGACCGGCGGGAATCGCCGCCGGGCGTCCGAGAAGCTGGGTATTGGCGAGCGGACGCTGTACCGGAAGATCAAAGAGTACGGGATCGCCTGATGTCAGATTGCCGTTGTCCGGGCGAAGCGCAACCTCAACGGAGCACGAATCTTGCGCCTTGGAGACTGAATCGAGGTCCGTACGGTGGCAACTCGCTGAGGCGGCCATGTGCGGCGCGCGCAGGCGCGTGGGAGGGGTCGATGGTCGATGTATTCAGAGCGTTGCATGCCCGCAACGTGATGCGATCGGGACCGGAGGCGGGAGAGGGAGGTGCGACCGTCGGGCGACCGAGAATTCCGAAAAAACCATTCGCAAAAAGTACATTAGGAATAAACTTACTCGGGATAGCCCAAGCTATTGACAGTGGGTGAGTTGTGACACATAGTAGCGATCCGCCGGACGGGCGTTTTTGGCCCGGTCCTGCTCTCGGACGGTAGGCCGTGCACTTCGAGGTCAACGACAGATGTGTCGGCTGCCTGGCGTGCATTCGGGTCTGCCCCTCCGAGGCCATCGCGGTTGATGGCGATGTCGTCAGAATCATCGACGAGTCGTGCATCAGGGCCGGGGCGTGCGTACCGGCGTGTCCGCACGACGCCATTGAGGCGGTCGGCGAGTATGCGGAAGCAGTGGCGCTGGCGGAGCGAGGTGACGCAGCACTCATTCTGAGTGTGGAGTCGGACGTTCACTTCCATCCCCACTCGCCTGAGCAGGTCGTGAATGCCTGCCACGCCGCCGGCTTCCGATTCGTCTATCGTGGCATCGTGGGCGACGAGTTGGTGGCGGAGGAGTACCGCCGGGTGATGACCGATACGTCCTGGGGGACGCTGATCCGGTCGACGTGCCCGGTCGTGGTCGAGAAGATCCGTAAGGATTACCCCGGCCTGGTGCCCCATCTGGCCCCCATCACGACGCCGGTGACAGCGGAGGCAACGCACCTGCGGTCGGTACACGGCAAGGACCTCAGAATCGTGTACGCCGGTGTCTGCGTTGCCAAGGGCAATGGGGACGTCGATGCGGTGGTGACGTACCACGAGCTCGAGCGGCTCCTTGCCCAGCGCCAGGTCGAGGTGTCACGCCAGCCGCGGTACTTCACGCGGATTCCGGCGATCCGACAGCGGTACGTGAGCACGCCGGGAGGGCTGCCGCTACCGGTGTTGCAGGAGGAACCGCAGAACAGCAGGCGGTTCCGGAAGATTCGGGGGATCGGCGCGCTCGATCTGATCGCGCGCGCCGTGCTGATTGACAAAGTGGACTTGGGTTTTGTGGACTTCCTTCCGTGCGAGGGGTGCTTGGATCACCCGCTGCTCGGACCGCGGGAGGAGCTTTTCCGCCGACGGCGGATGGCGCAGGACGCCGAGCCGCCGCGGAGTCCCGAGCCGGTGGTGGATGCGACGATGTGGGTGTCCGTGCGGAAGCGGCATCAGGAGCATCGTAACGGCGATCGGTCGGTGGAAGGAGACCTTCGGTCGGTGATCGATGCCATCGGGCGTGCGCCCAGTGGGGCCGATTGGGACTGCGGTGCTTGTGGGTTCTCGACGTGTCGTGGGTTTGCCGAGGCGCTGCTGCGCGGGCGGTCGACCTATCGCCAGTGCCCGCCCTATCAGGCGCGGAGCGCTGCAGAGGCGCGCGAGCAGGCAGCGGTGGATAAGTTGACCGGCCTGGCCACGTACGGCGTGTTGCAGGATCGGCTGATGCAGGAGTTGGCGCGGAGTCATCGATTGCAGGAGCCATGTGGAATCCTGTTCCTGGACCTCGATGGCTTCAAGGAGCTGAACGACACACACGGGCATGAGGCAGGGAACCGGCTGCTCGCATCCGTCGGGCGGGAGCTTCGTCGGGTGGTGCGCGCGACAGACATTGCGGCTCGGTACGGGGGTGACGAGTTTGTCCTGGTGCTGGTTGGCACGGGCCGGGAAGGCGTGATGCACGTCGCCGAGCTGGTGCGGTCCTCCATCGAGCGGGTGAGTCGGGCGATGGGGTACACGAAGGGGCGCGTGACGGCGTCGGTGGGAGCGGTGAGTTACGATCCCAACACCCATCGGCCGGAGGATGTGCTGCAGGCCGCCGACAGGGCGCTCTATCGGGCGAAGGCGGCGGGCGGCAACAAGGTGGTGTACGGCAATGGAGACGGCGAAGATCAGGCGGAACCCAAGGTGTTCACGTTGCAGTCGTGACCGCAGCGATCGGCGATAACTGACGTGGTCGGTCAGAACGGAGAGATGGTGAACCTGAGCGAAGCAGAACGAAAGCCCAACGATGTGGCGACCGTGCAGGAAGGCTCGCGGAACCCGGACCCGTGGGGTGTCCGCCGAGCCGAGAACCTGCTGACCAGTCTGCAGGGCGTACTTTCGGCGCGCGTCGAAGTGTCGCCCATGGGCGAAGTGACCGCGGTGCACATTCTCACGCATGCGGGCACGGCGGCGAAGCAGATGGTGCGGAACGTCGAGAGCGCGCTTCTGGCGCAGCTCGGGCTCAAGGTTGACCATCGCAAGATCAGCGTTGCCCAGACCGCCGATGTCCGACCGATCGAGACGCTGGAGCGCTCGGCCGTTCGCGATCAGGCGCTCAGGCGTTCCGTCGTGTTTGGGCATCTCGATATCGTCTCAGCCAGCGAGCGGCGCGCTCGGGTTCGCGTGACGCTGTTGGTGGGCGGTGACGAGGTGGCCGCGGAGGAAGAGGTTGCGGATACGATGCGGGCGCGCATGTACGGCGCGGCGCGGGCGGCGATTACGATTCTGGGCGGAGTGGTGGAAGGTGGCGCGTTGCATCTCGACGGCGTGAAGCTCGTCGAGGCGTTTGAGAAACGGCTGTCGGTGGTCGGCGTGCAGGCGCTGGCTGACCGGGATCCGGAGACGGTGCTGGGAACAGCCCCGGTGCGTGACAGCGTCGAGCGGGCGGCAGTGCTTGCCGTGCTCGATGCAACGAACCGTTGGGTGCAGTTCAGAACGTAGGAGAACAATTGCCGGCATGGTTGCCGGCATGATGGCATTGCGTCGTGCCGCACACTTCCGCTCCGGAGTTGTGCGGCACGTGAAGCCTGGAGAAAGGAGTAAAAGGGGGCCCCCGGAGGAGGATCGGCCAGCGCTAAAATCAGCGGAGCGGATCGGTCAGCAGGATTGAGCGGAGCCTCGGGCGTGCCGTAGCGGGGTACGTCACTACCCAGCAGCTGTGAAGGCTGCGGAAAGGGGGTGAGGCTCACATGGCATTAGGCTGGCTTGCCGCATTCTTTAGCGCTCTCGCTCGTTTCTTTTTAGCGGGCGGGAACATTAGTTGGTAGGTCTTTTTTGCGGGGGTGCCCCCCACCTCTTTGATGCAGCTCAAGCATCCGAGCAAGCTTGTGATCTACGTCATCGCGATCTGCGCGGTGGCGGGCGTGATGCTTGCGCGAGCACAATTCGAAGTTCCAGTTGAGAGTTCGCAGTTCTGGAACACTCTTGCTGCACTTGTTGGCCTCGGTATTCTCGCCGAAGTTTTCTCGCTGCAGCTTAGCACCGGCACTCTGACAAGTGCGGTGTCCTTCGTACCATATCTGGCCTCCATTCTGCTTCTGGGTCCGGCCTGGTCGATGGTGGTCGCCGGCACAAGCGAATTGTTTGCTGAGACCCTGGTTCGCCGTAAGCCACTCATTAAGATCATTCACAACACCGCTAAGGAGGTTGTGGCGATAGGGGCGGCAGGGCTCCTCTACATGACGCTTGGCAGCGTTGGACCCTCACATGTGGAGGAGTTCGCAATTGACATCGTTGCGTTCATCGCGGCGACTGTCTCCTACTTCGCATTGACTAATGGTGCTGTTGCGACAGCAGTGGCACTGAGTACCCGCAGTGACGTAGGTGAGACGTGGGTACAAATCGTCGGTCGCGGAGCATTCTTACAGGACATTCTTTCGAGCT
>JBDHAN010000042.1:22244-38752 GCA_039588055.1 Gemmatimonadota bacterium | reverse complement strand
CGGTGCTGGCGGTGGTAAACCCTTCTCCGCGTGCGCGGTCGGGAGTCGTCGAGACCACGCTGACGGTATTGCGAGGGCGGGTCACCGTGGGACGTCCGAGCGATGGTTCACGCGACAATGCGAGCTGGCCGCGCCCTCCGGGCCTGCAATCGTCCAGCGGCCGTGCCGTGGCCGTGCAGGTGCTCGACACCTATCGGGGCTACGAGCGATTGGACAGCCCCGACGACTATCCCCTGCAGCATGCGGTCGCTGCCTTTCGGGTTGCCGCGTATGTCGAGGGCGCATCGCCGCTCGGCATTGAGCCGTTACGGGTGAAACATGCCGGGGCGACCGACAGTGTCGCCGATCGCGTGTGGGTGTCCGGGAAGTCGCTCGCTTCAGGTTGGTGCAGTATCCGGGTCGACCGGGACGGAGGATTTGCCATCACCGACACGGAGTCGGACCGTCGTTTTCAGTCGGCCGGTCAGCTGGTGAGTGATCGGGATTGTGGTGACGCCTACACGTTTCAGCCGGAACCCACTCCGAAGCCCGACGCAGCGCGTTGGGGGTCGGCCCGGGCGGTGTGGCGGGGCCCGCTCGTCGCGGCGATCGGACGGGATTTTCAGGTGGGGCGGCGGGTGCGCGGAACCGTGTACGCGCGGCTCGACTGCGGCTCTCGGCTCGTTCGCTTCGCTGTGGAGGGCCAGAACCTGGCTGGAAACCACCGGCTGCGCATCATCTTCCCGCTGCCGCCGGGGACCGCCCCTCGGTCGTCGGTCGCACGCATGCACTACGGGCCCGTCGAGCGCCTGCAGCAGACGTACGACATGGAGAAGTACCCGAGTGAATGGCCCGTGCCCACGGCGCCAATGCACGAGTGGGTGAGTGTGGAGGACGGACTCACCGTGTTCGCTCGAGGGTTGTACGAGTATGAGATCACAGCAGATGGACGGCTCGCCGTGACCCTCTTTCGCGCCGTTGGAGATCTCTCGCGAGACGACCTCACCGCGCGACCCGGGCATGCCGCCTGGCCGACCGCGACGCCCGAGGCACAGGAGCGCGGCCCGTTCCGGGCAGAGCTCGCGGTCGCCACGAAGGGTCTGGGTGTGGGACCCTCGAGTGCGACGCATGACGAGCTCGAACAGTGGGCAGACGAGTTCCATGCTCCACTTGCCGGGCTCATGCTGTCGCACGCGAGCCAGGTGCCGACGACGATCGACGGTCCGCGCTTGGATGGAGACGGACTCGCGTTCCAGGCCCTCAAAGTTGCGGAGCGTAGCAACATGTTGGTGCTGCGATGTGCGAATGTGTCGGATCGGGAGACGTCCGGCACGTGGACCCTTCCGTGGCCCGTGCGTGCCGCCCATCGCGCCCGGCTGGACGAGACGTTGCTCGAGCCGCTGCTGGTGTCCAAGCACCAGCGGGTGGTCTCGGTGTCGGTTCGACCGCGCGAAATCGTCACGGTGCTCGTTGAGCCGAGTTCTTGAACCGAGCTTCGCGAATCCGTAACTTCGGGCGTCACGGCGGTCCGACGCAGCGGCGTTCCAGCCAGACGCTCGGTCCTCTTCAGGGGGTGGGTCACGCGTAGCGAGACGAAGCACGTTCTCACCGGTGGCATGGTTGCTGGACTCCTCGGCTACGCCACAGTGGTGGTGTTGTTCGCGGCGATCAACGTGTTCACCGGCCGCTCGCCGTTTCACACACCGGCGATGTTCGGATCGGTGTTGTTCTATGGCTTGGAAGACCCGAGTGCGTTAGAGATCACGCCGGGACCCGTCCTGGCGTACAACATGGTCCACGTACTGGCGTTTCTGGTGGTCGGGTTCTTCACATCCTGGTTGGTCGCCAAGGCCGAGAAGTATCCTGCTGCCCGGTGGGCACTTTTCTTCGCACTGATCTTCGTCGGCGCACACGTCTATGCAGCGCTCATGATCTTTGGCCAGCCGCTCCTCGAAGGTGCTGCATGGATTCACATCGGCATCGTCAGCGTTGTGGCGGCGCTTGTCATGGGGTGGTATCTGCTGAGCCAGCATCCGCTGCTGCAGGAACAGCTCAAACGGGTGCCCATAGGCGACGAGTCGCGCTAACAGGCCACGCCCCAGATCAAGCGGCCCGCGTGCGCGGGTCGAGGGCGTCTCGGAGCCCGTCGCCCAGCAGGTTGCACGCGACCACCGCAGACACCACGGCAAGTCCCGGCACCGTTGCGATCCAGGGCGCGTTCACCAGTGCGTCGCGGCCACCGGCGATCATGTTGCCCCATGAGGGGGCCGGAGCGGGAATGCCGAGACCGAGGAACGACAGGCCTGCCTCCAACATGATCGCGTTTCCTACGCCCAGCGCTGCTGCAACGATCACGGGGGTCAACGCGTTGGGCAGGAGGTGGCGCGTCAGGAGCCGAGCGCGGTCCAGTCCCACAGCGTGGGCGGCGTGAATGTAGGGCTGTTCCAGGATCCCGAGGATCTCCGCCCGTGCGAGGCGGGCCACGCTCATCCATCCCGTGAAGCCCAGCACGAGCACCACCAGCGTGAGGCTTGGTTGCCACAACGCCACGAGTGCGAGGAGGAGCACGATTCGGGGCATCGCCAGGGCAGTGTCCGTCATGGCCATGAGCGCGCGGTCCCACACACCGCCCAACGTCGCCGACGCGACCCCAACGACTGTGCCGAGCGTGAGGGCGACTGCGACGGAGAGCAATCCGACCGTGAGTGAAATTTGGGTCCCGTATACCAGGCGCGACAGCACGTCGCGACCCAACGCGTCGGTCCCAAGCCAGTGCAGGGTGCCGTCCGGCCCAGTGGTCATCGGGGTCAGGAACCGAGTCGTCAGGATGTCGGCCTGCATGACGGGATCGGTCGGGGCAACGAGGGGTGCCAGCAGCGCTACACCGCCGAGCAGGAGTAAGAGGCCTGCACCGACGACGAATCGAAGGTCGGAGACCAGCGCCTTGGTCATGTGGACGATCTGTGTCGGAGTCGGGGGTCGGCGACGCCGTAGAGGAGATCCGCGAGGAGATTCCCCGCTACGACGAGCGCGGCGAAGATGGTTGTTGTCGCCATGACCACGGGATAGTCGCGTGCTCCGACGGCGTCGACCATGACACGGCCAACGCCTGGCCACGCGAAGATGACCTCTACGAATACGGTTCCCGAAAAGAGGGCCGGGAGTGAGAGCCCCAGCAACGTGATGATGGGCAGTAAGGCGTTGCGCAGGAGGTGTCGGCGGTGGATCGTCACCGGGCGGAGGCCCTTGGCCCTGGCCGTCCGCACGAAGGCGCTGGAACGCACGTCGATCACCGAACCCCGCACGAACCGCGCAGCACCGGCAGCGCCGATCATGGTGAGCGTCGCGAGCGGGAGCGCCAGGTGGCGGAGGCGATCGACGATCTTTCCCCAGGGGGAAAGAAAATCGGCGTCCAGCCCGGCCACGCCGAGCGCCGGAAATTGCAGCCAGGCCGGCCAATTGAATCGCGCGGCGCCGTAGGCAAACACGAGGACCAGCATGATCGCGAGCCAGTAGGCCGGCATTCCGTAGATGGTGAGGCTCAGAACTGTGAGCCCCGTGTCCAGTCGCGATCGCCGTCGTAGCGCCTGGACGGTGCCGATGATGACGCCGATCACGTAGGTAAGGAAGAGCGATGCGGCGGACAGCAGCAGCGTATGGGGGAGGGCACCGGTGATCACCCCTTTCACCGAGCGTTGTTGGGCGAGGCTCGTGCCCCACTCGCCGCGGACGAAGTTGATGAGCCAGGATGCGTATCGAATGGCGACTGGCCGATCGAGTTCCAGTGCGCGCCGCGCCGCGTCGAGTTCGGCGGCACCGGCGCCCGGTCCGACCCAAAGCCTTGCGGGATCCCCGGGCGCGAGACTAATCAGAAGGAACGTGAACGTGGTGACGAGCAAGACGACACCGGCGCCGAGGGCAAGCCGGAGACTCAGACGACGCAGCATGCGCTACAGTCGCTGTCTGGTCACGGGGGCGTCAAGCCTCCTCGGCGTTTGGGTGGCGGCGTGTGGCGGGGTGACCGGTGCGGAGCGTTCGTCGTCGGTGTTCTATGCCTCTGGCGCGGATTTGCAGAGCATCAATCCCTTGGTGGCGGTCCACCCGTTGGCCAAAGCGGTGCAGAAGCACGTCTTGTTCCTGACGCTGGCCGCATACGACGTCGAGCTGCGACCGATTCCGCGCCTCGCCACGTGGGAATGGAATGCGGATCGCACGGAACTCACGCTGGCGGTGCGACGGGACGTGTGGTGGCACGATGGCATGCCGACGACGGCAGCCGACGTGGTCTGGACGCTGAACATGGCGCGCTCATCCGACGTGGCATATCCGCGAGCCCGCGATCTCGACGCCGTGTCACACGTGACTGCGGTCGATTCCTTCACGGTGCAGCTTCGATTTCAACGGTCGCAAGCCATGTTTCCCGATGTGCTGACTGACCTGGCCATTCTCCCTGCGCACCAGTTCCGGGACGTCGCCGCGTCCGACATACGACACGCACCCTTCAATGTGTCACCGGTCGGCAACGGACCGTACCAGTTTGTCGACTATCGACCCAATCAACGTTGGCTGTTTCGGCGCGCGGAAAGCTTCCCGGCTGCGCTGACACGACCGTCCGTGGAACGGTTTGTCGTCGCTGTCGTCGACGAGGCATCCACCAAGCTCGCCGCGCTCACATCCCGCGAGCTGGATGTTGCCGGTATCAGTCCGGCGCACGCCAGATTTGTCGCAACGGACGACAGGCTTCGCGTCGTGGATTACCCGGTGCTTTTTGTCTACGCGCTCGTATGGAACCTGCGTCGGCCGCCCTTTGACGATCCGGGTCTGAGGCGTGCACTCACCATGGCGTTGGACCGCCAGATGATCGTTGACGCCTATCTGTACGGGTACGGATCCGTGGCGGATGGCCCAGTCCCGATGGAGCATCCGTGGTTTGCGCCAGTGTCAGGCGTCCTGCACGATCCTGAGGCCGCGCGCCGCGTCCTCGACCAGGCAGGGTGGCGGGAGGGGCCGCGGGAAATCCGGGAGCGAAACGGTGAGCCGTTGGCGTTCGACCTCATGACGGTCGGCACCGGCGACAATGCACTGGAGCAGATGATTCAGGCGCAGCTGGGGCGGGTTGGCGTGTCGGTCAACATCCAGCAACTCGAGTTGACGACCTTTCTGGCGACGGCACAGGGCGATGACCGGGCTTGGGATGCGATGGTGACGGGTATTCCCGGTGATTTGTCGCTCGGGTACGTGGCAGCGATGTTCGAGGGGGAGGGTGCCGGACCGCTTGCCTACCCGGGATATCAGTCGGCGGAGTTCGACGCGGCCGTGAGGCGGGCACGCGAAGCGGTGAGTGAGATCGACGTGCGTGCAAGTTGGCAGGAGGCGCAACGAGTGCTCGTACGAGACCATCCAGCCACCTGGCTGTACCATGCGCGAGGCTTGCACGGTGTGAATCGCCGCATCGAGGCGGCGCCTCCCGACCTGCGTGGGGAGCTGGCGAACATCGCACTGTGGCGCATCATCGAGGAGCGGCCGTGAGAGTTGGTGCTCGAGCTCCGATGCGGATCGACTTTGCCGGTGGTTGGACGGATGTCCCTGCGTTCACTGATCGGGAGCACGGTGTCGTCGTCAACGCGGCGATCACGTTCAGTGTCCACGTCGACTTCCTGATGGGGGATCGACGCATCCGCCTGCACGCCGAAGACATCGACGAGCATGTGACCATTCCGTCAGCCGGGTTCATTGCGTACGACGGCACGCTCGACCTGCACAAAGCGGCGCTCAACATGCTCCCGGTCACCGGTGGCATCGAAGTGCTGTCTCGGTCGGATGCGCCAAGCGGCTCGGGGCTCGGTGCGTCGGGTTCACTGGACGTGGCGCTGCTCGCAGGTTTGGCACGGTGTCGGGAGGAAGAGTTCGAGCCAGCGGATCTGGCTGAGCTCGGATTTCAGCTCGAGACGCAGGAGCTCGGCCTGTTGGGTGGGAAACAGGATCAATACGCGGCCGCTCTTGGCGGTTTTCACGAGTTCACCTTTCGTGGGAACGAGGTTCGCACCCGCCGACTCGAGGTGACAGCGGAAGCGGCCGCTGACCTCGCCAATCATCTCGTCTTGGCCCACACGGGACACTCCCATTTTTCGTCGCAGACGCACGAGCGGGTGTGGCAGGCGTTTGCGAATGGCGACTCAGGGGTGACGCAAGCGTTGCACAGTATCCGTGATGTTGCCGCATCCGTCGCAGACACGCTCGAAGCTGGCGACTGGCCGCGTCTGGCCACGCTCGTGACGGAGAACTGGCGGCAGCAGCAGCGACTGGATGCCACCATCGCAACCCCGCGCTCTCACGAAATCGAGGCCGCCGCGATGCGCGCTGGAGCATGGGGGCTCAAGGCAACGGGTGCGGGGGCGGGCGGCTGCATGGCGGTTTTCGGACCGCCCGCTGATCGCACGGCAATCGCTGATGCCGTGCGACAGGCAGGGGCGACCGTCCTCGATGTCGGGTTTGCGCCCGGCGGCGTGGCCGCAGACGAGATGTCGGACGGTGCTGGCGTCACCTGAGGCGATCGCCGCACGTCGCCGGGAGTTGCGTGCGTCGGCGGATCTACTCGACCTGGCGGCGCGACTCGGGCGGTTGCTGGAGCCGCTCACGCAGCGGCCGCTCGTTCTTCCATCGGCGAAAGCCTTACTTTCCCGCGACGGCGGTGTGTGCCCGAGTGACGGTGCCCGCCTCGTCTTTGACCCATTGAGCCCGAAGACCCATCGCTGTCCGGTGTGCGCACGGGAGATCGAGGGCGAGCGCCACACCCGGGCGTGGATTTGGCGGTACCACCTGTGGCTCTCCGAGCGGGCGATTCACTGTGCGTTGCTGGGGAGGCTGACCGAGGAGCGCGCACTGTCGCGCGAGACGGTGGCAATCCTCAGGGCGTACGCGGCGCTCTATCCGAGCGTGCCCAATCGTGACAACGTCCTCGGGCCAACCCGTCTGTTCTTTTCCACCTATCTCGAGTCCATCTGGCTGACCCAGCTCGTCATCGCCGTTTCGCTGCTCGATGATGAAGACAGCTCGGATGTGGGAGATGACTTCATTGACCTCGTGCGAGAGTCCGCTGGCCTCATCGCGTCATTCGACGAGACGTGGTCCAACCGCCAGGTGTGGAACAACGCGGCGCTGGTCGCAGCGGGCCAGTGGCTCGCCGATCCCGGCCTCGTCGACCATGCGGTGCACGGCCCTCACGGCTTGCTTGCCCAGCTCGGCCGGTGTGTGACGACCGAGGGCCTGTGGTTCGAGGGGGAGAACTATCACTTCTTCGCGCTGCGGGGCTTTCTGCTGGCGGCAGAGCTGCTGCGGAGTACCGGGGTGGATCTGTACGGTAGTCCGGAGACGGCGCCGTCGTTGTCGGCGATGTATGTCGCCCCGCTCAAGACGCTGCTTCCGGACTTGACTCTCCCGGCGCGCGGCGATGCACCCTACGGTGTGAGCGTTCGGCAGCCTCGGTTCGCCGAGCTGTGGGAGATCGGGTGGCGCCGCACCGGCGACCCGCGGCTGGCCAGTCTGCTGACCGATCTCTACGACCGCGCTGTCCCCGAACGCGAAGATAACGGACTGCGTGAGATCGCCGAGCAGGAGACGAACGTTCAACCTGGTTGCCTGAGGCGATCTGCTCTCGGATGGAAGGCCCTGCTGTGGATGCATCCAACCGGACCTCGGGGCGAGCCACATGCGTGGCGACCGACGTCCATGCTCCTGCGCGATACCGGGGTGGCGGTTCTCAGGCCGAAGCGCGATCGGTATGTGAGCCTGGAGTGTGGTGGTCGTCCTGGTGGACACGGACACCCCGATCTGCTGCATGTGAACCTCTATGTCGGCCAACCGCTTCTGTCGGACTTTGGCACGGGATCCTACGTGCTGCCCTCGTTGCAGTGGTACCGCTCGACGGAGGCCCATAACGCGCCGGGAGTCCGCGGAATCGGACAAGTGGCGCGTCATGGGTGGTGCAGCGCGTTCGCCCGCGAAGGAGAATGGGCGTGGTGTCAGGGGAAGGCACTCGACGTGTTTGGCGAGGGCACATCGGCCACGCGAACGGTGGTCGCTGGACCGGCGTTCGTGCTCGACCGGATCGACGTTGAGGTGGATAGCGCAGTGACCGTGGAGCTGGCAACACACCCGCTGGTCGGGATCGTCCCGATGGAGGACGCCGATGTGCTGGAATCGGGTGTCACGTCACGACGCTTTCGGCTCGGTCACGGACAGGCGAGTCCGGTGCTCATCTTGATTCCGCGAAGCGGGGAGACCGTGCGCCGGTCGTCCAACCCCGGACCGCCGACGCTGCACTTGGCCGATGGCGACCCACTCGAATACCTGGTCCGCAGTGCCGACGGATCGGGGACCTGGCTTCAACTCGCTCTGCTCGACCCGGCGATCACCGTTGAGGTGGAGAGCGACGCGGCGACCACGACGCTGACCGTGACCGATGGCGTTCGTGTGCGTGTCGACGTCCACGAGCAGGAAGTCGTCGTCGACGATCGGGGCGTGTCAACGTGGCTCGAGGGGAGGCTCGAGCCGCCATTCGTGCGCGCGGGGGCCGACACCCAGCAATTGGCAGCTCCTCATTCCGGGAAGCGCCGTCGCCGACTTGGGCGCGCGCCACTACCGCCGCTCGGAGTCGCCATATTCCGAGACGTTCTCGGCCCAGGTCGCCGTGGGCGTTGCGGGAACGCGCATCTGGTTCGCCGCGCGCGTGCGCAAGCCCACGCTGCGGTTCTGGTCACCTAGCGCCCCGAGCCCCGAACTCGACAACGAAGAACCGGACATCCACTCAGATGGCCTGCAGTGCTACGTCGCCATTGATGGATGGCAAGGCTATGTCGCTGTTCCCGATGCAGAGAGTGACGCAGTGCACGTGCGGGGGGTCGCGGGAACGAACGCCGATGCGACGCGAGCCACGGGCTCTTGGCATCGCACGGAAGACGGATATTCGATTGTGGTGAGTGTGGACGTCGGTCGAGCGATCGAGACTGGAGAGTCGGTGCCGGTGAATCTGGTGGTCAACGAGATGTACGCCGGGCGTGCGCGGCGTGCAGGGCAGGTCGCGCTGTCTGGTGGAGGGTGGGCGTACTTGCGCGGCGATCGCGAAAGTCCGGGGTCGGCGGTGTTGGGAGAGGTGTCGTGAGTCTGGTGGTGGTGCTGGTGCGCACGCAGGATATCGTCAACATCGGTGGCGTTGTGCGGGCCATGAAGAATTTCGAGCTCAGGGATCTGCGGCTGGTCGACCCCGACGAATACGATCCTCGCCGAATCGAAGGCATCGCTCACAAGACCGGCGACGTGCTGAAGCGAGTTGTCACCTATCCGTCGTTCGACGAGGCGATCGCGGACTGCAGCTTCGTCATGGGGATGACGGCCCGTGAACGCACGGCCAAACGGAACGTCGTGCGCCCGCGCGACGCGGCACCCGAGCTGCTCGAGATGGCAGCCGAAGGGCGCGCGGCACTGGTGCTCGGTCCCGAAGACCGTGGGCTCACCAATGCGGAACTGGATCGATGCCATCGCAGCATCGTCATTCCGACCAACCCGAGCCACACCTCCATGAACCTCGCGCAGGCGTTCACGCTCATGGCCTACGAGCTGTTCGTGGCGCGAGGATCGCGAGCTTTCAAGGAGTCGCGCCGCCACGCGCCTCCAGCCACCGCCGGGGATCTCGAGGACCTGTTTCACGCTGCGCGGGAAGCGCTCGAGGCGATTGACTTCTTCAAGACGCGGAACCCGGACGCCGTCATGCGGACCGTGCGCGAAGTCGTGCATCGAACGCCGCTGGACATACGGGAAGCCAAACTGCTTCGAGCGATGTGTTTCGAAGTACTCCGCTACCTCGAGCGCGAGGGTGTTCGGTGAGGGTACCGGGCTTTTCCTCGACCGGCAGCAAGCGTCCGGAGGCCCTGTTTGGCACAGCCGTCGACGTGCCGCTTCGCATGACGCGCGCGGAAGGGTGCACGGTATGGGACGACGCAGGCCGCGAATACCTCGACCTCATCATGGGATTGGGTGCGGTCGCGCTGGGCTACGCGCATCCTGCCGTTGTGCGGGCCGCCGAGCAAGCACTCCGCGAAGGGACGACAGGCCCGCTCCCGCCGAGCCTCGAGGAGCGCGTGGCCGAGCGGCTGTGCACGGCGCTTCCGGGGGCGGAGGCGGTGCGGTTCCTCAAGACGGGCGCCGAGGCGATGGCTGCCGCGGTGCGGATCGCACGGGTCGAGACCGGCCGAGATCGGGTTGTCCATTGCGGATATCACGGCTGGCTCGACTGGTGTCAGGACGAACCCGGCGTGCCCAGCGCCGTACGTGCGTTGTGCGACCGCATTCCGTTTAACGACGTCACAGCCTTGGACCGAGCACTGGACACGGGCGATGCCGTTGCCGCAATTGTCGTCGAACCTCTCGTCGACGAGCCACCGAGCGACGCATGGCTCGCCGCATTACGTGACCGCGCGAGCCGATCAGGGTCGGTCCTGGTGTTCGACGAGATCAAGACGGCGTTTCGGCTTGCGATCGGCGGTGTTGCGGAACGTTGGGGTGTGACGCCAGATCTCATCGTGGTGGGCAAGGCGCTCGGAAACGGTCTTCCCATCGCGGCTGTGGCGGGCGGACGGGACACGATGGCGGCTGCGACGCGAACATGGATTTCCTCGACGCTTGCCGCCGAGGCGGTGGGCCTGGCTGCAGCGGACGCGGTGCTCGGTGTGTACGATGGAGGTGATGTCACCGGGCACCTGGCACATGCGGGTCAAAAACTCTTCAGCACGCTTTCGGCAATTGTTGATCGGTATCCGCAGGTCGCAGCCCGCGTTCGCGGCGTGCCGGAGATGTGTTACATACAGTTTCGCGACGACGCTGTCTCCACACGTGTAGCGCAGGCCGCGGCACGACGGGGACTCCTGTTCAAGCGGACCGCCTATAATTTCGTATCGCTCGCACACTCAGACGCCGTGATGGCGCTTGTGAATGACCGGCTGCGTGCCGTGTTCGAGGAGGTCGCGTCGCAATGTTGATCGACGTGCATGCGCATTTCTACACGGAGTTGTCAGGCCGTTCGGACTGGCGAGAACGCAATGCGCGCCGACTCGAGGTCGGCGATCGTATCGGAATCACCGCCCACGTCGGATCGATCCTGGGCACGTGGGGGTACCGGTCGCCGACGTACTTCCCGTCGCGCGACGACGTGGAGCACGCGAACGAGCGGATGCTGCAGATGGTGCAGGCAGTCCCCGGTCGGGTGTTCGGGTATTGCGTCGTCAACCCCAATTACCCCGACCATGCTGCTGAGGAGATCACGCGGTGTGTGGATCGGGGTCTGATTGGGATCAAGCTCGCCGCAAGTCGACGAGCCGACGACCGGCTGCTCGATCGAGTGGCGGCGCTCGCGGCGGAACGCGGCGTCCCGATCCTGCATCACGTATGGCAGCATCGACGACGCGACTGGCCCGGCCAGGACGCGTCAGACGCTGTCGAGCTCGCGTCGCTGGCTGAACGTCATGCGGAAGCCAAGTTCATCCTCGCCCACCTGGGCGGGGGAGGTGAGTGGGCTCATTCGCTTCGTGCGCTCGTCGAGCGACCCAACGTCTGGGTCGATCTGTCGGGTAGTGGGGTGGATGTGGGTATGGTGGAGCAGGCGCTGGAAACGGTTGGCGCAGGGCGTCTCGTGTGGGGCACCGACCTGACCATGGACACGGGGTGGGCGAAGTTGCGTTACTTGCGAGCGCTCGACCGCTCCTCCGAGGACGTTGAGCGGGTGAGCTACGGCAACGCACAACAGATCTTTCCAGCGGGAGCCTTCGATGTCAGTGGTTGACGTTGCTGCGTTTCTTGGCGCGTACCCGTACCGAGACCTGGGACGTGCGGGGTCGGCGGGATGGCTGGTCGAGCAAATGGATCGGCTCGGCATCGACCGCGCATGGGTTGGCTACCTCCCGTCGCTCATCCATGCCGACCCGTCTGCGGGCAATCGCACGCTGCAAAAGATTTGTGCGCCTCATCGCGACCGGCTGCTGCCAGTTCCAACGCTCAACCCCGAGCAGCCGCGCTGGCACGATGACCTGAACAATGCGCTTGCCGTGGGCGCGCCAGCTCTGCGGTTGTTCCCACAGTATCAAGGGCTCGACCCAGCCGGCGACGCTATGCGGGTGGTGACCGCGGCGGCAGCCGTGGCCGGGATCCCGATACTGCTCGCCGTCCGATTGGAGGACTCGCGACAGCGGCATCCTGCCGATCGCGCGCCGGAGCTCACTGCTGCGGCCGTTCGAACGCTCGTTCGTGAGGACTCCGAGCTCCGCGTGCTGGTGACGCATGCCGATCGCACATTTGTGGAGGAAGTGCACTTTGGGCTGACCACCGCCGAAGCATCGCGCGTGCTGTGGGACATCTCATGGATCTGGGGTCCGCCGGAAGACCATCTCGGGCTGTTGTTCGATACCGTGGGAGTCGAGCGCTTCGCGTTCGGAACCGGTATGCCTCTCCGCATCGGCGATGCGGCACTCGCGAAGCTCGACGTTCTCGACCTGGCCGAGGAGGCTCGACGGGGCGTGCTTGGCCGTCACGTGACGGAGTGGACAGCGGCAACTACGTGACGTTTCGTGCCGTCGGGTCCGGTTGTGCTGCCGGGGCGTTCGAGTATTTTACGAGCGGCCGCAGCGGCAACCCACCTGTCGCACTCACTGCGGCCGGATTCACTCATCGCGGCCACCAGGAAGCATCGAGCCGCAGTCGTCGCTCGGGCAGCAGGCGTGAGACGAAGCGGGTGCAAGTCTTTGATGGGTAGAGGCTCGAAAATGCGTGCGTTGGGGACGGCGGGATCGCTCACGATACTCATGGCGCTCACCGCGCTGATCGGCGGTTGTCGTGAGGAGCCCTCTCCGTTCAGCACAGACGGCGCCTTGGCGGACTATGAACCCCCCCTCGATCTCGACACGGCTGGTCTGCCAGGACCCGTGCAGCCGATCCTCTACCGTCATGACATCCATGCGGGGCAGTACGAGATGGACTGCCGCTATTGTCATTTCTCGGCGGAGGTGAGCTTCAATCCAGGACTGCCCACAGTGTCGACATGCATGGGCTGTCACATTATCGCCGGCACGGCGAATCCCGAGGTACAGAAGATCCGCGAGTATTGGAACGAACGAAGACCGATCGAATGGATCGAAGTCCACACGATGGCTCCGTTCGTGCGGTTTCCCCACAACCGGCACGTTGTGTCAGACTCGGGAAGCTTTGGAGAGCTCTCCATCGTGGAGAAATGCGAGCAGTGCCACGGTCCGGTGCGGGAAATGCCGCAAGTGTATCAGTATGCATCACTCAAAATGGGGTGGTGCATCACCTGTCACGAGTCAGAGGAAGTGAGCACTGACTGCACGGTATGCCACTACTAGGGTTCCGCCGCACCTTGCGCCTCATGGCGGCCGGCAGCTGATGACTGACGGCTCCAACGGCATGAATCGCCGACGGTTTCTGAAGGTCCTCGGAGTGACGAGCGGGGGGGCCGCGGCGATGTCGGGGTGTACGAGCGATCGGGTTGAGCAGCTGATCCCGTATCTCGTGCCGCCCGAGGGTCAGGTGCCGGGCATCGCCACCTGGTATGCCTCGACGTGTCGCGAGTGTCCGGCCGGTTGCGGCATACATGTTCGCGTACGAGAGGGTCGTGCGGTCAAGGTCGAAGGGAATCCTGGCAGCCCCGTGAGCGAAGGGCGACTTTGCTCCAGAGGGCAGGCTGCCCTGCAAGGCCTCTACAATCCCGATCGAATTCGCCAGCCCATGGCGCGCACCGCCGAGGGGTCGTTTGCACCCGTCACGTGGGAAGATGCGATTGCGCAGGTGACCGACCGACTGGCCGGCGCGGCCGGCGATCGAGTGCGCTTTATCTCCGGGCTCGAGCGGGGCACGTTCGATCGGTTGCTGGACGAGTGGTTGAGCGCGCTTGAGTCGAACGGGCGCATCGCGTTCGAGCCGTTGGCTCATGAAGCGGTCCGCGCCGCGAGCCGGATGGTGTTTGGAGTCGATGCCATTCCGCACTACGACTTTGCGGCAGGGCGGTACGTTCTCTCGTTTGGCGCTGACTTCCTGGAAACGTGGGGTAGTCCCGTGGAGCAGGCTCGGAGCTTCGCGGCGAGCCACGGATATCGCGACGGTCAGATGGGCCGGTATGTGCACATCGAGCCGCGCATGAGCATGACGGCGATGAGCGCCGATGAGTGGATTGCCCCCACGCCTGGAAGCGAGGGGCTCGTGGTGCTCGGCATTGCCCATGTGATTGTCCGAGATGGCCTCGCGCCGGCTCAGCCTGACCTTGCCCGTGTGCGGCGTGCGCTCGATGGCTTCGCGCCCGAGTCGGTGACCGGTCGAACCGGTGTTTCGATTGACGCCCTCGAACGACTCGCACGTGAGTTCACCGAGCAGGCGAGCATCGCACTGCCGGGCGGCGTCGGCGCCCAGCACGCTGGGGCACACTGGACGGCTGCCGCTGCGGCGCTCCTGAATTACGTGGCCGGCAACGTCAACCGAACCGTGCGGTACGAGCGCGAGCCCGGTTCGGTGCCGTCGTCCTACGCGGAGCTCGGGCAGCTCGTCGAGTCGATGCGGAACGTCGGTGTCGACGTGCTCTTTGTGCACGGGGCGAACCCAGTGCATGCCACTCCTCCATCGCTGGGGTTCGCCGAGGCCATGCGCCAGGTGGGCTTCAAGGTGAGCTTTGCGCGTTTCCTCGACGAGACCGCCAGCGAATGTGATCTGATTCTGCCCGATCACGACCCGCTCGAGCAGTGGAGCGACTACCAGCCGCGGTCAGGTGTGCACGCTCTCCAGCAGCCCGTCATGCAGCCGGTGTTCGACACGCGGCAGACGGGTGACGTGCTTCTCGACGTTGCACGTCGGCTCGGCGGACAATCGGCAGCACGGTTCTCAGCCGGCACATTCAAGGAGTATCTCGAAGCGGCCTGGCAGCAGCTTCAACGTGAACAACGGGATCGGCGGCCGTTTACGCTGTTCTGGACCGAAGCGCTGCAACAGGGTGGCGTCTGGTCGGAGGGGACCACGCGGTCGGTTCGGTTAGCCTCGACCGTCGAGCAGCTGGCACAGGCCGAGCCATGGTCGGCGCCGCAGGACGATGCGCTCACCTTGGTGGCCTATCCATCCATGGCGCTCTACGACGGCCGCGGTGCGAACCGGCCGTGGCTGCAGGAGTTGCCCGATCCCGTTACCAAGATCACATGGAGCACCTGGGTCGAGCTGCATCCCGAGACGGCGGCCGAACGCGGAATCGCCGAGGGCGACATTGTGGAAGTCACATCGGCAGGGGCACACGGCCTTTGGCCGATATGCTGAAGGCCGAGGGGCAAATGTGCTGTCGCTGTTGTCCGGGGAAGCCGCGGCGTTCGGCGGTATCGGCACGTACGTCGGGGTGTCGCTTCGCGTGACCGGCGCCCATGAAGTGCTTGCGAAGACGTCGGGCAAGTCGCGCCAGCTGGGCCGAGGCATTGCGCAAACGGTGACCCTGAACGAACTGACGCGCGGGGAACACGAAGAAGATCACGAAGCTCATGCGGCACCCGTGCCGGAGCAGATCGAGCACGTGCTCGACGAGTGGCAGGAGGCGCAGTACGCAGAGTTTCGTCGACAGGGCGATTATCGGGGAGACCAGCCGCGCTGGGCGATGGCGATCGATCTGTCGCGGTGTACCGGATGCAGTGCCTGCGTGACGGCGTGTCACGCCGAGAACAACATCCCCCATGTGGGACCGGAACTGGTTCGTCGCGGGCGCGAGATGTCGTGGCTCAGAATCGAGCGCTACTTCGAAGGCGGCGAGCACGGCGAGCCATTCGAGTCACGGGTCGCTCCCATGATGTGTCAGCAGTGCGGCAACGCGCCATGTGAGCCCGTGTGCCCCGTGTTCGCCACCTACCGCACGCCCGATGGGCTCAACGCACAGGTCTACAATCGGTGCGTCGGCACGCGCTACTGCTCCAACAACTGCTCGTACAAGGTTCGCTATTTCAACTGGTTTGACTTCCAGGAGGAAGCCGATCCGTTCTTCGCGTTCCCGGATCCCCTCCACTGGCTTCTGAATCCCGACGTCACGGTGCGTGCGAAGGGCGTCATGGAGAAATGCACTTTCTGCGTGCAGCGCATTCGAGGGATACAACACGAAGCGACGCTGGCTGACCGTGAGTTGCAGGACGGGGAAGTGATGACGGCGTGCCAGCAGACCTGCCCGTCCGACGCGATCGTGTTCGGGGATCTCACCGATGCCGAATCCCGCGTGAGCCAACTGGTGCGCGACGAGCGAGGCTATCACGTGCTCGGTGACTTGAACACGCGACCGGCGGTCACGTACCTCCGAAAAGTACGTAACGTGGTAGAGGCATAGCCGGGCGCCATGGCGACCACCGCGATCCCCGACGAGCGGGTCACGCAGCCGACCTATCATGAGGTCACGCGCGACATCGTCGCGACGCTGGGACGACCGTCGCGGGCGTATTACTTCCTGCTGGCCGGTGTCT
>JBDHAN010000042.1:0-22224 GCA_039588055.1 Gemmatimonadota bacterium | reverse complement strand
CTGGCCGGTGTCGTCACCGTCTTTGCGATCGGGGTGGTTGCGCTCCTCTACCAGGTCCGATTGGGGCTGGGCGTGGCAGGATACACGCCGCCGGTCATGTGGGGCGTGTACATCACGACGTTCGTGTTTTGGGTCGGCATCGCCCACTCGGGCACGCTGATCTCCGCGATCCTCTATCTGTTCCGATCCGCGTGGCGGACGTCGGTCTATCGCACCGCCGAAGCGATGACCGTGTTCGCCGTGATGACTGCGGGGTTATTCCCGCTCATCCACGTGGGTCGTATTTGGTACTCCTATTGGCTGTTTCCCTATCCGAACCAGCGCCAACTCTGGGTCAATTTCAAATCGCCACTCCTGTGGGATGTGTTCGCCGTCTCGACGTACTTCACGGTGAGCACGCTCTTCTTGATCGTCGGCCTGATTCCAGACTTGGCAGCCGTTCGGGAAAAGGCCACGGGGTGGCGTCGCAAGCTCTATGCGATCACCTCGCTCGGGTGGCGTGGCACGGACCAGCAGTGGCGTCATTACACGCGTGGGTACCTCTACCTCGCTGCGCTCGCGACGCCGCTCGTGCTGTCAGTCCACAGTGTAGTCTCGTGGGATTTTGCGATGTCCATCGTGCCCGGATGGCACGCGACGATCTTTGCGCCGTACTTCGTGGCCGGTGCCATCTACTCCGGGGTCGCCATGGTGGTCACGCTGCTGGTACCGCTCCGGAAGGTGTTCAAGGTCGAACGCTACATCACGGTCGACCACTTCGAGAACCTCGCCAAGCTGCTGCTGCTAACCGGCATGATTGTGGGCTACGCATACGCGGTCGAGTACTTCATGGCTTGGTACAGCGGCAGTCCCTATGAGCGCGCATCGTTTTGGAATCGGGCGTTCGGCGACTACTGGTGGGCGACTTGGACCATGATCACGTGCAACGGGTTCCTGCCGCTCTTCCTCTTCTTCCGAAAAGTCCGTCGCAGCATCCCTGCGCTGTTCTTGCTGTCCTTGTTTGTCAACCTTGGCATGTGGTTCGAACGGTTCGTCATCATCGTGGTGTCGCTCTCGTTCGAATACGAGCCCTATGCGATGGGGCATTACACGCCGTCGTGGGTGGAGTGGTCGATTCTGGCCGGAAGCTTTGCGTGGTTCTTCATGTGGTTCCTGTTGTTCGCGAAGAACTTCCCCACGGTCTCGATCACTGAGGTGAAAGAGATCATCCCGATGCCGCGAAAGGAGCGCCCACATCATGAGTGAGCATCCGGGCGGCGTTCTGGCATTATATCACCACGTCGATGCGGCGACGGGAGCGATCCATACGCTTAAGGAGCAGGGCTATCGGGACTTTACGGTGTACACACCGGTGCCCAACGTCGAGGTTGCGCAAGCCGTGCGTCACCCGGTGAGCCCCGTCCGACTGTGGACGCTGATTGGCGGACTCACCGGCTGCGTCACCGGCTTCGCGATGTCACTCTGGATGTCGTACGACTGGCCGCTCGTGGTGGGCGGCAAGCCGATTGGCTCGGTGATCCCCTACGTGGTGATCGCGTTCGAGCTAACCATCCTCTTCGGCGCCGGTGCCACCATCATGGGCCTGCTCTTCCATAGCCGGCGGTCCCGTCAGGCCGGAGCCTATGACGGACGGTGCACGGACGACAGGATCGGCATCTTCGTTCCGTGCGCGGTGGAGCGCCGCGGGCCAGTGGAAGACTTGCTGAATGCCTCGGGTGCAGAGGAGGTGCGTGTTGAGACGTAGCGCACTTACCCTGATCGCCCTGACACTCCTCGTCGCGTGCACCCGGGAGCAGTGGCATCGATTTCCTGGTCCCGACGATGCGGTCGCGCTGGTGCCGTGGTTCTCGGTGATGCGTCGGGGGCTCGCCATTCAGCCGTACAAGATGCCGCGCCAGCCAGCTATGGGGTCGGTACCCGTGACAGGAGTGACCGTCGTTCTGCCAGCCGTCCCGCAGAACCAACGGATGCTCGACGCGCTGGCCAACCCGATGCAGCGGACGGCGAGTTCCCTCGAGCGGGGCAGGGACCGCTACGACATCTACTGTACAGTGTGTCATGGCGAGCAGGGAGAGGGCGACGGACCAGTCGCGCCGTCGCTCGCGAACGCCGTGCGCGACCTGAACGACCGGCGAGTGCTCGACAGCAGTGATGGTTGGATCTATGCGGTGATCGCGAACGGCTACGGCGCGCTCATGCCCGAGTATGGCAGCAAGATCGTTCCGGAAGACCGGTGGCACATCGTGAACTACGTGCGGATGCTCCAGCGAGGAACGCAATGAGCGGCGGGAAACACTATGAGGAGATCTTTCGGCGAAGCACCAACGCGCCGGCGGGAAGACTGCTCGTTGTGGGTACGGTGCTCGCCGTTCTCGGTCTCGGCATGTTTGTCGCGCTCGCGCTGGGCGAGGACCCTGGTCGCGCATGGCGCATGTTCCTCATCAACTTCCTGTTCTTTACCGGCATGTCTCAAGGCGCCGTAGTCTTCGCCGCGACCCAGAAGATCACCAAGGGCGTGTGGGCGGGTCCGATCATTCGCTTTGCGGAAGCGGCGGTGTTCTTCCTGCCGATCTCGATTGTGTGCTTCCTCATCCTGTTTCTCGGGAAGTATCACCTCTTCCCGTGGATCGAGCATCCGACTCCGGTGCGAGGAAACTGGCTGACGGTATCGTGGGTGTTCTGGCGCGATCTCGTGGCGCTCGTCGCATTGGCCGTGGCGAGTATGGCCCTCGTGTGGAATGACCTCAAGCCGGACGTGGCGCAACTCAAGGATCACGTGAGCGGGTGGCGACGACGGCTCTATGAGCGCATTGCCGGCGATTATCAGGGAACGGCGGACGATCTTGCTCGAGTGGAGCAACGACTCAACTGGCTCGCGCCGGTGTTGTGTCTGCTCTACGCCTACCTGTTCACGCTCTTGGGTTTCGATCTCGTGATGTCGCTTGCGCCCTATTGGCTGAGCAATCTGTTCGGCGCCTTCTTCTTCATGGGCGCGTTCCTGACTGGGCTCACCATGATGGGGCTCATGGCCATCTATTGGCGCGGCAAGTTGGGAATGGGTGAGGTGATCGGCCGAGAGCAATTCCACGACCTGGGCAAGCTCGTCTTCGGATTCTCCATCTTCTGGGCGTACTTGATGTTCAGTCAGCTGCTGGTCATCTGGTACGGAAACCTGCGAGAAGAAACGTCCTTCGTGTATTACCGTCTGTGGGGTGAGTGGCGGCCTATCGCCATCCTGGTTGGACTCATGGTGTTTCTGATTCCGTTCTGGGGACTGATCTGGGTCAAGGCGAAGATCACGCCGGTCACCTTCACCCTGTTCGTGGCAATCAGCTTCATCGGGGTGTGGCTGGAGCGGTACCTGCTGGTCCAGCCATCGCTCACGGACCACGGTCCAGCGTTCGGTATTCCCGAGATCGGCATCTCAGTGGGCTTCTTGGGTGTGTTCCTCATCGCCTACGGGCTGTTCGCGCGCGCGTTTCCCATGGTGAGCCCGCGCCTCTTGGCGAAAGCGGAGGCGACGGGGCATCATTGAGTTGTCAGTGATCAGTTATCAGTTTTCAGGTCTTAGACTTGAGCTGGCGACTGAGAACTGACGACTGACAACTTCTTCACACCGCCCTAAATTGACCACCATGTCTTCTCACGCTCCCATTTGGCGTGCGGCCGAAGCGCTGGCTCGATCCGGGACGTCTGGTGCCATGGCGACCGTCTCTCGGCATCGCGGGTCGTTGCCGATGGCCGAAGACGCCAAGATGGTCGTGGCGGCGAGTGGCGAGCGGTGGGGAACGGTTGGTGGTGGTTGCACCGAGGCCGATGTGACCGATCAGGCGCTGGCGGCAGCGAGGGCAGGGACGCCCACTTTCGTCGAGCATACGTTGAACGCCGATCTCGCGGGAGATCTCGGGCTGTCCTGTGGCGGGACCGTCGAGCTGTTCCTCGAGCCGATCGTGGCATCGACGGAGATGGCGCAGCTCTATGGGGCCGTTGCGGACGCGATCGAGCAGCGGGTTCCTGCCACCGTGTACACCGCGATTGACTGGGGGAGCGGCCCATCGAAGACGGCCCAAACGCTCGATCGCGTAACGACCGTCGGCTCGGCGTCCCACGCCGGTTCCGACCTGCAACGCACGCACGTCCGTCCGGCAGCTTCGTTTGTCGATGAGGACAGAGGCCGCTTCGTCGAACCCATCGCGCGTCTCCCCCGCCTCGTCATTTTTGGCGCCGGTCACGTCGGCGCCGAGATCGCGCGACTCGCGGCGAATGTGGGGTTTCACGTGATGGTGACTGACGATCGAACGGAGTTCGCCAATAGGGAACGGGTCCCGTGGGCAGACGAGATCGTCGTTGACGACTTTCGAGCGCTGCTCGATCGACTGACGCTCGATGAGGACGATTACGTGTTGGCGACGACGCGAGGCCACTCGTTCGATGCCTACATCATTGAGCGAACAGCGGCGTCCCGAGCGCGGTACGTTGGCATGCTCGGCAGCCGTCGCAAGCGCGAGGTCATATTCAAAGCGCTCGAGGAGGCCGGGGTGCCGAGCGAGGCGCTCGAACGCGTGAAGGTTCCTATTGGCGAGCCGATCGGTGCGGACACACCGGCGGAAATCGCGGTCTCAGTGGTGGCCGAGCTGATACGCGTACGACGATTGGGAACGGTCGCCGGAGCTGCGGGCCCCTAGGGGATTCGGTCCGCGAGCGCCTGAAGCGAGTCGGCTGCAAGGGACGCGGACAACACGAGCACGATTCCGTTCCGCGTCACGACCTGAGTACCGACGCTCGACCGAGTCTCCAACGGTCGATCCGCGAAGGCCGCCCTCCGATTCGCGACTTCGTTTTCGGCATTCGCCGTTTGCCACTGCACGATCTCCAATCGGTCTCCCGACGGCAGGATCTGCACGACTCTCGCTGCCGGCGCACCGTCCACTTCTCCAATGGCAATGCTATCGACCGGAAGTCCTGAGATGGTACGGAGGCTGTCGCCCAGGTGCGTCGCGGCCTCGGTGGCACTTGCGTCGCGCCAGGCTGTTTCGCCCGCGGCCTCATTGAGGAGCCGGCCCACCACGTCAGCTTCTTGAACTTCCGCCGCGAGGCCCGCTGCTGGCGCGTCACGCCGCCGCTCCTGCCGGGGAGCGGTATCGCCGACCGCTTGCCGGAGATCAGTGGGAGCTGCCTTGGCGAGCTGCTCGCGCTCGGCCGCGCCTTCCTCCGCAACCCGCAGTTCGGGAGCCGGTGGCGGAGCCTCGGCGCGGGCTGGCTCCGATGGCAGCGGCTCGATGTCCCGCGGCGCAGCCTCTGCACCGCGCCCGCCGATGGCCGCGGGCACTTGTACCTGAAAGCGCTCTGTCGCCGTGCTCGGAGCCACAGCCTCGTCGACGCTCGCGACCTCGTCGAGAACTGAAGTGGGCTCAGACGCCCCCGTCGCCACCGGAAGATCCTCGTCGGTCTGGCGAAACTCGAACGAACCCCGCGCAATCCACCCGATTCCCACGGCGAGCGCGATCGTCGCAGCCCATCCAAGAGCCGTGAGACGGTTCATCGTGAACACGCGTCGAGGAGCCGGCCGGGTGCGGACTCGCGCCCGCGCTTCGATCTCCTCGAACGGTGGCATTGCGATGTGGACGGGAGCTGCCTCGTTCAGCAGAGCGGATGCGCGTCCGCGAATGGCTCGAACGTCATCCAGGCGCGCCCGGCATTCACCGCACTCAGCGACGTGACGCTCGAGCTGGTCCCACTCCAACGCCCTGTCGCCCTGCCGCCCTGCCGCTCTGCCGCCGCGGTCCTGCCCCCTCTCCAGCACATCCAGATACTCGTGCAGTCGGGTTTCATCTATGTGCGACATCGCGATCCTCCAGTGCCTCATGGGCGTCCACGAGGCGCCGCCGAGCTCTCGAGAGTGTTGTGCCGATCGCTTTGACGGCCAGTCCGGTCTGCTCGGCGATTTCCTCGTAGTTGAGGCCGGCGTCCCACAGGAGTAGCACTTCTCGATCCCGGTCGCTCAGTTGATCCAGGGCCCGGCGGACCGCCGCCATCCGCTGCTCATGCTCCATTTCGTCCGTCGGATCGACGACCGCCCGATCTTCTGTTTCGGCCTTGATCAGCGTGAGATGGTGTCGCTGTCTCACCGCGGCCCGTGCCTCATCGCGCGCCAGGTTGTTCGCGATCGTGAACAGGAAGCCGCGTGGATTATCAGGGTCGTGATCGAGTGCGCGCATGAATGCCTCCTGCGCCAGGTCCTGGGCCCGGTCCGCATCCCACACCTTGCGGTGGAGGAAGCGGACCAGGTCCTCATACGTCTCGCGATACACTTCCGACCAGTCGACGCGCACAGATGCAGTCTACTGGCCGCGGAACTCCCGCACCAGCCGGCGGAGACCGTTCGTGCTGAAGGTCGACGCTCCGCCATCGCCGATGTGAATGCTGAGCCGCTCGCCGGCGATAACGACGTCACCGAACTCCGACACGTACGGCTTGAGCTCGGGCAGCGCGCCCAGGACGGCGAAGTATGCGGCACTGTACAGCTCGATGCGCACGGTCTGTACGGAGTCGGCGTGACGAAGATCTGTCCATACCTCCTCGATCTCCTTGAACAGGCGTCCGGCCACGTGTCGTGCCTGCGCCATGTGGCCTCTTAAGAGCAACGCCTCATCTGCCGATGCGAGCTCCGTCTCGTTTCGCGCCTCTCGACGCGCACGATCTTGTTTCGCCATTCGTACCGCTCCTTCACCGACCGCGCTCGACGGTGCGCCGGGCATGTTGCGTCCCACCGTGGGGAGTGGTCCCCGCAAGTCGGCGAATTCCGTGGGCTCCTGAACTAGATACGACGTGTACTCGCTCAGGAGGCCATAGCGGAGGGCGGTCCTCCGGATCTCTTCCACCAACTCGTCGTTGGGTCCATTCAGCCGCAGCTGTTGCGAGAGAAAGCCCAACTTCCGGGACGCCCAGAGACGGGGGATGAAGTCGTTTGCATCTGAAGACGCGGCAAACGTTGCTCGCGTGGAGAAGCGTTCCGTGCGTCCAGACCGCCGGCCCTCGATCGTGATGTGGCCGGTTCGATCGCTGTCGCGGCCTTCGTAGCGCCCAAAGACGACCAATTCCTCACCGGCAAACAGATCGGGAAGCGTGATCGGATAGATCTCGCTCAGCTCGACCGGGGTGTCGCCAATGGCCAACTCGATGAGCACAGGGTGCTGGATCTTGGTGGCCAGGACGCTCAGCGCCTGCTCCACGTCCTCACCAGGCTCGACGTAGCCGGTGGCGCCGCGTCCTGCGGCGGACAGACGATCCAACAGGTAGGTGTTGACGTCGTGGCCCACGCCAAACGCGAAGACTCGGGTTCGGCCGCGGTCCTGTTCAGCCTGCTCGGCAATACGCTCGGGATTCTGTTCGCCGACCGAAGGAAGCCCATCGGTGAGGAACACGACGATGGGCACCCGTTCCTCGGGACTTTCCAGCCTGAAAGCCTCTTCCAGTGCTCCGGCGATGTTGGTTCCGCCATCGGCGTTGAGTCGGGCGACCCAATCCCGCGCAGTAGCCAGCTCGTCCCGCGTCGCGCGCGCCCATTCGTGTGAGTGGGCTCTCACGCCGTTGCTGAAGGCCAGGAGGCGGTAGCGGTCATTTGGTCCCAGGGAAGACAGGAGCTGCCGCACCGCGTCCTTGGCCTGTGCCAGTTTGGATCCGGACATGGATCCCGACACGTCGAGCACGACGGTCACGTCGCGTGCCAAGGTGGTTCCGTCTGCGCGGCCCGGAGACAAGGTCAGCATGAAGTAGCCGTCCTCGCCGAGTGGTCGGTGGGTCGCCACCGTGATTCCGACGAGAGAACGGGCGGACGGAAGAAAGACCGTGAAGTCACCGCGCAGATCCTGCACGGGTCGGATCCTGAGCATGCCGTCTTCCCGCTCGGTCCGAAGCTCATGCGTCGGAGAGAACGGATCACGGTATGCGTCTGCTGAGTCGACGGTCATGACGAACGTCAACGGCGCAGGCTCGATGTGGCGCTGCGGGCCTGTGACGCCCTCGCGGCCGCCTGACCAGTCCGAGCGCCCGCCCGCGGCGTAGCGGAACTGCGTCGCGTCGCCCGCGCGGTCGAGGAGCTGGGTGTAGCGGAGGGTGATCTTCCGCGTCTCACCAGGATTGATCGGAAACACGCGCGCACGTATGAGCCCATGGCCCGCCAATTCGATCAACGCGGGGTCGCGCTTTCTGCGGACGATCTCTTCATAGATGGCCCGTGCGCGGTCGGCGTCCATGGTTTCGCCACGGAGTTCCTGATCGCCCTGGAACAGCGAGAAGTTTGAGAAGACCGCCTCTCCCGGAAGTGGGTAGATGTAGTCTCCCTCGCCGAGTCCGCGGCCATCGTTGCGAAACCACTCTTCGACCTCGACCAGCGCGACGCGGCCCGTTACCCGGACGGAGACCGCGGTCCGGACCTTCGTGACCCCGAACATCCGAAGTCGTTCGGGGGGTGGCTCGATCCAGCCCTGGGCCATCATCGGCGTGGCGAGCACCATCGTAACTAGTAGAGTTGCAAGCGTTTTCATGATGTCCTCACTGTGCTGTCTACTAGGAGGACGAACGAACCCGCTCGACTTGCACACCCGGTCCCGGCCGGCTTCACATTTTGGTTGCCTCCGGTGTCCGGGCACCTGATACTACGGGAACCTTCCGTCCGCATCCGGGTGTCGGTGTCTATGCTCAGGCCGAAGTCCCACGGGCTTCTTGCGTTCGTTCTCGTGATCCAGATTGCCGCATGTGGCCCCGCCGGGCAGCTCACTCCCGAAGGCGCCGTCCCGCCCGAGGGCGGGCTACTGCCCCCGGAGAGTGAGTTTCCCCGACTCGTGCCGGAGCCGGCGACCGAGGAGGCGCAGCCACTGACGCCGACCGTCGTGGGTCATGCTTGGCTTATCGACCCGAGCCCTGCGGCGGACCTCTGGTATCACGGGCTCGCGGTGCTCGGCGTGACAGGGCAGGGTCCCTTGTCCTTCTACAGCGACGAGTATGTCCGAGCCATCCGTGCGGAGAAGGAGCGAGCCGGCGTGTTTCCCACACAGCTCGACTCACTGGACTCCGACCTGGCCGCCCAAATCGCCGGCGATGACGCGCTCCGGCTTTTTCACTTCGTACCGCTCTACTATCACGGCATTCAGCCCGAACGACTGCTCGCGGCACTCGACGCGGTTGCACGACGCAATTCCGGAGATCCCGCGCTCTCGGGCCGCGACATTCGCTACGGCTCGGCGCTGATGTTTCAAACCGTCGAACGAGGAGACCAGCGCCGAGCCCTGGGCACCTTTGTGAGGGCGCTCCAGGATGAGTGGGAGGTCTTTTACCGCGCGTACTGGAATCGCCACCGAGCTGATAGGGAGGCTCGGTTCGATGCACTCCGCGCGCGGTGGGCCGATCTCGAAGCCGATCTCGCCGACTTCTTACGGCGCCACCACCTCCAACGCGGTACGCTCATTCCCTCTCCACCGCTTGGTGGTGAAGGCAGGCTCGTCGCCGGAGAAGCAACGGATCGGTTCGGAACGCTTGTCGCCGTGCGGATGCCGCTCGAGGGACAAGACGTGCAGATCCCGCTGTACAGTGCGGTCAAGGAGCTGTGTTTCGAGCTCCTCGACCGTGTTATCGGTTGCGCTGGCTCGGAGGAGGTTGAGACGCGTCGCGCTCACGCGGCCGTACGGTGCGGGGCGCAAGTTCTGGCATTCCACTCACCGGCGCTCGTGGTTGGATATCGCCGGTTCTTCCTCGATGCCGCCGGTCGCGATATCTCACAGGGAACTACGGTCGCGCAATTCGAGGCGGCATATCCGCTCGATCGAGATGTGGTCCTGGTGCTGATGGAGGAAGTGCGAAGGCGGTAGGCTGACAACTGAAGACTGATAACTGAACACCTACAACAACCGGCATCCCGGATGCCCGGTGTCATCCGGTCCCAAGTCTGGCCATTCATAGCAGATCGACGGTTTTGCCAGTCGGCCGTTGGGCAGCACTCGATCGTGCAGCACGCAGGTGATGCCGTCACCATCCAGATAGCCGCACGCGGAGATCACTTCGCACTCGACGGTCTCGGGCGTATCGCGCTTGGCCTTGCAGAGGTAGGGAGACTTCCGCGAGTGGAGCAGCGCTTCGAGGAACTTGTCGGATTCCGGGACCGCCACGTCCAGTGACAGGTCACGACAACACGCGGCACCGTTCGTGTTGTCGGCCGTCTTGCAGGGTGCGCCGATACAGGGGTTGCCGTTCTGCATGACCGGAAGGGCGCGCCGTGCAGCCCGCTTGACCGGCAGGTCGAGCACGCGCTGCCGGCCTTTGAAGATCAGCTGAAACGTCTCGTCGCCGCGGCGAAGCGGGGACGGAAGGTGGGGCCCGTTCTGTGTGCCGGGTGGTACGGTCCCACTGAAGCCATGGGCGCTACACCGACCGGCAATGCGCCCGGTGTGCTGCCCCGTCCAGTTGCCGGATGACCCCGCCGCCGCCCCGTTCCCGGATAACCCTGCCGCCGCCCCGTTCCTTTGTCTCTTCTGTTCCTCCTGCCCCTCCTCAGTTTTCAAGTACTTACACGGCACATGCAGCACGGCTTCCACTTGGAGGTGACCGTCGCGTCGGAACGGCGCCCCCATCGTGATATGCTGGGTGTGGCCGAGGAGCCAGGTCGCAGCAGCATCCTGCAGGGTCTGGCTGTCCTCATCGAGGTCGGCGATACGAATGGTGACGTCCAGCTCTCGACACTGGCGGCCGAGGGCGCGGCACGACGGCGGTGTTGGCATTCGTTTAGGGTTCGATGGGCAGACAGGCGACCGGGCGGGCGCTCAGGGTCACGCGATTGGAGACTCCGCAGTCGACGCGTGTGCCACCGGGCGCGACGTCGACCAGCTCGGCGACGGCCGTTGGGAATCCCTGTCCCCGAAACCGCACGGTGAGCCTCCCGCCTTCGAGCAGCACCGAGCTTCGCGCCTGGGCCAGGTACTCGCCCTTCTGATCGGTCGCAACGCAAAGCGTATCCGCACCGAACACACATACCTCGGCCTGCGGGATGGGCTGACGATCCTCAAAGGACATGAGAGTGCCTGAGAGCGACACGAGCGGCGGACCGACGTAGATCGGACTTCCAGGTGTGCAGGCTGCGGCGGTGGTTGCCGTGGCCACGACAAGAAGAGCAAGCCGTCGCATGGTGCTCGGAAAATCACCGATCCGAGCAAAAACGCAAGGTTGGTCTCGCAGTCTGTTCTGATTGGCCTTCAGTCATCGGAGTGGTGTGGGCTGCAATGGTCGGTGGACCTGAACGCGCGATCCGATTGCCAGGGCGAGACCCGCGACGACGAGGCCGGCGATCGCGTCGACGGTGTAGTGCATCTGGCAGTAGACGGTGCTGACGATCAGGAGGATTGTCGGTACGAGTAGGACCAGTGCCGGAAATCGCCAGCAGCGCCAGAGCGATGCGACGGCCGCCACCGCGGCCGCGACATGCGACGAGGGGAATGCTGCACCGAAGGACGACCCACCGTTCAGAATCCCATAGACGAGGCGCGCGCTCCACACCTCGCGTACTGCGCCGGTCGGGTGTGGAAAGGCGTAGTTAGGCCCGGCAACCGGCCACAGCACGAAGACCACGTAACACATGAGATAGGCCATCATGGTCACCAGCACGACCCACCGCGCCTCTTCGCGTCGGCCGCGCGCCTCGAGCATAAGCGGTCCAAGGATCACGATTGGGAAGTATCCCAAGTAGCCAAGGTGGAGCACCCCCGACCAGAACACCGACGGGGCACGGCGAATCCACTCGTAAGACACTTGGAACCCCAGCAGCTTTTCCTCCCACGATTGCACGAGCTCGTCCCGCGCGAGAATGACGGACGGGTCGGAAGCAGCGCTGAGGATGCCGATCTCTGAGTAGAGCGCGCCGAGAAGGATGAGTGGATAGAGATCGTGCAGGACGCGGCCAACACGGGCGCGCTGGTCGAGCCGGGTGAAGAGGACGAGAAGAATTCCTAATAGCGCGTGCGCGGCGAACAGCCAGCCGGTCGATGCCCCGACGCCACCTTGCGCCACGATGAACACCGTGAGCAAGGCGATGTAGAGCCCAATCAGACGGTCGACGGGGTTCAGAGCCACCCGTGCGCTCTGTACCAGTGTGCGGTCTCCTCGGTGCCAGTGCTGAGGGGGATTTTGGCCACCCAGCCCGTGTCTCGAGTGAGGGCGTTCGGTGAGCAGGTCCACGCGGACGCCAGGAAATCGTGGGCTTTGTCGGCGGTCAGCACGGTCCGTTTCCCGGCGATGTGCATGATGAGCCCGCTCCCCGCCAGGACTGGTCGCACGATCCACGACGGAATTGGAATGACGACTTGGCGAGGCTTGCTCCGGCGTTCGGGCGGGAGTGTAACACACACAGCCCTGTACACGGCCTCGGTGAACGCTCGTGCGGTCACGACCTCGGCGTGGCTCACGAAGTAGGCCCGACCGGAAACGTCGTGGTCCGCGGCGGCGAGGAGCGCCGTCACGAAGTCACTCACGTGAACGAAGGACAGTTCCTGTAATCCGTCGCCGAAGACGGTGCCGATGCCACGCTGTGCGAGCTTGAAGAGCCGCAGGAACTCGACATCACGTGGCCCGTAGATGCCGGGCGGTCGGATGATGGTCCACGGCAGGCCACTGGCGGTCGTGAGCTCTTCCCCGGCGACCTTGCTGGCGCCGTAGTCACTGATCGGTGCCAGTGGGTCTTCCTCCACCCGTGGACGTCCGCGTTCACTCGGGCCCGCTGCCGCAAGGGATGAGAGGTATACGAAGCGGCGCAAGCCGGGGGCCACGTCGCGGGCGGCATCGACAACGTTCCGCGTCCCGTCGGTGTTCACCGCGAAGAATTCCGCACGGTCTTTCGCGGCAATTGTCCCGGCAATATGGAAGATGACATCGGCGTCGCGGCAAGCGGCGCGCAGTGCTACGGTGTTGGTCAGATCACCCGCGACGAGCGTCGACTCATGGGTGGGGAACACGCGGGCGGCTTTGGCGGGACTGCGCACGAGACACACAACGTCGTCCCCGCGGTCCAATAGCGCCTCGACGAGATGCGATCCAAGAAATCCCGTCGCGCCCGTGACGCAGACTTTCACAGGGTGCGGTCGTAAAGCCGCAGCCGTTTGTAGGGCTCGAACCCCATAAACTGAAGGCCCTTGTTCATCGCCGTATTGTCCTCCAGGATCCACCCGGCTTCGCCCCAGTCATACCCGAGCGCGGTTCCTTTTTCCCAGATCCAGTGGTACATGAGCTCTGCGGCGCCTCTCCCACGGAACTCCTTGACGACACCCAACAACAGGATTCGGGTGCGATCGATTGCACGCTTCTTCCACAAGATCTTGAAGATGCCAGGGAAAAGCCTGCCGGACGGATTGGCCTTCAGCGCGACGTTCATGTCGGGGATCGCCGCAGCGAAGCCGATTGGCTTCCCCTTGCGCTCCGCAAATACGATCAGGTCGGGAACGACGACGGGTTTCAACTGCGTGGCGAGGTGGTCGATCTCTTCGTCCGTCATCGGGACGAAGCCCCAGTTCTTTTCCCAGGCGCTGTTGTACATCGTCTTGATGCGATCGACCTCTTCTCTGAACCGCTTCATGTCGATGCTGCGAAGCGTGATCTGGAATCGTTTTTGTACCATCTGCGCGGCGCGCTTCAGACGATCCGGAAGCACCGAGCTCAGCGCCTGGTATTGGAACATGTCTTTGGCTTTGGTGAACCCAGCCGCCTCGATCAGCGTGACGTAGTAGCGCGGGTTGTGCGGGTTCAAAATGGTGGGCGGTGTGTCGAAGCCGTCCACGAGCAGCCCGCACTCGTCGTTCGTCGAAAACGAGGCTGGGCCGCGCATGGTGTCGAGCCCGTGCGCTCGGAGCCAGGTGGCCGCGGCCTCGAAGAGGGCGTTGGCGACCTGCTGGTCGTTCTCACACTCGAAGAACCCGAAGAACCCGACATGGTCGTCGTGGAAATCGTTGTGCGCCCGGTTATGGATGGCCGCAGTGCGGCCGACGACCGTGCCGCCACGTTCCGCGAGGAAGTACTCTGCCTCCGCACGATGGAAGAATGGGTTCTTCTTGCGATTGAGCATGGTGCGCACATCCATGCGCAGCGGGGGGACCCAGAGGGGGTCCCCCCGTTGAAGGCGGTAGGGCAAATCGATGAATTGTCTCAGATCGCGGGCCGAGCGAACCGGCCGGACGGCGACTCCGTCACTCAAATGATGCCCATCTCCTTCCCGAGTCTCCCGAGCGCTTCGAGCGCGAAGTCAATCTGATCGAATGTGTGCGTTGCGGTGAGGCTCGCGCGCAGCCGGCAACTGTGTTGCGGGACCGCCGGAGGCACCACCGGATTCGTGAACACGCCCGCGTCATACAGCTTTCGCCAGAACATGAGCGTCTGTTCGAGCCCGCCAATGAGCACCGGAATGATGGGTGTCTGGGTCCGGCCAATGTCGAAGCCGAGGCTCCGGCAACCGTCCTGGAAGCGTTTCGTGTTCTCCCACAGCCGGTCCCTGCGCTCGGGCTCGGAGATCATGATCTCGAGTGCCGCGAGCACGCCCGCCGTGTTGGCCGGCGGCAGCGCGGCGGTAAAGATGAGCGGCCGGCTGTGATGCTTGAGATAGTGGATGACCGGCTCGGCACCGGCGACAAAGCCACCGATGGACGCGAGGGACTTGGAGAATGTCCCCACCACCAGATCTACTTCATCGGCCACGCCAAAATGGGCAGCCGTGCCGTCGCCTCTGGGACCCAGCACCCCAACCGAGTGCGCATCGTCGATCGCCAGGGCTGCGCCGTACTTCTGCGCGAGCGTGTGAAGCGTCGGCACGTGCGCAATGTCACCTTCCATCGAGTACACACCGTCGACGATGATCAGTGTTCCGCGGTCCTGGTGCTTCTGCAGTTGCAGCTCGAGCTGGTCGTAGGCGCCGTGCGCAAAGCGATGTGTCTCTCCAAATGACAACTTTGCGCCGTCAACGATAGAGGCGTGGTCGAGCTTATCGATCAGAACGATGTCGCCGCGTCCGACAAGTGCGGACACGAGCCCCAGATTGGCTTGATAGCCAGTCGAAAAGACGAGCGCGTCTTCCTTACCGAAGAAGCCGGCGAGGCGGCACTCCAACTCGCCATGGAGATCCAGTGTGCCGTTGAGGAACCGACTGCCAGTGCAACCAGACCCGTATCGCTCGAGCGCCCGTTTGGCCGCCTCGAGCACCTGGGGATGTTGGGTCAGTCCCAGGTAGTTGTTCGAGCCCATCATGACTTTCTTCTTGCCCTCGATCACGACCACCGTATCCTCAGCCTTGGAGATGGGCTTGAAGTACGGATACAGACCGGCCGCTTGAGCTTCGCGGGCCCTGGTATAGTTCTTACACTTCTCGAACAACTGAAGCTGCTGGAGCGTTTGTGTGTCCACGGGTCCTCGGCGCGGATGAGGAAACACTTGTGCCTTCATACATTAGAGCCCGCGAAGCGGGCAGTACGAGTTTAAGGATGGCCTTCTACTCGCACAAGTACCGCGGGGCCATGGGGGCGCTCGCGGCCGTCCTGGTCCTGAACGGGACGGCCGTCGGACAAGTCCTCGACGAGCGCCCGGTGGTCTCGTCGGGCCAGGCGGTCTCGCTGGTTGGTGCGGGGGCCGTGCTCGGCACCGCGATATTGCTGGATCGGGCGTCCAGGCCCGCAGAATGCGCCCCCTGCAGTCCCAACACCATCCCAATCTTCGACCGTTGGGCCGTCGGAGCGCCCCGGCCCGACGTTTCGCTGGCGAGCGACGTGCTGGCCCTGAGCCTGGCGGGCGCCTCGCTCCTGGACACGGGCCGCCGGGACGGGGGCGAGTCGGCGATGATCGTGAGCCTCGAGGCCGTGGCATGGACGTTTGCCGTGACCCAGGTCTCGAAGGCGCTGATTGGGCGGCTCCGCCCGGTCATGTTTACCGATCGGGCGGCCGCGGTCCGAGACGAGGTCTCGAACCAGCGATCCATGCCCTCGGGACATGCCGCTGTCGCGTTTGCCTTCGCCGCGAGCTACTGGGCGAATGCGTCCGATACGCCGGCCGGACCGAAGATCGCTGCAATGCTGGCTGCCGCAGGTGTGGGGGCGCTCCGGGTGGCGGCGGGCAAGCACTTCCCGTCCGATGTGGTCGTTGGCGCCTTGCTGGGCACGGCCTCTGCAGTGATCCTGCACGAGATCCGATACTGATCGGCCGTGAGCCAGGGCACCGCGGCGCTGGACCCGGGTAGCATACGTTCATTACACTTACCGGTCTTTTGAGCCCATGATGAAGCAGCGACGGACGAGAGCGACACGCCCAGGGCGGGGCCTGATCGGAGCGATCGGGGCCGTGCTGTGCGTAGCGCTTCCGGCTGTTGCCGGTGCTCAGACCGACGTGGAGGAGTTGGGCCGTGAGTTGGGTGGTGCCAGGCCACCGGCGTCCTATTACGACATGCTCAGGCTGGACCCGAGAGCCTTCCGTTTTTCTGAGGAGAACGGGTGGATCAAGCGAGGGGCAAACATCGCCCAGCGGCGGGCCGCCAGCCGGGCCACGCTCAGCGAGCAGGCACTGTTCAGCCCGTTTGCGAGCTCCAGCAGCGCTGATGTGGTGTCCGGCGACGTGGCGGTCCCGGTGTTCCTTATCCTCTACAGCAATACCGATTCCGCGGCACTGGTTGCCAACGTGCCTCGGGCGACGCTCCAAACCCGGCTCTACGGGACCGATCCGGCGCCCCCCTACTCGATCCACACCTACTACCGCGAGATCTCCAACGACAGCATGCGTGTGAGCGGCACCGTGCTCGAGTGGACCCGCGTCTCGCAGTTCGACACCTACTACGAGGCGGGCTGCAACGGCCTGTGCTTCACCGCGAGAGGGCCGTTCGTCGAAATGGCGCAACAGCTCGTTGCGGCCCACGACGACTCCGTCGATTTCGGGCTCTTTGACAACGACGGCCTTGACGGGATCCCGAACTCGAGTGATGACGACGGATATGTCGACGCGGTGGTCTTCTTGCACCCGGAGGTCGACGGAGCGTGCAGCCGTGTCAACCCCGCATCCGAGGAGAACATCTGGGCGCACCGCTGGTCGCTGCAATCGTCGGTCTCCACCGCAGACTCGTCGAACTCGGCCTTGGGTCCGTCAACGATTCGGGTACGGGATTACATCATCCAGGGCGGTCAGGGTGGTGACGGCGGCTGCGATGATGACCAACCGCAGGCGATGGGCGTCGTGGCGCACGAGACAGGGCACCTGTTCGGACTTCCCGACCTCTACGATGTGTCCGGATCCACGCAGGGCATCGGCCATTGGGGCATCATGGGATCGGGCAACTGGAATCAGCCCTTCAGCCCGGCGCACATGACCGCGTGGACCCGCGCCCGGTTGGGATGGGTAACCGAGGTGCTCATCGGATCGGACACCGTGCTCGACCTCAGTCCCATCGAGGTGTCGGACACGGCGTTCATCGTCCCTATCGCTGACTCCGACGAATACTTCCTGCTCGAGAACCGCCAGCGCATCGGCTCCGATGCCCAGCTGCACGGCGCAGGCCTCCTCATCTGGCATGTGGACTCGGCTCGGATCCAGTCCCGCATCTTCACAAACTCGGTCAATAGCTCCCTGCCACATGGACTGTCGCTGGAGCAAGCGGACGGACAAGAGGATCTTCAGGCCACGTCCGGCGGCAACCGGGGGGACCCGGGCGACCCGTTTCCGGGAACGATGGCGAACGTCCGGCGGCAACCGGGGGGACCCGGGCGACCCGTTTCCGGGAACGATGGGAAACGAACGCTTCGGAGACGAGACAAGCCCATCCTCCCGTCGGAACGACGGGGAACGGACGCTAGTTGCCGTCGACTCAATCTCCGTCGACGGCGTGAATCAGACGGTCCGAGCTCACATCGTCGTACCAGGACCCACGGTTTTCATGGCGTCGGACACGTCCTTGGCAAGGATCCGGATCGATGGGGCTACATACAGGGTGTTTTCGGAAATCCTCGAGGACGGAATTGCGCTGCAGGTCGATATCGACTCGGTGCAAGTGCTGAACGACGGCGGGAATCGATACACGTGGGTCTCGTGGTCCAACGGTCAGCCGCGGTCGTTCACACACACGAGTTCAACGGCGGGCGATACGATTATTGGGACCGTCACCACTGAGTACTTGCTTCAGGCTACGGTGGAGGGACCGGGTGGGGCGGTGACATCCAGTCCAGCGGTAGATCACGGCGCGGGCGAGTTCCTCACACCCGATACGGTCGTGACGCTCGTGGCCGACATGGCGCTGCCCGGGATCATCTTCGAGGGGTGGACCGGTGACACTATTACGTCCTCTGACACCCTCGAGCTTCGCATGACCCGGCGGTTCCGGGTGACGGCGGTCTTCGCGTCGCAGCTCGTCATCCCGCAGGCTCCGCTGGACGACGCCGTGATGGGAGCCATGTACTCTGGGGCGCTGTTGGCCGAGGGCGGCACGGGCTCGTATGCGTGGACGTTGAGCGGCGGAGCACTGCCGCCCGGCGTCTCGCTCGCAAGCAGCGGCCAGCTCGCGGGGCGTCCGGAGGAGACGGGGACCTTCACGTTCTCGGCGGACGTCACCTCGGGGTCGCAGACGGAGAACCGATCGTTCGATCTCCAGGTGGTAGCGCCCGCACTCACGGTTGCCGACGTGGTTCAGCAGATCGTGGGTCTCAGCAACACGTTGTCGGCTGACGAAATACGCTACATGCAGCTCTTGGGGAACGGGAACGACGTGCTTGACCTGGGCGATTTTCTCGCGTGGGTCGAAGCCACCGGTGCGACGCCGTCGCCCGAGGCGATGGCAGCGGTCGTGGGTGTGAAGAAGGAAGAGAGGAACCGATGAGCCGGCGTCAGCAGAGCGCGGCAACGGCGATCGGCGCCTTGGCGGTCCTCCTGTCGTGCGACTCGGGTCCGCCGTCGGGGGATCTCACCGTTGAGTTCTCGTCCGGCCAACCGCAGCTCGCGGCGGTCATGTTCGAAGTCACGGCGACTGATCCTCACACGATCGACGCGCTCGCCCCGGCGTGCTCCGGGTGTCAGCTGTTTACGGCACGGGTGAGTGAGAGAGTAATGCGAGGCATTCTGACGGGAGCGGTGAGTGCCGGTCCCGTAGTGCGCGTGACGGTGCCTGATGTGAGAGTTCCCGAGGGCTACACCGTGCGACTCATGCAGCTGGCTCAGGCGGACTACACGCTGGTGACACTGGTGGGGTCCAGCCTGTCCATCCCGACGGAACGGTAGCGCAGCCCTCGTTCACCCCGCCGGTTGGTGCCGGCGCCCCCACAGAACTATTCCCGTCGAATCAACCACCATTGCTGGTCCGGCCCGCTCAAGGTGTCGGGCCCGAGCACGAACGTGGTGAGTGCAATCGTGTCCGGGCTTGGTTTCCCGGCGAGCACGAAGGACGGTTGGTCTCGGTCCTGCGGGTAGATCGTAAAACGCACCGCCGTGTCGTTGTCGAGTTCCCCTTCGTCGAGCTGGCCCATCACCGCCGATTCAACCACCGAGTCCACCCGAAGGGTGAGCAGCATTCGTGCAGGTGGCGCGGCCTCAGTGCGAGGGCCTTGCAGGTGCCAGAGCCCGATAAGGGGATGAGCCTCGAGGGCCTGAGCGTTCTCGGCCGCGACCTCGTCCGAGGAGCGTGAGGCACAGGCCCCGACAAGCGTGACCAGGGTAACAAGGGCCGTGATTCCGGCGATTCGAGCGTGGCGCACCGATGCTCCTCGTAAAGGTGGGGTGGCTCTAGAGTAGCGTGTGTTGGATGAGGACAAAAGCCTCCCATGCAGCCCGGGCTGGCCTCTTTGGCCCGGTCTTCTTACCATAGAAGTCGACCAATCGCCTAGGAAACCTTTATGACGATGCCTCCTCCCGTGGGCCGTGTCGTACTCGGTGCGGTCCTTGCTCTCGCCGCCACGTGGGCCTGCTCCGACGGCGGTACCGATCCTCCAACCCCCGTTCCGACTTCCGTAACGCTCAACAAGACCTCCGTCGTGCTCAACGCGATCGGAGCGACCGATCAACTCACCGCCATGGTGCGAGACCAGAGCGGCAACACGATGTCCGCGTCGGTCACCTGGAGCTCGAGTGCCGGTGGGATTGCGAGTGTCAACACGAGCGGCCTCGTCACCGCTGTCTCCAACGGATCTGCTCAGATCACGGCCACCGCGGGCTCGGCCACCGGGAATGCCGGTGTCACGGTTGCCCAGGCATCGGCAGCAGTGACCAAGGTGTCGGGCGACGCGCAGTCGGCAACCGTCGGACAGGCGTTGACCGCCGATCTGGTGTCGCAGGTGAACGACAGTCGCGGTAATGCCATTCAAGGCGTGACGGTCAACTTCGCCGTCTCGGCCGATGGCGGATCGGTAACGCCCGCCAGTGGGACGACGGATGCTTCGGGCCAGGTCTCGACGCAGTGGACGTTCGGCACGACCGCGGGCATGCATACGGTCACAGCCACGCCCGGCACGGGCACGGGCTCGGCGGACTTCACTGCGACCGCCGACGCTGACGTTGCCGACTCGATCGCCGCTGTCTCGGGTGACCTGCAGAGCGGCCTCGTCAACACCGCGCTCCCGAGCCCGCTAGTCGTTGAGATCCTCGACCAGTACGGGAACGGCGTCGCGGGCGAGAGTGTGACCTTCAGTACTACCGACGGATCGGTCTCGCCGACAGATGTCACGACGGGTGCGAATGGTGAGACGCAGACCACGTGGACTCTGGGAGCCACGCAGGGCGCGCAGGCTGCCCAGGCGAGCGCCGCCGGACTCAAGGGCGATCCGGTGACATTCACGGCCACCGGAACCACGCTGTCAGTTTCGAGTGTGTCGCCTGACACGGTTGTGGAGGGTTCGACGGCGACGATCACGGGCACGGGCTTCGATCCGACGCCCGCGAACAACACGGTGACGGTGGAGGGTGTGACGGCTACCGTGACGGCGGCAACGGCGACCTCCCTCGACGTTACGGTACCATCGTTCGACTGCCAGCCGGCACGTGACGTCGATGTGGAGGTGACTGTCGGTGCCTCGACCAGTAACACCCTGAGCCACCCGCTCAAGGCTCCGAGCGCAGTTGCGCTTGCGGTCGGTGAGATGATGATGGTTGAGGATCCCGCAGATTTCTGCCTGCAGTTCACGCCATCGACGGCAGGCAATGATGAATACGTGGTGGGTGTTGGGGCGGCAGCCGAGCTACCCACGTCGTTCCTCGACGTGACGATGACGGCCGTGCAGGGGGCGAGCCCCAGCGGGCCGGCGTTGGCGCCGTCGATTGCGCGCCGTGCCGGTAGCGGCGGTGCGGCGTTCGCGCGAACTGCCGTGCAGGAGCGTCTGGCGGCGCACTATGCGGCCGAGCAGAGAGTCCGTGAATGGGAGCGGCAGTACCTCGATCCTGCCACGAACCCGTCGCTCCGCGTAGCTACCGCTCGTTCGCCGGCGGCGAGCATGGCGCCGCCTAATGAGGGTGATACGGTGCACCTCCACGTCCCGGACATCGATGGGAATGCGTGCGACTCGATTCCGATTGACGCGGTCGTGAAGAAGGTCGGTGCCGCCGGTATTTTCGTGACTGATCTCAACAACCCACCGGACGACACGCTGACCGACACGGAAATCCAGGCGTACAGCGACACGTTCGACGTCAACATCTACGATGTGGACACCACCTACTTCGGCCCTCCGACCGATCTGGACGCCAACCAGCGGGTCTTCGTCGTGCTCACCATTGAAGTGAACAAGCTCTTGGGCGGCTCTATTGCTGGCTTCGTGTTCTCGGGTGACCTGATCGCTCCCGCGAGCTGTGCGACCAGCGACCAGGGAGAGCTGTTCTACGGACACGTGCCCGACCCGTCCAACACGGCGGGCACGGTGGGTCGCTCCAAGGCGCAGGTGCTCTTTCAGATGCCTTCGCTCATCGCCCACGAGTTCACCCACAACATCCAATTCAGTAGGCGGCTTGGCAGCGCTGGAATGTCGCGTTGGGAGGCGGAGGGTCAGGCGACGTTTGCCGAAGAGGTGGTTGGGCACAGCATTCTCGGCAATTCGCCCGGCATGGACTATGGGGCTGCTACGGCCTTGTCCGGAGGCGGGACCAGCTGGTATCGCGGGTCCTTCAGGGCCCTAGCGAACTATTACGGGTGGGATGGTGGCTCGGGTCGCAACATCAACGCGCCGGAGGAGTGCACGCTGTTTGGCACGGGCG
>JBDHAN010000041.1:0-18012 GCA_039588055.1 Gemmatimonadota bacterium | reverse complement strand
GGCGTGCCCGGCGTGTTGTCCTCCGCGCGGGTGCTCGACACCGTCGTCCCCAGCCCTGATGCGCTCGACTAGCGTCCCAGGTCTGCGCAGCGACGACTTGTCGACGTGCCGCGCGCTACTCCGTGAGGGCTCGCGGAGTTTCTACGCGGCTTCGCTACTCCTTCCCCGCTCCGTACGCGAGCCTATCAGCGCCGTGTACGCGTTCTGTAGAACGGCCGATGATCTCGTCGATGTTCAGGTGGCGACTGCGGAGACCATCGCACACCTCAAAGATCGGGTAACCCAGATCTATGCAGACGACGAGCTCGGCGATCCGATCGATCGAGCGCTGAGCGCCGTCGTGCGCTACCGTGGCATCCCACGCACGGTGTTCGATGCGTTGGTTGAGGGGTTCGCATGGGAGGTAGACGAGCGGCAGTACGATTCACTGTCCGACGTCTACGCCTACTCCGCCCGGGTAGCAGCGACCGTCGGAGTGGCAGTGACCTACGTGATGACGCAGCCCGGCCCACACGCCCTCGCCCGCGCGTGCGACATGGGCATCGCGATGCAACTCACAAACATCGCGCGCGACGTGGGTGAGGATGCCAGTCGCGGACGTGTCTACCTTCCGCACGCCTGGCTCCGCGAAGGGGGAATCGATCCTGCAGCGCTGCGGAGCCGACCCAGGTTCACGCCGGCGCTCGGCGAGGTCGTACGGAGGTTGCTCGGCAAGGCCGCGGCACTGTACGCGCGAGCCTGGCACGGGATCCGGTTCCTGCCGTGGAGCTGCCGGCCATCCATCCGCGCGGCACAGGCGATCTACGCGGACATCGGTCGCGTGATCGCCGCCGCCGATTTCGACTCCGTGGGCCGGCGTGCCTATACTTCTGGCCGGCGCAAACTCCTCCTGGGATTCCGAGCAACCATGCCGCACCGACGTTCTCGCCTTGCTGACCTCGAAGCGCCGCCGCTCCCCGAAGCCGCCTTCCTCGTCGACGCTGGCGCCACGCCAGCGCGCATCCAATGATGCCCAACCCCCGAAGTGGCCGGCAGCGTACCGCCGTCATAGCGCTGCTGGGTCTGTTGGCTGGATCGATTCTCTTCAGCCTGATCGGCATGGCGCTGCTACGCGTCGCCCCATCTGCAGCTGCGCGCTTTGGATCGCTCCTGCCATGGTTCATGAAGGTGCCGACGTGGGTATACATGGTGTCGCTTCCGGCCCTCGTGTTTGTTCTTTACTTGCCGCTGTTCGGCCCGCGGCGCTCTATCCTTGCGCTCCTATGGGGCACCGTCATCGGAATGACGGCGGAGTTGGTAGGCACGACAACGGGCTACCCGTTCGGTCCCTACGCCTATACCAGCTTCCTCGACCCCAAAATCCTGGGTCATGTCCCCTACTTGATCCCACTCTCGTGGTACGCCGTCTCCGTGGTTGCGCTGGATCTCGCGACCCGCCTGGGCCGCGCAACGTTGCTGCGTCTCGTGCTCGCCGCGTTCTTCATGGTGCTCTGGGACGTCGGGTTGGATCCGGCGATGGGTGCGGGATTCCCCGTGTGGGAGTGGAAGGTGAAGGGGTTCTTTTACTCAATGCCGGCGATCAACTGGGTGGGCTGGTTCATCACATCCATGGTGATCGTATGGGGCTACGAGTACGTCGTGAATATCAGGTTTCGTGAGACGACGGCGTGGACCATTCCGGTGTGGATCACCAACGGGATGTTCCCCGTTGGCATCTGTGCGGTCACTGGATTGTGGACGGCCACGCTCGCGGGAGCCGTTGCACTGGCGATTCCCGTCGTGGCAGCGCGAGAGCGGCAACCGCGGACCCGCGCTACTGAATCGACGTGATGCCCCTTTCCCGTCGAATCGGGTACAAACTCCTTGCGCGCACGTTGCGGCACACATTCCGACGCATCGTCTGGGTCGGACCATGGGATCCGCCGCCCGCCGATACGCCCGTCATTCTCTACGCCAATCACCACGCCTTCTACGACGCCCAGGTGTTGGGATTCCTTTTGGAATGTGTACTCGAGCGACACACGATCGTCTGGATGGAGGATCTCGACCGGTTTCCGTTCCTCGCCGTGCTTGGCGCACAGACCTTCCCGCGCAATGACGGCAGTCGACGCTTCCGCACGATTCGCGAGACACAACGGCTGATGGCGCGGCGTCCCAACACCGCCCTGATATACTTCCCGGAGGGTGACCTCCACGGGGCCGACGAGGGTGTCCACCGCTTTCCGCCGGATCAATGCCTGCGAGTCGGCAGCGTTCTCCCGTCGGCGCAGTGGTGGCCCGTTGGACTCCGGATTGCGGATTGGCATGACGCAACGCCAACGGTGTATTTGAATGGTGCGCCCGCCCATGCCACACCCGACGGAAACGAGCGTGAGAGGCTCACGACATTGCTACAGGACCTGAACGATCCTGCAGATGACATCCGGCGCGTCTTGCTCGAAGGACGGCCCGGGCCCCACGAACGCTGGAACATGTCCCGCTTGGCACGGGTTTTTTATCGATGATTGCCGTCCTCCTGGCTTTGTGTTTCGGGCAAGTGACGCAAACCGCGTACGCCGACAAAGACGTCGAGACGCTTCGCACCTTGTTCGCCCAGGCCCCAACTCGTGAAGACTCGCTGTTCTTGCGATACCGGCTGTATGCGTTGACGCGGGAGTTCGACCTCATCGCCGACATCCCGTCCAAGGTCGATTCAGCGACGGCCCGCGAATTCGCGCTGCTGTCGGCACTCTGGGGTTACCGTATTCGGAACGTCGGACTCATCAACCTCTACATCTACGGGCGACGCTCGAACGGGATGCTCAATCGCGCCCTTTCGCTCGACGATGACGATCCACTCGTCATGCTGATCGAAGGCCAATCGCTCCTTTTCCGCCCCGGCATTGCCGGCGGAGACAAGCACAAGGCGCTCCAACGGTTCCGAGAGCTCAAGCGGCTGGTTGATCATGCCCCGGCGTGTGGCCTCGACCCGCAAGAGATCGACGCCTGGATATGGTACACACTGGAGAAGCTGGGCGCACAGGAAGCAGACTCCGCTCGCGCGAGGCTGCTTGGAGGTGAGCTCCGACCGCTGTATCGGGAATTCGTGCAGAGCCCGCCGTGATGCTCACCCTCATCTTCGCCATCATCTACCTCGCGTTCGGTACCATCCTCCTGGTCAACGCCCGCTATCTCTCTCGCACACGCCGCGCGCTGGCAGCCTTGCCCCCAACGCCACCGGCCGTGACGATCGTCGTGCCGGCCCGGAACGAGGCGGCAAACCTCACACGTCTCATCCCCAGCCTCCTCACCCAGACCTACCCGAGCTTTGACATCATCGTCTACGACGACGGCTCGACCGACGGTACCAACGAGGTTCTTCAGTCATTCACCGACACCCGGCTCCGTACGATGTCAGGGGGCGAGCTTCCTGACGGTTGGGTCGGTAAAGTCCATGCCCTCTACCAGGCCACGCGCGCGGCTACAGGACAACTCTTGCTCTTCCTGGATGCCGACACCGCGCTGTGTGACGCCGATGCGCTGACACGACTGGTCCGTCGTCATCTGGCGTTGCCGACAGGCTCAGTGCTCACGGGTATCGCCCGCATAGAGGGAGGCGGCCGACTGCTCGTGAGCCTCGTCCCCTTCGTCATTCTCACCTATCTCCCCCTGCCACTGGTGGAACGCGTCCGGTCTGCGCGGCTAAGCGGCATGAACGGGCAGTGCTGGATGATGGAGCGCGCGCAGTATCTCGAGTTGGAGCCACACCGCGAGCACCGAGCGGACGTGCTCGAGGACGTGCGTATAGGGCGCTACCTCAAATCACACGGTGTCGTGCCACACTCGGTCGATCTCCAGACCGAGGTCCAGGTATGGATGTACCGGAATCTGCCGAGTGCCTGGGTCGGGTTCCGTAAGAACGTCTATCCCTTCATGGGTGAGTCAGTACCGAGCTTCTTCCTGATTCACCTGACGTACCTGACGGCCTACGTGCTCGCTCCGCTCGTCTCGCTCTGGTTTGTCGTGGGCTGGTACGTCCTGAAGGCGATCAGCGACAGGATGGTGCACATGCCATGGACGGTGACCGCGGGTGCACCGCTCACCCTCGTACTCGGCGCACTTCTTCAACTCGACTCGGCATGGGCGCATTGGACCGGCAGGGCGGCGTGGAAGGGGCGGCTCGTCTCCCGCCACGTAGTCGAGCGGCCTCGGAGCCCCGCGGCTTGACGCCGTGCGACGGAACCCGCAGCATAGAGCCGTGCTCCCAACTTCCATCAGGGGCGTGCCGTGAAACCCGTAGTCATCGGCGTCGCCGGCGGATCGGGCTCGGGCAAGACCACCGTCGTCCACGAAATCACCCGAAGCCTCGGACCGGACGAGGTCGCGTTTATCCAGCACGACTCGTATTACTACGATCGCAGCAACGTCCCGCCGAACGAACGCGTCAACATCAACTACGACCACCCCGATGCGCTCGAGACCTCACTCCTCATCCGGCACCTCATCGACCTCAAGGCCGGGCGCATGGTCGACGTCCCCGTCTACGATTTCACCGCGCACGCTCGAACCACGGAAAGCGTTCCGACGCAGCCACGGCGCGTCATCATTGTGGAGGGCATCCTGATCCTGTCGGACCGCGACCTGCGCGAGCTCATGGACATCAGGGTGTTCGTCGATACCGACGCCGACCTCCGGATCCTGCGCCGAATCGACCGGGATCTAACGGAGCGCGGTCGAAGCCTCGATTCAATCGTGCAGCAGTATCTGCAGACCGTACGCCCGATGCATCTCGAATTCGTCGAGCCGAGCAAGCGCTACGCCCACGTCATCATACCGGAAGGCGGTCACAACCGCGTCGCCGTGGACATGCTGCTGACGAAGATCAGGACAATCGTAAGCAGTGAGTCGTAAGTGGTGAGTATCGATCACGACTCACTGCTCGCGACTCACGACTTACCGCATCATTGCTCTCACGGAATCCAGGCTCCCGGCATTTGCGGCCGGCGTGAGCTCAAAGATCGCACAGAGCATCTCGTAGAGATGGATATTCTGGAAGGGCGGCACGACTACCCCCTGTCGGAACGCCGGACCCGACGCGATGAAAACCGCACCCATTGAAGTCAATTCGTGATCGTAGCCATGGTTGGCGCCGACATGCCGATCGGGCCGGGCGCGATGCAAGTCACGGCTCGTGATTGACCACCCTTCGTCAGCCACAACGATGATCGGCTGGATGCGAACATTATCGCGGTAGTGGAACCGCGCCGGGATCTCCTCTTTCCGGTACACCGTCCAACGCGGATGGGCGTTCTCGAGGGACCGGTAGATGATGTCGGCCTCGCCGGGAGGCGGCCGAATGGCCGCAACGGGATTCCAGTCCACCACCGTCACCCTCTCGAGGTCGATGTAGTCATCGAGGAAGATCACCCGGTCGACCGCAATGTCGGCCATTCCGTGATCTGACACGACGACGAGGTTCACGTCGTCGCCCAATCCACGCTCCTCGAGACCCGTGACCAGCCTCCCAATGGCGCTATCGACGCGTCGGATCGCCGCGAGAGTCTCCGCGCCGTCAGTCCCGCTCCTGTGCGCGGCATCGTCCACGTCACTGAAGTACAGCGTGATCAAGGACGGTCGTGTTGACGGTGGAAGATCCAGCCACGCCAGCACCTGATCCACACGATCATCGTTGGGCACGCTCCCGTCGTAGGGCTTCCAGTACGTTGGCTGGATTCCCTGGATTGCCGTCTCGGTCCCTGGCCAGAAAAAGGCTGCTGCCGTGAGACCTTGGCGTTCAGCCGTGACCCAAATGGGCTCACCTCTCCACCAGCGGGGGTCCGTCACGGCATCGCGGTTGCCGAGGCTGAACCACGCGTCCATGTCGGCGTCGTACATGTTGTTCGCCACAATGCCATGCTCATCCGGATAGAGCCCGGTGACGATGCTGTAGTGGTTGGGGAACGTCTTCGTCGGGAACACCGGCACCAGTCGCTCAGCGCGAACACCGCGCGCAACCAGTCGATCCAGGTTCGGCGTGTCGGTCTTCCCAGGGAAATCCCACGCCATTGCGTCGAGGCCGATCAAGATAACCGGATTGCCATTGTCTGGTCCCTGGCTGGCGCATGCCCCGGAAGACCCCGCGACGAGGGCCAGCGCGGCGAACGCGTGCAACCACTTCCTGTCCGGAACACGAGTCATCAATCGTCCACTCCCCTCTTCAAGCGGTCGGGTGCTCTCCGTCTGCCGCCCTGCCGCTTCTGCCGCCCTGCCGCCGCTTTTCTGCCCCTCTGCCCCTCCTGCCCCTCCTAGAAGAACCACGACACCGCCATGTAGACCGTGGTGGGAACCACTCCGAACTCCGAAGCGGGAAGACCGGCCGGCGTTGCACCGTCCCCAACGCCCAAGAAGACGCCGCCACGAACAGACAACTCGTTGCCCGCCGAATAGGATGCGCCCGGTCCAAGGAGCGCACTGGCATCGTTCAGGTTCCACAGTACCAGCGCACTGACACCCACGAGCGGATGCAACTCCATACTTGCCTGCACCGCCACTTCATCACGACCGAACACCTGCAGCTCTCCCCGTTGCGCGGCCTCCGAGAGGAAGACCGCAAGGAGATCGTCTCCACTTGCCGCCCCGAAACCGTCCCGCTGATACTCGAGCACCAGATACACGTTCCGGTCTAGCAGGACGAAACTCCGATCGACGCCAACGGTCGCACGAAGTACGGTTTCATCATTCGTTCTTCGCACCACACTCTCGGTGCGCACGATCGCGCCGAACACGCCGACGGTTGCCGCAGCCGACAGAGCCGGCTCGCCGTGCACGACGCCGACCCAGCCGGCAACTTCCCACGAGCCGATCGCCGCTCGAGCTCGTCCTGCTGCGGTGAGCGTCTCGCCGGTCGGTGAGTCGGCCACACGGAGCACGCCGTCGACCTCGCTGAATGCCCCGGGGAATGCGCGAACGCGAACGGCATCGACGCCACTGCGGTACTCACGGAACGGATCTGATGGATCGAAGGGGACAAACGGATCGGCCGGCGTGAGAAACAGCGTCGTGGCCCACGATACCGGCTGGCGGCCGACCGTCACTTCGGCGTCTGACATCGCATAGCGCACCGCCAATCGGTCGACGCGATGCCTCCAGTCCACATGGTCTGTCTGCCACAGCGAACCCTGAAGGGGCACCCAATCCCCACCTGAACCGGTGGGTACCAGCCCGCCGAGCACACTGCCGCCGGGTTCCGAGCGAAGCGTGATGACGTGCTCATAGGCAAGGTCCAGAGAGAACTGCCCAAGGGTCGGTCGCGTCATGAGACGCAGCCGCTGTGCGTCAGCGAGCGTTTGATCCGAGAGAGGACCCTCTGCCGAAGCTACTGGGACATTGAGGAGGTACCCACGAATTGCCGGAATCCACTCGGCGCGCTGCGCCTGCGCTCGTCCGATCGATACCCAGACGAGCACCACGGCAAACGCGGCCCCGCGACTCATGCAGCGGACGTTCCGGACCGGCGGTCATCCGATGCGATCGCCCCGTCGACCAAACGAATCAGGCGTCGCGCCCGCTCCATGAGCTGCACGTCGTGCGTCGCAAAGACGAACGTTGTGCCAAGTTCCTGGTTCAACTGTGTCATTACGTCCAACAAGGCAACACTCGAGGTGGTATCCAGGTTAGCGGTAGGTTCGTCTGCCAACACCAGGGCAGGCTCACCGACGACGGCTCGGGCCACCGCAACGCGCTGTTGTTGGCCGCCCGACAGCTTGGCCGGCCGCCGATCTTCCAATCCACCGATGCCAATGCGCTCGAACAACCGCTCGACACGGCGGTGGCGCTCCTCCTCCGGAAGACCGCGCAACAGCAGTGTAAACTCGGCGTTCTCTCGTGCCGTCAGTACCGGGAGCAGGTTGTAAGCCTGAAACACGAACCCCACCCGCTCGAGTCGAAGCCGGGCGCGTTCACGCTCTGACATCGTCGTCAAGTCGCGCCCATCGATGGACACTTTGCCGCGGGAGGCATTGGTGAGACCGCCCAGTAGATTGAGCAGTGTCGTCTTGCCGGATCCCGACGGTCCCGCCAGCACGATAAACTCACCGCGTTGAATCTCGATGGAAACGCCGCGCACAGCTTCGACGGCGATGCCGTCGTGCTCGAACACCTTCCACACCTCGTCGGTGCGGACCGCCGCTGCAGTTTGCTCGCTCATGCCTCGAACTTCATCGCCTCGGCCACGTCAATACGTGTGGCACGATAGGCGGGGTAGAGTGACGCAAGCACGCCAACAATGAATATGGACCCCAAGCTCTGAAGTACCTGCATCAGTCGGAACTCGGGGATGATGATGGTATCCAGTATGACGCCAGAGAACTCGAAGTCCCCTTCGAACGCGAACGAGTAGTCCAGACCGTTCCGGAAAAAGATCCAGGTGAACGCGAAGCCGACAATCATTCCGACCAAGCCGCTCACCGCCGTCAGAATCACTCCCTCGGCAAACACCACCGACGCCGTCTGCTGTTTGGTCAAGCCGAGGGCGCGCAACACGCCGAACTCTCGCGTGCGGTGCATGACCGACATCAGCACCGTGTTCACGATCGCCAGCGCAACCAGCGCAAACAGAATGACGTGGAAGATGTAGTCGCCGTAGTCATCGATCTTGATGGCTGCGTCGAGCTCGGGCATCGCCTCGCGCCACCCCAGCACCCGTACAGCATCGGTCCGGTCGTCGAGCTGCGCCTGCAGGCGCCCAACGACGTTCGATACCTCCCAACCTGAATGAAGCAGAACACCCAGCGTGGTGACCCCGTCGCCGATCAGGAGCCAATCGCGCGCCGTTTCGAGCGGCACGTGGACGATCCGCTCGTCTGCTTCGGGGAGACCGGATCGGAAGATCCCGACGACGCGCACGAACTGGCCGGCGATTTCGCCCGTCGCATCCTGACCTGTGAGCACGAGCCGGGAACCCACACCCAGATCGAGGCGCTTGGCCAATCGCTCACCGATGTATGCGTGGAGGCGATCGCCGCGCTCGAGGTATCGGCCGTCGATCAGCTTGTCCGCGAGCTGTGAAAACTCACGCTCCGCATCAGGGACTACGCCTGTGACCTTCACCGGCACGGCGGCGGTCGCCGAATTCGCCAAGCCTTGCATCTCCACCCTCGGTGCCACCGACAGGACGTGCTCTGTGACCCCAGGAATATCCAGAGCAGCGATCGCGGTTTCGACGACATCTGAGGACAGCCGGTCCTCCAGCTTGCCACTGGCCTGGAAGCGCGGATGCTGAAACGCCACATGTCCGGATCCCAGACGAACGCCCGCCTTGATCCAATCCTCATGAGCTCCGTCCCCGAGCGCCCGGCTGAACACGAGCACGGCCACTCCCAGTCCCATCGCAAGTGCCGTGAGGAAGCTGCGACGGCGCTGGCGCCGCACATTCCGCAGGCCCAGGCGGGTGAGGAGGCCCAGACGACTGGTCATCGACCCGCCAGCGTGTCCGCCGGAGGGACCCGCGCCGACCGCAGTGCCGGATAGAGCGCCGCGAGGACCGCCGTGGCGAAGAGTGCGATCGCCGCACCGACAATCATGGCCCAAGGATATTCGACCCGCAGGACCGGACGGATCAGCGCACCCAACATCGTGAAGTCACCGAACAGCCAGCTGAGGTCCGGGGGGGCAACATGCCACCACACCATGATTGGAAAGGTGACGGCTGCGCCGCCGACCAGGCCGATCGCCCCGAGTGCCAGGGCTTCGGAGAGCACCGACCGAACAATCCCGCCCGGTGTCGATCCCAGCGCCTTGAGCACGGCGAACTCGTACCGCCGTTCAAACGTGGCCATCAGCATGGTGTTCGCCACACCGAAGATCGCCATGCCAAAGACGATCAGCAGCAGGATCCACTGAAACGACTGGGTGAGCTGCGCATACTCCACCATCTCCGGACGAAGTGTCGTCCATGACTCCGTGGCGACATCCAGACCACGACTTCTGATGAGACTGTCAAGGCGCTCGGCGGCGGCGGGTGCCCGCCAGGGATCCCGCACAAACGCTGCAACTTCGTGCACGCGCGATGGGGGAATTGCCATCAAGGTTTGCAGCACGTCGATGGGAAGGAGCGCAAACGACCGATCCAGCTCGGCAAGCCCGCTCTCGTACACGCCGGATACGATGAAGAGATCGTTGCCCAACGATCCATCGATGGCCGGCGCCACCACCACGACCTCGTCCCCGGGGCCGACCCCGAGCGTGTGCGCGATCTCGGAACCGACCAGCAACTCATTATTCCCCGACGTGGGATGCTGACCACTCGTGAGCGCATTCATGAAACGGGAGACGTCTGGCTCGAGCTCGGGATCGACGCCAAGAAAGACCGCCGCAACTGTTGCCGAGCCAGAGCTGACGAGACCTCCACCATACACGCGGGGTGCCGCCGCAGCGACGTCGGGGTCGGCGGCGACCTGGTCGATCAGCCCGCGGACATCGGTCCCGTTCCGTCCACCGATCGTCTCATAGACGCTGCGGTCCGGACGATACTCCGACGCGTGCACCTGCAGCTGGCCCGTGAGAATGCCGGTCCCGTTGCCGATCATCTCTGCGACGAGACCATCTGCCCACCCCATGAGCGCGACGCAGGAGAAGTATCCCACGGCCAACATGCTGGCGGCAATTAGGCTTCGCCGTCGATTCCGCCCCAGGTTCCGCCACCCTATCCGCCACCACGGTCCACCTGTCATCACTGTGATCCGCGATCGTCTCGCAAGCGTCGAAGGGAGAAGTAGGAAGGCTCGAGATCGATGTCGAACTCGAGGTCGCGGTAGATGATCGTGGTGCTTTCACCCGGTTTGTCGGCGGGCTCCACAACCATGTAGGCTGGGACGAGCCGCCCGCCCATGACCCGAAATTCACTAAATGCCATCGTGCGGGCGAGGTCGCCGCGGTCATCGTAGTAGCGCACCCACAGGGGCATGAGGTCGTCCTGTCTGACCCGTTCCTCGATGCGACCCCAGACGACCGCTGCCTCAGGCTTGGGAGTGAGAACGAACTCCCACACATTGACGCCGTCTCGCGCTCCCTCGTAGCCGATCTTGATGTCGTAATCCTCGATGATGCGGCTCTCCTTCACGAGATCATCGTTCGTGAAGTGGGAACCCATCCAGGAGGCACCCATCAGAGACGCGGGGAGCTTGATCGTGCGATCCACGCGAGGCAGGTAATTCCAAATCTCCTCGCCCGACTTGAGTGTTGCCATTCCCGCGTCCTTGCGCGGCGAGAGGATACGGATGAGGGAGTATTCGGTGCCGAGCGACCAGATCTGCATCTCCATCGACCGCGTCCAGTGCTCGGTGACGACTTCCATGCCAACCGATGCCTCGCTCGACCGTCCGCGGAGCAATTGATCGACTTCATCAACGATCTCTTGCGCGGTTCGCTGAGCTTCCAGTTGAAACGGGATGAGCAGACAGCTCGTAGTGGTCAAGACCACAGGAGCCAGAGATCGCCACCGCCCTGATCGGGCGCGCGATCGACGGGAAAAGCAGAACGAAAGAAATCCCATCGCTTCACTCGGGGTCCGGTTGCATTGTTATTTAAGATAACCACCCGACCAGAGCTACCGGGTTGCATTGTCACAAGACCTCAGGTTAGGCTCCTCACCCAAAACGAGCGTTTGGCACCTACAGCGTGACACAGGTGTACAGGATTCGCGTCGTCGCCAACCGCATTTTCAGAAGAGGCCCTCAAAACCATGCGCTTCCGTCATACCCTAGGCACCGCCGCCGTTCTCTCGATTGCCGCGGCCGGTCATCTCACCTCACAGTCCAGCACACCACAACGCCCCATTCCATACCCGCTCGACGTTTCGCAAGGCTTCCGGCGCGCGCTCGAAACGGGGACACGGAGCGAATCGGGGGCTCCGGGCGCGGCCTACTGGCAGCAGTGGAGCGACTACACGATCACCGCCCGCCTCGACACGGATGCCAAGCGCATCGACGGCACCGTCCAGATCGTCTATCACAATCGGTCACCACGCCCCCTCCCGGTTGTCACGCTGCAACTGCTGCAGAACGTGCACAGCGAAGGCGCCATGCGGAATCGCCCCAGCGAGGTCACCGGTGGATTTGACATCAAGGGCATGCGGGTCAATGGGGAAGACGTGGGCGCGGCAGAACGAGGGAATCCTGCGGGCTATCGCGTATTCGGCACGTCCCTCATGCTCCGTCTGCCCCGGGCATTGCAGTCCGGGAGTTCCGTCACACTGGAGATCGACTGGGGATTTGCGATCCCGCAGCGTGGAGCGGGCGGGCGCATGGGCTGGAACCGCGACAACTTCATCTACTTGGCCTACTGGTACCCCCAAATGGCCGTCTTTGACGACGTCAACGGATGGCAGACCGATGCCTTCCTGAGCAACGCTGAGTTCTACATGGGCTATGGGAGCTACGACGTCACGCTCGAAGTACCGGAAGGGTGGACGATCATGGGCACCGGTCGGCTCGCGAACGCCGACGACGTCATTCCACCGGCGATCGTCGAGCGCCTGCGCCGCGCCGAGGCGAGCGACACGGTCGTGCACGTGCTCACGGCCGACGATTTCGGTGCGGGCACAGCGACGCGGCGGTCGGACTCGGGATATCTCTCGTGGCGTTTCGTGTCAGATACCGTACGCGATGTGGCCTTCAGCGTGTCACGGGAATCCCTGTGGGACGCTGCACGCACGCCAGTTGGCGATCGGGACGGCGATGGTCAAACCGACTACGCCCGGGTCGATGCGATCTACCGCGCGACGGCCACGAAGTGGGCCAAGGACTGGCGCTACGCCCAACACTCGATCGACTTCCTCTCACGGTGGACCGGGTTTCCGTATCCGTGGCCGCACATGACCGCGGTCGAGGGAGGCGGCATCATGGGCGGTGGCATGGAGTATCCCATGATGACCCTCATCGGCGACTACAACGGCCTGAGCGACACGTCGCTGTACGGGGTGACGGCTCACGAACTCGCCCACATGTGGGTCCCAATGATCGTCGGCAACGACGAACGGCGGCGCGCCTGGATGGACGAGGGGACGACCTCGTTCAACACGAGCGCAGCCGAAAACGAGTTCTATCCTGGGCGGCGGTGGGAGCTCGGCAACTATCAAGGGTACCTCCAGATCACGCGCACCGATCTGGAGGGTGAGATCATGCGGTGGTCGGACTTCCACTATAACGGTGCCGCGTACGGCACGGCGTCCTACGCCAAGCCGGCGACCCTGCTGTGGACGCTGCACGGCCTGCTGGGAGAGGAGACGTTTCTCGAGGCCTATCGCACGTTCATCAGCGAGTGGGCATACAAGCACCCCAAGCCGTGGGACTTGTTCAACACGTTCAATCGTGTGAGCGGCCAGGATTTGAGTTGGTTCTGGCGCCCATGGTACTTCGAGACCTGGACGATGGACCAGGCCATCAGGGACGTGATCCTCGAGTCCGGTGGCACCAAGGTCGTCGTGGAAGACCGGGGATTAGCGCCCATGCCCGTGCGACTCACACTGACGTTGGCCAACGGCAACACGATGAACGCCGAGATCGAAGTCGACCGGTGGCTCACTGGTGCGCGTGAGGCAGAAATCGTCGTCAAGACTGACTCTCCGGTCACCAAGGTTGAGATCGACGCGGCAAGTGTGTTCCCAGATACGGACCGGCGGAACAACGTTTGGGAGCGGCGATAGGCCGAGCGAACCTTGCCCAGCTTATTCGATTCCAGATTCGAGACCGAAGTCGTGGACCGGCTCGAGCGGCTGACACCGGAGCACCACCCCCAGTGGGGGGTCATGTCCGTAGGCGAGATGCTCTGTCACCTCAACGACTACTTCGACGTCGCACTCGGCACCACGTCCTGTCGCCCCATTCTGCCTCGTCTTGCCCAGACCATCGTGCGGCCGATCTTGGTCAACTGGCCGTTCCGATATCCTCGGAACGTGAGAACCTTTCCGGAGTTGCTCGCCACCGACCCCGAGATTCTCCAGACCGATCGAGCGACGTTGGTGCGGAGAGTGCGCGAGTTCGTGAGCCGACGGGGCCAGGACACATGGCCCGAAAATCCCCTCGTGGGCAGAGTCACCGGACGACAGTGGGCCAAGCTCGCCTACAAGCACTTGGACCACCACCTGACACAGTTTGGAGTGTGAGATGACCAGGACCGCCGCCCACGTGATCGCCGTGACCCTCGCGGCACTGCTGCTACACGGTGAACCGACATCTGCTCAAGGGCCCAGCGGATCGGACATCTACATAGCGTCCGTCAGACGGGACCGCCGTACAGACATGTTCAGGTTTATTGGCCCCCAGAATGTCACCGCGCGCGCCGGGTATGACAATCAACCCTCGTTCTTGCCAGGTGGCGCAGGTATTCTCTACACCTCCATAAGAGCTGGGCAGGCTGACACCTACCGCTACGACATCGCATCCCGCACAAAAACGCAGCTCACACGGACCGCAGAGAGCGAGTATTCACCCACGACTATGCCGGGCGGCACCACGTTCTCAGCCGTTCGGGTGGAGGCTGACTCGACACAACGGCTTTGGGTGTTCGGCTTCAGTGGCGGATCGCCTCGCGTCATTCTAGAAGATGTGCAACCGGTGGGCTATCACGCGTGGGCAAACGAGTACACGGTGGCGCTGTTCGTACTGGGGTCGCCGCCGACACTTCAGTTTGCCGACCTCCGAACCGGCCATTCCCAGGTGGTCGCGCACGATATCGGCCGGTCAATTCACAAGGTGCCCGATCGGCAGGCTGTGAGCTTTCTACAGCGCGACTCGACGTCTCAGGGCTGGATCTCGCTCATCGACCTCGAAACCTTCGAGATCAGTCACCTTATCCAGCCGGTCGGCGACAACGAGTTCTATGCGTGGGCCCCAGACGGCACAATCCTCATGGGGAACGGATCGAAGATCTTCGCGTGGAAAGACGGCGCCGGCGCCTGGGCGCAGGTGGCCGATTTCGGCGATCGTGGCATCTCCAACATCACGAGGATAGCGGTGAGCCCGGACGGTCGGCGGGCCGCAATCGTGGCCGCCGACGCCTCCCGGTGAGGGTGCAGGCGTAGCGAGCTACCGCGCCAGCCCCGCTCACGGAGGGTATCATCCAGCGCGTCCGACCTTTCAGTGGGTGACGACGCCAGCGTACGCGACGACTGAGGAGTGATCCCCGGTCACGAGCCCACTGTGCCGGTAGTCCACGACCGTGGCGCAAGTGGCGCCGAGGAGGCGAGCCGCTTCCACAACGATCGCGGAAGGCGCCCGCCCGCACATGGTGACGCGTTCACGATGACACACCTCGAGGAGTTGCTTCCCGTCCAGCCGTTCCACCTGGGCCAGTGCCAAGCGGTCCTTCCGCTCGGCGTCGGCGGCTGACTCGAAGTGCGTCATGTCGGACGAGGCGACGAGGAGCACATCGTCGTCCCGCTCTGCGATCACGGCGGCGAGCGCCGTCGCCAACTGCTGCGACGGTTCCCACCGATCCCACGCGATGACGATGGGCGCCAGTCGACACTCGGGAGCCAACTCCTGCAGGAACGGCAGCTCGACCTCGATAGCGTGCTCTCTCGCATGGGCGGCGGGATCGTGTTGCACGAGTGCGCACTTGGCTTCGAGAGCGGCCATGAACTGCTCGGCAATCGGAATCTCACCGAACGGCGTCCTAAACGCGCCGCGGTTCCACCCGCTTGCCCCTCCGGGGGTGTCTCGCAATCCCGTGTGGTTCGGCGCGAGGATGACAACGGTCTCGGGAATCTGTATGCGTTTCCAGACGTGGGCAGCACACTGGCCGGAGTAGATGAGCCCGGCGTGCGGCGCGATGGCGCCAGGCGCCGGGACCGGTGCAGCGTCGACCGCCTCCAGCATCTCGGAGACCATCTGGCGAAGCTCATCCGCGCCGGCGGGATAGAACGTCCCCGCGACCGCCGATCGGCGAATGTCGGTATTTCGGAGCATGGCAGACCTCCGTGCGTTCTAGAAGACGGTGCCACCTCCACACTTCGCGACCTCGCGCACGCCACGGAGCACCCGACCCGCACGGGTGTCCGTAGCGAGGTGTGCACTAGGTCCGGATATCGAACATGTAGTTGTTCAGGTACTGAATGGTGTCAGCTTGCTCTTCGACTTGGTGCGCCAGGATATCACCGCTCGTGATGATACCACAGAGACCGTTGTCGTCGACCACTGGGATGTGGCGGACACGCTTATCCGTGATGAGGGCGACACACTCCGCGATTTTGGCTTCAGGCTTACATGTGATGACCGGAGCCGACATGACTTCACGGATGACGGTCTTCGCCGGATCGAGGCGCTCTGCCACAACCCGCCGAAGAACATCTCGCTCGGTGAAGATGCCAACGACTTCATCGTCTTCAACTACGACAACGCCACCGATGGCGCGGCTGTTCATGAGTCGGGCAGCCGTCAGCACCGAGTCATCCGCGACCATCGTGACCACATCACCACCCTTTCGCCCCAGGATATCCTGGACGGTTGCCATCGGAGGACCTCCTTGTTGGGTGACCTACATCGATTGTAGGGGGTTCCAGCCCCGCGCGCCAGCGGCGCGCCGATAGCTGGCGCAATGGTCAACCGGGGTATGCTCCGCCCATCAGGCGGGGCGAGGAGCGGACTGCCGGTGCGGCGCCACGTTCCCCGTCAGGTCATGAAGGCACTTTCACGAGGACTTCGGGCTTGGTATAATCCGTCGTTACGACCATATACGGCAATGACATCAAACCGTCCGATTCGTGCGCTGCTGGCCGTCACGGCCGCACTGGCTCTCATGGCCCCATATGTCACGCGAGCCGGCTGCGGTGACGACGGATGTTGCTCCTCGGACGCTTCAGTGCAGTCCCACCACGCAGGCGGGAATTCGATCGGCGGCCACTCTGCCGCCGACTTGTGCCCAAACATGACCGCCTGTGGCATCACGGGGGCAGCGTCAGCGCTTTCGTCTCCGTCGGTGACGCCACAGATGCCAGTCGTGGCCAGCGAGGCGGCTCCTGCGCTCCACGCGGCGCCAGACTGGTTGCGTTCCCCACCGAGCCCACCTCCCAGAGTCTGATCCTCTCTAAGTCGTAGTGCACTCGTTCGCCGCTGATTTCGCGCGGCGGGCGGATGGCTGTTTTCCAGCAATCGAGGATTCGGACGAGGTGTCATGGCTACACAATTCAGTCCCGCAGTCGCGGGACCCGCGGAGCGTCAGATGATCCGGCGCATGGCGAGCGTGACAGCGCTCGCGGTCGCGCTGCTCTGCTCATCCTCGCCATTACGCGCGCAGACTGAGGACACCTTGCGCGTGGCGGAGGCGGTGGCGCTGGTGCGACACGCGAACCCCTCGTTGCGCGGCGCGCGCCTCCGCGCCGACGCTTCCGCGGAGCGCGTGCCCCAGGCTGGAGCATGGCAGGATCCAATGTTGTCGTTTGGCCTCATGAATCGGCCGGTGGATGGATTCGGCACCGACCAGCCGATGACGATGAATTCGGTCCAGCTGACGCAGCGGTTCCCATGGCCGGGCAAGCGTGGCTTCGCGAAGCAGCGAGCCGAGCGTCTCGCCTCTGCAGATCTGCTGGACGCGGATGAGCTGGAACGGCAACTCATCGCGCGCGTCAAGTCGGCCTACTACCGGCTCGCGCATGTGGATCGGTCGCTCGACATCATGCGCGAGACCCGGGATCTGCTCCGGAGCTTCCTGGATGTGTCGTCCACGCTGTATTCCGTTGGCACAGGTCTACAACAGGATGTGCTCCAGGCCCAAGTGTCCGTCGCACAGATGACCGAGGACATTACGGTCATGGTGCAGGACCGCGTGGCAATGGCCGCACGGCTCAACGCGCTGTTGGGACGGGCCGCCACCGTATCCGTGCCTGGCCTGGAGCTACCCGACCCGACGGGAGAACTTCCGCCGGTAGATTCCCTCATCGACATGGCCGCGGTCCTTCGACCAGCGCTCGCCGCCGCACGCGAACGCGTCCTGGCGGCGGAGGCAGGGTACCGGGCGGCCAGGCGGCAACTCTACCCG
>JBDHAN010000040.1:0-18224 GCA_039588055.1 Gemmatimonadota bacterium | reverse complement strand
GGCGGGCCTTTGCCGCCGTGCGGGCCACGAGCTCCGCGTCGGCACACACTCCGTCCGTCTCCAGCAGTCCCGAGGATCGATCCTGGTAGCAGTTCTTGAGCGTGACCAGCCGGATCACCGCGACGCCCGATAACAGGTCACGAACGCCGGGAAGCGCGATCCCCGGCTTGAGGAGCCATGGGGCAGTGCGGCGGACCAATCGCATACCCAGCGACAGCCCGTGCGGATCGGCTTCGCCGATGACCACGTCTGCCCCGGACTCGAAGCGCTTGAGGAGTTGGGGGAGTGCGGCGGGCGAAACGGAGAAGTCGCCTGGGACCGTCGCCACACAGTCTCGTCGGGGTCGGTCACACCGTTCCAGTGCATCGCGGAAGAGCGAGTCCAGGGTGGCCGCGCGACCCCGCTGGTGGTCATGGCGCAGCAGTGTCAGTGGAAGCGCTCGTCGATAGGTCTCGAGCGTTTCCCGCGTTCCATCGTCCGAGGCATCGTCTGCAACCAAAATGTGATACTCTCGCGGGAAGTCGTGAAAGACCTTCCGGAGCTTCCACATGACGAGCCCCACGGTGGTGGCGTTGTTGCGCGTCGCGATGCACACGTAGATCACAGCCCGGCCATCCTCGTCTCGGAATCCCTATCTTCACAATACATCGGAACACGCAAAAGGTTCTGGGGGTGCAATGTACTTAGGGGGCCAACCCCCGGAGTCGGGCCTGTGGGCTCGAAAAAGGAGGGAGCCGCATGATTCTGGCCAACCTGCGAGAGCGTGTGACCCCGTCAGACGTGGACCTCGTGCTGCGGGTCCTCGAAGGGTCGGGTCACCGGTACGGGAGGACGTCGACCGATCTGGTTAAAAGCTTCGATCGGCTGCTCGACGCCAAGGAGTTGCCGGAGCTCCTGCGGTGCAATCCGGGGCTCGGCGAACCCACGGCTGCGCTGTTCATCTATGTGACCGTGCGCCACTCATTGCTGGCGGCCGGCGTCGACGATCGAGACTTGAGCGACTATCTGGGGGCGCTGCTGTTCGAGTTCGGCGTACGGGATCGGGCGGTGCGGATTAGCTGGCATGACGACGCCGTCTACCGCTATCTCACCGATATCGTTGCGGACATCCAGGCGAGCGACGGGCGCCGCGCGTTTCTCCTTCGCGCGCATCTGGGCAACTTCAGTCTGTGGCTGGCCGGCATGTATCCGGACCACATCGCAGCGCGACGCGACTGCCGTGGGGGGCCGGGACTGTCCTATTACGAAGGAATGGGGGAACACGGGTTTCGGTCGGCGTCGGACCACCGGTTGGCGCGGCAGCTCCATCTCGCGGGGATTTATCGGGCGGCCGCCGATTCGTTCCGTGCCCTCCGGGTGGCGCTCAATCGGCTCTCTGACCAATTGCTGTTCCCGCACGTGCACACCCCGGCACGGCTGCTCCGCCAAGTCGCCGACGGCACCGGCCAGTGATCCGGCCGCTCGTTACGACGTAGCCGATTCCCCGACGGTGGCCGCCCCCGTGTCGATTGGTGCGAAGAGAGGACACCGGGGGAAACTCACTGCACTCCACGAGATCCGCATGCCGTAGAGCGGCACGACGAGCTGACCGCCGCTCACTCCGCCGAGGATGGGATAGCTCATCGGCGGATTGAGATCGTAGATGAGCACTCCTTGGAACGTGTCGGTCGAATCCTCGACGAGGATGACGCCGAAGCCCGGGACGGTGGGAAATCCCTCACCGTCGTATGCAACGATGGGCCCGTCCGGACTCTCAGCCACCAGCGCGGCCGTCGTGCCATATCCTGGAATTCGGGCGGGAACCGTCCCCCCAAAGTCTGCGGGGATTTCGGCGAGCACTTTGGTCCCGGTTTGGAGTTGTTCGAGCACCTTGTTTGCCGCCCCCATGATGGCAAAGCCACATGATGCCCGATTCTCCGGGTCGCCCTCGGCGCAGGCAACGAGGACCAGCGGGATGAAGAGGAGCAAGCGCTTCATGTAGCCAATTCTACGCGCCGGTGCGGTGCCGGGCTACCGCTGCTTGACCCCCCTTTTTACGCGGCGTATCGTTTGCGGTACCCACCAGCCTGATCGAGGGAAGGAGTATGCCGACCTACGAGTATCGCTGCGAGAAGTGCCGTAAGCGGTTTACTCGGGCGGAGTCGATATCGCAGCACGACAAGAAGCGCCCGAAATGTCCCAAGTGCAGTTCGGTGAAGGTGTCCCAAGTCTTTTCGCCGTTCTTCGCAAAGACGGCAAAGAAGAGCTAGTGTTCGAAAAGCTTCGCGACGCCATTAACGCGGCGCTCGACGCCGCCGGGTCGACGGATCCGCGTGACGCGCTGGCACAGATGCGGCAAGCTGTCGTCGAGGCACGTACCTCGATCGAGGCGATGCGATCGGGCGTGGCCGAGACCGAGGCGCAGCTCCAGTCGCAGCGAGCACAGTTGGCAGACGCGGAGCGTCGGGGCCGACTGGCGCGTGGCATTCAGGATGACGAGACCGTCGAAGTGGCGGACCGGTTTGCGGCCAAACACCAGGAGCGTGTGGACGTGCTCGAGCAGAAGCTCGAGGCCCAGCGCGATGAGCTGACGCTCGCCGAGCGCGAGTATGAAGAGATGAAGGGGCAGTTCCTCGAGGCGCAGCGCAGTCGGCCGGCCGCCGACGCGGCGCGCAGCGTGGAATCCGCCTGGCGGGATCTCGAAGCCGCCGGTGGGACACGTCCGGAGACCGATCTCAAAGATGACTTGCTCCGACGGCAGATGGAGCGTTCGGCACGTGAAGCGCGCGCCGAGCAGCAGCTCGAGGAGCTCAAGCGGAAGATGGGGAAAGGATAGGGGGGACCGTGGAAGTCCGACCTGGCCGAATGGTGTATCTGGGGTACGGCAAGTACTGGCGGTCCGACGACATCGTCGGGTTGCGACCGATCGAGGAAGAGCGAGGGCCGGGCCGTCGGACCGAAGTCTACACCTCCGCGCTCGACCACCCGATCGTGGCGTCACGGAGCGAACGAGCCATTCTCCAAGACATGGCGGTTGCCACCGACGAAGAATTCCGCATGCAGGAAGCGCAGGTCGTGATGGCCGACGTGCTGGACGAGTTGGAGGACGTGCCCGACGTGCTGCGTCGCATGCTCCACACGGAGGCTCAGTTCGACGTGGCGTCCTGGATCAAGCGCCTGCGCGCCCTCACGCGCAGCGAACCGATCGAATCGGAGGACCAACCAGAGCTATTTGATTGATCGGACGGTCGCGGGGTTTGGCCATCGGCCTCACTCGAGACCGCCTGACCGCCTGACCGCCAGTAGCGCTACTGCCCTCGCTCAAAGAACGGTTCCCACTTCTCCTTGGGTGACGGCGTGGTCAGCAGACTGACCACGATCAGCAACCCCACCGAGACAATCACACCCGGGATCACGATGTAGTCTGAGCTTGCGAAATCGAACTCGGTGCCGCCGAACGACCGCACGAAGATGTCGCGGATTCCTTCTATTCGGCCGAGGATCCCGAGGGTGATGATCGTGCCCATTCCTCCTGCGATACAGGCAACCCCGCCTTGGGCCGTCACGCGCTTCCACAGGAACGCGGCAAGCAGCGCTGGTGTGAGACTCGCCCCGACGAGCGAGTACGCATACAGGGCCATCGCCAGGACGGTGTCGAACTGTGTCAACAGCAACAGGCCCACCGCGCCGAACAGCACGATCGACGCCCGCTGCAGGTTGAGCATCTGCTTTTCGCTGGCCTTGGGATTGATGAAACGCTGATAGATGTCCCTGCTCACGTTGGTCGACGGAACGAGCAGGAACGTGTTGCCGGTCGACAGCACGATCGCGATGGCCGCCGCGAGAAGCACGGCGCCGAGCAACACCGGAAGTCCATGGCGCGCGACGTGCATGATGATGGTCTCCGAGGCGGCGCGACCCACGATTGACGTCGACTCCAGCAGGTCGGGGAACGCCGCGCGGCCCACGATGGACACCAAGGCCAACGTTGTCTCGATGAGCACGACACCGATCACCATCCCGATGACCGCGCGGCGAGCGGCATTCTCGTCCTTGGCCGAGAAAAACTTCTGGTACATGCCGCTCTCGCCCAAGAGCAACAGGAACGTCGGCAGCGATACGCCCACGACCCACAGCAGGTTGTGTCCACCCATGGGGGTCATATGGTCGGCTGGGAGTGCGGCGGTGACGTTGCCGATGCCACCGAGCTGAAACACCATGTAGGGAAGGGTCAGCACCACGGCCAGCGTGATGATGATACCGTTGAACACGTCCACAGTGACGATCGATACCATCCCGGCCAACGCGGTGAAGAGCACGATGGCGGCGGCCGTAATCAGCATGCCTTGCACCGGGCCGATGGCACCGTCGGTGACGATGGTCAGGATCCAACCGCCGCCGCGAAACTGATAGGCGGCGATGGTCACGTAGGCGAGGATGATCGCGAGCGTTCCGAGAAGACGGGCCGCGGCGTTGTAGCGCTGCTCGAGCAGATCCGGCACCGTGTACTGCGCGATTCGGCGCACGCGTCCGGCAATGAAGTACGCGACGACGAGACCCATCCAGGCACCGAACGAGAACCAGAGCATCGACAGCCCGCTTCGGAAAGCGAGTCCAGCGCCGCCAAACAACGATCCGGACCCAATCCACGTGCACACGAGCGTGCCGACCAGCATGTACACGGGCACCGACCGTCCCGCCACCATGAAATCTTCGTGGCTCTTGACCCCGCGAGAGCGCCAGAGACTGACGCCTATGAGGATGAGCGGGTAGAGCAGGACAACCGCGATCAGCAAATTCATGCTGGTCCTCCGGGCGACACCGGCATCAAGTGGGTCTCAGCGTGCTGCGAGCGCGGTAAGATGGAGTCGCAGACAGGACCTGGCAACCGAGCTACGAACTCACCGCGTCGCTGGTAGACGCTTCGGCATAATGGCACGCCGCCGAGTGGTTTTGGGTGAGCTCGCGCAACGGCGGGACGTCGCTCTCGCAGCGCGCATCCTTCTTGGGGTGGGCACAGCGCGGATGAAACGGGCATCCTCGCGGGCGATGCAGCGCACTGGGCGTGTCTCCTGCGGCGGTTGCACGGCCGGCCGGACGGCTCGGGGTCAAGCTCGGAATCGAGGACAGGAGCGCCGCCGTATAGGGGTGCCGCGCGGCCCCGTAGAGGGCGTCAGCCGGCGCGGTTTCCATCAGCCGGCCCGCATACATCACCGCCACCCGATCGGCGAGGTGCCGCACCACCGATAGGTCGTGGGCGATGAAGCAATAGGTGAGCCCACGCCGTTCGCGAAGGTCGGCGAGCAGGTTGAGCACCTGTGCCTGTACGGACACGTCGAGCGCCGATACAGGCTCGTCGAGCACGAGGAACTCCGGCTCGACGGCAAGCGCACGAGCGATGCCAACGCGTTGGCGCTGGCCACCCGAGAGCTCATGCGGATAGCTGGAGATCAGTGACGCGTCCAAACCCACTTCCTCGAACAACTCTGCGACGCGACCGTCTGCGTCAGCTCCACGGTGGAGCCGGTGCACCACGATGGGCTCTCGCACGGCGGTGCCGACGCGCATCCGCGGGTTCAACGATCCCGAAGAATCCTGAAACACGAGTTGCATGCGCCGTCGCTGGTTTCGAAGCGCCGCCGGGTTCAGGTCAAAGATGTTCTGCCCGTCGAACCGCACCGTGCCGCTCGTCGGTTCCAGTAACCGAATCAGCAGTCGCGCCACCGTGGTCTTCCCGCTCCCGCTCTCGCCCACGAGTCCCACCGTCTCGCCGCGGTAGAAGGTGAGATTCACGTCATCTACGGCTCGAAACGCCTGCCCGCGGCCCAACAGCCCAGCACCCACCCGAAACTCCTTGGTGAGTCCCACCACCTCAACAAGCGGAGCGCGCGCCGTCATCGTGATCGTCGCTCCGGCTCGTCAATGAGCCAGCAACGCATATCGTGTCCGGGTGCCGCACTGGCGACGTTCGGCATCTCGCGTTCACAACGATCCCATGCCACGGGGCAACGGGGATGGAACCGGCAGCCACTGGGCCACGCCGTGGCTTTGGGGACCGCGCCCGGAATGACGGGCAGACGCGTCATCGGCTGCTCGAGACGAGGCGCCGACTCGAGCAGCAGGATGGTATAGGGATGTTGTGGCTTCGAGAGCACCGTTGCTGCAGCGGCGAGTTCGACCAGTTGTCCGCCGTACATGACAGCGATGCGATCGGCCAGTCCGGCGACCACGCCCAAATCGTGCGAGATGAGGATCATGGCCATGCCGAGCTCACGCTTGAGCGCAGCCAGGAGGTCGAGGATTTGCGCCTGGACCGTTACGTCGAGCGCCGTCGTCGGCTCGTCGGCGATGAGAATCTTGGGCTCGCAGGAGAGCGCCATCGCGATCATCACGCGCTGCTGCATACCGCCACTCAATTCGTGCGGATAGGCATTGATGCGCGCGGCAGGATCCGGAATCCCCACCACATCGAGTAGCTCGATCGTGCGGACACGGGCCGCCTTGCGACTGACGTCGCGATGCGCACGCAACGCCTCTACGATCTGCAGGCCGACCGTGAGGACGGGATTGAGGCTCGTGGTCGGTTCCTGGAAGATCATCGCGATCTCCGCACCACGTATCCGGCGAAGCGCTTTCTCAGGGAGCGTCGCGAGATTGGCGCCATCATATTCGATGCGACTTGCCGCGCCGATCCGGCCGTTGTCGTCGAGCAGTCTGAGGAGTGACAACGCCGTGACGCTCTTGCCGCACCCCGATTCTCCGACGAGGCCCAGTGTTTCTCCGGGCAGGAGATCGAACGACACACCGTCCACGGCGCGGACGGTCTGGCCGGCGCTCATGAACGTCGTTGTGAGGTCGCGGACTTGCAAAAGCGGATTCATCGGGTACGCGGGTCGAGTGCGTCGCGCAAGCCGTCTCCGACCAGACTGAACCCGACGACGGTGAGGACGATCGCGAGGCCCGGAAACGCGGCAACCCACCACGCCGTCGCGAGCAAGGTTTGTCCTTCGGCAATCATCGCCCCCCAAGACGGCGTCGGAGGGCTGACACCGATCCCGAGATAGGAAAGTCCGGCTTCGATCAACACAATTTGCCCGACGCCAAGTGTTGCGGTGACGATGATGGGTGCGGCGAGGTTGGGCAAGAGGTGACGGATGGCGATTCGCCGTGTCGTCAGCCCGAGCGCCCGGGATGCAACGACGAACTCTCGAGCGCGGAGGCTCAGGACTTCGGCTCGCACGATTCGTGCGATGTGAAACCAACTTGTGAGGCCCAGGATCGCAATGAGCCCGAACAGGGCGACATCCCGCCACAGCGCAAGCACCACGATCAGGAGAAAGAGGCGGGGCACGGCGAGCGCCGTGTCGACGAGTCGCATGAGTGCGGCGCCTGCCGCGCCACCAACCGATCCGGCCGTGAGTCCGACGGCCGTGCCCAATATGACGGATAGCAGGACGGACAGGATCGCCACGCTCAATGAGATGCGCGCACCGTGGAGGACGCGGGTGAGCAGATCGCGACTGAAGAAATCCGTACCGAACGGGTGAGTGAGCGATGGAGCGAGTAACTGTCGCGTCGCCAAATCGATCTGGTCGCTTGGATCGTAGGACGTGACAAGCGGGGCGAACACCGCGACCACGCAGAGCACGACAAGGAGTCCGAGCCCGAAACGCGCGCGCCGCGACGCACGCAGCAGGTCGATGAGCATGCTCATGCCGCCTCACGCGTGCGCGGATCCACCACGCGATAGAGCAGGTCAGCAAGGAGACTGCCGAGCACGACCATCACCGCTGTCACGATTGCGGCACCCGTGACCACCGCATAATCCCGCTGGTGCACCGCGTCGACGGCCAGCCGCCCGAGTCCAGGCCAGGCGAAGACAGACTCGACGAGCACAGCCCCCGACAAGAGAACCGGAAAGGCGAGGCCAAACAGCGTCACGGTCGGCAGCAACGCGTTCCGCAATGCGTGTCGGAAGAGCACAATGCGCTCCGTGAGGCCCTTGGCCTTCGCGGTCCGCATGAAATCCTGCCGAATCACCTCGAGCATGGCAGCGCGTTGATAGCGGGCCGTGACAGCGGCGCCCACGAGACCGAGGGCGACCGCCGGCAACACGAGATGGTGAAGGCGATTGCCCACCTTCCCCAGCGCGGTGAGATACGGATAGACCACAGCGTCATGCGTTCCGCCGACGGGGAACCACTGCAGACTCTCGCCGAACACGAGCAGCAGCATGAGCCCGAGCCAGAAGACCGGCGTCGAGTAGAGGCCGAGCGTCACCAGCGACAGGACGTCGTCGGTCTTGGACGCGGGCCGTGCGCTCTGGAGAGCTCCCACCAGCGTTCCGACCAGGAACATGACGATGAGGGCGGCGCCGGCGAGCAGCAGAGTATTGGGCACTCGCTCGAGAAAGGCCTCACGCACCGGCCGATGGGCGGCGAACGAGTAGCCGAAATCACCGCGAACCACGTTCGACAGGTAGCGCAGGTATTGCACTGGAAGCGGTTGATCGAGCCCGAAATTGCGCTCTTGCTGCTCGACGATCTCTGGGGGAACCACCAGTCCCTCGCCGCCGGCCATAAAGGGACTGCCGGGCGCGAGGTGTATCAGGACGAACGTGAGTGTCGCGACCAGGAAGACGATCGCAGCAGCCTGCGCGATCCTGACCGCGACGAAGCGCGCCACGCTACCGGGCGAACCGATCGCGCTCGTGGTATCGATCCGGTGGCACGCGCCATGACCAGAGCGTGGCCGCCCACTGATCGGGTCGAAGTGACACGCCATCGAAGCGTCGGTGCACGCCTGCCGCGGTCGTCGGAGTGAACATCCAGATGGCTGGGGCGTCCTCGACGATCGCCGTGATCGCCTGATCCCATAGTCCTTCGGCGCTCTGGACGTCGGTCGCGTTCATGGCGTTCCGGATGAGCCGGTCCACGGTCGGGTTGGAGTACTGTCCGTAGTTGAACGTTTCCCGCGCCGCGGTACTCCAGACCTCTCCGACTGAGGCCGGGCTGATCTCGCCCCCATACGCGCCAAACACCGCATCGAACTGGCGGTTCGCGGCCTGGCTGAGGAACGTGTTGAATTCGAGTTCCGTGATCCGCACGCTGATCCCGATGCGCCGGAGTTGCTCTTGAATGATCTGCGCCGCCTGCCGACGGGGCGCGCTGGAGGTTGTCACCAGCAACTCGAACGCCAGCGGCTCGCCGCCCCGATCGAGCGTGCCGTCACCGTCCGAGTCCATCCACCCTCTCCTCGCAAGGATCCGGCGCGCCTCGGCGGAATCAAAGGGCACGCGGGGCCGCTCATCGTCCCAGATCCACAGCGCGGGACTCATCGGTCCGGGCGGCACGTAGCCCCGCCCACCGAGCACCGCCTGCAGCACCGTCGGCCGGTCCACTGCCAACGTCACCGCCCGGCGCACCTCGCGATCCGCAAAGAGTGGATGCGGTCGGCTCGGATCACTGGGGTCACGGAAGTTGAAGGCGACGTAGAAGTACACCGACGATGGATACTCGCGCACGGAGAGGTGGTCAGCCTCCTCGACACGGCGCACGTTGTCCGGGCCGCCCAGAAAGTTGATGACGTCCGCCTCGTCGGCCAGCAGTTGGGTGAGCGCCGTGTTCATGTCGGCGGAGAACCGCCACACGATCCGCCGCAGGCCGGGCCGGCCCAGGAAGAACGTGGAGTCTGCCTCCAGCTCGATGGATTCCCCCGTCCGCCACTGGACGAATCGAAACGGCCCGTTGCCGATAGGTTGCCGCCCGAACGCATGCCCGGCAAGCCGATCTCGCGGCACGCTGTCCAGCACGTGGCGCGGAATGATTCGCATGTGGTAGACCGCATCGAAGAATTGCTCCGCGTACGCTCGACTGTACCTGACGACGACCGTGCGATCGTCTCTCGCGGCCATCGAGACGATGCGATCGAGTCGCTGCCGCTCTCTCGCTGCCATCAGCGTGTCGCGGTACACGTCGAACGTGAACGTGACGTCGGACGCGGTGACCGGCGTGCCATCGTGCCAGCGCGCGTCTGATCGAAGTGTGAGCACGAGCGTCAGCGGATCCGTAAACTCCCACGACTCGGCGAGCTGCGGCACGAAAGCCGCGTTGCCGACGGTCCGGAGATCGGGTCCCACATCGGCGAGCTTGAGAAAGAGAAGATCGCCGATGGCGATCCCCACATCCTGACGGGAGGCTGGCGGCAAGAGCACGTCCGCCTCTGCTGCCGCGGAAACGACAACGGTTCCGCACCAATCCCCCGAGCACGTCCCGGCAGGTTCGCAGCCTGCGAGCGTCACGAGTAGTGTGCCGGCCGACAGTCTCAGCATTGTCGAGAGGGTCTTCATGTTATCGCCGCCATGTCCATGCAGGGTCTCGGAATTGTGCGATGTCTTCCGGGTCACTCTCTGGTGACGACGCGGTCCAGGTGCCGCCCCACCCGATCCGGGCGCTCTCAGCCACCGCCTGCGCCACTTCCTCGAACGTCACGGTCCGACCGAGCACATCGGAGAGCGACGTGGCGACCGGTACGGCTGTGTGTCCTCGCGTCACGCGCGCCACCATGTCCTGTCTGTTTTCGAGCAGGATGGAGCCGTGCTGGAGGAATGCGTCACCGGCACGCACCTGTGCGCTTCCGACCAGCTTCCGTCCGCCGACGACCAGCTCACCGCCCACGGGGGAGGCGAAGCACGCGCCGGCTTCCAGTCCTGCCGTGGCGCCGTCGGGCCGGCGCGCCAATTCCACGGGAACGCCCAGCCGGCCCAACCCGTCCGCCAGCACCAGATGAATCGCAATGTAGGTCTTCCGCAGCGAGCCGAACATCTCGGATGGGCCGGCCACCGCGTAGGTGAGCTCCGCGTCATGCCAGACGGCCCGCCCGCCCGTGGGCCGTCGGACCACATCGATGCCCAGTGCCTCGATACGCGAGGCGTCGTACCGCGATACCACCGGCTCGTTCCGGCCAAACGACAGACACGGGGGATCCCAGCCGTAGAGGCGGAGTGAGGCAAGATCGGCCTGCGCCCCCCGGACGAGCGCCCAATCGAGCGCCATGTTCTCCCATCCAGGCCGGCCGGTCCGCTCGACGGTGACGCGCCAGGGTATCGCGGGCGAGTCGAGCCGCGACCGATCAGAGCGTTCGGCCCGCGACGGTGCCGTCATTCAACTCCGTGAGCAGCGAGCTCGTAGGCTTCCATCGGCGGGCACGTGCAGATGAGATGTCGGTCTCCGTAGGCGGCGTTGGCTCGGCCGACCGCTGGCCAGACTTTGTGGGCTCGCGTCGCGGCCGTTGGAAACGCTGCGCGCTCTCGTGAGTACGGCCGGTTCCACTCATCGGTGAGGAGATCCTCTAAGGTGTGGGGTGCGTTGTGCAGCAGATTGTCCTCCGGGTCCGTGCGGCCCTCCTCGATTTCACGGATCTCTTCCCGAATCGCGATCATCGCGTCGCAAAACCGGTCGAGCTCCCGTTTCGACTCGCTCTCGGTCGGCTCCACCATCATGGTGCCGGCCACCGGGAACGAGACGGTCGGGGCATGAAAACCGTAATCCATCAAGCGCGTAGCAATGTCCGTTACGTCGACACCGGCCGAGGTCTTGAACGGGCGCGTGTCGATGATACACTCGTGCGCGATGAGGCCGTCACGGCCCGAGTACACGAGGTCGTAGTGCCCGACCAGGCGCCGCGCCACGTAGTTCGCGTTGAGGATGGCGATCTTGGTTGCCTGGGTGAGTCCCTCGGGACCCATCATGCGGATGTACGACCACGAAATCGGGAGAATTGACGGCGATCCCCACGGCGCGGACGCGACGGTGCCACAGGACTGCTCGATGTTCAACGGGACCACCGGATGGTCGGGCAAGAACGGCGTCAGGTGCTGCGCGACGCCGATGGGCCCCATGCCTGGTCCGCCACCGCCGTGTGGAATGCTGAACGTCTTATGCAGGTTGAGATGGCACACGTCGGTCCCGATGTCGCCTGGACGACAGATTCCGACCAGCGCGTTCATGTTCGCGCCGTCCATGTAGACCTGTCCGCCGTTGGCGTGCACGAGATCGCAGATCTCCCGAATCGTTGTCTCGAAGACGCCGTGCGTGGACGGATAGGTGATCATGAGGGCCGAGAGCGCGTCACGATGGGCCTCCACCTTGGCCCGAAAGTCATTCATATCGACGTTGCCGCGCGCATCCGTCTTGACGGTCACCACCGTGAGCCCTGCCATCACGGCACTGGCGGGATTCGTACCGTGCGCCGATGTCGGAATGAGGCAGACGTTCCGGTGTCCCTCGCCGTGTGCCTGCTGGAATGCCCGGATCACGAGGAGCCCGGTGAACTCACCCTGCGCTCCGGCGTTCGGCTGGAAGGAGATGGCGTGGAATCCCGTGATCTCCTCGAGATACGAGCCGAGTTCCTCGAGCAGTTGCGCGTAGCCCGCTGTCTGCTCGCGTGGCGCGAACGGGTGCACCGCACCGAACTCCGGCCAACTCACGGGCTCCATCTCTGCTGCGGCATTGAGCTTCATCGTGCACGACCCGAGCGGGATCATCGCCGACGTGAGCGAGAGATCGCGATTTTCGAGCCGCTTCAGGTACCGCATCATCTCCGTCTCGGAGTGGTAGAGCGCGAAACAGTCGTGTGTGAGATACGAGGTCGTACGTGCGAAGTCTGCCGGGATAGCCGAGGGCGTCTGGTCTGCCAATTGGGCAACCGATGTGCCCGCCGAACGATCGCCTGCGAAGATGCCCACCAGGGTCTCGACGTCTTCTACAGACGTGGTCTCGTCCAGGGTAATGCCAATGCGCGTCGACGACGTCGGACGCAGGTTGACCTGTTGCGCCGTCGCCGCTTCGTGCACCGCGGCGGCCCGCTTCGCGTCGGTCACTACAGTGATGGTGTCGAAGAACGCGTCGTGTGCGATCTCGTAGCCGAGACGGTGGAGCGCAGCCGCGAGACCCACGGTGAGGCGGTGCACGCGCTCGGCGATGCGTTGGATGCGCTCCGGCCCGTGGTAGACACAGTACATGCCGGCCATGACGGCCAGGAGGACCTGCGCCGTGCAGATGTTGCTCGTCGCCTTTTCACGACGGATGTGTTGCTCGCGGGTCTGGAGCGCCATCCTGAGCGCCGGTCGTCCTGCGGCATCCTGCGTCACGCCGATGATACGGCCCGGAAGGTGTCGTCTGTATTGCTCGCTGGTTGCAAAGAACGCCGCATGCGGGCCGCCGTAGCCAAGAGGCACGCCGAAGCGCTGGGTGTTGCCGACCGCCACATCCGCGCCCCAGTCGCCGGGCGGTACGACGAGCGCCAACGCCAACAGATCGGCGGCCGCCGTCACGATCGCACCGCTGTCATGGGCGCGATCGCAGAGGGAGCGGAAATCCTCCAGCTTCCCCTCGGTCGACGGGTATTGCACGAGCGCACCGACCACGTCCGGCCCGAAGGTGAAGCCATGCGGATCGCCGACTTCTATCGTTATGCCGCGGCATGCTCCACGTGTCTGAACCACCGCGATGGTTTGCGGATGGCACTGGTGGTCGACCAGGAATACCGGTGTCTTCGGCCTCTTCTTGACGACCGCCACGGAAAAGGCCATCGCTTCAGCGGCCGCCGTCGCTTCGTCCAACAGCGACGCGTTGGCCACGGCCAGCCCCGTGAGCTGCGACACCGCCGTCTGGAAGGCGAGTAGGGCCTCCAGCCGCCCCTGCGCAATCTCAGCCTGGTACGGCGTGTAGGCAGTGTACCAACCCGGGTTCTCAAGCACGTTTCGCTGAATCACGGGCGGCACAATGCAGTCTGCGTACCCCATGCCGAGGTATGAGCGGAACACGCGATTTCGGGAGGCGATGTCTCGAATCGCTCGCAACGTGTCGTACTCGGTCCCTGCCGCGGGGAGCTCCAAGGGCCGATCGAGTCGAATCTCCTGCGGGACGGCCGCGTCGATCAGCGCGTCTAACGACGGATAATCCAGCACCTCGAGCATGTGCTCGACGTCCGCCGGACGCGGACCGATGTGGCGCGTGACGAAGTCATCCGCGCCGGCAAGGTTCGTCGTTCCCTCACTCATCACCATGTCACCCCATGTATGCAAACGCCCCGGGGAGTCCCAGGGCGTTTCGCGTTGCGTCCGTATTGACTCTCCCCGACCGTCGAGACGCTACTCCCCGATGTGCTGCGCGTAGTCGGCAGCCGTCAGGAGTTGAGTCAACGCGTCGGGACTTTGGATTTGCAGCTTGATCATCCAACCTTCGCCATAGGGATCCTTGTTCACCAGCGCCGGATCGCCGTCGAGCGATGTGTTGATCTCCACGACCTCACCAGCCAAAGGGCAGAAGAGATCTGACACCGCCTTCACGGCCTCGATCGTGCCGAACACATCCATCTGGGCGCACTTCGTTCCGACATCCGGCAAGTCCACATACACGACGTCGCCGAGCTCGCCCTGGGCATAATCGGTAATGCCGACGATGACCGTACCGGGCTCGTCCGTGGGCTTCACGTATTCGTGTTCTTCGGTGTAATGCAGATCGTCAGGTAACTCGGACATCGCGTTCCGCCGTGTGATAGGTTGGCTGGCGAGGGTAGGTTATGTGACCACCCCGAGCCTGTCAACCGCGCCGCGCGACCTCGAACAGGTCCCACCCGAGGCCGGTTTCAGCGTCCGGAATCTCGAACCACTCTCGGCCTGCAAACGACGTCGAACGTCCGTGCAGCTGGTCGAGGAGATTGCAGTGATCGTCGACCGTGGCCTCAAGCTGCAACGCGATGTCACCCCATGGTCGCACGTCCACGCCGATCGCCCCCCGGGAAGCTGCTGTGTCATCGGGAACCCTGCTGAGCACGTGGGCCGATCCCGCTGCCTGCGTAGCCCAGGTATGGACAACGCGGTGGTCGGGATGCCCGCCAAAGCGCTGTGGGTCCAGTGTCAGGATGATGGCCGGTGACAGTCGGCGCACGATCTCCGCCAGCGCCGTCTCGGCCTGGGCATCGTCACTCGTGAGCCCGCCAGTCGAAAGCCCGAGCGCCGTGTGCTCCCCAACCGAAACTTCGGGCGGCACCTCGTTGGTGGCCGAGACGACGTATGTGTCATGGCCGGCATCCGTGTAGCGAGCCAGGGTGCCGCCCATCGTGAGCGCGGCATCGCCCGGATGCGCCACGACCGCGAGCAAGGCGCCGGGTGTGGTCACCGCGTGCACGGCCGCTTGGGCCCGGAGTGATCGCCAGGCGTCCCACGCGGCGCGCTCGAGATCGGCGAGGGTGCCGGTATTGTCGATGATCTCGTGGCTGCGCGAGCGCTTGGTGTCGGACGGTTGCTGGGACGCAATCATCCGATCGGCGTCGTGCGCGGTCAAGCCGCGAAGCTCGACGAGGCGTTCTCGCCGCAGGTCTTCGGGCGCGTCGACCAGTACTACGACGTCGAATTCTGCTGGATCCAGCACCTCGAACAGCAGTGGGATGTCGCTCACCACGATCAGATCACCGCGCTCGTGCGCTCGAGCGACGAGCTCGGCACGGCGCTGCTGCACCGCGGGATGGACGATCGCGTTGAGGTGAGCGAGCCCGACCTCGTTCCCCATGACGCGTCGCCGCAACGCCACGCGATCGAGCGCTCCACTCACATCCAGGACGTCGGTACCGAAGCGCTCCGCGATGGCGAGCAGCGTCGAGGAGCCGGGTTGCTGCACCTCACGCACGAGCTGATCGGCCTCCACCAGGGTCGCTCCCCACGCAGCGAACAAGCGGGCCACCGTCGACTTGCCGGACGCCACGTTACCAGTGAGACCGATATGGAACATGCGCGGAGACGCTACAGGAATGCCGTCTGGTCCTCGTCGATGCGAGGAACCGCGTGGCAGTGACGGCACCGGGCTTCGTACGTCTCGCTGCCCCCAACCATGATGGTCGGCGAGTCATAGCGGGCCGGCTTCCCATCGATGAGGCGTTGGTTGCGGCAGGCCGGGTCCCCACAGAGCACACAGATCGCATGGAGTTTGTCGACCACCTCGGCGATGGCCATGAGACTTGGCATGGCCCCGAACGGCTCCCCTCGGAAGTCGGTGTCGGTCCCCGCAACGATCACCCGGACACCTCGTGCGGCAAGGGCCGTACAGACGTCGACGATGCCGCGGTCGAGGAACTGGGCTTCGTCAACGGCCACCACCTCGGTGTCCGGGCGGACTTCTCGCATGATCTCGGTGGCCGAATCCGCCGGCTGGGCCTCTACGGAGATCCCGTCGTGGGTGGTGACCCGATAAAGTCCCTGATAGCGATCGTCCAGGTGCGACTTGAAGACCTGCACGCGCTTGCGGGCGATGACTGCGCGCCGGACTCGGCGGATGAGCTCCTCGCTCTTCCCGCTGAACATCACTCCGCTGACGATCTCGATCCAGCCGGGTCGAGTGGCGTGCACCATTCCCGGAACCTTCCAATGGGGTCGACCCGAGACGCTATCGCCCGGACCCCGCCGGAGCAAGCCGCTTGCCAACGGCGGCCACCCTCCTTACATACTTCGCGGGGTGAAATACTCGGGTATACCGGCCGTTATGCGGTCGATGGGTCAACTTCTCGCCAAAGGGGGTTGCGGGTGAACAAGTCGGAGCTGATCGAGGCTCTCGCGTCGCAGGCTGGACTGTCGAAGGCCGATGCTGGTCGTACCGTCGAAGCGTTGTTTGGAGACGACGGTCTGATTGCCACCACGCTGAAGCGTGGTGATCGGGTGCAGATCACGGGGTTCGGGACGTTCGTAGCGAGGAAGCGCGCTGCTCGCACGGGACGCGATCCACGTACGGGAGGGTCGATCCAAATCGCCGCAGCCACGCTGCCGGCGTTTAAAGCCGGACAGGCACTCAAAGACGCCCTGAACGCGTAGGTATCAGCGAATGGTCGGCGCACGAGCGGCATCTGCCGCGGTGCGCCGACTACATCGCTATTTACGGTCGAATCGCGTTTGCGCAGTCCGGCCGCGCAGCATAATCCCGTCCAACCCCCGCTGGGCCCGTTCGCCTTCCTCTGCCCGGACTTCCACCACACAGAACGCGTCCCGGATGTCGACGCGGCCGATGTCGTCCCGGTTGAGGCCGGCCGCGTTGAGCAGCGCACCAACCACGTCGGCCGGACGGAGCCCGTCGCGCCGGCCGAGGTTGAGATGGATGTGCACCCACACGGGGACCCCGTCCAAGGCTTTAGACCTTGGGGCTTCATCTTCTGGAAGTTCGAGCACGGCGGCGGCGAGCAGGGCGGGGTCGTACTCGTCGAACAAGGGTGCCAGGGCGACGAGCGTGCCGTCGACGCGGTCTCCTTCGAGCCGCTCCCGCACCCGAGCGCGCAGCGCGGTGCGCCAGTCCAGTGCTCGATCGGCCTCTGAACGGATGCGCACAGAGGTGGCACTCGTCACCAGGGTGCGCAGATAGTGGAGTTGTGTTGGACCCAGTAGCACGACGATGTCGCGCGCGCGCTGGCGGAGCGCCGTCAGCGCCTCCACCGTCGGGAGATCGACGGCGACGGCGAGGTCTACGGGGGACTCCTCGACGTCGCCGGTGACGGCGACGGTCGGATCGTGTTCGTGTTCGCTCCAGCGGACGGCAGCCCACGCGGTGGGATCCCAGATGTGCACTGACCCGGGGGACAGCGCGTCGAGGAGATCGCGGACGGCCGACTCGCTGCGGGACGGCGGCGCGATGGCATAGCGCACCGATCCGGTGGGCGCCGTGGGCGGCCGCGACGCCGTGAGCGTCGGCGCCCGCCGCGCATGGCGCTCGAGAAATTCGGCGCAGATGGCCGGGTCTGCAGTGACGACGAGCCGCTGTGCCGCGCCCGACTCTCCGAGAATCTCGTCCAGGGCCGGGCCGCGGTCGAGCGTCGCGTGGGCTTCGGGCCAGCACACGACCACGTGCTGGACATCGTGCAGACTGAGCGCAGATCGTGTTAGAAGTTGGAGGGCGTCGGCGGGTGTGGTGACGAGGGTTCGGATCGAGCCGGCCTGAAGACGTTTGCCTGATCGCGCGAGACCGGTGACGGTGTGCACGGGGCACCGTGCGTCGATGGCCGCAAGCTCGGCGCGAAGTGCGAATGCCTCTTGGATGTCTGGCGCAAGCACCAGCGTGTGAAGGCTCCCGGCCTCCGGCGCACCGATTCGCTCAAACAGTGGTCGCACTGCCCATGCAGCGGGCGGGCACACGTAAATCAGGCTCTTCCTCGACTCGAGCGCAGCCCGATGGGCCGCGTCGAATACCGGCTCAAACGTCCAAGAC
>JBDHAN010000039.1:0-56781 GCA_039588055.1 Gemmatimonadota bacterium | reverse complement strand
GGTGCTAGAGATCGACGGGCAGTTGTTCCAGATCACCTACTTCCAGCACGTGAAGCCCGGCAAGGGCGGGGCGTTCGTACGGAGCAAGCTCAAGAACGTGAAGACAGGCGCCGTGATCGATCGAACCTGGACGGCTGGCGAGCGGGTCAATGACGTCCGCTTGGAGCGTCGCCCGATCCAATACTCGTATCACGATGGGCATCTCTACCACTTTATGGACATGCAGACGTACGAGGACATCCCTATCAATGCAGACGTGATCGGAAACGATCAGCTGCAGTATCTCAAAGAAGGAATGGAGTGCTCCGGGCTCGTCCACGACGACAACGTCCTCATGATCGAGCTCCCGTTCTTCGTGGAGCTCGAGGTCGTGGAAACAGAACCCGGAGTCCGGGGCGACACGGCCAGCGGCGGGACGAAGCCGGCAAAGCTCGAAACAGGTGCCGTGGTACAGGTGCCGCTGTTCATCGAGCAAGGACAACTCATTCGAGTGGATCGCCGCGAGGACAAATACCTCGAGCGCGTATGATCGACTTCCGGTTTATCGAAAAGCTCCTCGATCTCCTCAACTCCTCGAACGCGGCGGCGATCGAGGTCAAGAAGAATTGGTGGAGCACGACGGTGCGGATTTCCAAGACTGGGAGCTTCGGCAATTCCGGACCGGTCACGTACCAGATTGCGCCGTCGGCGGGGACGCCGGTTCCTGCTCCTTCTGTTCCTGCGGCGCCTGTCGCTCCAGTACGTAGCGGCGGGGAACCTGTCGCAGAAGTGCCGGCGACCACCGCAGTGCAACAAGAGGCCCCCGCGCCACTGGTGGAAGTCAAGTCCCCAATGGTGGGAACGTTCTACGCGCAACCGGAGCCGGGTGCGGAGCCTTACGTGCGGGTGAGCAGTCGAATCACCCCGGGACAGACGCTCTGCATCATCGAAGCGATGAAGATCATGAATCCCATCGACGCAGAGATTTCCGGCGTCATCAAAGAGGTCAGCGTACAAGATGCGCAGCCGGTCGAATTCGGACAGGTGTTGTTCAGGGTAGACCCCAATGGCTGACGAAACAGACAAAGGCCGTCCGTTTCACTTCAAACAGGCGATCACCGAAATGGTGCAGCTCGAGGCATCCGACCTGCACCTGAAGGTGGGACGACCGCCGACGGTTCGTGTGGCCGGTGAGCTCTACCAACTGCAGAGGGATCCGCTGAAGCCCGAGGAGCTGAAGAGCCTCGCCGAGCAGCTCATGACACCTCGCCAGGTGAAAGAGTTCGCCGAGCACAAGGAGGCAGACTTTGCCATCGGCGTGCCTGGCATCGGGCGCTTCCGCACCAACGTCTATCTCCAGCGGGGGACACTGGCATTCGTGTTCCGCGCCGTCCCATACGAGATCAAGACAATCGCGGAGCTGCGGCTGCCGCGCGTGCTGGAGTCTATTTCGATGAAACCGCGGGGTCTCGTCCTCGTCACCGGAGTGACCGGGTGCGGGAAATCCACGACCCTCGCCGCATTGGTGGATCACATCAACAAGCATCGGCGCTGCAACGTGATCACCATCGAGGACCCCATCGAATTCCTGCATCGCGACGGATTGGCCAACATCTCGCAGCGCGAAGTGGGAACCGACACACTGTCGTTTGATGCGGCGCTCCGGCACGTGTTGCGCCAGGATCCCGATGTGGTCCTCATCGGTGAGATCCGCGACCGTGTGACCCTGGAGACGGCCATGAAGGCCGCCGACACCGGCCATCTGGTCTTCTCTACGCTGCACACCACCGACGCGACGCAGACCGTCAACCGGATCATCTCCTTCTTCCCGCCCCACGAGCACGGCGCGGTGCGGTCGCTCCTCTCCACCGCCCTGGAGGGCGTTGTCTGCATGCGGCTCGTGCCCACCAAGGACGGCAACGCCCGGGTGCCGGCCTGTGAGGTCTTGATCAACACCGCCGCCGTGCGGGACAACATCCGCGACCAGGAGAAAGCGCTCGCCATCCCCGAGCTCATTCGTGAGGGGACCGTGCAGTACGGGATGCAGTCGTTCGATCAGTCGCTGATGAACTGGTACAAGCAAGGCGTTATCAGTTACGAGGCGGCCCTGTTCTACTCGACGAATCCCAGCGAATTCGCCCTGCGAGTGAGCGGTGTCGAGAGCGCTTCCGACCGCACTTTCGCCGAAGAGATCACGGCCCGTGGCGAGGGTGGCGAGCGTCTCGAGAGTCCCACGCCCTGACGCAATGTTCAACAAGATTCTGATCGCGAACCGTGGCGAGATTGCGCTGCGGATCATTCGCGCATGCCGCGAACTCGGCGTTCAGACCGTTGCCGTCTACAGCGAGGCGGATCGGGAGTGTCTCCACGTGCGGTTCGCAGACGACGACGTGTGCGTCGGTCCCGCACCCAGTCGCCTCTCCTACCTGAACATCCCCGCTCTCATCGCCGCCGTCGAAATCACCGGCGCCGACGCCATCCACCCCGGCTATGGTTTCCTGGCGGAAAACGCGGAGTTCGCCGAAAAGTGCGTCGCTACGGGTATTGACTTCATTGGACCCACGGCCGAGCAGATTCGGCTCATGGGCGACAAGGCGGCGGCCCGTAAGATGGCGTGCGAGCTCGGGATCCCCGTCATCCCGGGCTCCGAGGGAGCCATCGAGGACCCGGTTCGAGCCATGAAGATCGCGGGCGATCTCGGGTTTCCCGTCATCATCAAAGCGGCCGCCGGTGGCGGGGGAAAAGGTATGCGGGTGGCGCGGGACCCGGAGGGATTCCAGCGGGCGTTCCAGCTCGCCCGGAACGAGGCGCTGGCAGCGTTCGGGTCGGCACAGGTGTACGTGGAGAAGTACCTCGATCGGCCGCGCCACGTCGAGATCCAGGTGATGGGCGACAAACACGGCAAGGTGGTGCACCTCTGCGAGCGCGATTGCTCGGTGCAACGACGGCATCAGAAACTGATCGAGGAGGCCCCGAGTCCGGCACTGGATCAGGATCTCCGCAATCGTATGGGGGAGGCGGCGACCCGTGCGGCTGAGCACATCGGCTATGTAGGTGCCGGGACCGTTGAGTTTCTGCTCGACGTGGATGGCCGTTTCTACTTCATGGAGATGAACACCCGGATCCAGGTAGAACACCCGGTCACGGAGATGGTCACCAACTACGACCTGGTGAAGGAACAGATCCGCGTTGCCGCGGGGGAGCCCGTGCGGTTCATCCTCCACAACAACCGGGTACGGGGCTACGCCATTGAGTGTCGTGTGAATGCGGAAGATCCCTACCGCAATTTCCAGCCGTCCCCAGGCACGATCACGACGTTCCATCCGCCAGGTGGCCCGGGCGTGCGGGTGGATACCCACATTTACGCCGGTTACACGGTTCCACCGTACTATGATTCGCTGATCGCCAAAGTGATCGTGCACGGTAACACCAGGGAGGAAGCACTCGCGCGCATGAGCCAGGCGCTGGATTCGTTCATCATCGAGGGGGTCACCACCACGATCCCCTTTCTCTTGCGGGTGTTGCATCACCCCGAGTTCCAGGCGGGGCGCGTCGATACGAAATTTCTCGAACGGCATACCGAGCTGTTTCAGCCACCGAGCGAATGAAGCTGGAGGTCTACTTCACCCCACTGGGCCTGACACACCGCGACGTGGCAGGCAAGCCGGTCGTGGTGCTCGACGTGTTGCGGACCACCACCACGATCGTGGCCGCGCTGGGGAATGGTGCCCGAGCGGTTGTCCCCGCGGCGACCGCGGAAGAGGCGCTGCGCGTGGCCAACAGCCTCGAACCCAACAACGTGCTGCTCGCTGGCGAACGTGGCTGTCTGCCCATCGAAGGGTTTCCGCTCGGCAACTCGCCGGTGGAGATGGTGCGAGAGCAGGTTGCTGGAAAGACCATCGTCATGTCGACCACGAACGGGACGGTAGCGTTCGAATCGGTGGATTCGGCAGATCCCGTACTGGTCGGGGCCGCCACGAACTTTAGCGCAGTGGTCGAGCACGCGCGCCGGCTTCTCGATGAGCGGGGCGAGCTCATCCTGCTATGCAGTGGACGCGAGAAGCAATTTGCGCTGGAGGACGCGTACGCCGCCGGCCGCTTTGCCCAGGCGCTCATTCCCGGCGCCCTTCGGCGCGGTGCCGACCTCAACGACGCAGCCATCGCCGCGCTGCAGCTCATGCGTCGCTACGGCGACAAGTGGAAGCGCGCATTTCAAGCCAGCACCGCCGCGCGGGAGCTGCGCCGCCTCGGGCTCCGCGACGACGTCTTGGCTGCTTCGGCAGTAGACGCCTACGACATCGTACCGCGGTACGCAGAGCGTCTCGTGTCGGTGCAGGGGGGGTAACACCATGGACCGCGACCGCCGGAACGAACTGCTCGCGATCGCGTTCATCGTCATCGGCGTCTTCATTGGGCTCGCCCTGCTTCCCATCGGCATCACAGGGCCCACTGGTGATCTCGTTGGCGGGTTCCTCTGGAAGTACCTCGGCATCGGCTCGCCGCTGGCTCATCTTTCTGGTGCCTATTGCCGTCGGTATCGCAGCGGGACTTCGCGAGGTTGGTGCGTTCCCCCCGGCCTACGACGACTGGAACCTCGCACAGCGCCTGGTGGGGCTGGTCCCTGGGTTGATCACCGTCGGCATGACGAATGTCGTGGGCACGGCCGGCGCTGTGCTGCTCACCCTGCTAGGGCTCTCGTTCCTCACGCTCTATACGCTGGACTGGCATCCCTTCCGCTCGCTCACCAAGCGATACCGGGACCGCCTGGGGGCGTCGCCGGCGGTGCCGGCGCCGGTGTGGGAAGAACCCAGCGACGCCGAGGTCGAAGATGCCGTGGAGGCGACTCCGGCAGCGGGTCGTGCCAAGAGCAAGTCGCGCAAGCCGAAGCCAGCCGTCAAGACCGGCACGCACGATCCCATGGAGCAACTGCCGCCGGTGGATCTCCTCACGCGGCCAGCGAAGGAGAGTACCAACGGCCGAACGGAGGAGATCGAGCAGCTGGGAGAGGTGCTCATCGATACGCTGCGGACGTTTCGGGTGGAGGGCTCGATCGTCGGGCGCACCACCGGCCCCGTGGTGACGCAGTACGAGGTGGCTCCTGCACCGGGCGTGAAAGTCGGTCGCATCGCTGCGCTGGCCGATGACCTCGCGCTGGCCATGCGCGCGCAGTCCATTCGCATCATCGCCCCAATTCCGGGAAAGGCGGCGGTCGGGGTGGAGGTGCCCAACCCCACGCCGCAAGTGGTCACCCTCAGGGAGCTGTTCGATTCGCCGGAATGGCTGCGAGCCCGAGCCGCGCTGCCCGTCGCACTTGGCCGCAATCTCGAGGGGAAACCGGTCATCGCCGACCTGAGCAAGATGCCCCACCTGCTCATTGCTGGTGCCACAGGTTCGGGCAAATCAGTCTGCATCAACGCGATCATCACCAGCTTGATCTATCGCTACACGCCGAAAGAGCTACGCATGCTGATGATCGACCCCAAGATGGTAGAGCTGTCGATCTACAACACGTTGCCACACCTCCGGCATCCTGTCGTCACCAACAACAAACACGCAGCGCAGGCGCTCAAGTGGGCGATGATGGAGATGGATCGGCGCTACGAGCTTTTTCACGCCAATGGGGCGCGCAACTTTTACGATTTCAACCGCAAGTTGGTGGAGGGGAGGGAGATGGTGCATCCCAAGGGCAGCGGGGAATGGGGAGGGGGGAGCGGGAAGAGATCGGAGCAGTTGGCGCTGGACGATCCCGACCTGCCACGCCCATTCGAAGACGGCCCGCTTCCCTACATCATGATCGTCGTCGACGAGCTCGCTGACCTCATGATGACCGTGCAGGGTGAGGTCGAGAAGCCGCTGGCGATCCTCGCGCAGAAGGCCCGGGCGACGGGGATCCATCTCATCCTCGCCACGCAGCGGCCGAGTGTGAACGTCATCACGGGACTCATCAAGGCCAATTTCCCCTGCCGAATCGCGTTCCGGGTGGCCTCGAAGGTCGACAGCCGCACTATCATCGACCAGAACGGCGCCGAGACGCTGCTAGGGAACGGCGACATGCTGTTCCTGCCGCCGGGCAAGAGCGAGCCCGTCCGGGTGCAGGGAGCGTTCATCTCCACGGAGGAGACCGAGGCCGTCACCACCTGGTACAGGGAAGCGGCAGAAGCCCCAGCCCGCGTGGAAGAGGACATTCTCCAGGCCGTGGAGGAGGTCGAGGCGGCGGAGGCCGGTGCGGGGGCTGGTGGCCAGGCGGGCGATCGCGATGCCCTCTTTCGGGAAGCGGCCGAGACCTGCATCCAGAACCAGCTTGGCTCCACGTCGCTGCTCCAGCGCAAGCTCCGTATCGGCTACGGGCGGGCCGCACGGATCATCGACCAGCTGCATGACGCCGGCATCCTTGGCCCCCCTGACGGATCGAAACCGCGGGAGGTGCTGATCGGGTTAGACGAGCTGGATCGGATTGTCTGAAGACAATAGAGAGTAGGGAGCAGGGAGTGGGGAGGGGGAAAAGGGATAAGGGATAGGGGAGCGGGCACGGGGGGAAGGCCAGGATGCTTTCTGCTCCCAGCAGCATGAATCCGATGATGTAGCCTTGCCGCGTCTTCACATCTTGTTCGCGTGCCCCTCAAATCCGATCCCTCCAGGTGGAAGGACCCGCGACACCGACTGGGTGTGTGGGGTGAACGGCTGGCCATCAAGTATCTCCGGTGCTCCGGCTGGCAGATTCTGGGGCACAGATTCCGGATGGGTCGCCTCGAGATCGATGTGGTAGCACGCCGCGCCGGCCTGGTAGCATTCGTCGAGGTGAAGACCCGGATCGATGGGAACTATGGGAGTCCCCTCGAGGCGGTGACCTGGGCGAAGCAGCGGGAGATCGTCCGGGTGGCGTCTGCCTGGGTCGACCGATTCGGTGCTCCCGAGGACGACTACCGGTTTGACGTCATCGGGGTCACGCTCCGACCCGGGAGGGGGCCGCGCATCGAGCATGTGGAGGATGCGTTCCGGGTGGGATAGGTGCCAGGTGTTAGGGCCGAGGTGTCGGGTGGCCAGGGTGGGCGGTAAGCAGGTCAACCGGCCAATGGCTCGGAACGTCGTGGATCGTGGCGCCCGAGACCGGGGTCGATGGGTTGTTGGGGGGAACACCCGGCGGGGTGGCGGGGAGTGGGGTTTCGGCCTATATTCGGTATCGCCTGGGCCTGGCAAATGACTCTTAGTGACATGAGGTGACGATGAGTGTGAAGCAAGACGACAAGGTCGGCGCCAAGCTTTCGGACGAACGGAAGAATGCGCTGAGCCTGGCCATCGCGCAGATCGAGAAGAACGTCGGGAAGGGCTCGATCATGCGGATGGGTGAGGAGTCGGCACGGGTCCGGGTCCCGGCGATTTCCACGGGCTCCATCAATCTTGACGCCGCTATCGGTATCGGCGGGATTCCCAGGGGCCGGATCACGGAGATCTACGGGCCGGAATCCTCTGGGAAGACGACGCTTGCGCTCCACATCGCGGCCAATGCGCAGCTGCAGGGTGGCGTCGCGGCATTCATCGATGCCGAGCACGCCCTGGACGTCGAGTACGCGAAGAAGCTCGGCGTGGATCTGGACAACCTTCTGGTGTCGCAGCCGGACACTGGTGAGGAGGCGCTTGAGATCGCCGAGATTCTGGTGCGCTCGGGAGCGGTGGATGTGATCGTAGTGGATTCGGTCGCTGCGCTGGTGCCGAAAGCGGAGATCGAGGGAGACATGGGCGATTCGCACATGGGTCTTCAGGCACGCCTCATGTCGCAGGCCCTGCGGAAGCTCGCCGGCAGTATCAACCGGTCTCGCACCTCGGTGGTGTTCATCAACCAGCTGCGAGAGAAGATCGGGGTGATGTTCGGCAACCCCGAGACCACCACCGGTGGCAGGGCTCTCAAGTTCTACGCCTCGGTGCGCCTCGACGTCCGGCGGATTGGTCCCGTGAAGGAACGGGATGAGATCACCGGCAACCGGGTACGCGTGAAGGTGGTGAAGAACAAGGTCGCACCGCCATTCAGGCAAGCCGAGTTCGACATCATGTTCAACGAGGGCATCAGCCACGTCTCGCAGCTCGTGGACATCGGTGCCGAGTCGGGCGTGATCGACAAGAGCGGTGCCTGGTATTCGTTCGGCAAGGAGCGTATCGGCCAGGGTCGGGAGAACGCCAAGCTGTTTCTCAAAGACCATCCCGAGATCGCCACGCAGATTGAGACCCGGGTGAAGGAATACCTCGGAATTGCGCCTCGGGCAGAGGAGGTCGAGGGAGCAACAGAGACGATCGAGGGCTCACAAGGAGGGTGACTGGTGAGTAGTGAGTGGTGAGTGGGGGCAAATCTGCAGCGCGCCCTGTGTCCCGCTCGCCGGCTTCCACTCACTACTCACTGATCGCCTCGAAGGGATGTTTGTCACCGGCATCAAACCCCACCCCCGGGCTCCGGGCCGCCTCGTGATCGAGGTGGACGGGGCCCGGTTCGGTACCGTCTCGGCGAGCGAGGTACAGGCTCTACAGCTCGAGGAGGGAAAGCGGCTCAATGACGAAGAGGTCTCGCGGCTCTCCTACGCCGCGGACGTCGAAGCGGCCCACCGGGTGGGCCTCAGAATGCTCACGAGCCGTCCTAGGGCCGTTTACGAGGTCCTGAGGCGCCTTAGGGAGCGGGGTCACAACCCTTCAGCCGCTGCGGAGGCGGTGGGTCGGCTGGAGGAAGCGGGCCTGCTCGATGATACTGAGTTCGCCGAGCACTTCGTGCGGGTCCGGGCTCCCAAGGGATTCGGGCGGTCCCGTTTGCTGAGAGATCTCCTCGCTCGCGGCGTCGACCGCCGCATCGCCGAGCCGGCCATCGATCGAGGGCTAGAGCACGAGGGGGTCGATCGCTCGGAGCAAGTGCGCCGTCTGCTGGAGAGGCGGGCCAGCCAGGTGCGCAATCTGCCCACCGAGAAGCAACGCAGGCGGCTATTGGCGTACTTGGAGCGAAGGGGATTTCGGGGGAGGGAGGTCTCCGATGCGATTGAGGAGATCATTGTCGTTCCAAATAGAAGGGAGTAGGGAGTGGGGAGTGGTGGGAAGTGAGTAGTGAGTGGTCAGCGGCCCCGGGGTCAGCAATCGCTTCTGTCGATTCGCCGTATCAGACCGGTAACCAGTCGCAGTGTGAGGCCAGCCGCGCTTTCCAACTCGTCGGCAGTATCCGCCGGCAAGTAGCGTCTCTCCGCAGCTAAGCGTATCAGGCACTCGGCCTCGCTGGCCAAGGCCAAAGCGTACCGCAGGTGCCGCCGGAACTGCGCTGGCGAACCCAGGACATATCCCTCCACGATATTCGCCTCGACTGAAACCACCGCGTCTCGGAGCTGATCGAACACTGATGTGGCTCGGGGATGATATGTGCGATCAGTGGCTTTCAGCGTTGACAGGGCGAGCTTGTGTGCCCACTGCCAAGCAAGGAGCGACCGGTAGCTGTCTACGAAAGCTCAAGCGACCAGCTCACCTGCACTCATCGGCACCTGAAATCACTCCCGTATCGCCATTCCCACTCACCACTCCCCACTCACCACTGACCACTGACCAGCAACATTCCTACTCCCTACTCGCTATATTGCCGCCGCTGTTACCTTTATCTCCATGCAGGCTAAAGACATCCGCAGTTCGTTCGTCAACTATTTCCAGGCCCGCGGCCACCATCACGTGGGCTCGTCGTTGTTGGTGCCGGCAGGCGATCCCACGCTGCTGTTCACCAACGCGGGGATGGTGCAGTTCAAGGGGGTGTTTCAGGGTCTGGAAAGGCGGGATTACGACCGGGCAGTCACGGTCCAGAAGTGTGTGCGGGCGGGTGGGAAGCACAACGACCTCGAACAGGTGGGCCACACCGCGCGGCACCACACCTTCTTCGAGATGTTGGGCAACTTCTCGTTCGGCGACTACTTCAAGAAGGAGGCGATCGAGTTTGCCTGGGAGTGGGTGACAGCCGAGCACTACCTCGGCATCCACCCCGACCGCATCTACATCACGGTTCACCACACCGACGACGAGGCCCGCACGCTGTGGCGCGACGTGACGGGGATCGCCGAGTCGCGCATCTACGGGATGGGTGACAAGGACAACTTCTGGCAGATGGGCGACACGGGTCCCTGCGGACCGTGTTCGGAGATCTACGTCGATCTCGAGCACGAACGGGGTGGTCGCGGGGAGCTCGCGCAGGATCCGTTCATCGACCTCGCCGAGTCGGGCGTGCTGCTGGAAATCTGGAACCTCGTCTTCATGCAGTTCGACCAGGGCGCAGATGGATCACGCTCACCCCTTCCGGCGCCCTCGGTCGACACGGGTGCAGGGCTCGAGCGTATCGCGGCCGTCATGCAGCACGTACCGTCGAACTTCGATACCGACCTGTTCATGCCGATCATCCATCGGGCCGAAGAGCTCATTGGGGTCCGGTACGACCGCGGTCCTGAAGGCGCCGGCTATCGAGTGCTGGCCGACCACGCCCGGGCCGTAGCGTTCCTCCTGGCCGACGGCGTCTACCCGTCGAACGTCGGGCGGGGCTACGTGTTGCGCCGCATCCTGCGGCGCGCCGTTCGACACGCCTATCTGCTGGGACGCAATGAAGCCACCCTGGCGCATCTCACCCAGGTCGTCACCGACATGATGGGCGACGCCTATCCTGAGCTGCGGGAGAAGGCGGCGCACATCGTACAGGTTACGCAGGCTGAGGAGGAGGGATTCCTTGAGACCATTCAGGGTGGTCTCAGGCGGTTGGATGAGCTGATCACGAGCCCTCGGGGGACGATCTCCGGTCCGGATGCCTTCAAGCTGTACGACACGTACGGCTTCCCGGTGGATCTCACTCGGGTGATCGCTGACGAGCGTGGTTGGTCGGTGGACGAGGCCGGGTTCGAAGAGGCGCTGGAGAGGCAGCGCGAGAAGTCGCGGGAGCTCGCCTCGCGTGACGAGGCGGCGGTCGAGGAGGGCCAGGTCGAGCGCCGCGCGCCTGCGGTGCACCTCAAGAAGCGCCGCGGCAAGTTCACCCGCGTGAAGCCACGGATGCGGCAGAAGTTCGTGGGTTACGACACCACGCACGCCGACACTGACATTCTGGCGTTCCGTCAATCGGCTGGGCAACTCGAGCTGATCTTGCACGAGAACCCGTTCTATGCCGAGTCGGGCGGTCAGGTGAGCGACACGGGTGTCGTGAAGGGCGAAGGCTGGCAACTGCCGGTACAGGACGTCATCAAGGTCGACAGCAAACAGGCGGTGGTGGGTCCGTACGACGGTGCGTTCGAGCCCACCGAGGTGGAGGCAGTCGTCGCGGAGGACCGTCGTCGCAACATCGAGCGAAACCATACGGGCACGCATCTCGTGCACGCGGCATTGCGCAACCACTTCGGCAGGCACGTTCGGCAGGCGGGCTCCGTAGTGGCGCCCAATCGGCTGCGGTTCGACTTTTCGCATCACGCGCCTGTGAGCGACGAGCAACTCCGGTCGATTGAGCAGGAGGTGAACGAGGGGATCTGGCAAAACGTCGAGATCGAGACCTACAAGCTGCCGTATGACGAGGCCATCGCTCGGGGCGCCATGGCGCTGTTCGGTGAGAAGTACGGCGACATCGTGCGCGTCGTCGACATCCCGGAGCTGTCGGTGGAGCTGTGCGGCGGGACCCACGTGCGCAGCACCGGCCAGATTGGGCTCTTCCACTTCACTGGCGAGTCGGGCGTAGCCGCGGGCGTGCGCCGTATCGAGGCGGTAACGGGCCCTGGGGCGTACGGCTTGGTCAAGACACTCGATGATCGAGTCGCTGAGGCGGCGGAGTCGCTGCGCACGAGCCCCGAGCACGTCGCCCGGAAGATCGAGACGCTCCTCGACGAGAAGAAACGACTCGAGAGGCAGGTAGAAGACCTGTTGCGCAAAGGCTCGGCGGCGCAAGCCGAAAGTCTCACTGAGCACCGTGTCGGCGGCACGCTCTTGCTGGTGGGTGATGCGCCAGTGGCAGATCGTGGCCGGATCGGTGTGCTCATGGACACGTTCCGCGAGAAACAAAAGAATGCTATCCAGGTGCTCTTCGTCACCGGTGACCGACCGGGGATTCACGTGTCCGTGACCGACGACTTGATCTCCAAGGGCGTGAAGGCAGGAGACCTGGTGAACCGGATCGCTGCTGTGAGTGGTGGCCGGGGCGGTGGGCGCCCGCACTTCGCCTCGGCCGGGGTCGGCGATCCGGAAAAACTCACCCTCGCTCGCGACAAGACCCCCGAGATCGTGGGCGACGTCCTGGGAGTGCCGGTCAGCTGACCGACGTGGCGTCGTGGTTGTCAGCTCGCCTCGACGGCGTGCCCGACACGTTACGGGCGCGGGTGGAGGAGGCAGTACGAGTCCACGCGACCGAGGTCTCGGCACGCTCCGTCGCTGACGCTCTCAAACACGTTGCGGAGTCCCTCTTGGCGGAGGCGCAGGCCGCTCCACAGGAGAGCCGCGAGACGGCGATGACCATCCTCGCGGCCGATGCGTTCGTGACTTGGGCGTGTGAGGCCGTGGCTGAAGAGAATCCGGCGAAGCTGGCTGGGTTGCAGTGACGGCACCGTTCGTTCGTCAATGATCGACCTCCATTCTCATCTGCTTCCCAATCTCGACGACGGCTCCCGATCGGTGGAGCAGTCGGTGCAGACCCTCGCGCGGTTTGCGGAGCTGGGGGTGAGCGATGTCGTGCTCACGCCGCACCTCCGCGCCAGCGAGATCGCCCGACACGGCGAGGACATGATCTCGCAACGCAATGAGATGCTGGAGATCCTGGCCCCAGCCGCGCCCAACCCGCCACAGCTCCACCTGGGTTTCGAGATCATGCTCGACCAGCCCATGCCGCCGCTCACCCTGGGCGATCGTCGGTATTCGCTGGCCGGCTCGAGGTACTATCTGGTCGAGTTTCACACGACGGTCGTGCCTGAATCGGCAACGAAGGTGCTCGAGTTGATCTCGCAGACAGGGGTGACGCCGTTGGTGGCGCACCCCGAGCGGTACCGGGCTTGCCGAGTGGACGTGATTGCGGCGTGGAGAGCCGTGGGCGCGAAGATGCAGGTCGATGCGACCACCCTCACGAGACCGACGGATCGAGGGCGCCGGGCCCGGCAAATCCTCCAAGCGGGATTGGCCGACGTGCTGGCGGCAGACAATCACGGTGACAGGCGGGCCATGCCTACCGGCATCGACTACCTCACCGGCGCCGGCGCGCCTGATGTGGCGCTGCGGCTGGCCTTGGAAAACCCGCTGGCGGTCATCGAGGATCGAGACCTCAAAGAGGTCGCTCCGGTGAAGCTGGAAGAGACGTTGATGGAGAGGCTGAAACGATTTGTTAAGGGGTAGGGGGGAGTAGGGAGTGGGGAATAGGGAGTGGTGAGTCGGACCACGGACGACCGTTTGGAGACCGGTCACCACTCACCTCTCACTCTCACCGTTCACCAACCATCGGAACATCCATGACACCCATCGACTTCAGCGAACAAGTCGCCCTCGTCACGGGAGGCTCTCGCGGCATCGGCGAGGCTACCGTAAAACTCCTTGCGCAGGCGGGAGCGACTGTGGCGTTCACCTACCAGTCTCGGGAAGCGGCGGCGAAGAAGGTTGAGGAGGCAGTGAAGTCGGCTGGGGGCGTGGCGCTGAAGCTCAAGGTCGATCTCTCCAAGCGGGAGGGTTGTGAGCAGTCCGTGCGAGAGACGGTCAAGGCGTTCAATCGACTGGACATGTTCGTCGCCAACGCCGGAATCTGGCCACCGGAGGACGTTGCGGTGCGGGACATGGACCCGAGTCGCTGGCGCACCACCATGGCCGTGAATCTCGACTCGGTATTCTACGGCACGCGGGCGGCGCTTCGGTCCATGATGCCCGGCGGCCGCGTGGTGATCGTGTCGAGTACGGCGGGACAGCGGGGCGAGGGATATCACGCCGACTATGCCGCCACGAAGGGGGCCATCATCTCGTTCGTGAAGTCGGTGTGTATCGAGGCGGCGTCGGATAAGATCACCGTGAACGCCGTGGCGCCCGGATGGGTGGATACCGACATGGCGCAGGTGGCGTACGAGCGGGACGGTGGAAAAGGGAAGTGGGAAATCGAAAGGACGATTCCGCTTCGCCGCGTGGCGAACGCCGAGGACATTGCGGGACCGATACTCTTCCTCCTCTCGCCGTTGGCGCGGCACGTAACGGGAGAGATTCTCAATGTGAATGGAGGCGGTGTTTTGTGCGGGTGAGACTGGTGAATGGTGAATAGTGGGTGGTGAGTGGGACGGCGGGACGACCGTTGGAAGACTACTCGCTACTCACTGCTGCAGACCGGGTCGAGCAAGCCAGCAGCCAAGTCAACGAAAAGGGAAGGGCTCCGGGTCGGGCTTTTCCAAACAACCACGGTCGGCGAACTGGTGCATCTGCTCCGCCGGCACGAAGACGTCGGACCACGCGCGGAGCACCACCCCCTGTCGGAGCGATGCGGCAGGAATCGGCGTTCCATCGACCAGATAATCCAGGAAACCGTCCACTTCGTTGTAGCCGAAGATTCCGCGGATCGGCGTAGTCCCACTGAAGCGCGCATTGATCTCGAAGACGACGGGCTCACCGTTGCGAACGCGAAACTGCAGGTTACACGGCCCGTGCGGCCCTAGTCGTTCGGCGATCGCAGCAATGCACGACTCGAAGCCCGATGCGCCTTCCGAGTAGGCCCGATAGGTGTTTCCATCCCGTAGGTCGCGGCGCAGGACGGTCACCGAAGCGCAACAGCCATCAGCCACGAGGCATCCAGCCGTGAATTCGCCATCGTGGTCCGGTAAGAGTTCTTCGATGATATACGCCGCGCGTGTGCGATAGATGGCATCCAGCTCCTGCGCACTGTGGATCACACCCGCCCCCTTCGACCGTGCCCCGCGTCGTGGCTTCGCGAACAACGGAAAGCCCACATCTCGCACGATCTTATCCACCGCTCCCCGGTCTTCGGAAATGGCGGATCGTGGGTACGGGAAGCGATTCTCCCGCAGGAACTCGACCGTCTTCCACTTGTCGTCTGCGATCTCGACGACACGAGGGGAGCTCACCACGATCTGGACTCCGTGCTTGGCTTCTAATAGCGCGCGGGCCTGACTGAAGACGCCGAGTTCCGCGTCCGTGCCGACCAGGACGACGGACACATCCTCGCGAGTGATCACGTCTTCCACTCGCTCGATGAACTGCGGATCCGCTGCCATGGGGATACGGTGGGCGGCGTCTCCCAGCCAGTGACCCGTGGCCCGGTGGTCCGGGTCGCCGGTCACGATTCGCATCGCCCTACCGGACATTCGCAGCGCGCGCAGGACACCCTGGCCAACCAGCGCCCCGGCACCGGTGACCAACACCGTCAAGCGGGCCACAGATACTCCCGCAAGATCTGCCGGCAGCGTCCCATCTGCTCCAACGTATGCGCGTCGGAGCCGACGGAGACCAGTGGATCCACCTGCTCAGCCACTTCCAAGAACGGTCCCACGTCACGCAAGTAGCCGCTGTTGATCTCAATGGCGACGTTGGTGGTGCGAGACGCAGCCATGATAGATGCAAACCACTCAGTCGGGAACGTGCGTAGGTGCTTCAGCGACATGCCTCCCGGGTGTGCCAGGACGTCGGCGCCGCCCTGCTGCAAGAGCCCCATCGCCAGGCGATACTCGGTTTCGGCGAAGTGGGCGCGCGGGACATCGCGAAACGCCAACGGTTCTCCGTCAGGTCCCGGAAACCGATGCACGCTTGCCAGTACCAGGTCGCAGTGCTCTCGGATCTCTGACGAGATGTCTAAGGAGCCGTCGAAACCCTTGATGCGCACCTCGGCACCAACCAGCACGCGTACGGCTGTGCTTCGAGCATGCCGTCGCACCTCGGCTGCGAACTCCGGGAACCAGTGACTGTCGGCTCGAGCGTGCTCCGTGAAAGCGATCGCAGCCAGCCCGAGCGATTCGGCGCGCTGCACCACCTCCGCGATGGTTGGGGCTCCGTCGGTATAGTTCGTGTGGAGATGCATCTCGCGGTTTGCCCATTGCGGCGACAGCTCGCTGAAGCGTACGAAGGACGGGTCGGTGCCGGTCTCGCTTATGTCGGGCACGGTGTGGTTGGGTCTGGAATCGTCGCGTTGAATCGGTAGTGTGTCATGACACTCCGGCGAGGCAGCACGGTTCGTACCAGCGGCGGCGGTTACGCCGCCGGCTACTCCGCCGGCCCAGGGCTGGGCGCACGGGATGTTCGCCGTCGCCGGGGGCGCCTACGGCGGCTGCCGGGGAGGACGTCTCGCAAGCCTCCGATCAAGGCGCCGAGGAAGGGGCGGAGATCACTCCACCGGAAGATCGCGTCGTGCTGTAAGCCCTGCCATGACCGTCTCCACTGGCCGAGACTCAGCTCGCCCCGGCGCCAGGCATGGAGCGCCGATAGCAAATCCCCGTCGTATGTCCACCCACTTCGCCCCAGTGTACTGCTGCTCTCGGTTTGGTGGGAGCGGTCTGCCGACGATATCGGAGTACATGGTGTACAGGAGCTCGACCCCGCCGGCTTCCGCGATGGCCGATCGGCCGGTCGGGCGGCCGATGTTGGGCTCGACGATGAAATGTTCTCCCCGCCGTGGATCGAACTTCATCTCGACATAACCGAGTCCTCGCAGGCCGACCGTTCGGAAGAGCCGCAGGGTGTCGTGGAGAACGGTGTCGTTGCGACACTCCTCCCCGAGAGAGCTCTGCCCCGTGCGGGGTGGCCACTGCCGGAGCTTTCGCGCCACAAAGCTGACGAGTGGTCGGGAGTCTCTGTCGAAGTAGCAGTTGCAGGAATAGAGATCTGACTCGGTTCCGTCGATCCAGGATTGGACGATCAGGGCAGAAGGAAAATCTGCAAACTGCTCATAGAGGTGGAGGAGCTCCTTAGCGCTGGCGACCTTGATAGCCTTTTGCCGAGTGCGCTGGCGCCACTCGGAGGACTTTGACGGGGGCTTCAGAGCGCACGGAAACGTCAATGTGTCGGCTGCCCGTTCGAGGTCCTGCCGGCCGTGTACCACCACCGTAGGTGGGATGGGGAAGCCAGCCTCCTGGGCGAACGTGTAGAAGCGGACTTTGTCGATCAGCATCTCGAGAACGTCCGCAGGAGGGAGAGCCACGTGGTACCAGGGAGCGAGTCGGTCTCGATTGCGGGAAGCGAGAAGGACGTGCTCGTCAGTGCAGGGATACAAGACTGCCTTTGCCTCCAGTGTTGCGCCGACATCCGCCAGGGCGCCTAGCAGGTCCGTTCTTCCGAATACGATTCGCTCGCACGCGTTGGTGCGGCAGGCCCAGTGAGTGGGGTCGCGGGCGATAGCGATAACGGGAACGCCGCGATGGGCGAGGATCCGAGCCGTCTGCAGTCCGATGATGTTGTGGTCGAGGCCCAATACGACGGCGTAGGGCTCATGGGGATTTCGAGAATGCGCGCGCAAGAGTCGAACTACCTTTGTTCAGGGTGCGGGCAGAACCCGGGTCGACGGCCGCCAGCGCCTCCGCTTCGGGCACCCGACCAGACTGAATCGCGTGAGCGAAGCGAAAGCCGCCGCGGTCGAGGCACGTCGCCTCGGCGTCGACCCGCCGGTGAGCCGAGCATCGGGCACGGCTCGTGCCAGGGTCGGTGTGGCGCGGTCGGTCTGATCACGTCGAGGACGAGGAGCTTGGTTCACGGGCCAAACCGTCCCGGCGGTCCCGGCGCCTGACGATGTATTCCTTCACCAGCGTCAGGAGCCGTCTGCCGACCCGGTTCCTTCTCAGCTGCTGGACGCCGCGGTACAGCAGTGGCTTCCGCTCCCAGATGATCGTATCAGCGCACTGAATCGGCTTCGCACCGAAGCCCAGCTTGAATCGATCGATGCCGCATGGGTTTGGCTCGGACGGCTCGAGTAGGTTGCCAAAGTCGTAGGCGCTCATTCCGAGCCTCAGGGACTCGCGGATGGCCTCATCGTGTAGCAGGTGGTTGGGGCGGTACTGGTCGGCCCCATCGACGTAACCGCCGTAGACATATTCGGTCGTGTCTCCAAAATGCGAGACGAAGATGGCCGCGACGATGCGGCCGTCGACGAAGCTCCCGTGTACGGCGCCGAGCTTTTGGTCGATGCAATGCTGCAGCACAGGCTCTAGGCCCGCCCAAGGGCGGACGTCCGAGAAGTGCTTCCGATCCGCGCTCGCGGTCCAGGCGGCGTAAGCATTCCGGAGCTCATCTCGTGTCACGACGGTTCGTACTTGCACACCGGTCTTCACGCCCTTCCTGATGTTGCGACGCGTGCCGGTGTTGAAGCTCATGACGAGTTCGTCAGTACTTTTGCCGTTCAACGGCAGAATCGCCCTTGTAGTCCCTTCGGCTGTTCTGACTCGTAGCCGCAAGCGGAGCAGGGCCGCGAGAATGTCTCGGTGCACGTCCATCCGCGGACACGCTCGTATCGTCAGCACGCTGCTTTTGTGCGCCCCGGCAAGTCGAACTAAGCTGTGGGCGAAGGGCTCTGCCCATGCCGACTGCCAACGGAGGAAGATGGGCCCATTGAGGCACTCAGTAATCGCGGCATTGGTGAGGGGCATTGGGATCGAGCGAAACAGAGCTCCGCCAACGAGCTCGCCGCCGGACCAGCAGCCCAGCACCTGCGGCTTCACGCCGTAGCGGCTCAAGGGCTGTGCCCACCACAGGCACTGGCGCATATGGCCCACGGTCGAACGCGACGCGAACTCGTCCCATTGAGCACGCTGTTCAATCGTCGTGACTGGAACGACGCAGAAGCTCGAAGTCGTCATATCGGGTCGCGTTTCAGGGAGACGCGAGGACTCTAGTCGCGATCGGCGGTTGACGTGGCCTGCTGGCCGTCGAGCGCGCGGCCGTTGGCCAGATGCCCGTCTCCAGCTCCGTTCCGCTCGACCAGATAGTCTTTCCACAGCGTGATCAACTGCCGGCCGATCGGATGGCGCTTGAGCAGTCTTACGCCTCGATAGAAAAGCCGCTTTCGCTCCCAGATGATGGTGTCTGAACACCGAGTGGGGATTGCACCGAAGCCGATCTTGAACTGGTCCACCCCGCTTCGTCCTAGTCGGTCGGGGTCCATTAAGTTGCCGAAGTCGTATGCCTTGGCGCCGAGATTCAACGCTCGCCGGATCGCGTCGTAGTGCAACACGTGGTTTGGACGATGTCGCTCCACACCGTCGAGGTATCCCCCGTAGTGGTATTCCACCTTGTTCCCCAGGTAGGTGACGAAGATGGCCGCGAGGAGACGACCGTTCAGGTAACTCGCGTGCACGCCGCCGAGACCTTCTTTGATACAGTGCAGCAGCACGGGTTCTAGTCCGCTCCAGGGCCGGACGTCTGAGAAGTGCTTCCGAGCCGCGGTGGCCTTCCAGGTGGCGTGGGCGTGTCTGAGCTCTCCCGGTTCGACGATTGCTCGCACGCTCACGCCAGCTGCGGTGCCCTTCGTGATGTTGCGTTTGGTCCCTCGATTGAGCCCCGTCCAGATTTCGTCCAGGGTCCGCCCGCTGAGGGGTAGGCTCGCTGTGCTCCTGCCGGGGGTTGTTTCCACCCGATGTCCTGCACGGCAGAGCGCCGTGTGGGTGTCGCGGACCACGTCGCTTCGGGGACACGCGCGGATGGTGAGGACGCCGCTATTGAGGCTTTCTGCGAGGCGCGCCACGCCCGCGACAAAGGGTCCCGCCCACGCCGACTTCCAGTCGAGAAAGATCGGCCCATTCAGACACTCCAGAACGGTCATTCGCGTCAACGGCACACGGACGGAGCGGAACAGCGCTCCCCCGACCAGCTCGCCGCCATTCCAACAGCCAACCACCCGTGCCTCAACCCCGTAGTCCGTCAACGGGTCTGCCCACCACAAACACTGGTGCATGTGGCCGACCTCGGAACGCGAAGCGAATGCATCCCACTGAGCCCGCTGTTCGGGGGTCGTGATTGGAATGACAGTGAAAGCCGTCGTGATCATGATTCGTGTGACCCGCGCAGCAGAGGTGACTTCCTCACTGTAACGGTTGACAGAAACGTGCCGTCGATTCGGAGGTGGATGTCGCGACTTGCCGAGGCCCTGCAACAGGCGAAAGCGTGGTCTTGCAAGTTGAGAACGACCGGTTTGCAGCGCGGGGCAGTACGCGGGATGCTCTGATCCTCGCCCATGCCGTCGTACCACCACCACACGCTGTAGGGCGCCCGCAATGGCCGAGCCAGCACACGGCAGGCGAGGTTGATGCACGACGGTGCGGCGGTCCGGTGTCGGGTTCGCGTGGGGTTGCTGGCTGGAGATCCTCGGGTTCGAAGCGGTCAACCTGTTAGGTGCCGAGTTTGGGCGTCGAGCGCGGCGCGCGTCGGCGTGGCACCCTGTGGGTCGGTTGCATCGAGGCGGCCGTGGCCGGCAGGTATCGACGCTCGGCTTCCCGCAGCTCCCCATCGTCTTGGAGCCGAAGGATCTCGTGCACGGGGGCGATCTCGTCCTCGATCGATGCGATCGATTGTGCCTGCAGGATAGTGGCCGCGGTTCGCTGCATGGCGACGATGCTCGACCGCACGAGGTGGTTGGCCCAGATGATCAGGCTGATGCCGGCGTCCCGGAACACGGAGGTGGGGGTCTTACCGTATGTGGTCGGGACGATGACGACGGGACAGGTTCCGTCCCACACGTCCATGAATGCCAGGATTTCGTCTGCCGTGGGAGCCTTACTGTGCATGAGGATCGCGTCTGCTCCAGCCCGAGCGTACGCGTTGGCTCGGTCGAGGGCTTCGTTCAGTCCTCGACGAGCAATCAAAGCCTCGACGCGTGCCACGATACAGAAGTCGCGGTCTCGTTGGGTGTCCTTCGCGGCTCGGATCTTTCCCGAGAACTCGGCGATACTGGCGAGCGGTTGTGGTGCCCCGGTTATAAGCGAATTGGTCTTGGGAAACAGTTTGTCCTCGAGGCACACCCCCGCCACGCCGCGCTCCTCGAGCTTCCGAACGAGTCGCCGGACGTTGTTGAAGTTGCCGTAACCGGTGTCGCCATCGAGTAGGATCGGGATGCTCGTTGCGTCGCTCATGAACTCGACGACTTCGAGGACTTGAGTCCAGCTCGCCTCGTTACTATCCCGTACCCCCAGCGAAGCCGAGATCGCCAGTCCACTGGCCCAGATCCCCTGGAAGCCCGCTTCCTCAACGATCCGGGCACTCAGGCCGTCGTGCGCTTCCAAAAGGAAGGTGGGCTCCGGGGAGCCCAACAGCCGCTTCAACTGGGTCGTCTTCGCAGTCACCCTGCTTGGGTCCTCGCTTCCTGTTCGCGACAATCGCGTCGCCATGGCTTCGCCTTCTTATTTGGTTTCTAGCACAGCGTCTTCGTGATCACATGCATCCACGATCTCGATGACGCGCTCGCCAATTTGACGCTGCGCGTCGATCGCCATGGCGCCGATATGCGGAGTGAGAATCACGTTGGGCAGCTCGGCGAGAGGTGAAATCGCTCCCTCACCCTCTCGTTCGTGGACGTCGAGCGCCGCACCTGCCAGTTTGTCGTCCGCTGTCAATGCGTGATACAGCGCTTGCTCGTCCAACACGCCCCCTCGCGCAAGGTTGGTCAGGAAAGCGCCTGGCTTGACTTGGGAGAGGACATCGGCATTGATGAGATAGCGAGTTGAGGTTTGCAGTGGAACGTGTACCGTTACGAAGTCGGCCGTTTGCGTGACTTCGTCAAAATCGGTGTGTCGGATCCCAAGCTGGCCCAGGCGAGCCGCTTCCTCTTGGGAGGGGTACTCGACACAGCCAATGACCTCCATGTCCCACGCCGCTCCCAACTGACCGACCCGTGATCCGATGCTTCCTGCCCCAACGATCCCCAGGCGCTTCCCAGCCAGCAGAGACCCTTTGAGTTCGTACTTAGCCCAGCGGCCTCGGCGGAGCAGTTTGTCAGCCACCAGGACCTGGCGGGCCAATGCAAGCATCAGGGCGAACGTAAGTTCAGCCACGGCGCGCGCACCCGGCCCGGGGATCGTCACGAGCCTGAGTTCGCGCTCCCGAACGTAGTCGAGAGCGATGTTGTCGAGCCCCGCCCCCGCCCTGACGAGGAGTTTCAGGCCGGGTCCGGCCGCGAGAACTTCTGCCGAGACATTCACTCCCGACCGGAAGATCAGCACTTCGCGGTCATTGATGAGCGAGCGCAACGATTCCTCATCGGCGTTGAGCGCCAGCACCACATCATGGCGCTCCCGTAGCAACTCGATGGTAGTAGGATCGATGGGACTGGCAATCAGGATTCTGATGCACCGCCTCCTTGGAGAGCGTCGACGACATATGGAGTTTTGAAGTACCGGGATCCTTAGTGCAGCATGCCCCGTACCACCCTCTCACGCGTCGCGGGCGATTGTGCCGCCCGCGATTGCCCCGGACGCCGACAGAACGAGTGCCATGGTGACGTGTTCAGGTCGCATTTTGCCGACGCCGTGCGCGGAAGGGCTTTAACGGCCCCCGAAGAGGCGTTTTACGAGCGATCGCGGGAGCAACCGTTTTGGGGGGGCGAGGAGACTAGATCGGAGTCGGCGGGAGAGGTAGAACCGGTGTCGCCCGCCCGCGATGCGGGCGAAGGTGGGGAATCCGAACGAATCGCGCATCCCCACGCGGTTCACCACTCTACTGACGGCGACGCGTCTGGGCGAATTCCACCATTCGGTGGAGTTGCCAATCAGACTGTACCCCAGGCCGATCGCATGATCGACCACGTGCGAGTTGATGAACCCCCCAGGAGCAGCCAACGTGTCGATGTCCGCTCCAACGATGTCTTCGAGCCACCGCTTGCTCAGCTGCAGTTCCTCGATCAACTGTGCGGTGGATATCCGCGATAACGGATCGTGCGTGACTCCGTGACTTCCCACCGAACAGAGACCCGCCAGCGTGCGGATCTCGGCGGGGTTGAGGAAGTTGGGTCGGGATTCGCAGAACTGCTTGGTGAGGAAGAACGAGGCCTGTCCCCCAACCTCTCGAACGCACTCGGCCGCCTGGAGACAACTGCCGTGGCCGTCGTCAAATGTGATGACGACATACCTGTCGGGAATCTGACCCGAGACAAGGCGGTGCCGGAGTTCAGGAAAACCGTCGATTGTGAACCCTTCGGCTTGCAGCCACGCTAGCTGGCGCCGGAATTCGCTGAAAGACACGCCGTATCGCGAGGTTGGGCGGTCGGACAGGTAGTGATACATGAGGCAGGTGAAGCGAGGCTGTTCCGTCACGGGAGCCTCCTTCCTCTTCTGCCCCTGCGCCGCGGCCGAAGGGTCGCTCGCGTGGGAGTTCGTCGCGTAGGCCTCGTGGGTACCTCTATATGCTGTGCCAAATAGCGCGCTTGGCGCGGAGCAGAAGTTCCTCCCACGGAATTGCCGGATCGAGCTTGACGATCCTTGGGAGTTCCGTTTCCGCATTGTCTTGGCGATCCCCTTCTTCTCTGTGACCGCGATCGGTCGGGACGTCGCGGAGGACGGTTAGCGCGTCTCCATCGGGCGTGTTGAGTACCAGGACCAGGTCGGGTTCGGTGGCAGCCTGCAGATCTCCCTTGCCATCCCTTGAATCAAGTCTCAAAGCGGAACCGGCGTCCACCAGGACAATCAAGCCCCGACTCTTCGCCCGGTGAATGCGGCGAAGTGCCGACAGCCCGCCCCACGTTGCTCTGACAACGGCCACGTGCCGCGAGAGCCATTCCTCGAGGGTTTGAATCAGGTTCGATCGCAAGTCCTGGTCCTTGCCCACGATGGCAACGGTGATGCCGCCCTGGGGAAGGGTGCGGGGGGACCCAGGTGCCGTCCCTGCTCGGCGTCCCCATGCACGCGCGCGGAGCGCAATCTCCCGTGCCGATGTCAGCGCTCGTGTCTGTATCCGCCCGTAGAGACGAAAGTCGCTGAGGACTGCTGACGTGCTGCGCCGAAAGGTCCGCAGACGCCGAAAGGACGGATGCGCGACCAGCTCGGGGAGCTGCCGTGCTGCCTCGTCTCCGATCAGTCCGCCGGCGAGCTGGAGGACACGCGTCGAGTCACTTCGTTCGGCGAGCCAGCGGAACTCCAGGAGTGTCTGTTGACCCAAGTATCGTCGCCGTCGCCGCCTCTGCAGGAAGTCGCGTGCACTGACCTTCAATGCGGCCCGAACAGCCAACACCACGAGTTCGAGGCTTGGATCGGCGACGTAGACTTGATGCACCGGGTCCATGACCCGCGTCGAGAGCATCAGTTGTTCCCAGGGCAGGCGATGTCCCTTCAGCAGCTTTTCTCCTAGCGTGAGCTGAAAGTGGGTGTGAACGTGAACGAGCGTGCCCGTCGCAGTGTCGAAGGCGACGTGTGTCTCGACCCCTGGATAGCTGCGGTACGACGCTGCGGCAAAGCGCTTGATCCCGACATGGGCGAAAATCCGTCGCACCGCGCCTGTCGAGCCGCGATCCACCAGGATGTCCAGATCGGTGGTCCCAACCATCGAGGAGGCAAGTCGCACGTTGCTCTTCCAGTGACAGTACTTGATGCGTTCGTCGTGCAATCGGCCAAACAGCTCAGCGACCACCGAGAGAGGCCTCGTCTTGCCTCCATCAGCCAGAGGAATCTCGAGTTGCCGGCGACTCATCGCCTCATCCGGTTACCCGTCGATGTCATCTGTGCCCCCCAAAAACACGTCCGGTAAACCAGGAAAATTGGACTGCGATCGACCGCCCGGCAAACCCTCACTGCCGCCGGCATCCGCGGTGCGATGACAGACTCGTGCGTTTGGACCTGGGCGCTCACGACCGAAACTTGCCGAGCAATTGCTGACGGGTCCTGAACAGCCGATGGCCGGCGTCCCGAACGCGCTGCAGCAAGGGCATTCGCGATCGAGCGAAGCACGGTATCCGCAGCTCGTGGCTGCCGTACTTCTGCTTGTAGTTACCTCCGCCCACCATGTCGAAGTACCGGATCCCCTGGCGCTTCCAGTAGCGCATGGCATACCACATGATTGCTTCGTTGGGCCGAAGGTGTTGATCTGCGCGCCAGCTCGCACCGCCCCAGAAGTACATGTGGGTGTTCATGGCTGGGAAGATCCCGGTAGCAACACATCTGCCCGCAGGGTCTCTTGCGCGTAGCAGCAACAACAGGCCGGTGGGGTGCATGTGCTTGATCAGGAGCCGGACACGATCGACACGGTACGTCGGGACGAGGTCCTGCTTGGCGAAGACTTCCTGGAGTTGCGCATAGTACTCGTCGGCGAACCCGAGATCGTCGGCCTCTTCAACCTGCAGGCCTACACGATCGGCCTTGCGAATGCAGCGTCGGCACGCGCTCGCCATGTTCGCGAAGAGCTCGTCTTCGGTAGGTGCCAGGTCGATTTCGAATGTACGGTTCTCTCGGACCGTGAGGCCGAGGCCTTGGGCGTCCGTCGAGCGGAAGGACCGGTCACGGAACTCGAAGTGGATGCAGTGCAGGCGATGGAACGCGTAATCCAGCACCGCCTTTATCCCCTCGCTGCGCGACAGCCCGTCCCTCAGGCGCAGGCCCATGTACGAAGTTGTCCACCCGGCGAAAGGGCTGCCCAAGATCTTCATCCCGAACTTGCGAACGACGAGGCCTGCGAAGTACCCGACGGGTTCGTCGTCCTGTCGGAGAACCAGCTGAACCGGCGTGCCACGCTGTGCGTCCGCGAGGAATGCTAACCAGGAAGAGGTCTGGAAGACTTGCCGATCGGGAAAGGTGGCCAGTACCCGGTCCCAGTCTTCGGGGGACCCGTCAAACGGTGCAACTGTCAACATTCTGCTTTTCCAATCGCCGGGCGGGCGACCCGGAGGACGCGGAGGTACGCATCCACAGCAGCGTCTTCGGTGAATCGGGACCATGCTTCAGGCGACGCGGGACGCGGCGCCTCTCCCAGCGCTGTGAGGATGGCGTCAGCCATCGTCGACGGGTTTCCCACCGGAACCAGCCGTCCGAATCGGCCGTCAGCGAGGATCTCGCGCGGGCCGCTTTCACAGTCAGCGGCGATGACTTGCGCACCGCACGCCAGCGCCTGAATCAGCACGCCCGGCAAGCCTTCCCAAGCCGACGAGAGCACGAAAAGCCGAGCTCGGGCCATGGCGGAGAACGGATTCTGTATGAACCCGGGGAGGGAGACGACCTGCTCAATGCCTAGCTCGTGAGTCAGCGTCTCTAGTGCCGCTCGCTCCGGGCCTTCTCCGAAAACCACGAGGCGAGCGTCGCGCCGTCGGCGAACCTCGGCGAACGCCCGCAGGAGCGTTGCGAAGTCCTTTTGCGCCGTGAGCCGTCCGACACCGAGAATGATTGGCGCGTCGCCGTCCGCGAACCAAGGGTGCTCGGGAGGCGCCTTTGCCATTTCGAGGAGCTCGGCGTCGACGACCGGATTGGGCACGACGTGGAGACGTTCTCTCGCAACACGGGTGGCAACGGCTACGTCGCGGGCGACTCCCTCGGAGACGGCGATGACGCCGTCTGCATGAGGATAGGCCCATCGCACCAATCGCATGATCAGCCATCGAGTCAGTGGGCGGTCGACACGCGCGGGCGGCTCCAACATGTTGGCCTGGCGAACGACAGCTCGAGTCGATGCCCTCGCGAAGTGCTTTGCCAAGACGGCAACGACGTTGGCGGTATTCAGAGTGGACAGAAGTGCATCGGGCCGCTCGCGTCGCAGGTAGCGAGTCAGCGCCGGCAGGCTCGCGGACACGCTGGCCGCCTCGAGGTCGAGCACACGTACCTCGGCAGGCACTTGGTCGACATATGGGCCGGTAGTGCGCGCAAGCACGAGGTCGGCGGCGATTCCTCGCCTCGCGATGCCTCGTGCGAGGTTGAGCATCACACGCTCCGCGCCGCCCCCAAAAAGGGACGGAAGAAAGACTGCGACCCGCGCCGTGGAGGTCATTACTGCTCTGGCCGGCGCGCTGAGGCTGTGGCCTGTCCGCGCTCCAAAGCCAGGGCGTCGACGATGAACTCGAGAACTCTTTGCGTGGTTTCCTTCAGCGGGCCGCTAGCATCGACACGGCACGAGGGCGCACCGCTGATCTGCACAGCGAGGGTGAAGTAGCGTTCCAGGTCAGCGTGATGCGCCGCCAGCACCTCCCGGGCTTCGGTGTCCCGCATGACGTCGAGGCGACTGGACTCGGATGGCCTGGAGCGGATTCGGCTCACAGCGAGATCGATGTCGGTATCGAAGTACACGTAGGCGAGACCAACCGCCGCATTGCCGACGGACGCACGGATCGACTGCGTCAGATACCTATTGGTTTCTCCCGACGCGCCGAGGAGAAGCGACCACGCGTCCTGTACGACGCCCTGGTCGAGGACGATCAGATCGTGGTGTCCGATCCTGCGCTGCTTGAGGCGGCGGGCCCAGCCGGCCATTCGGAGTGCGTGGGGGATGCGTCGCAGCCGCCGCGGGGTGAGGGTGAGGGCGCTGGCAATGCCGGCCGTCACGGGACCGGGATGTCGCAGGTGGAATACCGCAGTGGACACGTAGCCACGCAGTCGAGTGCGCCATGGCCGGAGGGGCGAACGCCGGCCGCGACATTTCACGCCTCTTGCGCTTAGCAGTGGGAGTACTTGCTCGGCCACTGTGGTCTTGCCGCAACCTGGGAGGCCCACGAATTCGACTATGAGCGTTCTCCCGGGAACCGGCGGCGTTCGCATGGCTGACCGCCCATGCCTGGCGAACGGGACGGTCAGATACGGGACCATATCGCCCCCTTGATGTCGTGCAGAACACTTTCGAGAGGCCGATCAGCGTCCAGGTCGAGCACCGCGGTCGTTTCGGGATAGTGTAGCCGCTTGATTCCGTCTGCTTTGCGCCGAAGGAGATCGAGCGAAGCGATCTCCTTTCGCCGTGCTGCCAGGGCAGGGGTCACGTGTAACTTGACCACGAGGTCTGGCGGAAAGCGCGTGAAGGATTGGTAGACAGAGAGCTCGCGCCTGGCCAGAGCTCGCCGCCATTTGCTGCGGTGATCGATCCAGTCTCCCAGCAAGGGCCCGTCGTTGTAGCCCATGATATCGGCTTGCGGGTAGCGATCACATACGACGACGATGCCGCGGCTGCGTGCACGCCGCGCACTTGCCAGCCGTCGCCGTTTTTCGCGAGCCACTAATAGTGCCCAGGCCACGCGCCAGAGCGTGCGGGTCCATCCCGGCGGCGACGTGGGTCCGGGCTCCGTTCCCGATGTTGACGAGGCCGTACGAGTGGGCGAAGAGGAACCACGCCGCCTCCACGCGGCGACGAGCGAGCCCGCGCGGCGGAGCACGCGGCGAGGGAGCGACACGGGTCCATCACCGGTGCCGAAGTACAAGTGCACCACGGGAACCTCTTCGGAAAGCCAGCGCGCGATCTCACGGGCCACTGTGGACTTGCCCGATCCGTCGGAACCGACGAAGGCGATGACGAGTCCGCCTTGTGACTCAGCGCGTCTGCGTTGGTGCCAACCGTCACGACGGCTGCCACTGCTCCTCGCTTCGGCCGAGCCGGAGAGATGGGACGCGTTCTGATGAGGAGGCCTTACGTGTGGCACAAGATGATCCACGTCGGTCCTAGCGTGCTCGCCGGTGGAGCGAGTGAATGATCTCGACGACGTTCTCGAGGTCGGCGGTGCGCAGGTTCGATCCGGAGGGTAGACAGATTCCGTTGGCAAAGATATCGGCCGCGACAGTGCCGCCCTCGTACGGGTAGGCGGCGAACAGCGGTTGAAGGTGCATTGGCTTCCATACCGGCCGAGCTTCGATGCCCGCCTTCTCGAAGGCAACGCAGACCGTGTCACGATCCACCCCGAACTCCTTAGGATCGATGGTGAGGCATGTGAGCCACCGCGCATGCCGGCTTCTCGGAGCTTCCGGCATGAATTCGATACCCGGAAGATTCTGGAGGCTGTTACAGTAAAACGCAAAGTTCCGGCGCCGAGCCTCGACGCGTTCGTCGAGCACTTGCAGCTGTCCGCGACCAATGGCGGCGAGCACGTTGCTGAGGCGGTAGTTGTACCCGACTTCCAGATGCTCGTAGTGCGTTGCAGGCTCGCGCGCCTGAGTGGCCAGCTTGCGCGCGCGGTCGATCAGAGTCCCGTCCTCGGAAACCAGCATCCCTCCGCCGGAGGTCGTGATCACCTTGTTCCCGTTGAATGAGAAGATGCCCGCTCGACCGAAAGTACCGGGAGCTCGCCCTCGGTAGGTCGCCCCGAGCGATTCAGCGGCGTCTTCGATGAGAGAGACGCCGTACCGTTCGCAGGTAGCCACGATAGGATCGAGGTCGGCGCTCTGCCCGTACAAGTGTACAGCCACGACGGCCTTGGGGAGTTTCCCTCTGCTCGCCGCCTCGGCGAGGGCGTCAGCGAGCAGCTGTGGATCCATGTTCCAGGATTCCCGATCGCTGTCGATGAAGCGGGGTGTCGCTCCTTGATACAGGATTGGATTCACGCTGGCGACAAAAGTGAATGTGCTTACGAAGACTTCATCGCTTGGGCAGACACCGGTGAGTCGCAGCGCGAGGTGTAGAGCCGCCGTTCCCGACGTGAGAGCGGTAGCGTACGAGGCTCCGACCGCCGCCGCGAACTCGCGCTCGAACGCGTCGACCTGTGGGCCTGTTGGTGCGATCCAATTCGTTGCGAATGCTTCGTCGATGTAGCGACGCTCATGGCCCGACATATGAGGTGGTGAGAGGAACACCCGGTAACGGGACGGGGGAGCACGCCGGTCGGGCGGAGCGGGTCGCTTGATCCGGGTACGGGATCGGATTCGGCTATCCATGTTGCCGTGACCCAGATGATTGGAGACCGTTTTCGAGCGTTCCGGCGCAGCGATCCTCGACCGCCGCCACCAAGACGCGTTCCAGTTGCGCCGCGAGTTGATCCCTGTGGAATCGTTCACCTGCCAGTCGTCGTGCGGCGACCCCCGCTGTTTCGAGCCAGTCGCGGTCGCGGATCGCTTGAATGAGCGTGAGTGCGGCGTGATTGATGTCTTGAGGGTGGAGCACGAGGCCCGCGCCGGTCTCTCGGAAGAGGTCGGCCAACCACCCTTCGTGATTGATGGCGACGGGTCTGCTCGCAGCCAACGCGTCGAACACTTTGTTGGCTGAGTTGGCCCACAAAGCCGGAAGATCTACGACGACTGACATCGCGACGTCAGCTGCGGACAGCCAGCGGGCCACGTCCGCTTTGGGCATCGTGGGAAGCATGAAAAAGTTGCGCCCGAGAACGCCTAGTTGCTCGGCGACTGCGCGGACCTTGCTTTCCTCGATACCCTCCCCGACGACCACGAAGCAGATATCGTCAGCGACGTGTTTGACCTCGGCAGCGAGACGAGCGATATAGTCGACGCCGTTGACCCGGCCCAATGCACCCGTATACACAACGAGCCGTCGGTCGCGCAGCCACGAATGCGCATCGCGCAGCTGGCGCCCGCACTCGGCGTTGACGTCGAAGACTGCGAGGTCGCAAGCGTTCGGAATGACGGTGATCTGCGATTCGGGATACCCGGTGCGTGCGATGCCCTTCTTCATGGTAGGGGAGAGCGCCACGATCCGCGTGGAGCGGCGATAGGCCGTTCGCTCCAGCCAACGCGCGGCTGCGATCGAGGCAGGATTTCGGAGCGCGCCTATCGCGACAGGCACGGTGGGCCAGAGGTCGCGCACCTCGAGCACCATTGGCACTCGGTTTCGGAGAGAGGCGTAGATGCCTGGGACGGCGATGGTGAGAGGCGTGCTAGTGGCAAACACCACGTCGCCTCCCAAGCTTGCCGCTCGCGCACTGGCCGCCCATGCGAACCTGGCAAATGCCCGTATGCGCGCTGCATACGACATGTAGTTCGAGTACGATACGGGCAACCAGTGGACCTGAATGCCGTCCTCTGACGTGCGATGCCAGCGGCGAGCACCGTTTTGTGCCGGCGTCCGGTCGGAGGTTACCATCTGGATATCGTGGCCCTTCGCGACGAGACGCCGGGCCATTTCGTAGGACCGCGTGCCGCCCGAACGCGTGTTGAAGTACTGGTGGAGGTAGACAACTCGCACGCGCCCCCCCTAGCAGGCCACGGAGGGTTCACGATCCCGCCGCGCGGAAACCACGGGCTCGAAGCAGAGTTCCTGCCAGACCTCGCGGTAGCGCCCCATTGATTTCCTGACATCGAACTGCGAGACGATTTGGGTGCGCGCTGCAGCGACCATCTTCTGAACATCATCCCGGTTGCTGAATACCTGGGTCACGCACCGGGATGCGGCCGCGATGTCTCCTTGGGGCACGACAAATCCAGTTTCTCCGTCGACCACTAACTCCTCGATCCCCGGAGTCTCACTCACTACGCAGACGCAGCAACACGCCATCGCCTCTTTGACGCCGTTGGGCAGGCGCTCGGACTCTTTGCGAGACATCAGCAGGAAGACATCGGCGGTTGCCAACTCGCGGGATACCCGGTCGTGGCTCACATGGCCGAGGAACTCGACCGCCTTGGCGACGCCGAGGGATCGGGTGAGGCGCTCCAAGCTCGAGCGCTCCGGACCGTTCCCGAGAACGGTGAGCCTCGCGTCCGGGAAGTCCGGTAACAGCGCGGCGAACACCGCAATGACGTCACCCACCGCCTTGGAGCGGATCAGTCGGCCGGCGGTCACGATGCGCCGTGGTTGCTTCGGGCTGTGTGCAGGGAAGCGGGCGATATCGATCCCACGGTAGGCGACGCGGATGCGGTCCGGGGAAACGCCCAGCCGGGTGATGGCGGGCACGTTGGCGCGGGCATGGGTCCAGACCACGTCGGCCTGGCGAGCAACCGGGGCGGTGCCTGCAAAGCCTCGCTCCAGGTCGTAAGCGCCCAGAAACATCGAGAGCACGGTACCGGGCAGATGTCGATGGGCGAGGTAGCCGACGATTGCCGGGTAGTGCCCCCAGAAAAGATGCACGACGTCTGGTCGCTCTCGCATGGCAGACTGGAGGATGTCGAGACTTCTGGGGACCAGCGTGAGGCTCTTTACGAGATGCTTGGGAGTGCGCCAGCTGTGCCGAGCGATCCACGAGATGAGATCGAGCAAGGTCAGCGGATTTCGAAGGGCAAATCCAAGCCCGCGCACCGCCGAGGCGAGGGTTCCGTAGCTCGTTGGAAGACCGGCGAGGCCCCGTTCGCCGAGCAGCTCAGCGGCGGCGCGGCGGCGGGCGCCGGATCTCAGAAAACTCCGTTTCTCGAATTGCCCTCCGGGTCGAGCTGGTCGCAGTGTGTGAACCGAGACGTCGACCGCTCCGTCTCGCAGCACGCGCACATCGCTGCATGCGAACGTCTCGGACTTCGCCGGAAAGATCATGGTTACGTACCAGACCTTCATCGCTACCGCGTTGAGCTCTCGTTCGCAGGTTACGGTTCGTGTGCGGCCCGGCGTGCTGATGGAGGTGGCGGATCCACATTGCTCCTGCGGAGCCACAAGGCAGAGGGTCGAGGAACCGACCGCCCACTCGCTCCTGCAAACGACATGGATTCCAGATGCTGCGTCGAAACCACTTCCGCCACGAGCCGCTGCGGTGATATCGTCACCTGAGACTGCAAGTTCGGAGCCAGTGACGACGGGGTGGCAGAAGCCTCGCATGATCTTGCGACACCGCATGTTGCGATGCGCTGGAGTCTCGGAAAATGACGCCACGCCATCGGTGGCAACCGATGCGTGATCGCGTTCCCGGTGGGCGGTGTTCTGCTCCTGCCACAGCCGACGAGTGCGTCCCGATCAGACCGTTGCTCGCAACCACCAGTTTGATGTAGGGAACTACTGCTGCGTGAGGGGCGTGGAGACACGCACAAGAGACTGCTGAATGACGGCGAATCGTTCTATTCGCCCATAGCGTGTTGCGAAGATTCCGCAGGTAGCCGATGCGTGATCAGCGCAGCGGCGGCTCGACCTCGGGCGTTGAACGCTTACCGGAGAAAGCGTGGAGGGGATCGCTCCACCCGAAGGTCGCGAACTGCACGCGGTGCGCCCGCGCCGATCTTCAGGTGCAAGACGGCGGCTTGAGCCGCGAGGAGACCGAGAAAGAACCAGAGAGGCTTGTGGTAGTCATAGTTCCGCACCAGCATGCCGATGGCCAAAGTCAGAATCGTGATAAGCCAGAATCGCTTTTGGAGAAACGGCATCAGCCGAGTGGACGGAACAATGGTGATGAACAAAGTGGCGAAGAGCGCCAGGCCGACAACGCCCAACTCGGCAAGCACCGAGAGATACGCCATATGGGAGGCTCTCATGGCGCGAAGAATCGGATCGACCGCGGTTCCAAACGCACCAGCTCCGACCCCGGCGACGGGATGGTCGAGAACGACTCGAACGCCTGCGCGCCAGATGTCGGCGCGGCCGCTGAAATCCCCCGTCTCGATCTGTTGTCCGGTGCTAGCGAGGCGTTCCCAGGTGGGAGCAGGTACAAACACGCTGGCGAGATAGAGCGTGCCAATGGCTGCGACGTACACAGCGGCGCGAGTGCCCCAAGGTAGCTTCCGGCTCGACCACGGAATGAACATGAGAGCGACAATGGCGGGCACGAACGCTCCGCGCGAACCTGTGAGTACGATAGCCAGCATCCCTATGGGGACATACAGCCGGTTGATCCACACCATCGCCGGTCGGGTATCGCGGAGCGAGAGATACCACGCCGCGGGAATGGCCAGAGTGAGAATGAACCCGAGGTCGTTCGGGTTGTAGCCGAGACCCGCGAAGCGGTCCTCGTTGAGGCCGGCCGTGGCGAGGTATTCCCGGAATGTGCTGAAAGCGTTCACGTACGCTCCCAGGACATACGCCTGCAACAACGCCAGCTGCCGCCCTTCGGTGACAGCCAGCTCCCAGATCAGCCAAACAAAGACCGCGAGCTGCAGGTATGTTCGAACTCTGATCGAAGTGGCCGGCGCATCGACGGTCCAGAGCATGCTGAGAGCGGCCCAACTCACGAAGACGACAGTCGCGATGTGGAACCAGCCTGGCCGTCGGATGTGGCCTTGTAGCAATACGTAGAGCGTCGCGGTACCGAGGGCGACCAATCCCGCAAGCCTGCCCAACGAGCCGACCAGCGGGATGGTAAACGACTTCTCCCAAGGCACGATGAAGACGAAGGCCCACAACAGAACGAACGACGCTCTGTTCATGAGTTGGGGTCAGGTTGAGCGTTGCGGGGATCGTCTACCACTGTCGAGGCCGGCGGTAAGGGTCTAGGGGACACCGCCGACGTCGCAAGGAACGGACCACCGCCATGCGTCGAGGGAACTCCGGTCTCCTCGATCACACTGCGACGGCGGGGCCCTCTGAAGTTCGTGCGACTGTGCTCTACTCTCGACCGGACGCACCACGCGAGCCCCGCATCGCGGTGACAAGCCGATCGAATGCATCCGAAGGGTCGCTAGAGCTCGACCGTCACGGTATTCGAACAAACCGACGTCTGCTGTTCACACACCTGGTACAAGAACGTTCCCGTGCCCGGGTCGATGTCGACAAAGAAGTCTCGCGGTAGGGACCCCCGAATCACTTCGCCGTCGCGCAGCACGTCGACCAACCCGGTCGCACCGGTCCAATCCAGGACGACCCTGTTTCTCGAACCCCAGGTCGGGACCTCTGCCGTGAGCGTAATTGGTGATTGTCTGGCTGGTGGTATTGGTGGCGCCGTCGTCATCGGTGACGGTGAGGCTCACGGTGTAGGTGCCGCCGGTGGCGTACGGATGGGTCGGGCTCTGCACGGTCGACGTGTTGCCGTCGCCGAAGTCCCAAGCCCAGGCCGTCACGGTGCCATCGGGATCGCTGCTCTGATCGGTGAAGCTACAGGTGAGATCGGTGCAGCTGGAACTGAAGGCGGCCGTGGGCGCCTGATTGGCCGCCGTGGGTGACAAGCTGACACCCCGTTATACGACTCCGCCACCCGCTCCCCGGTTCCGGTGATGATGATCGCCAGCGAGTTGCCGCTCGCCCACCCGGGCCGATTCACAATCTCTTGAACGATCGAAGCGATATTCGGGGTCTGCTGGTCGGGGCCGGTTTGTCCCACCGTCGTCCACGGGGCTGGTGACCACGACACCGCACTGGCTGTCCGACTTCTCGAGGAAATGTTCCCACTCGACGACGAAAACGTGGGCGCACTGTCCGTGGCCTCGCCTTCAATGGTGAGCGACGTGGCATCAGAGGGCGTCTCATCCACCTGAAACTGGATCGACGCGCTGTGTATCGTCGCCCCTGGAGGGATCGTCACCGCGTTGAAACGCATGCCCACCGTTTGATCGCTGCCGTCAAAGACCAGCTCCAGATCACTGCTCGAGAGCGACACGGTGCCGGAAGCCGATTCTTCCGCGTCGTCCGAGCCTGCTGCCACTCGCACTTCTAGCGTGTTTAATCCTTCAACATTCACCGTCACCGTGATCGCGTCCGACCCCTCTGATCCCCCGCCGTCGGTCACCGAGGCGGTGATCGTGTGGGTGCCCGCCGACAGCGCGCTCGTCGAGAACGATCCCCCCGAACCGATTGACCCATCGAGGCTCGAGGTCCACGCCAGACTCGCCGTGAGATCTCCGTCCTCGGCATCCGTAGCCGTCCCGGTGAATGTGATGAGGTCGCCTTCGGTAGACGTGGTCCCGGTGGAGGGGGCCGTGATCGTCACCGTCGGGAGGGCATTCCCAGAAAAGGACGGCAATGAGAACTCATACGCCATGCCGTCGTTTTCATTGGGATCCGAGTTGTTATCCGTCCCCCGAGTCACGATCCACAGGTTGGTCTCGCCCGGATTCACGCTGCTCGGCGCATACGCCAACCCCGCGGGCTTGTCCGGATTTGCCGCGGAAATGTCGAGCGTGCGCAGCAACGTCCCCGTGGTCGTCATATGAAACACCAACTCGTCTGGCTTGCCAACCGCATAGAGGTGACCGAAGTCCGAGTCAAAGGCAATGCCTTCAGGGTCGGTCAACCCGAGGCTCTCCGTATCGAAACTGGTGACTTGATCGTCGCCGGCTGGGGACACACCGTCGAAGACGCCATTGCTCCCCGGCGACACGCGGTACACTTCTGAGTTCACTCCATCCACGATGAACAACACGCCCTGCGAGCTATCGTACGTCACGCCTTCCGGATCATTGCTCGCGAAGTCCCTGGTATCAAAGGAGGTCAGGATGTCATCGGGGGTATCGTAGAGTCCGTCGGCACCGGGGTTCACCTCGAAGATCTCGTCCCGACTGTCGTCAGAATAGAAGAGATGGAAATTGGCCGGGTTCCAGGTGACCCCAGTCGGCTCGTTCGAATACAACGTGGTCGTGAGGGTGTCGACCAGGCTCCCGGAGAGGGTCACCTGAAACTGATTCACACCCGTGAAAATCGACATCTCATTGACTTCCGAATCACTGATCAGCAGCTCCCCGAATTGGCCCAGGTACGTAATACCGGCGGGATCGGGGCTTGGCGGGGAGAACTGCCATGTCTCGATGGTTCCGACCAAGGACGCGACTTCCATAGCCGCCATGGCAAGGGAAAACGAAGGTGACTCGGTGGCGGCGGGTTGGACCAGTGATATCTCAGTGATATGCCCAATTTCCCTGAAGCTGCTCGCCGCACCCAGCGCGGCGCGGCTCCCCACGCCACTGTCGGCGATGTACAGACTCATCTCGGATGGATCGTCCGTGGTGTCTCCGCTGGGTCCGAAGGTCATACCGTGAGTGTTGTGGAACTCGAATGCAGACAAATCACGCGTTGCCACCATTTGGCCGGTCTCGGTCAGCTCATGGAGCGCGTGCGCAGCGGGGTCCAAGACGTGGAGATGTTCATTCGTCGGGTCAAATGCGAGACCCCGGAGATTCGTCAAGCCAGTCTGTGCCAGGTCGATTGCGGAGATTGTTGGGCGCTCAAAGCCTCCTCGAAGATCGGGTTCGACGAGGACAATCCGCGGCCCAGCAGTATCCAAGATGAATAGCCGTCCGCTAACCGGATCGAAGGTCAGTCCTTGGGGATATCGCAGACCAAAGCTCCGCACATCGATCCGCTGGAGCGTTCGCGGATCCAGGCTGCCGTCAGGACGCGCTCGGATCTCGATCAGCTGGTTGCTCGAGGACTGAAGGATCAGCAACCGGTTGGCCTTGCCATCGAAGGCGATGTTGACGGGATCGGCTAGGCTGGCCGCTATCCGGACTGTGCCGGCAGGGTCCCCGGCGAGGGTAATCAGCTCAAAATCGGTCACGGAGCCCGGGGGCGTGCCCGGTTGGCGCGTGACAACGAATAGCATGCCGGCGGTGGGCGAGAACGTGACCCCAGCCGGGTTGGTAATGCCGAGTTCGATGGGCTCCAGCACGCGAGCCACGCGGGCCCTGGCAGCAGCTGTTTGCGGCTCTGGGGGTGAAATCGGGCCAGTGAGTCCGGCATCATCTCGGCACGCGAGGGCGAGCCCGGTCACGATGATGAAGTGCAGGAGAAACGACGTCCTCCACCGGTGTGACCTATGGTGGGACAAGCGTTTTGACTCCCCGCCCCGCGAAGGCATTTGGGCACCTCGACGCGCGGCCAACGGAATTCATTACTGGAACGGAGATTGACAGCACTCAGGTTGTTGGAAGGTCCGTGCCACAGCGATTGGTGTTGGACGGCCGCGACAGTCAGCCTGATTGGAGGCTCTTGGTGGGGTTGACTCAACACACGACTGCCACCCCCGGCGATAGACGGTGGTTCATGAGCATCAACGCCGAGCACGATTGTGGCATGCAGCCTACAGCATCGGTGGTCTTTCGGTTGATTCATCGGCCTGGAACCTGCGGATCTGAGAGGGTCTCAGATTGGACACAAGGCCCTTGATGCTCGATCTAACCTTTCTTGCCACTGGTCACCGGCAGCACGTCTTCATTCGTTCCGGCCCCATGCGGGACGATTGCGTTTACAAGATCCCAGCCGCCCCCGGCTACGTCATGCCGTATCGTCACAAGCCCGGTGAGCCGCCTCGGCGCGTTGTTTCCAAGAGGGCGCTCCACTGGATGCTGTTCGATGTGCCCTATCTCCTCGGCCGGAACGTCCGTCGGACGCTCGGGAAACGTCTCCGGCCGGCGATTCGTAAACGTCTCGGCCCGCTCACGGCTCCGCTGCGAGCCATGGGCCGACTCGGGCGGACGGCGCGAAACCGCGTCTTCGTGGCCTATTTCAGACGCGCACGCGCCAGGAACTTCGCAACGATGCTGGAAGTGCTGGAGGATTTGGCCCAAAGCGGTGCGCATAGATACCTGGTGCCGTTCCGGATCATTCGGCGCGGAACGGCCATACTGCGAGTCAACAATGCGACGGTCCCGTATGAGGGGCCGATGCTCGTTCAGCGGCGGGTTGACACCTTCTTTACGAAGCAGTCGCTGGCGGCGTTCGAATGGGATGAGCTCGTCGCGGCGCTCCACGCACTGTGGCGCCATGGGTTCGCGCTGACTGAGAAGGGAGAGAATCTGGGATACCGCAGTTGGGCTCTCATGAACGGACACGTGCGCCTGGCTGACACGAGCTCCCTCAGCAGCGATCTAGCCATCGCCCGTCGCTCACTGCGCGACGAGAACCTCGACGCCCAAGAACGCATGGTGCTCGCGTTCCACGGCAAGTCGGCGACGGCGAACGCATTCCGCGAGTTCTTCGAGTACCTGCGGCGACATATCAACCAAGCGCGTTTGGATGCGTTGTGGCGAGTCGACGTAGACGGTTTCGCAGTTGCACCCGAAGGTGCGTCCGTCGTTGAGAGCTCACCCTCCACCCGACCCTCATGACGCATCCCAAAGTCAGCCTCACCCACCGCACGATCACGGGCCTCTTCTGGATGGCGGGTGGCAAAGGTGCAAGTACGATCCTCGACGTGGTCGTACTGGCTGTGCTGGCGCGACTGCTTACACCGCACGACTTCGGGATCGTTGGCGCGGCCATGGTGATCACGCGGTTTTCGAGCGTTTTCTCGCGCCTCGGTCTAGGGCCGGCGCTCGTACAGCTTCCGACACTCGAACCGCGCCATGAACGAACGGCATTTGCCACCTCACTCGGATTGGGCCTCGTCCTCGCTGGTGTCATCTGGGCAATAGCGCCTGCGGTAGCTGCTTTCTTCAAGATCGACGGAGTAGAGCCAGTGCTTCGCGTCCTCGCGTGGACATTCCCACTGAAAGGGCTGAGCGCGGTGGCTGAGTCGTTGCTGCAACGCGAACTCCGGTTTCGATGGCTCGCCACGCTCCAGTTGAAGACGTTCGGGATCGCGTACGCACCCGTGGGGATCGGGCTCGCCTTCGCCGGCTTCGGCGTGTGGGCACTGGTTGCAGCCAAGATGGTGCAGAGCGTCCTCCGCACGTCGCTGCTGCTGATTGCCCAGCGTCCCCCTCTCAGGCCCTGGCCGGAACGCAAAGCCTTTCAAGAACTCGTCTACTTCGGTGGCGGATTCACGGTGGCGAAGCTGGCCAACTACTTGGCGCAGGAGGGGGACTATCTGGTCGTCGGACGCTGGCTCGGCGCAGCTGCGCTCGGCTTCTATACGCGCGCGTACAAGCTGATGGCTGCCCCGGCCTCACTGTTTGGCGGCATGCTGGACGACGTGCTGTTCCCGGCCATGGCGCGGGTGCAGACGGCGAAGCAGCGACTCGCCCTCGCGTACCGCCGGGGTGTGGCGCTGGTCGCGCTCGTCATGCTGCCGACCAGTGCGGTGCTCACCGTCCTGGCACCAGAGCTGGTCTTGGTGGTGCTCGGATCGCAGTGGGGTAACACCACCCTCCCGCTACAGATCTTGGCCGTCGGTCTCCTCTTCCGTACGAGCTACAAGATCAGCGACTCGCTGGCACGCGCCACGGGCGCCGTGTATCGCCGGGCCTGGCGCCAAGGCATCTACGCAGCGCTGGTCTTCGGGGGCGCCTGGGTAGGGCAGCACTGGGGCCTCTCGGGAGTGGCGTTCGGAGTGCTGGGGGCCATCACGATCAACTTTCTGCTGATGGCCGCACTGAGCCTGAGCGTCACCGAGGTGTCGTGGGGCAGTTTCGTCAGGGCGCATCGGCCGGCGTTTGCGCTCACGCTGGTGGTGGGGTTGTTGGTGTGGGGGGTTGCGACGCTGCTCAGAGTGTGGAGTCTCCCGCCCTTGGCTGTCTTGCTCATCGCCAGCGCAATAACGGCCGCTGTCTCCTTACTCGCCGTCCGGGTCGTGCCGCGGCTCCTGCTTGGCCGTGACGGGCTGTGGATGCTGGAGATGCTCCGATCGATGGTAAGCACGCGTCTCGCCACTGCGGGTCGCTCGCGGGATAAGGGAGAGGGTCGGGATGCCGGACTCGACGATCGCGATGTCGAGACCGCCGGGGCGACACCGTGAGGGTGCTTCGAGATCTCGTACGCTAGCCGCCGCGACGTCCCTCCACCGTCGCCGCCAAGTCATGGAGCCACTCCTCGAGATTCGTATACCCGTCTCCGTCGTCGTCCTCGTCAGGGGCGGGCGGGAGTGACAGAGGCCGTTCGCTCTTTGGCACTGCTGGCCAGCCGCCAACGTCGCCTGGGTGATCGATGATCTGGCCTGTTCGTGTCTGCACCTCGCGCACGATGCGCGCATCGACCGCGTCCCGATCGGCGGGCCGGGCGCCTGCATGGGCTAACACCGACACCTCCACCTCCAGACTCGGGAGCACCGTTAATGGGGTCCAGACTGGAGCCGTGTTCGCCTTGACGTCGAACGGAACGTCGTCGATCTCAGCAATCGACCAGGGATCCTTCCTCGCTTTCCGCCAGGCGTTGTCCGCCAAATAGACCCGCGTACCCCCTGCCACGCTCGAGTTCACCTCGACGCAGACCGCTCTCGATGGCGTGTTCTTGCCGCTCAGGAACACGTTACCGACAATGCTGGTCACTATGGGTTTGTACGTGGGATCGGACCTCGAATCCCACATCGGAATCGCGGCGCCGTTGCCCCAATTGTAGATGACGTTGTTAACGACGATCGCTGACGTGTTGCCCTTGATGGCCGGATTGCGATCCTCGTTGTGCGCGACCAGGTTGCCGACGAAGGTAAACGCCTGTGTACCCTCCGCGATGAACACGCCCTTCGAGTGGGCCCCTTCGGGGTGCAAGGAGTGATTGAGTCCCTCACTGAAGATGGAATGCCGAACCGTGACGTCTCGGGAGTTGTAGATGCTGAAGAGCTCATCGATGGCCCAGCTCATCGACACATGGTCGATGACGATGTTGTAGATCTCTTCGCTTCCAAGCAACCGCAGGGCATCGCGGGCCCCCGGCCGGGGACCCTCTGGATCGTCGCCCACGCGGATACGGATGTGTTGGATCAGCACATCATGGGTGGCGACGACGACCGTGGCGCCTCGCAGGGTGATCCCAGGAGACGGGGCCGTCTGACCGGCAACCGTAACGAACGGTTGTTCGATCACGAGATTGGAATCGAGGTCGATGATCCCGGCGCTCTCGAAGAGGATGACGCGCGGGCCGTCTCCGGCGAGCGCCGCTCGCAAGGTGCCCGGTCCGCGGTCGTGGAGGTTCGTCACCCGGATGACTTGGCCGGCGCGCCCCGCTGGAGTGGTTGTCCCGGTGCCCTCGGCGCCCGGGAAGACCGGCAGCGCTTCCGAAAGTGCCGCGGAATCCGGCACACCGGTCGATTCAACCCCGCCTTCGTTGGCCGGTCCAACCCGATGTAAAGATGCCGCGGAGTGTTCCTCTTGGGGCGAACCCCTCGGTGCGTCGCGGGGACCGTCGCAGGCACCGCTGGCGACCGCCGCGAGGATCGCCGCAGTAAAGAAGCCTCGGGAAGGCCAGGTACGCGTGTCGGAAAGCATGCGTTCAAGGTAGAACGCGCCGCTTGTTCCCGCAGCCCTGCCTGCCGCAATCCTCAGCGGTTATGGCGTTCCACAGCGGCGGCGAGCTGATGGAGCAGTTCCTCGAGGTTGGTGTAGCCGTCGCCGTCATCGTCCCCATTGGGATTCGCCGGGAGGGTAAGCACGCGAGTGTTTTGAGCCAAGGCGGGCCACCCACCGACCTCAATTTGGCTATCGATCAGACTGCCGGTTCCGTTGATCACGTCGTCGACGATCCGGGCGTCCACCGGGTCGCGATCGGTGGGTCGGGCGCCCGCGTTGGCCACGGCTGCTCCTTGTACGGCGGTGGGCTGCAGGATGGTGAGCGGCGTGGGCAGGGCCCGTGGCGGCGCGCTTACCAGCATCGACGACGGGTTGTCTGAAATGTACACGGCCCCCTCGAGCGAGTTGTCAGCGATGTAGATCAGGGATGCATCGTCGGTGTCCCCGTAGACTCGAATCCGAACCCCTTCGTTGAGGTCGTCGGTACTGGGACCTCGGCGGCCGGCGTTGCCGATGATACTGGTGTACGTGGGGCCTTGGTCCCCGGTCAGAACCAGCACCTCGTTCGAGCCGGGGTTGTAGATGTAGTTGTTGAGGTAGAGAAGTTCGCTGTCGCCTTTGCCCATTGGATTGCGGAAGTTGTTGTGGGCAAAGAGATTTCCGATAACGGCGATCGCCTTACTGTTCTGGCCGATGAGCAGGCCCATCGAGTGTTCCCCGTCGGGGTGCAACGAGTTGGCAAGCCCTTCGCTGATGATGCATTTGCTAATAGTGACGTTGCGGGGAGCCGTGCCACCGCTTGGGTACACGCTCATGTTCTCGTCAATGGCCCAGCTGGCGGAGACGTGGTCGATGACGACGTTGGTGATGGCCCCCACGATCTGGAGGGCGTTTCGGTTACCGGGATCCGGCCCCGATGGGTCGTCACCCACGCGGAGACGAACGTGTTGGATGAGCACATCGCTGGCTTCGATGCTCAGCATGATGTTCCGGAGCGTAATCCCGGGGGATGGCGCGGTTTGGCCGGCGAGCGTGACGTTGCCATAGTCGATTTCCCAATCAGACGAGCTGGTCCCGACGATCGTGCCCGAGACGTCGAAGATGATGGTCCGGGGCCCCGAGGTGTTGACGAGAGCTTCGTGGAGCGAACCGGGGCCGAACTCGTTGAGATTGGTGACCCGGAGTATCGCCCCGCCTCGCCCCGCCGACGTCGTGGTCCCGTAGCCCTCCGCTCCTGGAAACACCGGCAAGCCATTGGGAGGGGGATCGCCGGGGTCCGGTGCCGTGACGGTGATTGCCGAGCTATCGCTGCGTCCGTCGCTTGAGGCGGTGACGGTCGCTGCGCCCGCTGAGACGGCGGTCACTCGTCCATCGCTGCTCACCGTCGCCACTTGCTGATTGGACGTGCTCCAGCCGACCTCTTGTCCCGCCAGCAGGGTTCCAGCAGAGTCGCGCACCTCAGCGATCAACTGGATCCATTCCCCTTGGGCAATCGTGGCCTGGGCAGGCGACACCGTGACGGAGGCCACCGACGATTCCACCACCGTGACGTCGGATGTATCGGCCACTCCTGAGGAATCCTCGGTTGCGATGACCTTGTGCTTGCCGGGCTTGTCAGGCTTGTACCGGCCAAGTGCCTTTCCTTTTCCCTGTCCATTGACGTTGCCGCTCGTGGTGCTCCAGGTCACCGCCACCGTGGTGGTGTCGCCCGAAGCGGTCACGCCGTAGGCACGGAACTCCGTCGAATCACGCACCTGGAGGATGATCTCTCCCGGAGCCACGAAGAGTCTTACCACAGGATCGTCGGCGGGTACGTCTGGGCGTACGCTTTGAGCTGTGTCACATGAGAGAAGGGCGAGGCAGGGAACAGCGATGAACATCAAAGGCAGGGCGCGGACTCGGAGGTGTGCGCACTTGTGGGTCATGGTGCCGCTCGTGTGGTGAGGTTGTGACTCGGCTGACGACTACACGGGCGGGCGCGAAGTGGGCGGTGGCCGTGGGCGGCCAGAAAAAAACGGGCCGTCAGCTCGATTCGCTGGCGGCCCGGCGGGCATGGCGATGCGGTCGCTGTAGCCCCGTAGCTCTGCGCCGTCGTCTTTAAACGACTTTGCTCTGAGCAGCGTTATGTCGTTCGGTTCTCCGTTGCCATCTCGCGGGATGCGCAGCCTTCACAACTGGCCGAGCGAGATGGATTCGGAACATGCAAGCTAGGCAGAGCGAAGACGGATCGCTGTGACAGGTGTCACCCGGTTCGTTCGACGTGCAGCACCAGAGCGGGAGGCCGGCGTTCCCGGCAACGGGGGGATATGAGGTTAGCGATTGATCCGGTGAGCCACTTTACCTTGGCGCTCAACGGCGAGGTCCATCTCCACGGTGCTGGTGTCGACGGCCACGCCGTGTCGGCGAATCACCTGGAGCACCGTCTTTGCAAGAATCCTGAGATCCAACACGAGAGACCAATTCTCGACGTACCAGGCGTCCATTCCCAGTCGCTGGTCCCATGTCGTCAAATTTCGCCCGTTCACCTGGGCCCACCCGGTGATGCCGGGTCTCATGTGGTGTCGAGTCCATTCTCGCTCGGTGTAATGCGGCAGGTAGTGCATGAGCAGCGGCCGGGGCCCTACGAGACTCATATCGCCCTTGAGGACGTTTATGAGCTCCGGAAGTTCATCCAGACTCGTGAGCCTCAGAAACCGGCCTAGTCGGGTCAGTCGTTCCGTATCCGGCAGCAGGGAACCCTGGCGGTCGCGGGCGCCCGACATCGTGCGAAACTTGTAGATAACGAACGGTCGTCCGCCCAGTCCGGGCCGGGTCTGCGTGAAGAGGATCGGCCACCCCAGCCACGCCCATACCAACACCCCGATGGTCGCGAGCAGCGGGAGCAAGGCGATCAGCGCCAGAGCCGCCCCAAGGATGTCGACGGCCCGCTTGAGGAGAGGCAGCCCTCGCTCGCCGAAGTCGCTGCGGTGGGGACGGTTGAGGCTCCCCGCGACTGGCCTGGCTGGCCCAGCTTTGCTGTCCAGTATGAATCTTGCACCCCGCGGGGCGGGGCGACTGTCGTTCGACCTCACGTTTGAGTTCAGTACCCGATTTCCGAGGTTCAAAGCAATGACCCGTGTATCCGGAAGCAGCGCCGTCTCAGTGAGTTACCGGTGCCACACCTGGGCCAAACGGGGCCCAGCAGCCGCTGGCTGGCCTGGGATTCCAGCGCTGGTCTTGTCCAGCGCGGTCATCATGTCGTGCGCCGCGCCTCCGCCGGCGTCTCACCAACTGGATCCGGTGCCGGAGCCGCTCCGTGGGGTGCAGGACCACGCACAGGCCGAGGGGCCAGAGGAGGAGAACGATATTCTGCAGCCAGGCGACGTCTTGCGGGTCAACATCTGGCGCCAGCCGGAGTTTAGCGGCGACTTTGCCATTGGGCCCGATAGTGTGCTGGTGCATCCCCTCTACCAAGACATCAGAGTCGGCGGGCTGGAGCTCACCGCGGCGCGGCAGCGGCTCGCGGACTTCTTGAGCACGTACTTGCAAGATGCGCACCTCGTCGTGCAGCCGCTCTATCCGGTCACGGTCGCGGGCGAGGTAGGGGAGCCGAACCTGTACCATTTCACGCGCGGGACGACCGTCGCGCAGGCCATCGCACAGGCCGGGGGGCCCACGGCGGAAGGGCGGTTGGATCGCGTCGTGCTGCAGCGCGGGGATGCGAATGTCACTGGCAGTCTCACGGCGGAATTCTCCCAGTTTGGCGCTCTCCCTGTGGGCTCGGGCGACCAGATTTTTGTGCAGCGGAGAACTACCTTCAACTTCTTTCGTGATGTCATGGCCCCGGTGACCAATCTGGCGGTCCTGGCACTCACAATAGTCCGGATCTCCAACGGCAAATGACCAACGACTCGGTGGGATGATCCCATGAGCCATTTTGGAGTTCCGTATTCCCTCGGCGGATCCGAGTGGTCGGCGCAACGGTTGGTTGTGACTCAGAGCATCTTGCAGGGGTTGAGCCGTCCACGGCACGCCGGTTGCACGGGCGAGACATTCAAGCGGGGTGGACCGAGCACCGTGCATGGCTGTGACGGGTTCGACCCACCGCAACATTGCGACTTCCAGTGACGCCATCGATACGGATGGATCATGGTTCCTGAACGGCCGAAGCGAGAAAAGCCGACGGCGGTTCCCGCAGCCATCTACTCCCCGGACGAGCACCTGCATGTCCCGACGGTGGGACTGTGGGACGCCATCATGGTGTTGCGCCGCCGCATGTGGCTGGTCATCGGCGTGACCCTGGCGGCGGTTCCGGTCGCTGCCTACGTCGGCTACACCACGGTCCCCCTATACCAGGCCAAGGCGGTGATCCGGCTGGGGGATGCGCGCCGCGACATCACGGGCGGCCTGGTAGAACGGCGCGGAGCCGGTCTCGGAGGGCGATCGGTGGATCCGTTGCTCTCCGAGGTCGAGGTTATTGCCAGTCAGTCCACTATCCGGGCGGTGCTCGACAGCACGCCGAGGCTCGGGATCGTCACGAGAGGGTTTCCATTCCGACTGCTCGGAGAGGTCTGGCTTGCTCAGGGCGCGATGCCGGACACGTTGACCCTTCGCTTCGATTCGGATGCGGTGCTCGTGAGAGGCCGGTTCGGCCAGCAACGCACACGATATGGCGAGCCGTTCGAGTCCGGCCCCCTCACGTTCACAATCCTGGATCGGCCGAGGGTAGAAGACGGCGAGATCGTGATTCGACCGCAGCACCTGGTCATCGACAAGATCCAGGAGGATCTTCGGGTGAGGCCTCGTGAGATGACAGACGTGGTCGACCTGTCCTTTGTGGCAAAGGACCCCGACCGAGCTCGAGAAGTAGTCAATCGTGTGGTGCAAGTGTTCCAGGCGGTAAATGCCGGCTCGGACCGGAGCCAGGCACGTAGCCAGCGCCAATTCATCGAGACGCAGCTGGCTGTCAGTGAGTCTCTTCTCGCCGATGCCCGCAACGCGTTGGGCAGCTTTCGGGCGCAACAGGCAGGACTGACACAGGCACGGCCTGACGGGTCATCACAGCGTGAGCTCATGGGACTGCAGGTCCGGCGTGACCAGCTCTCGGCAGAACGTCGCGCGTACCGGGAACTCCTTCAGCAACTCCAGGACTCGGAAGCTGAATCCCGCCGGACGGTGCTGCGAGGAGCAATGGCGCTACCGCGGCTCGCCGACAACGTGGAGGCCAAAGCACTGTACGAGCAGCTGGTGGGACACGAGGCGGCGTTGGATTCGATGGCGGGCGTGACTGCGGCGACCAACCCGGACTTTCGCCGGGTCCAGGACCTCGTTGTCGTCACCGAGGAGAGGCTCGTCGCCGCGCTGGAAGCGGCGGTGCCCACGGCGATCCGATCGTTAGACGCGGAGATCGAGACCTTGAACAGCTTCATGGCCCGCAACGCCGCCACCTTGCGGGAGTTTTCCACTACCGAGGCTGAGGAGGCGCTGCTCGAAGGTCAGGTTGAAAACGCCCGGAGGATGACGGATCAACTGCGCGAGGCTTTTCAGAAGGCGCAGCTGGCTGAGGCGGTGGAGGTCGGACAGGTGGAGATTCTCGACCTCGCGGCGATCGCCGACCCCATCGGTGTCGGGCGGCTTCCCAGGGTGGCGATCATCTTACTAGTGGGTCTCTTTGCCGGCGCAGGGAGCGCGTTTTTCGCGGAGCGCGCGGACCGGGCGATCCGCGGGCAGAAAGAACTCGAGGCTATTGGCCTTCCCGTGCTCGGTATCGTCCCGCGCCTGGGGCGGCGCAAGGGCACCGACGTGGATTGGGAGCGGGCATCAGCGCCCGTGGTGGAGGCACTTCGCGGGGTTCGGCTCAATCTGGTGTATGCTCATGCGACGGCAGGGGCGCTGACGACGACCGTCACCAGTCCCGAAGAGGGAGACGGGAAGTCCTTCGTGTCCGCGAATCTGGCGCTTGCCTTTGCGCACAGCGGGCAGCACACGCTGCTCATCGATGGCGACGTGCGCCGCGGCGCGCTGCATCGCTCGCTGAGCACTCAGCGGAAGCCGGGGCTCACAGATCTTCTCCGGGGTGACGCGACGCGTGCGGACATACTCCAAGAGACCACGGTTCCCCACCTCCACTTCATTGGGTGCGGGACAAGAACATCCCATGCGCCTGAGCACCTCGGCTCGGAGTCGATGGCGCAGCTCATGGGCACGCTGCGGACCGAGTACGACGTCATCATCGTTGACAGCGCGCCGCTCGCGGCGGGCATCGATGCACTGGCACTCGGGACGGTCACGGGAAACATGCTGCTGGTTGTGCGGGGCGGGCGAACGAACCGCGAGTTGGCGGAGGCCAAACTGGATGTGGTCGAGCGTCTTCCCATTCGGCTGCTCGGGGCGGTGATCAATGCCGCGCGAATGGATGCCTCTGATCGCTACTACGCCTATTACTTGGAAGGGTACGAGCTGACCGATGAGCCCGCCGTCGAGCGTCTCGTGCCGGACCGCAACGGACCGGCTGCGAGCCCGTACGGGGAGCCTGAACGTCCGAACGACCGTGCAGCGCCCGACGGTGATGCGAATGCTTGAGATCCGTTATCGCGTGAATCCCCGAGCCGTCGCTTCGACATGAGCGGCGATGCGGTCTTAGTGACCGGCGCCGCTGGGTTTATCGGGAGCCACCTCGTTGAGCGTCTGCTCGCCCGCGGCGATACGGTCGTCGGCATAGACAATTTCGATCCTTTCTATTCGCCAGAGGAGAAGCGGCAGAATCTCGAGGGCGCGCTTCAATCCACGGCGTTCCGTTTGGTGGAGGTGGATTGCAGCGACCTGAAGGCCCTCGAAACGTCACTCGGCGATGAGAACTTCGACGCTGTCGTGCATTTGGCCGCCAAAGCGGGCGTGCGGCCATCGCTTCGCGACCCCGTCGGATACCAGCGGGCCAACGTCCTCGGAACGGGGGCGGTTCTCGAGCTCGCCCGGATGCGCAACGTCAAGCGCTTCGTGTTTGGCTCGTCTTCGTCGGTGTATGGGAACGCGCTCAGCGTCCCCTTTCGAGAAGACGAAGTGCTCGATCGCCCAATCTCTCCCTACGCGGCGACCAAACGAGCGGGCGAGCTCCTCTGCTACACCTACCATCACCTCTACGGGCTGAGCATCCTGGCACTGCGCTTCTTCACCGTTTACGGCCCCCGGCAGCGGCCGGACCTGGCCATCCGCAAATTCGCCACACGCATGTTGCGGGGAGAGGAGATCCCGCTCTTCGGGGACGGCACGAGCGAGCGTGACTATACGTGGATCGACGACATCATGCAGGGGGTCCTGGCGGCCATTGACCGCACTCGTGACGTCGGGTCCGAGTTCGATGTCATCAACCTGGGAGAGAGCCGCACCACCTCCCTGCAGCGCCTCGTCGAACTCATCGCTCGGGCGCTCGACATCGAGCCTCGTATCGTCCGGCATCCCATGCAACCCGGTGACGTTCTGCGGACGTACGCCGACGTGAGCAAGGCCAAGCGGCTCTTGGGATATGAGCCATGCACGCCCGTGGAAGACGGGATTCCCCGGTTCGTGGCGTGGCTCAAAGAGCACGAGGGTGACTGCGGCTGACTTGCTGTGTCGACTGGTGAGATCGAGTGGCCGGTGCGACCGCCCGGTACGCCTCACTCCTCACTCCTGACTGCTTACTGCGTGCTCCTCACTGCTTCAGACGTCCGCAACCTCCAGTAGCTGCCGATTGATCAAGTCTCCGACAAACTGTTGCAGATCACTCCGCAGTCGGTTCACGTCCACGTCGTATTTCACGGAGATCGTGGCGAGGACCTCGCTCAGGCGTCCCATGGTGGAGAGGGCTTTCCACATGTCGGCGGCAACGCCGGTGAGCGCGAAGGTCTCCTGGCTAGCGACGTTTGCCACCAGCACCTGATCATGTAGCTCACCGAAGAGTACTTCTCTGGCAGGCCGGAGGGGTCCCGGTCCGAGGGGCTGGACTTGCAGTCGGATGGGGTTCTGTCCTGGGGGCGGGCGGTTCTTGAGGCACACCTCAGGGGGCACCAGACGCCACCCGGGCTCCTCCTTGCCGGTCTCGGGGTTCCAGATTCCCACGTCCGGCTCGCTCCACGGGAAACACATGTGGTCCGTGAGGCCCACCCAGTACGCATCGGTCGAGCGCTGGAGCCATCGCTCCCGCCAACCGCAGTAGTCATCACCAAGGTCGTCGGGTGCGTGGTCGTGCAGATCCTGCGCGGCGATGCACGCTTTCACGCGAGACTCCTGTTGCCGAATTGCCTGCCGCAAGTCGGGGTGCGAGCAGAGGTGAGCAAAGATGATCGTGCCGACGGGACACTCTTGCATGAACTGCCGAAACCGGAGGCCGGTGAGCGCGCAGTCGTCGACTAGGACGAGGGTATCGTTGACCGGATGGGGAAACTCGAGCTGCTGCCGGGGAAGGTCGAGCATATATGCCAACATGCCCAGGACGAAGAACCCGCCCCGGGGGAGGGCCATGTAGCGAAACCGTCGTACCTCATCGTGGCCGAACTCCGATATCAGCTGCGCCGCGACCCGGCCGCAAGCCTTCTCCGCCTGTCGGTAGTTGAGGTAACGCAGCCGGGGGAGAACGTGCTCCAGCTGCCAGCTCAACGCGGCGAGCTTCGCCTGATGGTTGGCGTCGAAATAGCCTAGCATGGCGAGCAACGGGGTGGGACCGGGACGCACGACGAGGATCGCGTTGTCCATCTCGACCCAGGCGGGGCTCGATGCCAGGGCCCGGGCCAGCGCGACGGGCCCACTGGCGCGCCGCCCAGTTTCGTCCACGAACTCCACCGCGGGGTTAGACGGGAGCAGGTAGATCTGGGGGGCCCGGTCCATTTGGCTATTGTGGCTTTCTGGAGGGTGGTTGCCAGCCAGCGCCGGTTGGCTCAAGGCGTAACGGGATGCAAGGCGCATTCCCTGTGTAACCCCTGTAAGAGTCGGACCTACCTAGGTCAACCCATCGACGATTGTCGCGGATCCCCCGTAGCGAGTGAACCTCTCCCTCGGCCCGTCGCTGTCAAGCGTAGGGTCGCTGCAACAGGCTAGGTCCAGTACGCACGGAGCCACATTTCGAGCGTGAGGGCCCACCAGAAGCATGGATGGTCCCGCCCACCCTGGCGTATGGTGTCGTAGTGCTCCCTGAGCTTGCGATCATCGACATACCCGCGCTCGGCCGCGACAGAATTCGATAAGAGCGACTCGATGACCCCGACCGCATCCTGCTCGAGCGAGCGACGGTAGAGTGGATAGGGGATGATTTTTCTCGCGGCGTGGCGCACCGGCTCAGGCATGATCCCTTGCATTGCCTCCCGCGCCAGGCGCTTGTCGGGTCCGCCGGGGTACGCGATGACCTGCTGAGGGATCGACAACACGAAGCTGGCGATGCGCCGGTCGCTCCACGGGTCGGCAAAGGCGATCCCGTATCCCGCGTAGGTGCGCTCGGACCAGACCATGCCACGCATCTGGAGGGGTGTGAACACTGCATCGTAGCGGGCTTTTCTTGCGTACTCTCGAATCGGTGGCTCCGTGGCGGCGATCAACTCTTCGGGACGTACTTTCTGCGCAAAGGCTGGGCTGACCCAGGGTGGCAGCGTCGAGTGGTCGGATCGCTGCCGCGCTGATCTTCTCGCGAGTCGGCCCCTCACCGCCCGCCATCCAGGTTGCAAGGCGTATCGAGACGCGGCCGAGAATAGCGATTCACCCGCCCAGCGCCGATGGGACGGGGGAAGTAGTCACGAATCCAGTGCCCCACCATGAGGTCGCCTCGATCACCGGAGAGCATGAGGCCCATCCCCTCGGCAGCTGCAACCTCCAAGGTCTGCTCCAGCAACGGCTGGTATACGCCGATGAACGGCTCATCGCGATCGGGGCCGTGTGCTGGGTAGTCCTCGAGAGGTCGTGCCGTCGCTGCGGGAAGGTATGTGACGGGCAGATCGAAATGCCTCACGAGCTGATCGCTGATCTCGCGCTCGTCGCACTCCGGCAGATCATCGAATGCCCAACAGTACGCGCGGATGTCGCGGGCCTCGCCACGCTGGGCGATCCAAGCAGCCGTCGAGGCCACGCTCCCGGAGTCCATTCCCCCGCTGAGAAAGATCCCTGAGGGGCGCCGGGAGCGCAGTCGCGCACCGACCGCCTGAATGAAAAGGTGGCGGAAGTGCTGGACGTAATCCTCTCGCGTGCGATAGCGAATGCGCCGGCCGGGGTCCACCTCCCAGTACCGCCAGGTCCGAACGCCGCGGCCGTCCACCGCGAGGGCGAAAGCAGGTTCCAGTTGCGCGATCCCCTGGTAGAACGTCCAGCCGAGATGACCGAATTCACCTATTAGATGCGCTGCGACGGCGGGTTCGGAGATTTCTGCCGGCACACCAGGCACTGCGAGAAGCTGTTTCACCTCGCTGGCGAACAGGGTACGGTTGGTCTCGATTCGATAGTAGAACGGGCGCATGGCCATCGCGTCGCGCGCGGCAAAGAGTCGGCGCGCGGCCCGGTCGTACAAGGCGAACGCGAAGTCGCCGAGCAGGTGGCGCGGGCAGTCGAGCCCCCAACGGCGATAGGCGGCGAGCAGGAGGTCGGCGTCGGTCGGATCGGGCTGGCTGAACTCACCCGCCGACTCGACGAGGTACAGCAGTTCGTCGCGATTGTCGAGGCGGACATCGGCGGTGAGGAGCAGATTGCCGTCAGCACTCCGGAGGGGCTGGCGTTCGTAGACGGATTCTGGGGTCAGACGGTGTGTGAGATGGGCGAATCCGATATTCTCAACGACTTCGGATTCCATGCCATCGGTGGAGCGATGTGCGGCCGCGTGCGCCATCCTGAGCACGAGGTCGCGGCCAACGGGGGCTCCGTCCCAGTGAACGACCCCGCAGATGCCGCTCACACTAGGCGCTCAGTGCAGCTCGGCGGGGAGAGGCGGCAACGGAGTATAGCGGGATAGATCGGGGAGACCGCCCAGCAGAATCTTGCCCTCGCGCTCAACCCAGGCGTGCGCTTCTAGGTGTCCCTTGTCATCCTTGGCCACGCCGATATGGAGTTCTGCCTCGTGGCCCAGGCCTGCGAGCAGACGTTTGATCGTAAGTGCCTGTACGAGACAGCTGGACCGGGGAACGTATCGGGCGGCGGTGGAAACTGCCCAGGTGACTCGATCCACTGAAGGCCCCCCGTTGGGTTGGGATCCTTCGCTGGCGGTTTTCGCGAGGAGTCTCCTGACCCGAGCAAAGGGCAGAGTCCACAGGCCAATGCGCACGACGCACAAGACGGTTGAGGCCTTGAGAAGCAACCTGCGGTCAGATGTTGGAAGGCCGACCAGTTTACGAAGTTTGCGCACCCGTGACCTCGATGAGTCCTTCCTCGGCCAGTTTTGTGAGCAATACGATGACGTCTCGCTCGCAGCGGTCGGGTTCTACGTCGTATTCGGTTACGAGCGTGAGCACGATGTCGGCGACGGACTTGGGTTCCTTGAGAAGTTGCCAGATCCGGAGCCCTACCGCGTCCAGCCCGTAGTACGTCCCGCTGTCCACGGCAAGGATTACCGCTTCCCCCGCGAGGTCCGACGAAACCTGGTTCTGCGAGGCGACCACCACCGATTCAGTCGAGATCATCAGCGTTCCTATCTGTCTTGTGGAATGTTACGCGTGTGCACGACACGTACCACTTAAGACCGTAACCTACCCGGATTCCGTGCCGGAGACACCGAGGTGAGCCAGGTCCTGGCGGATGCCGTACTCCACTGCGTCTAGGTGTTCCATCCCAGGCGGGTAAATCAAACGTCGTGTCGGTACCCGCCGCACGACCTCCGCGAGGACCCGGAACCGCCTCGACCCGAGTCCCATGGCCTCGGCAATGTGTGCGGCAAATGAATGCCGCACGAGCTCGATGAGCGCGTCCCCCTGGAAAACAGGTTCGATGTGAATTGCGGCATCGGACTGCTGTTGTGGCACGTAGACAGCTGCGAGACGCCGAGGGTGATCACAGAATTGCCCAAACGAACCGGTGCCCACGGCCACGCGTCGCTTCGTGTAATGGGGGTGGACGAGGGGAAGGTCATCGTGCCCCAGGAAGTGTCTGGCCTCAGGCGGCCACAGGCGCATTTGTGGATAGCCCGGGCGGCCTCTGACGCCCCCCTCCGAGATCTCGAGGGGCAGTATGTCATCCGTCAGGAGTGCGCAGCCTTTCCCGACGAAGGTTGCGGCGAGAGAGCTCTTACCGCCCCTATTTCCGGCGAGGAAGGCCACCCCGCTGTCTCCGACCACAGCCGCCGAGGCATGCAGCGCCGGGATCCCTTGGCGTTCCAACCAGACCGAAAACACCAACCCCAGGAGGTAGATCTCGACCATCTGCGCCGCGGCCTCATCGAGGAGGTGACACCGTATGCTGTCCGGCCACATGTAGAAGTCGGCGATTTCGGTGAAGCGCAGCAGGTCATAGCCGTCAGCCGCGTAGAGCGAGATGAGACTGCGTGTTTCGTCGACGCGGGCCGCACTCTCGAAGATCGGCTTGGCGCGGGAAAGCTCGCTGTTCGTGGGTTTCGAGCCGCGGCACACGAACTCGAGGTCGGGTGGCCCGTCACACCGGATGAGTGAGGTCGCAAACGAGAAATCGCTGGCGATCTTGAATCCGTAGCAGCGATAGACCGGCAAGCTGGAGCCCTCGTATGCGGACACGTTAGTGTCGCGCCGTCGTGGGAGTTCGGTCTGACGTGACCACAGAGTGACGCTGCACACGACTCGCACCGCGACACGTGTGCGGGAGGTGGGATGCGGGCCTCGGGTTCAGATGCGTTCCGAGCATCACCATGCGAGGGCGAAGGGACCCTGAAAAAAAGGGGCATTCCGTTGGGAATGCCCATAGCTCCGTAACCAGCGGGCCTGCGATGCTATTTACAGCCGCCGTTGTCGTTCTGCGCCTGCGACCACGTGATGCTGCCACCCTTGATGTCAACGCCGGGATGTGTGCAGCCGGTGGCCGTTAAATCGATCAAGGTACCCCACTTACGCAGTTGGGGTGCCGCGTACGCTTTCTTCTCGGAACTGGCCCGTTGGATCATTGAGCGCTCGCTGACAAAGCCATTAAAACTCGATCTGCAAGGATGGTGCAGGCGGTGCGTCCAGATGTCAATATCGCCTCGGACACGGCCTACCCTAGGTCGGGCAGCTTTCGTGCCAGGAATGGCTTGTGATCCGGTAGGCGAGCTGGAGCGTGGCGGTCAGTCTCGGGTCGCTGTGTCCGCCTGCATCTGTGCGCTCCACGACTGCGCGAACGGCCCACGGTGGGAAAGCAACTCGCTCGGGCTTCCTGACTCGACGATGCGTCCGCGCTGCATCACATGCACGACATCGGCACGCATGGCCAGCGTGAACCGGTGCGTGACGATGATCGCGGTGCGCCCTTTGGCCAGGCGCCGGAACCGGTCGAGCCACTCGGCCTCGGCCCAAGAGTCCATGAAGCTGGTGGGCTCGTCCAACACCAGGATGTCGGCGCGCCGCAGGAAGGCCCGGGCGAGGGCGATCCGCTGCCATTCTCCCACACTGAGCTGCGTACCGTGGGCGAACCCGCGGGCGGCCTCTTCGATCTGCGCTCGATCCGGGCGCGCAAGCAGGTCGCCGAATCCAATGTTATCGGCCACCGTCGCATGGTACGGGACCGGTGACTGGAACAGGACCGTGCTCAAGCGGCGTAGGTCGAGCACACGGAGATCTCGAATGTCGAGCCCGTCGATTTCAATGCGGCCCGCCCCGGGATCGTAGAATCGGCAGAGCAGCTTGATGACGGTGCTCTTGCCGGCTCCGTTAGGCCCGACGATGGCTGCGACCTGCCCTGCGGGAATGGACAGATCGAAGTGCTCGAGGGCGACGCGCTCGGTACCGGGATAGCGGAACGTGACGTCCCTGAACGTGACGCCTTCGCGAACCGCCGCGGGCGCCTCCCTCGGGCTCAGCGCGTCCACCACATGCGGTTGGAGGTCGAGGAACTCGAACAGGTTCTCGAGAAACAGGCTGTTAGCGTAGATCTGCCCGACGTTGCCCAATAGCGACCGCATCAACAACTGTCCACGATCGAACGCCTGGTAAAACAGCACGAGGTCGCCGAGGGTGACCTGGCCCAGGAACGCCCGCCACACCATCCAGGCCATCACGACCCCCGTTACCACCAGACCCAGGAGACCGCTGGCGAGGCGCGCCAGGCTCTCGTCTCGCAGAAGTCGGAGGCGCTCTCCCCTGAGTTTCTTGCGAACTTGCTGATAGGTGTCCTTGAAGTAACCACCGAGGTCGAACTGGCGGATCTCGGCGGCGAACTCGCTGTAGGTGAGCACCCAATCGTAGTACCCTGCCCAACGACGCTCGGCGGTCGCGTCCTCCCACCAACCGTGCAGCCGGCGATTGAAGAGAATGACGACGTAGAGAGCCGGCAGTGTGCTCAACACGAGCACCAGCGGCACCCAGGCGCCGTACGGGATAACCAGCGCGGCCATGCCCACAAGCGTGACGCCGTCCTTGAGGAGGCTGCCTCCGTTCTCCAGGAGAGCCAGCGGGCGACGCGACGCATCGGTGCTGGCCCGGTGCAGCCGGTCGTGATAATCGGGTGACTCGTAGAACGCGAGATCGGCGGCGTAGGCGCGAGCGTGCACGAGACGGCGGATCTCGTCGCCAATGAGCTCTGACTGGGCCGTGCGGATCCAGGCAACGGCGAGTTGGACGAGCTCTCGCGCCACGAGGATCGCTGCCATCACTGCGGCAACCAAGACCGCTGGCCGGATCGTGTCCCAGGAGACACCCGCGCCGATGGTGGTCACGAGATTGTCGACCAGCAGCCGTGTGAGATACACGAAGCCCACGGGGAGGAGCCCATCGACCACGAGCAGGGCGCCCCAGGCGGCGGTGAGGGCGGGAGCCGCCCCCCACACCAGTTGCAGCGCTCGCGGCACGTAGGCGAGCTGTTTCCGCGCCTCGCGGAGATCGTTGCGCACACTCATGGATGAGGAATGTGGGGCGCAGGATTCGTGCGGACCAGGTGGAGCGGCGGATATGAGATCGCCCCCGTCCGGCAGGCGAAGAGC
>JBDHAN010000038.1:0-18387 GCA_039588055.1 Gemmatimonadota bacterium | reverse complement strand
ACCGAAGAACTACCCTCAAGTGGGTGCTCTTCTCAGTAGCCACACCCCAATTGCTCCAAACGCGATGTTCGGGAGCCATGCAGCAAGCGTGGGCGGAACGACGCCGCCCGAGCCAAACGTGCGAGAGAGCTGAACGAGAACGAGAAAGACCACAGCTGTGCCGAGGCTCACGGCCACGCCGAATGCGCCGCCGGTTTGCGGTCCCGAGACGACCAAGGGTGCTGCGAAGATTGCGATGATGAGGCAAGTAAACGGAACGGCGATCTTGAGCGCCTGGTGCACGCGAAGCAGCCGACCGTCGCCTCCTGAGCGCTCCAGCGCATCGACGTACCGGTCCAACTCGCCGTAGCGCATTTCCTCGGGCTTCTTTGGCTCGACCAACAGATCGGCTGGCGGCTCCACAAAAGGTCGCAGGTGCATCGAATCGAATGCGAAGTCGAGCTCGCTCCCCGATCCGTCGATGATGCGGAAATGACCACGCTCTATGGTCCACCCCGCGCCGGTCGTGTCGTAGGTGGCCACGTAGGCGTGTGTGGCGAGCGTCGGATAGTCGGCACCGGTCCCCTCACGTTCGAAGACCGGATCGCGCATCAGGCGGCGTGATACGTTCACTTCGCGAATGGCATACGTCCACCCCTCCTCGGCGCGGTACACGAAATTGTATCGCACGTTTTGTGAGCGTCGCTCGAGCTCGCCCAACACTTCGAGCTGACGGCGGGTGGCAGGCGGCGCGAGTTCGCCGATCGCGAGGCCGAGTCCCGTTGCTACGGTGGCTGCCAGCAGCACGGGCACGATGGTGCGATGGATGCTTCGGCCAGATGCCTTGGCAGCGACGAGCTCGAAGTGACGCGCCATGTTGCCCAGGCTGAACACCGTTGCGAAGAGTACGGCCGCGGGCAGGATGAGAAACACCCGATCGGGAAGACTGAAGAGGTAACCGAGCGCGATGGCTCCGAGTGAAAGGTCCCGCACTAAGTAGGTTTCGAGCTTCTCCGTGAGCTCGATCAGGATGACGACCAACGGGAGACCCAGGCCGGCCAGGGCGAAGATCGTGAGCCACTGGCGCAGGAGGTAGCGGTCGAGCAGCCTGATCACGCTTCAGCTCCAGGCTCGGTAGGGCCACGACGCCTCGTTGCTCCACGCGCCAGTCGTGGGATGGTGCCTGCCTTGCTCATCCGCCAGAGGCCCAGCACACCCAGCCCACCCATCAGGATGTTCGACATCCACATGGCGAGGAATGGAGGGATGATTCGGCGGTTGGCCAGCGTTTCACCGCCGATGAGCCCGATGTAGTAGACCGAGAAGACCACCATGCCGGCACCGAGCACGAGACCGAGCCCACCGCGAGGGAACCGGAGCGCAACCGGGATGCCCACGAGCACGAACACGATGCAGGCGGCGGGAATGGAGTATTTCTTGTACAACTCGACCCGGTACACAGCGGCCCGCGCTGATGCACTCCGCTGTTTGTCGCGCAAGACCTTTACTTCGGTGGCGCGCCGCCGCGGTATGGTGCCCGTCCGCAGCGCCTGCCGACCGGGCTCGTTGAATCGCTCCGCGAGTGCGCCACGGGCGGAGTCCGGTGTCACTGCCTGCGCCTCGAGTTCAGCAACGCCGAATTGGCTGCCGAGCCATGCCAGCACAGAGCAGTACACGCTTCGCCGGGGCATCGGAATGGTCGAGTCTTCTTCGGTAGTCGGGAGATTCACGAGCTCCCGGAGACCGTTCAGCTCCGTGACGTCCGCCCTGTGTTGGTTCGCGCGGGATTCGTGTGTTGCTGAGCGGACGACCTCTTCAAGCGCACAGACGCCCAACTCCCGGTCACCGCGATAGTCGTCGCCCTCACGGCGAACGAACTCGCTCCCCACCCCTCGCACGAGCACGAGCTGCTCGCCGAATTCCGTCCGCTGGAACATCCGGGGGTCATCACTGTCGAACTCGTGGATGGATCCGTCGAACAATGTGAGCTGCAGGTCCTCCTGGTTGGGTGCAAAGACCAGGCGGCCGCTGTCGGCGTAGATGATCCGCTTGCGATTCTGGTCCTCGAGGCGATAGAGCGTGACATCCCGCATGCGATACGAGGACTGGTCGATCTGTGCCGCCCAGAGTGCGGTTCGTCCCTTCTGCACCTCGTTGACGACGTGTTCCTTCAGCGAGAAGGTCGGTTTGGTCCGGTAGATGTCGGTCATGAGGCTTCGAAGACGGTGATTGGTGCGTGGGAGTATCTGGTCTCCGAAGGCAAACGACACTGCGGCCACGACGACTGACGCGCCGAGAAGAGGACGGACGATCTGGCCCATGGACACGCCGCCAGCCCCGATCGCGGTGATCTCGTGGTCCCCGGCCATGCGGCTCATGGTGTACAGCACTGCGACCAACACGGCCATTGAGAGGGTAATAGCAATGAGGAAGGGAACGGTCAGGGCGAAGAATTCCAGGATTACCGTCCAGGGGAGCCCCTTCCCTAGCAGGTCCTGCAACTTGCGCGCAATTTGGCGCAGCAACTCGAAGCTCGTGAGCGCCGAGAGCGCAAACACGAACGGCCAGAGATGCTGTTTCAGGAGATAGCGTCGCAGGATCTTCATAGGTAACTGTAACTTACTAGATTTGAACGACTTGAAACGGCGATAATATTGCCGGCTCTGACATCTCACAAGGTGTACCCCCGACGACCCTCAATGGTGTCCCGTCTCCTGGCAGTTCTCGGCCTTGGCACCGTGCTGGCGGGCGCGGTGTCAGCACAGGAGGTGGACTCTGTGGTCCCCCGGGTGCGCTTGGCCTTTCCTGCTCCCGATCTCGAGCTTCGCGTGTCCCCGTGGCTGCTCCCCGGCGGGTATCTCGGTATCCGGACGCCGTCGGCACTCCTCGCCGCCCGATGGGAGCGGGAGACCCGTGAGCGCGCTGCGCAGAGTCAAGCGTTGAGAATTCGCGAGAACCTTCTCGTTGGCCTGGGCTTGAGCACGGTGCCGGTGGCGCGCCGCCGCCGGGTGCGGGAGGGCATCCCACGGCCCGAAGAGATCGCCGCACCCCGCGAGGAGGTTGAAGAGGGACCTCGGACCTTCGAGGCGGTCGCCGCCTACGCGAACCTCGGGCTCGACCTACGGGCCCGGTTGGAGCTCAAGTTCGACCGACTCCGCAACGAACGCTGTACCGCGAGCGAGATCAACAATCCGGCGCTCGGGTGCCAGGGCGGCTTTCCGGCCCCGTCGCTGGATCAGGATTTCCGCGTCCGCGCCGGCGGCATCGTGAGCAATCGGGTGTACGTCGATGTCGACTTCGACTCCGAACGCGAGTTCAGTGCGAACAACAACATCAACGTGTTCTATCAGGGGCTTGAGGACGAGATCCTCCGTCGAGTCGAGGTCGGAAATGTCACGTTTCGAGCCCCGGCATCACGATTTGTGACGGCGGCCATCCCGGGGAACTCGTTCGGTGTGCAGGCCGAGGCACAGGTGGGGGCGTTTGAGTTTCGCTCGATCATCGCCCAACAGAAGGGGTCTGCCATTCGGAGTCGTGAGTTCACGATCGGCGAAGCGACGACCCAACCTGTGAGTTTCGAATCACGCGAGCCGGACTTCGAACAAGCCCGTTTCTACTTCGTCGTCGATCCTCGACTCTTCCCGAGCTACCCCAACGTCGACGTACTCGAGCTCGACCGAGACACGCTCCCACAGGAGATCCGGCTTGCCGAGGTGCGGGTGTACCGTCTGCGGGCGCAGGGCGGACAAGTGGTGGGGAACGCCAACCTCGGGGGCATCGACGCCGTTGCAGTCCGGCGGGACGGCCCGCAACGGGTGGGTCCGTTCCCGTGGGAGCTCCTTGTCGAGGGACAGGACTACTACCTCGATCCGTCAGGCACCTGGTTTGCATTGGGGGCGCGCCTGGGTGCAGATGATTTCCTTGCGGTGTCCTATGTAACGACATCCGGTGATACCGTCGGGACGTTTCCTGTGGCCAACGGGGTGCAGGACACGCTGGATCTCGTTCACGAGCCGCGGCGAGGTCCCGAGGTCCCCACGTTCTTCCACGAGATGCGAAACGTCTATCGTCTCGCCGGGCAGGGAATCGATCGCAACACCCTCGGCTTGACACTCCGCGTTGGAACGTCCGAGACACCACTCGACCAGCAGGGCACATATCTGTCACGCTTGGGACTCGCGCTACCGACCGACCAGTCCACATTGGATGAATTCAACCGGGTGTTTCCGCGGGCGCGCGATCCGGGCAACGGTGCGCCAGTGCGCGACCTGTTCGTCGTGTTTCCGCATCTCACACCGTTGGCCGACAGTACGCGGCTCCAACAGGGCGAGCGCAGCGATTCGCTCTATCGCACACCAACCTATCTCCTCCAGTCCCAGGGTCCTGCCCCTCGCTACACGTTGGAGGTGGGGTACGAGGCAACGGGTGCCGGCGATCGGACGAGCATCAGCGTCGGTTCGATTCAGGTGCGGGGGGGAAGTGAACGCCTGTATGTCGGTAATCGACTCCTCATGCAAGGGCGCGACTACGAGATCGACTACGGTTTGGGACAGGTCACGTTCCTGCGACCGGACGCACTGTTCAGCGGCGGCGCGAGCCGGGTTCGTGTGGAGTTCGAGGAGAACCAGCTGTTCGATGAGGCACCCAAGACAATTCTTGGGCTCTCCAGCACATATTCGCTTGGCCGGGTCGGCGAGATCAACGCGATTGGGATCTTTCAATCGGAACGCACGATCAGCACCCGGCCCACCGTGGGGTTCGAACCGGAAGCTGGGCTCATCGGTGGGCTGAGCACGAATCTTCAATTCCGATCCGAAGGCCTGACTCGGTTTCTCGACGGATTGCCACTCATCAGCACAACGGTTCCCTCCCAATTCGTGATCAACGGTGAGGTCGCATTGTCGGCGCCCAATGCCAATCGCCAGGGTGCCGCTTACCTCGAAGACTTCGATCGAGCGTCCGGGCTCACTATTCGACTGGACGAGCGGTCGTTCCAACTGGGAAGTGCGCCGTCATCCGGTATCGGACTGCCGATTACCCATCTCGGGCCGACGGGCGGTTTCGAGGCTCCCCAGGCGGTTCCCTTGGTCTGGCAAAATTTCGTGCAGACGACCGGCGGCGTCTTGCAGTTCGAGCCCACAGATATCGACACGACGATCACGCTCGTCGGGTCTGGAATCAACTTCGAGACCGTGCTCTGGTTGTCGTTGAAGCCGGACACAATAGGTGGGGTTCCCAACGCCTCCACAGGACAGCCCCGCTGGTTTCTTCCGCATACCCCGGGACCGCGGTGGCGCAGTATCGTCCAGCCGTTGGGAGGCGGGTCGGGTGTCGGAATCGATCTGTCCCGCGTGGAGTTTCTGGAATTCTGGATTCTCGAGGATGCGCTGCGAAAGGGCGCGACACAGGGCGCGCACCTCGTGTTCGATTTCGGCACGCTCTTCGAGGATGCGGTCGCCTTCGCGCCGGAGTCGCTGCAGGTCTCCGGGTCCGATACTACCTACGGTGGCTTCCAGTTGGTCGGAGTCGGGCGGCTCGACACCGAAAAGGATTCTCTGACCAACGTGTTCAACGCGCGCCTCGACGATGTCGGGATACATGGAGATAGACCCGATACGTTGTTTGACGCGAACACCGGTGGCGTGCTCGATTCAGTCGCGCTCTGCGACATCCAGGGCTTTACGGGTCTCACGGCATATCCACTCGGCGACCTCGTCGCGCGCTGTACCCGTGGCAACGGGTTTCTCGACACCGAGGACCTGGACGGCGATAACCGGCTGGACATCGATGTCGGCACGCTGCAGGAGGACTTCCTCCGCTATGTGGTGCCAATCGGCACCGACGACTTCTTTGTGCGCGAGGGCGTGAGCTTGCAGGACGGAGCGGGGCGGACACTTACGTGGCGCTTGCTTCGGATACCGTTTCGCGCGGACACGCTTCGAGTCGGCCAGCCCAATCGCAGGCAAATCGAAGCAATGCGCATCACGATGGTTGCGCCGGATCAGGGCGGGCCGGATGAAGAGGAGTTCTGGGTCGCGCTTGCGCGGATGCGGTTGGTTGGTGCGCCGTGGCTCAAGCGGTCGGATCGGCCACTGAACGGCCTTGGGGGCAGCGTCGGGGCACCGGTCGGAGAGGTCGTGGCCTCCATTGTGACGACGGAGAACACCGACCTCGGATACACTACGCCGCCAGGGATTTCTGATCTTCCCGAACGAGCCGACGTCGGGCTCACGTTGGGGACTGTTCAGATCAATGAAAAGTCACTTCGACTCCTCGCGACCGAGCTGCAGGCCCAGACACGCGCTGAGGCGTTCCTGCGATTCACGGGAGAGGCCGACAAGAACTTCCTCAAGTATGAGGACCTGCGTGTGTGGGCGCGCGGCCGTGGCATGGGGTGGGCCGAAGGTGATCTTGAGTTCTACATCAAGGCCGGACGGGACGAGCACAATTTCTACCTGTATCGGACGCCGGCCCGCACGGATACGTGGGAGCCGGAGGTTGTTGTGAAGCTGGAAAAGTGGCTCGAGCTTCGGTCGCAGCTCGAGTTCGAGTGGTTGAGCGGGACCCCGCCATCGGGAGCCGCACAATGCGGCGGAGATTCGACCGCATACGTGGCGTGTGACGGACCCTACTTGGTGCACGTTCGCGATCCGGGGACGTCACCACCCAATCTTGCTGCCGTCTCCGAAGTGGCGGTTGGAATGTTGCGTACCGAGGAGACCGTGGCGATCGACCAGGCGGAGCTGTGGGTAGACGACATCCGTCTCACGGGAGTTGTCGACGAGCCGGGAACCGCTGCGGCCTTGGATATGCGACTATCCGCGGCCGACGTCGCGGAACTCAACGTCTTCTTGAGCCGCCGCGATGACAAGTTTCGGCAACTGGGACAGAATCCGACCTACATCACTGACGCCTCAACACGGGTCGGGGGCGTGTTCCGGGTGGACAAGCTACTACCGCCGTCGTGGGGGTTGGCAATTCCGCTCAACGTCCAATACGACCGGAGCAGTGCCGATCCGTTCTACCTCAATCGAACCGACGTTCGTGCGGACGCCCTGTCGTCGTTGCGGAGCCCGGTCGGGTCGAATACGACGGTCGCCGTTGCCGTGAGGCGGGTCCGGCGCGGGGACACCTTCCTCGAACGCACGTTGATCGATCCGGTTTCTCTTTCAGCGACGCGTACTCGGGGTGAGAACGTTGCGTCACTGAGCTCGGTGACGACTCGGAACCGACAGTACCGTGTCCAGTACTCGAACGTGCCCGGTGCGGCGACCACTGCAGGCGCGCCGCAGTTCTTGGTGAACCTCGTCAACGCACTGCCGGCGTGGATCCGGGAATCGGAATTCGGGAAAGCACTCCGGAGCTCACGACTCCGGTTGAACCCCTACCAAATCCGGTTTTCATCGACGCTCACAGATAACCTGTCCGAGCGAACGGTCTTTCGTGTCCCGGTCGAACTCGAGAGCGATTCGTCATTCCGATCGCTTCCGAGTGTCGTCCATCTCTTGCGCAATGACATCGGTGTGGACCTACGACCGTTCAACACGCTGAACCTTGCGGTCAACTGGAGTAGTACTCGGGATTTGCAGAACTACGGGGATTCCACGACCGTCGGCCGGCTGCTGGAATCGCAACGCAGAGAGTTCCTTGGCGCGGATGTCGGGTTCGAGCGTGTTTGGACGCTCTCAACTGCCTTCAATATTGCTCCTGTGTTCAGCTCATGGTTCCGTCCCCGCTTCACGCAGGCGACGAGCTTCTCGTTCAACCGGAACCCCAACCGACAGGATGCCATTCGCATCGAGGGAGACACGGCCGGTGCGTTTCGTGTGCCGGAGACGCTGCAGAACTCTCGCCGCCACGAGGTGGGGTTCACGTTCGACGCAGCACGACTCGCGATGGGGTTTGGTGGTGACTCCGGATTTGTGGGTAAGCTCTTCAGCGGGTTGCTCCCAGTCGACTTCGCCTACACCCGGGAGCTGCGCTCGGGCTTCGATCGGGCGCCGTTCGACGCGGATCTGTCGTATTGGCTCGCCTTCGGTGGGCTCGATGATTTCCGCTCGCGTGAGGGCGTGCCGGCAACGTCCACCCAGGAGGCTACGACGTATCTCGTGACGGGTGCGATCCGGCTGCCGCTGTCACTCCAGGTGCGTGGGAGCTACCGAGATCTCGAGAACGTCAACTGGCAGCGACGTGGGGGGACGCAGACGGAGATCCGCCAGCTGAACCGGGAATGGCCGGCATTCAATGTGGCGTGGACGTTCACGCCACCGCGGCTCCTGCAGACAGTGCTGAAATCCTTTACGGCGCTGGGAGATTACCGCGTGCAGCAATCGTCGCGCAGCCAGCCGCCCGCGGTGGCAGCCTCGGGAGACCTCTCCGAGGAAACCACCCTGCGGACCGAGAACAACTCGACCGTGCTGACACCGTCCGTGACGCTCGGCTGGGCCGGCGGGCTCACGACTTCGCTGCGTTACCGATCGGTCCAGGGCAAGACAGTCACGTCCGGCAACGTCACGGAGAGTGACCGACGCGATTGGAATGCGGTAGCCAGTTTTGCGTTTCGGCCTCCCGAGAGCCTCGTGTCGATGCGCAATCGCATTCAGACGAGCATATCCTACAACTGGTCGGTCCTTGCCGTGTGTCTTCTGCGTGTTGGATCGGATGAGTGCCGCTCGGTTTCGGACAGCCGCCGACAGCAGTTCGACGTGCGCATGGATACTGGCTTCAGCTCCTCGGTCCGCGGCGGCCTGAGCTTCAGTTACATACTCACGGACCAACGACACACGTCGCAGCGGCTTTCACAAATCGTGTTTTCCATCTTCGGTGATCTCACACTCAGAGCTGGACGGGTCCAATGAGACAACTGGTTGCCTTGCTGACCCTGGCCGTCGCGTGTGGCGGTGGACATGATGTCCGACCGGCGTTCGATGGGCAGGCGGCTCTCGGATACGTAGAGCAGCAGTTGGCGTTCGGGCCGCGCATTCCCAACACCGAGGGGCATCGCGCAACGGGCGATTGGATTCTGGCACACCTGAGGGCGCAGGCCGACAGCGTGGAGGTTCAGGCGTTTGACCACGTGACGGCGAGTGGTGACACGTTGGCGCTTCGGAATTTCATCGGGAAGTTTCGACCAACTGTGACTGACCGTGTGCTGTACGTGGCGCATTGGGATACGCGGCCGCGGGCCGATCGGAGTGCCAATCTCGGGCAGCAACGACTGCCGGTTCCAGGCGCAAATGACGGTGCGTCGGGTGTGGCGCTTCTCCTGGCCGTCGCCGATGCGCTCTACAAGACGCCACCGACCTTCGGCGTGGACCTGGTATTCGTGGACGGGGAGGACTACGGCGATTTCACCGGGCGCCAGGATGTGCTGCTGGGGTCGACGCACTACGCCGCACGGCTCGACACTAGTCAGATGCCGCTCTTCGCGGTCGTGTGGGATATGATTGGCGACCGTGACCTCCAGCTCTACCAGGAGGGGTACTCAGTGCAGCGCGCCCCGGAGGTTGTTGAGCGGGTGTGGAGCCGCGCGGCAGACCTCGGCCACGATCGTGTCTTCCGACCGACAGTGGTCCACACTGTGTTGGATGACCACATCCCACTGCTCGACGTGGGGGTGCGGACAATCGACGTCATCGACTTCGACTATCCGTACTGGCACACGACCGACGACACACTCGACAAGGTGAGTGCGGAGAGTTTGCAGATCGTGGGCGAGGTGGCGGTGGCGATGGTGAGATAAGACGAGTTAGGACGAGGTAGGACGAGTTGCGACGAGTAAAGGACGAGAGCAGACAGGCATCCCTGCTTGTCTTTCTCTCGTCTTCGCTCGTCCCACAACCGCCCCATTCCGCCCTTCCCCGCGCGAGAATGCCTACGCATTGCCCTGTGCCCGTCCCCATCCTCACCCCATGCCAACCCCCGACGACCGCCGTGCGGCGACCCTGCTGCTGGGCCTGGCACTGGCTGGGCTCGCGGTTCGGATCGTCCTCGCGGGTCCCGAACCGCCGGGCGCCGTGGGGTTTCGTCAGACCGATGCAACTCGCCCCGCCCAGGACTCCGTAGCGGCTCGGGCCGCCCGGCTGGCCCGGCCACTCGCGACCGGCGAGCGGATCGATGTCGATCGCGCCAGTGTGGAGGATCTGACGAGGCTCCCGCGAGTGGGACCGGGCATCGCGAACCGGATCGTCGCTCACCGTGACGCCCACGGGCCCTTCGGCACGTTGGACGGGCTGGATCGCGTTCCAGGCATCGGACCCGTGCTGCTCGAAGCCGTGTCACGTCACGTCACGTTCTCCGGCCGGCCTAGGGCGAATCTGGGCCCTGGAGCTCACCCGCGCCCGCTGTCGCTCAACCGGGCAACAGCAGAGGAATTGGCGGAACTCCCGGGGATCGGTGCCGCAAAGGCTGCCGCGATCGTAGCTTTCCGAAGGCGCCACGGACCGTTCCGGAACATGGACGATCTCGCAAAGGTGTCAGGGATCGGTTCCCGCACTGTCGAGGGGCTCCGGGAACGTGTCAGAATACCTTGACACCCCCCTCGGTACTCATACCTTACCTCCTTGCGGCTAAACGATTTGACTGACTTGCGGCACTCTCCCTAAGGCGGTTATGGCCACAGCGGCGGCAGGTGTCGAACGGCTGGGTGATCTCCTCGTTCGCGAAGGGCTGATCACGCGCGAGCAGCTCCAGCAGGCGCTCGAGCAGCAACGTGGGTCGGGCATGCGGCTCGGCTACACGCTGGTCAAGCTCGGCATCGTGCAGGAGATCGAGGTCACGAAGATGCTGGCACGGCAGTATCGTGTGCCTGCGGTTGACTTGGGTCGCTTCGAGGTGGATCAGAAGATCATCAAGTTGATACCCGCCGACGTGGCCATAAAGCACTATGTGCTTCCGCTCAAGCGTGAGGGACGAACTCTCACCGTCGCGATGGCTGATCCGACGAACCTGACGGTCATCGAAGATCTCAAATTTATTACGCGATTCGACATCTTTCCGGTCATCGCCGGGGAATACACACTGCGCACGGCGATCGAGCGGTATTACGAAGCCACCGATGCGCAGCTCGAATCACTGCTCAAGGACATGGAGGAAGAGGAAGACCTCGAGGTCATCGAAGAGGAGGAGGATGAGGAGGGGCCGACCCAGGTCGCGGACGACGCGCCGGTGGTGAAACTCATCAACGGCATTCTCACCGACGCGGTCAAGCGCGGTGCGAGCGACATTCACATCGAGCCGTTTGAGAAGGAAATCCGGGTCCGCTACCGGGTTGACGGTGCGCTGCTGGAAGTCATGAAGCCACCCGTCAAGCTGAAGGCGGCGCTCACCAGCCGTGTCAAGATCATGTCGTCCCTGAACATCGCCGAACGGCGTGTGCCGCAGGATGGACGGATCAAGCTCAAGATGGGCCGGCGCGTAATCGATTTCCGCGTCTCGACGCTGCCCGTCATTTTTGGCGAGAAGATCGTGCTCCGAATTCTGGACAAGGGCAACCTCACCCTCGATCTCCAGAAATTCGGGTTCGAGCCGCGGGCAGAAGAAGACCTGATGCGAGCGATCTTGAATCCATATGGCATGGTGCTCGTGACGGGTCCGACCGGCTCAGGAAAAACCACGACGCTCTACTCGGCGCTGTCGCGCATCAACACGATGGAAGTCAACATCATGACGGCCGAGGATCCGGTCGAGTACAATATCCACGGCATCAATCAGGTGCTCGTTCGCAGCGAGATCGGTATGACGTTCGCCGCTGCGCTGAGAGCGTTCTTACGCCAGGACCCGAACATCATCATGGTTGGGGAGATTCGCGATCTTGAGACGGGAAGCATCGCGATCAAAGCGGCGCTCACGGGACACCTGGTGCTGTCCACGCTGCACACCAACGACGCTCCGTCCACCGTCACCCGAATGGTCGACATGGGGATTGAGCCGTTCAACGTGGCGAGCGCCGTGAACCTGATTGTGGCACAGCGATTGGTGCGACGCATCTGCAGTGACTGCAAACAGGAGCACACGTATTCTGCCGAGGAGATGACGGCACTTGGGGTGTCAGACAAGGAGTCAGCCGGCATTACGTTCTTCAAGGGAGAGGGCTGTGACGTGTGCGGCGGCACCGGATACAAAGGCCGACAGGGGCTGTATGAAGTGATGGCACTCACCCCCGAACTCCGACGCATGATTCTCAGGGGGGCGTCGGCGGCGGAGCTTCAAGAACAGGCCGTCAAAGAAGACATGCTGACCCTCCGAATGGACGGCATGCAGAAGATTCGGAAGGGCGTGACCACCCTGGAAGAAGTCGTCAAGGAAACGGCGGCGGGATGAGCCTATGACCGATGCAGCGCAGCAGAGTGGCGGGTCGCTCAATCTCCGGCAGTTGCTGGAGGAGATGATCGAGCGGGACGCGTCGGACCTTCACGTCACGGCGGGGGAGCGTCCGAAGCTCCGCATCGACGGAGACATTACGAATTCGAACTTCGAGCGACCGCTGACTCCGAAGGACACGCTGCAGCTCACCTACTCGGTGCTGACGGAGAACCAGAAGAAGCGCTTCGAAACCGAAGACGAGCTCGACTTTTCGTTCGGCATTCAGAACCTGGCCCGGTTCCGTGGCAACAGCTTCAAACAGCGTGGGTGCGTGTCACTGGTGATTCGGCAAATCCCGTTCAGCGTCAAGACGTTCGAAGAGCTGGGGCTGCCGACCATTCTGCAGAAGTTGGCGGAGCGGCCCAGGGGATTGGTCCTGGTCACGGGACCCACGGGCTCCGGAAAGTCGACCACGCTCGCCGCGATGATCGACAAGATCAATAAGGAGCGGAAAGGGCACATCATCACGATCGAGGATCCGATCGAGTTCATTCACCGGCACCAAGGCTGTATCGTCAATCAGCGTGAGGTTGGAACGGATACCCAGTCTTTCTCCAACGCGCTCAAGTACGCGCTGCGGCAGGATCCCGACGTCGTGCTCGTCGGTGAGATGCGCGACCTCGAGACGATTCAATCGGCACTCACCATCGCTGAGACGGGACACTTGGCGTTTGCCACGTTGCATACCAACTCTGCGGCGGAGACGATCAACCGCATCATCGATGTCTTTCCGTCGCACCAGCAGTCGCAAGTGCGTGCCCAGTTGGCATTCGTGCTCGAGGGCGTCGTGACCCAGTTGCTCTTGCCCAAGTCCTCTGGGAAGGGCCGAGTGATGGGCTGTGAGATCCTTGTTGCCACACCGGCCATTCGTGCGCTCATCCGCGACGACAAGGTGCATCAGATTCAATCATCGATTCAGGCCGGTAAGAAGCACGGCATGCAAACGCTCACGGACTCGCTGTACCAGTTGCACATGTCCCGGCAAGTCTCCATGGAAGAGTGTCTGCGTGTCGCGCCCGACCAGAACGAGTTCCTGCGAACCATTGGCGAGCCCATTCCTGGTGAGGAACGCACGGGCGCCAAGGCTGCGGCGGGAGGACGTCGGTAAACTCAACGGAGACCACCCATGCCCGTATTTGAGTACACGGCCCGTTCGGTCAGCGGACAAGAGCAAACGGGGACGATCGATCTCCCAAACATCGATGCGGTTCGAGAGCATCTTCGGAAGAACCGGCTCATGGTGGTGCGCGTGCGCGAGCAGCAGCGGAAGAAGCGCGCCGGCCGGATTCCCACACGGGATATCGTGATCTTCACCAGACAGTTCGCGACGATGATCAATGCCGGTCTGCCGCTGGTCCAGTCACTGGACATTCTGGCGCAGCAGACAGAGAACAAATCGCTTGCCAGCGTGACGCGGCAAGTGCTCTACGACGTCGAAAGCGGCAACACCCTCGCCGATGCGCTCGACAAGCACCGGAACGCCTACACTGCGCTCTATGTAAACATGGTTGCAGCCGGTGAGGCGGGAGGTATTCTCGATACGATTCTGTTGCGGCTCGCAACCTTCCTGGAGAAGAACGACGCGGTTATCCGCAAGGTGAAGGGCGCGATGGTCTATCCGGCCGTGATTTTTTCGGTTGCGGGCCTCGCGGTTCTCGTCCTCCTAGTCTTCGTGATTCCGACGTTCCAGACGATGTTCGAGGAAGCGGGAATCGCACTGCCGCTGCCGACGAGGCTCGTGATCTTCATGAGCGACTTCCTCCAGGGGTACTGGTGGGCGCTGATCGTCGGAAGCATTGCCTTCGCGTTTCTCTTGCGGCGGTACTATGCGACGGAGGGCGGCAAGCTCGTGATCGACCGGGCCTTGCTCAAGACTCCTGTCTTGGGAGACCTGCTGCGTAAATCGGCGGTGTCACGATTCACGCGCACGCTGGGGACGCTGCTTTCCTCGGGCGTATCGATCCTCGACGGGTTGGAAATCACGGCTCGAACCGCCGGCAACCGCGTGATCCACGATGCGGTCATGGAATCGCGGGGCTCCATTGCGGGCGGTGAAACCGTGGCCGGACCGCTCGAGAAATCGCAGGTGTTCCCGCCGATGGTGACATCGATGATTGCTGTGGGTGAGGCCACCGGTGGGCTGGACGAGATGCTGACCAAGATCGCCGACTTCTACGACGACGAAGTTGATGCAGCGGTTTCGGCACTCCTGTCACTCATGGAGCCGATCATGATTGTGGTGCTCGGCGCGGTCGTGGGTGGCATGATTGTGGCCATGTACCTGCCCATCTTCGACATGGTAAACGCCGTACAGGGTTAGCAGGAGACGGCCAGGTTGAGGTGTGAAGGCCCCTCGCCGCGCGAGGGGCCTTCTCTTTCCCGGCGGGCCCCCGGCTGGCGCACATCCGTGCGGAAGGCCAAAATCAGGTGTGGATCCGGCGATCGGGAGATGTAAGGGAGGGATGTGGCGTGTTTGAGGCGGCAGAAGTCGGAAGCAAGATCGACAAGGCGACGTACAAGCGCGAGCTTCCCAAGGTCCGGGCGGGAATCCTCGACATACAGCGGCAGATCGCCGCGTCCGACCTCGCTCCCATCCTGCTGCTGAGCGGGGCGGACGAGTGGGGGAAAGAGCAGCTGCTGGACCGCCTGCTCCAGTGGCTCGACGCGCGCGGCGTGGAGGCCTTCAGCCTCGGCGAACCGAGTGACGAAGAGAGCGAGCGTCCCCGGTTCTGGAAGTTCTGGCGGAGATTCTCGCCACGCGGGCGGATGACGATCTTCGTCGGTTCCTGGTATACCGATCCCATCGTCCATCGGGTCTATGGCGACCTCGACGACATCGCGTTCGAGCGCGAGATGCGTCGGATTCGCGACTTCGAGCGGATGCTCTCGCAAGAGGGCGCGCCGGTCGTCAAGTTCTGGCTTCATCTCGCGAAAAAACAGCAGCGCAAGCGGCTGGCGAAGGTGCGGCGGGACCCCCGCTCGCGCTGGCTCATCAGTGAAGAGGCATGGACCTACTCCAAGAGCTACAACGAATTTCGCAAGACATCCGAGCTGGCGTTGCGTGTCACCAGTACCGGTGTCGCCCCGTGGCATATCGTCGAATCGGGCAACAATCGCTACCGGAATCTGACGGTGGGGACCACCCTCATCCGCGCCCTCAAGGAAGCCCTGGATGAGTCGAAGGCCCGAACCAAGACTCGCGCGTCCAAGCGAAAGCCCGCGCTCCCCAAGCCACGGGCGGCCAATGTCATTCGTCAGCTGGATCTTTCGCTCGCATTGGATGACGACGCATACGACGAGCAGCGCACGAAATACTCGGCGAAGCTCGCCCGTCTTGTGCGGCGCCTGCATGATGCAGATCGCTCGATGCTGTTGGTCTTCGAGGGGCCGGATGCTGCGGGAAAGGGCGGTGCCATCCGGCGGCTCACCGCGGCGACGGATGCACGTCTCGTGCGGGTCATCTCGGTCGGTGCTCCCACAGACGAAGAGCTGGCACATCCCTATCTGTGGCGCTTCTGGCGAAATCTGCCGCGCTGTGGTCGGGTCACGATCTATGACCGGTCGTGGTACGGACGTGTGCTGGTCGAGCGGGTCGAGGGGTTCGCGGCACGCGACGAGTGGAGCAGGGCCTATGCCGAGATCAATGAGTTTGAAGCGCAGCTGTCGGAGTTCGGAATCATCGTGATGAAGTTCTGGCTTGCGATCAGTGCCGAGGAGCAACTGCGTCGTTTCAAGAGTCGCGAGACGACTCCCTACAAGCAGTACAAACTCACCGAAGAGGACTGGCGCAACCGTAAGAAGTTCGACGCCTACGAGGCGGCGGCCTGTGACATGATCGAGCGGACCAGCACGAGTGACGCGCCGTGGGTACCGGTGGAAGCCGAGGACAAGCAGTGGGCACGCGTCAAAGTGCTGAAGGCGGTCGTTCAAGGCTTGAAGCGCAGCCTCAACACCTGATATCGGGCGACCCTCGCACGGCACGGTGCGCCTCGGGGAGCCATACCGGGTATTGCATTTTGCGAGGGTTCTCCAAATACTTCCAGCCATGCGACTGGTGAGCGGTCGATCTGCGGCCGGAGAGTCACGACCCCGCACCGAGCGCGGCATCCCGTCTGTTCGCTGGCTGCTGCAGTGGGTGTATCTCGGCCGCGTCACGGTGGCCATTGTGGTGTTTGTCGCCGCCGCGTTCTCGTTCAGAGCAATTCCTCCGGAGTACATCGTTGCGCTTGCGGTGGCAGCCCTGACCAGCGTCTTGGTCTCTGCGCCCTCGCTCTGGTACACGCACATACGCAACGTGCGGCCCGGGATGACCTTCCTGTACGCTCAGGCCATGTTCGACCTGGCGCTCATCACAACTGTGGTCCACGTAACCGGGGGACCTGAGAGCCAGTTCCCCGCGCTCTACGTTCTCGTCATCGCGGTGTCGGCCATCCTGATGCCGCTCGCTTCGAGCCTGCTCATTACTAGCCTCGCGAGCCTCTGTTATCTGGCGGATATCGTGTGGCAGCCAGAGGCGCTGACGGTGACGGTATGGCTCCAGATCGCCGTCTTCGTTGCGGTGTTCATTGGTACTGGCCTCATCGCGAGTCGCGTGCGGGTCATGGGCGCCGAGCGTGATACGCTACAGCGGGAGGTGCGGCGCCTGCGGCTCGAGGCTGCAGACATTCTCCGGAACATCCGGAGTGGCGTGTTGACGGTCGACGGTGGTGGGAGGGTGATCTACGCCAACCCGGCCGCGCGACAACTCCTCGACTTGCCCGGCGAGCAGTTGATGGGTCGAGCGTTGGATGCGATGGTCGGCGACCGAGCGCCGGATCTCCTCCAGGTCATCGCGTCCACGCAAAGCGGTGAGCGCAAGGCACTGCGCTCGGAGGGTGAAGTCACGAGCGGCGATCGGTCGTTTCCGATCGGTATGACGACGACGCGGATCGACGCGACAACGGACGACGATCGTCCGTCGGTGACCGCCATCTTCACCGACATTTCCGATCAGAAACGGTTGGAGGCGCTGCACATCCGGACCAGCCGGCTCGAGGCCGTGGCGGAGCTCTCGGCTTCACTCGCGCACGAGATCCGGAATCCGCTGGCGTCGATCCGCTCCTCTATCGAGCAGCTCGCGCAGTCCGCCAAGGCAAACGACGACGAGCGGTTCCTCGCGCAGCTGGTGCTGCGCGAGAGCGATCGACTGAGCCGACTGCTGAGCGAATTCCTCGACTTCTCGCGCGTTCAAGTCACCAACTGCCGCACGCTCGACTTGGGCTCCGTCGTGGAACGGGCCGTGGAGGTGGTGCGCCAGCATCCGGACTGCCCGGCAGACGCCGCGATCGATGTCCGTCGGCTGACAGCGACGGTGGAGGGTGACGAAGACCTCCTGCATCGGATTGCGGTCAATCTGATTCTGAACGCGCTGCAGGCGTCAGAGGGAAAGGCGCGGGTTGTCGTCGACGTGCGTGAGACAACCGTCAAGGATCTGCCGTTCGGCGTTGAGATGGATGCCGCCGTCCTGCTGGAGGTGCGAGACGACGGGCCTGGCATTCCCGTGGAACTGAGAGAGCGACTGTTCGAACCGTTCGTGAGCGGTCGCAAGGGCGGGTCGGGGTTGGGGCTCGCCATCGTGCAGCGCGCGGTGCAGGCGCATGGTGGTCTGGTGCTCGTCGATTCGCCTTCGAGTGGTGGAAGTGTGTTCCGCGTGATCATTCCCTCGACCCGGCCATCGGAGGTCGCGGCGTGAGCCAGGATCAACCTAGCGTTCTCATCATCGACGACGAATCGGGCATTCTCGACACGTTGCGGATTCTCCTCAAGAACTCGGGATTCGAACCCGAGATCGCTCAGGGCGGGAAGGCCGGCCTGGAAACGATGCGGTCGGTCCGGCCTGACATCGTACTGACCGACGTGCGGATGCCTGGTGTCAGCGGCATCGAAATCCTGGAGGCCGCCAGGGGCGTCGCCCCCGAGATGCCAGTCATCTTGATGACGGCTCAGGCCTCGCTCCAGTCCGCCATCCAAGCGGTCAATGAAGGTGCGTTCTACTACATCCAAAAG
>JBDHAN010000037.1:0-18581 GCA_039588055.1 Gemmatimonadota bacterium | reverse complement strand
CTCGTGTCCTCGTATGCACTCGATCAGCTGCGCTTCACATCCACGGCAATTCTCATCTTTCGCATCGTGGCCTACGGGTCACTGGTCACCATCGGCGTATGGTTTTTGGCGATGCCGTTGTTCCGCCAGGTGTCGGATGAGCAGGTGGCGCTCTATCTGGAAGAGCATGAGCCATCGCTCCACGGTCTGGTGCTGAGTGCCGTCGAGTTCAGCGGAGATCGGCCGCAAGGAGACTCCGGTACAGTCTCGCCCGCCCTCATCCGTCGACTCGTGGAGCGGGCTATCACCAGCTGCGAGTCGATCGAGCAAGGACGACGCATCGAGCAGCCGCGACTCAAGCGGGCATCGGGCGCGCTCGCGGGGGTCACCCTCATGAGCGCCGCGCTCTTTCTCCTTCGGCCCGGGTTCGTAGCGAACAGCGCGCCGTTTCTGCTCACCCCCTGGAGCGCCGGCGCCGGCGCGAGCCCCTACCGCATCGACGTTGCTCCCGGTGACACCGTTCTTCCGCGCGGCGCGGATCTCAGGGTGGTGGCCGAGCTCCGGAACTTCGACGCCGAAACGGTCGAGATCTCCCTCAAGCGAGGAGCGACCGGGAAGTGGACGCGCTGGCCGATGACGGTGGACGAAGAGACCGGCGAGCGTGTGTTCCTCGCTTTCAATGTGGACGAAGACACCGAATACCTCGTCGAAGCCGGGGGTGTCCGCTCTAACCTGTTTCGTGTGGAAGTGCGAGATCTCCCCTATGTGGACCGCATCGACCTCGAATACCGGTTTCCCGCCTACACCGGTCTGTCGCCGCAGACGGAGGAAGATGGTGGAGACATCGCAGCACTCGTCGGGACCCGCGTGGCACTCACCGTGACGCCGACGTTGCCGGTCGGGGGTGGGTCACTCGTCATCGACGATCGTGACACGATACCGCTCGTGCCAGCCGGTGGTGAGCTTGCTGGTGAAATTGTCGTTCGACAGACGGGCGCCTACCGGGTGCTGCTCAGCGGGCACGGCGGTACCAGCGTGGTTGCCTCACCGGACTACTTCATCGATGCCCTGAACGACCAGCCACCTGCCGTGTCATTCGCCAAGCCGGGGCGGGACATCAATGTCACGAGCATCGACGAAGTCTTCGTCGAGGCGGAGGCCGAAGACGACTACGGCATCGGCAAACTCGTGCTCGTCTACTCGGTCAACGGCGGACCCGAAGATACGGTCGGCCTCTACCAGGGCCGAGGACGCAAACGCCTGTCGGCGGGACACACGTTCTATCTCGAAGAGATTGAGCTCACGCCCGGAGACTTCCTGTCGTACTACGCCAGAGCGGAAGACCGGAACGCGGTAGGTGGTCGGCAGCACCGTACCACGGATATCTACTTCATGGAGATCCGGCCGTTCGACCAACGCTTCCGTCAGGCCGACCAACAAGGACAGCCGGGCCAGCAAAGTGGTGGGGCGAATGTCGGTGAGCTCTCGTCCCGGCAGCGACAGATCGTGGCAGCGACCTTCAAGCTCGTTCGCGACACGGCCGACTACGCCGACGACGAAATGCGCGAACATCTAACAACGCTCACCCTGGCGCAAGGCCGGCTCCGCGAAGAAGTACAGACCTTGATCGATCGCATGGCGTCGCGCCAGGTAGTGCAACTCGACACAGCGTTTCGCGCCGTGGCCGAGGCATTGCCGCTGGCAGTCCAGGCCATGGACTCCGCCGAGCAGACGCTGGGAGAGTGGAAGGCCCAGGCGGCGCTCACACCAGAGCAGCAGGCTCTGCAATACCTCCAGCGCGCAGAGGCGGCCTTCCGGGAGCGGCAGGTGAGTCAGCAGCAGGGAGGGCAAGGCGGCGGGCAGTCGGCGAGTGCCGAGGAGTTGGCCGACCTGTTCGATCTCGAGTTGGACAAGCTTCGCAATCAATACGAGAGCGTCGATCGCGGGGAGCGCCAGGAGACCAGCGAGCAAGTCGACGAAGTCCTCGAGAAACTCCGCGAGTTAGCACGGCGCCAGCAGCAGGAAAACGAGCGCATGCGCGCACAGGCGCAGAATCAAGCGGGCAGTGGCGGAGGCGGCTCACAACGACGACTCGCCGAGGAAGCCGAGGAGGCGGCGCGGCAACTCGAGCGCTTGGCGCGGGAGCAGGGCCGGACAGACTTGGAAGAGACCGCCCGCCGCATTCGCGAAGCCGCCGAATCGATGCGCCGCGCAGCGGCAAGTCAGCGATCGGATGGAACGGCACGCGGGCAGTCGGCACTGGATCGACTGCACGAGGCGCGCCGTCTCCTCGAACAGAACCGTTCCGCCGGGGTCGAGCAGGACATCCAAGATGCCCTACGTCGCGCCGAGCGTCTCACCGCCGAGCAGGAAGACGTGATCCGCGACGTGGAGCGGCTATCCGAGGACGATCCCCAGCGGAGCGAGCGCCTCCAGCGACTCATGGACCGCAAGGACGAGATGACCACGGAGGTCCGCGACCTCGAGTCGCAACTCACGGAGATCTCTCGTGAGGCCCGGGACAACCAACCCGACGCAGCGCGCAAGCTTCAAGAGGCAGCGCGGGAGATGCGCGATACCCGTCTGGCCGACAAGATCGCCTATTCGCGTGGGGTGATTCAGGGACGTTCGACCGAGTACGCCCGGAACTTCGAGGAGCAGATCGGCTCAGACCTCGAAGAGGTCGAACAACGTATCCGCGATGCCGCGGGCGCTGTCGGCGAATCGCGAGAGCAGCGCTTGGGACGCACGCTCGACCGTGCACGGGATGTGGCGAGTGCATTGGAATCGCTGGAGGAGAGAATTCAGGCGGCGCAGGAGGGGCAGGAAGCGCAGGAGGGGCAGCAGGGACAGCAGGAGCAGGGCGGCAGGGCGGCAGAGCGGCAGCGAGGGCAACCGTCCGGTGCGCCGCGGGGGGGCGGTGCCGGACAGATCTCGCCTGACGACGTCCGGCAGTTCGAAGGCGAGCTGCGGCAGCGGCGGGGTGAGCTCGCGGAGTTGCGCCGTGAGCTCCAGCAGGAGGGCGTGGACGTCGGCGAGCTCGACGACGTTGTGCGTGGCCTCAGGGCGCTCGAGAATCGCGGAGCGATCGGCGAGCCGCGTGGTCTGGCGCAGCTCGGTGCCCAGATCATTCCCGGGCTCAAAGAGTTCGAATACGCGCTCCGGCGGCAGATAATCAGCACCGAGGACGGTGAGCAGCTCTTTCTCTCGGGCTCCGACGACGTACCACCCGAATATCGGGATCTCGTGGAGGAGTACTACAAGGCCCTGTCACGCAGGTGGCGCTGAGGGGGAGCAGCCAACCCACTGTACGCAATACGACCATTCCCATCGGGGTTTCATCGAGTCTTCATATCCTCTTTAGCCACGCCCGGGCAAATTGCCCACCGGTACTTCCGTACTACCGAACTAGGACCCAAGGTATAAGGACCGAGCACCCGTCGATCTCCCTCAAAACGGCCGGGTGCGTTCCTGAGGAGGGCATATGAGATCTGTGACACCGAGATATTGGCTGGCTGGAGCGATCGCGGCGACCTTCATGGTAGCGGCCTGCGGCGAGGATGCTCCGACGCCTCAGCCCGAGCCGACGGACAATCCGCCGACCATCAGCCTCACGGCGCCGACGGGTGGAGCCGCCGTCCAGCCGGGCGCGGACGTCGACATCACGTGGACTGCAGACGACGACAATGGCGTGGTCGGCGTCGACCTGTATTCCGTGTCCGGCGGCGGTGAGGCACTGATCGCCGATGGTGTGTCCGGCGGCACGTACACGTGGGAGACACCAGACGCAAACCTCTATGCCGTGCGGGTCAAGGTGGTGGCGCGCGACGCCGCCGACCAGACCGCCGAGGCCGAAAGCGGGATGTTTGCCGTCGTCGCCCATTCGGCCCGTGGGTACGTGACCAGCGAGACCTGCAAGCACTGCCATATCACCTACTCCAACGCCGTGAACAACTCGGGGCACCCGTACAAGCTGAACAAGGTGCTCGGCGGGCCGCCGGAGTATCCTCACAGCGAAGTGCCGGCCCCTCCGCCGGGGGCACTCCGCGCGGACTGGGGTGACATCGCCTACGTAATCGGCGGCTACGGGTGGAAGGCCCGGTTCATCACTGCCGACTCCGGCTGGATCATGACCAACGCGATGGACGGGGTCGACGTGCAGTACAATCTGCCCCGGCCTGATCTGGGTGGGCTGCCGGCCACGTGGAGCGGGTACCACGCGACCGATACCGAGCGGAAGCCCTATGACTGCGGCGCCTGCCACACGACGGGCTGGCAGACGTTCGCCGAGAATGGCGGTGTCAATCAGGACGGGCTGCCCGGCATCGCGGGCACGTGGGAAGAGACCGGCATCCAGTGCGAGGAGTGTCATGCTCCCGGTGCCACCCACGTGGCCACCCAAGATCCGTCGGACATGACCATCGACAATAGCGCCGCCCTGTGCGGCAAGTGCCATATCCGCGGCGACCAAGCGAGCATTCCCGTAAGCGGCGGATACATCCGGCACCACGAGCAATACAACGAGCTGCTCCAGAGCCCGCACGCGGCGTTGAGCTGTAACGACTGTCACGATCCACACATTGGCGTGCTCTACGGCAACGCCGACGCCGGTGGAATTCACATGACGTGCGAGGACTGCCACAGCGGTGTCACCGTCAATCACCCTGTGCCCGTGGATTGCGAGAGCTGCCACATGGCGCGAGCCACGAAGTCCGCTCGGGCCGTGCACACCTTCGAAGGCGACGTCCGCACACACCTATTCCGGATCAACGCCGACAGCACCAAGACGAAGGACGACATGTGGGACGCCGGTGGCGGCTCGGTTGCCGACCCGCGTTTCACACTCGACTTCGCGTGCTACTCCTGCCACAAGGATCCCGCGACTCGGGTGGGTGGACCCTTTAGCCAGAAGAGCCTTGGAGAGCTGGCGCAGCAGGCGGCGGTGATACACCCGTAGGACAGCGGTTCCGTTCCCGCTCGGCGCAGCTACCTTCTGGGGCCAGCCAACCACGGCTGGCCCCACGTCGTCCCAGGAGGCAACATCCAGTTCATGAGGCGCTACTCCACTCTGCTGATCACGGCGTCCGCACTCGCTACCTCGGGGTGCAGCGTCGATCGGGTGGACCACACTCAAGTGGAGGAGCGGGCCGGTCTTCTCTATTTCCTCCAGACGGGTGAGCCGTTCTCCGGCGTTGTGGTCACGGAGGCGTCCGACTCCGCAGGCATCGTGAAGGAGAGCCGCCACCAAGACGGTCGGCGCCACGGGCGATCGACTGCGCGATACGCGAACGGGGAGCGTGCCCTCGAAGAGACGTACCGTGACGGGGTACTGCAGGGTGAGCGGCGTGAGTGGTACGAGTCCGGCCAGCTCCAACGGGAAGAGACGTTCGTGGACGGCAAACGCGAGAACATGGTTCGTGAGTGGGCGGCCAACGGGCAACTCATCCTCGAGCGCCAGATGCAACACGGCGATGCCAACGGGCTAACCGTCGAGTGGTACCCATCGGGCGCAAAGAAGCTCGAGGCGACCTATGCAGCCGGGTCGCTCACGGGGGTCATGCTGGGGTGGTACGAGAATGGCCAGAAACGGCTCGAGCGCTCCTATCGTGACGGGCGCCTCCACGGCACAGCGACGGAGTGGTACGAGAGCGGAGCGCTCAAGAGCGAGGCCCAGTGGCGCCGCGGCAACCCCGATGGCCCGTTCACCGCCTGGCACGAAAACGGCCAAATGAGTGCCGAGGGTCGCTACCTCGACGGCGATTTAGACGAGCTCACCCGCTGGGACGGCGAGGGAAGCGAGATCCGCTGACGCGGTCAGGAAAAGGGGCCTCTTCTCCCTTACGCCTTACCCCTCATCCCTTATCCCTTATCCCTTATCCCTTATCCCTTACCCCTTATCCCTATCTATTGGCGTCCGCTTCCGCCTCCGTCCTGAACAACCGTCCCGAATTCAACTCCACGACGATTCTGTCCGCATCGTACACGTGATCAAGCGCCGCCTGCATCGCGCGCACATCGACCATCACGTTGCGACCGCGAGCCGGCAGGTAGATGAAGTCCCGTGACAGGCCATCGATGTTGCGGTCGAAGTTGAGTCCGACCAGCGCCAAGTCGGGCGTCACGGCCGGGGAGCCGGAGTTGCCACCGTACGTATCTGCCGTCGAGATGAAGTTGAGCGGCGTACCCAGGTCCAACCCAACTGGCGGCGTGCGCCACCGATATGGCAAATCCCATTCGCTGCCCACACCGTGGGAGAAATGCCGGTCGTACATCCCGAAGAACGTCGTGTATGAGGGGGCCACCGTCCCGTTGTACTCGTACCGCATGACGACTCCATCAGTGATCCGCGGCGAGGAGGACGCATCCGGCGGCACGTCCTGTCCATACACGGCAAACCGCGCACGGCCCAGTTGGCTTGCGAACTCCTGCTCTGACGCGTCGAGCCGATCACGTTCCGAGGCAAACTCGACAAAGTGCGGCATGACGGTAGCCGCCATCTCGACGCCCGGGTCATCTGCGGGAAGGGACCCGGCATTCATGGCCTGCGCCGTCCGAGCGGCGCTTCCCAACACCGATCCCTGCAGCAGCTGCCTCGCCGCTTCTTCCGCTGACATCCCGCGCAGCGCTACCTGCCCAACGCGGCTGTCCGTGCCGAACGCCCGGCCAAGGTCTGCCAGTCGCTCGGTCAACAGCCGATGCTCGAGCCACGGCGAGATATCGTCGATCTGCAGCAGCTGATTCCGAATGGCGGCGAGCCTGTCCGCCGGTGCGCCCTCACGCTCTGCCTGCATATAGGCATATGCGGTTATGGCGCGACGAATCGTCGCGGCTGAGAACGCGGGACTCCCCATGATGTCGAACGCCGCCCACGCTGTTGCCATATTGGCCTTTTCCGTCTGGAGCGACGCGATCTGATCCAGCACCCCACCGAATCGCGATTGCAGCCCAGGCTCCCCGCGCATCGCCTCCCGAAGCTTGTGCTCAGCATCGGCCTTCCGCGCCATGATAGCGGGGTCGCACAGCGCCGCGAGGCGACCAGTGTAGGCCTTAAGAGAGTTTGACAGCGAAAACGCCCGGTTCCTGATGTTGAGCTGCTCCCCCAGCTCGGGATCGGCTGCGTAGAACTCCCGCAGCGCCGCGAGTCTGCTCGCGAGAAACGCCACACGCGCCGGGACGGACACATCGCGCTGAAATTCCAGCTGCGCGATGGTGTTGAGGCGTCGCGTCGGACCGGGGTTCCCAATCACGAACACGACGTCGCCTTCTTCCACCCCGTCCTGGCTCCACCCGAAGTAGTGAGTCGGTCGGTAGGGCTCCCCATCGTCGTCGTAGACGCGAATGAAGGCGAAGTCGAGGTCGTACCGGGGATATGTGAAGTTGTCGGGGTCCCCGCCAAAGAAGCCCATTTGCAGCTCGGCAGCGAACACGAGCCGAATGTCACTGAAGCGGCGGAACACGTAGGCCGAGTAGCGACCGCCGTTGTAGAGCGGAATGACCTGGACGCGTACCTGGTCGCCGAGGTCGGCATGGCGAATCCGCAGCCTTCCCTGAATTCCTGCGATCGCCCCGTCACGCGCCGCGTCGCGCTCGGTGTCCGTGGCCGTCATGTCCATAGCAGCGAAAATTTCGTCACTCACGTCCTCGACGGCGATCAACTGATCGGCGTAGTAGCCGGGGATCCGGCGCTCATCTTCCAGCGAGGTGGCATAGAATCCGCTGTCCAGCAGCATCTCGCCTGGGCCACTCACCGCGGCGACACGGCCCCGGACGCAGTGGTGATTGGTGGCCATGAGCCCGTAAGCCGAGACGAACGACGCGGAGCATCCGGGAATCCGCAGCGCTGCCAACCGTGCTCGCTCGAACCACGCGTCGTCAGCCTGAAAACCATACGTGTCGGTGAAGTACGCCTGCGGAGCGTACTCGAACGTCCACATCTTTCCGTAGTCGAAGCGCCCCGCCCGTACCGCATCCAGATCGACCTGCGCGGTCATCGGTCCGGCAGCCATCAAGGCTGTAGCGCCGATCACTATGGCTTGTCGAAGCGCCGATCCGGCTGGTTGTGTCTCCTCACTATCCCGTCGCATAGCTGTCTCTCGGAAATGAGTCCACGTTTCACAAGGATGCACTGCACCGTAGAATACGACACCGTCCAAGCACTCGGTAGCGGAGGCATGACGAACGAGAACAACACTCAGACTCCTCAGGACGCCCGCCTGGCATCGGCCAAGTCGGCGATCACCGTAATTGTCTCAACCGCTGGCACGTTGCGCCGCTCCCTGCGGGTGTTTGCGATCGCCACGACAGTGAGCGCACTCTGGCTCTGGGGATGGACACTCTGGCCATTTGCCTTCGCGCACTGGTGGTCGATCGTACTCGCCGTGCTGTTTCTGGTGCTTCTGCTGGCTCCAGCTGCCGTGCTCTGGCTCTTCGTGGCCGGACTCGTGCAGTTGGCAGGTCTCCCCGCAGAGCTCCGTGGCAAGACCGAGGACGGCAAGGAGTTGCTTGCGTCAGTCAGGACGAATCTCGTTGGCGACGCTCCTGACTCCGCGGGGCGAAGGACGCTTCGAATAGGGCGGAGTGCCTATGCTCTGTGGTCCCTCGTACTCAATAGTAAGGGGCTGCTCCTGCAGTACGCCGGCCTGGTGCGCCTCGCCAACCCCTTCTCCCTCGTCATCGGACTGGCTGCCATTGCTACCTCCACACTCCTCATCGTCACTGCGCTAGCGACATCGGTGTGGTGGTTGCTCTTTCGCGTGGGGGGGTAGGAGCGAGGCCTCACGCCACCTGGTCTGTTGCCAGCTCCGCTTCCTTCGCCGCACGCCGGCCCTCGTCGACATTCACGAACAACAGCAACACCGCGCCAACCACGAAGAACATGATCACTGATAGCACTGCGCTGCGGCTCGAGCCGGTGAGCACGATCATCAGGCTGAAGATCGCTGGGCCAAAGATCCCGGCGAACCTCTCGAACACGGCGAAGAGGCCGAAAAACTCTCCGGAGGAATGGCGCGGGATCATGCTCCCGAACAGCGAGCGGCTCAACGCCTGTGTACCACCCTGCACCATGCCCACGAGTCCTGCCAGAATGAGGAAGTGCGTGCCGGTGCGGATGTAGTAGGCGAGGATGGCAATCCCCACATACACGGCAAGCCCTAACAACACGGCCCGCTTTGCTCCGATGCGTCCGGCCAATCCACCGAATAGGAACGCAAACGGAATTCCCACGAATTGCACCACCACCACGGCGCCAATGAGGAGGCCGCGATCTAGTCCCAGCTCCTGTCCGTAGATGGTGGCCATCCGGATGATCGTGCCAATGCCATCATTGTAGATGAGAAACGCTACGAGCATGAGCAACGCATAGCGGTACGTTCGCAGCTCGCGAAACGTCTGCCTCAAGCGAGCAGCACCTGCTCGAACGGCACCCTTGCGACGCTCCTCCTCGCTCAGGAGCTTGGCCGGCGGCTCCGGCACTTCGCGAAACAGCGGAATCGAGAAGCCGAGCCACCAGATGGCCGTGAGGATAAAGGAGATGCGTGCCGGTAGTGACGCCTGAGCTGGCGACGCTTCTTGCCCGCTCGGTAGTCCCAGCAATCCTGGCTTCATGATCATGATCAGGCTCACAGCCAGGAGCAGCCCACCCCCGATGTACCCCAACGCATAGCCCGCGGTCGACACGCGATCGATCTCGTCTCGCCTCGCGACATGCGGGAGCAGCGAATCGTAGAACACGAAGCTCCCGCTGGCACCGATGTTCGCCAACACGAACAACACGACGGCCACGAGCCAGTTCCCCTGTCCGATGAAGAACATCGCGGCGACAGCTGTGGTGCCGAGTCCCAGAAACGTCCCGAGCATCCGCTTCTTCATCGCAGCGTGATCAGCGATGGCACCGAGAAGCGGCGCGAGCACGGCGATGACCGCCAGCGCGACTGTCGTCGCAATGCTGTGGCGGAGTGTGGCCTGCTCAGCAGGGAGGCCGTCTGCGGCGTACGACGAGAAGAAGATCGGATACACCGCGGTTACGACGACGACGATCATGGCGGAGTTCGCCCAATCGTAGAGCGCCCAGGCGCGTTGCTGCCTGGTGCGCAGTCCGACCGAGGTCAGCATGCGGGAGAGTCGAGATTCGTGCATGGCAGGAATAGGCCGAGCGACAACGTTGGCACGAGCGCCCTGCAAACACCAGCCCCGCTGATGCGACGCAACCTACGGCGTTGCGCTTTCGACCTCTGCGGTCCCGATCAGCACGAGGCGGTCCGCCAGCGTTTCCAGTTTGCGCTCTCTGAGCATGATGGTATTCATGAGGACCGAGCGAGCCGACAGATAGGCTCCGCTACCCGCCCCAATGATGCCGATGAACTCGGGCGCACCGAGTCCCAATCCAAACGCAATCCCCAGCAGCCCGCCGCAGACGAACCCAATCGTCCCTCCCACAATTCGGCCCGGGACGGACTGAATGAGCTCCTCGATGCGCACATCAGTGTGCCCGGGTCTCGGCGTGACATGGACCTGCACCTGACCCGCATATGGTCCAGCGGTGACCCCCGTCCACGTGAGCGCGCCGCCGGTGACGACGGCGTTGCCGGGAAAGCCCAGCGCGTTGCGGATCTCTCGGACCATCCCCTCGTACGCCGCTTCCGGCACTTCGCCCTCGATCACTCGCTGGTAGCGGATCGGGGCGTGGGCTTGCTGCAGCGCAGGCATTGGCGGCGGGACGGCAGCGGGCGCAGCCGGTCCCTTGGGTCCCAGCTCCTCGATCGCCTCTCGCACTCGGGCGGGTGGTATTCCGACCTGTGCGGCGATCTGTTCGACGCTCCCGATCGACATCGCGCTCTCTTCAGTGACCTGCGAGGTGTCGAGCTCCGCCGCCCGCCCGATGATCGCCCGCATCTCGGCGTCACTCACCGTGCGACCGCGCTCCGACGCCGTCGCCAGCGCGTCGACAAACCCCATGGGACTGGAGAACCGATCGGTCGGTCGCATCGCCAGAGCTCTCGCCAGCACCTGCTCGAGCCTGCCCGGAAGGCCGTCCAGCCGCACGCGGTGGCTCGGCTCAGCGTCGACGAACCGGCCGACGGTCACGGCCTCCGTGGTGAGCCAGAGCCCCGGCGTCTCTCCGACCACCATCTCGTAAACCACACACGCCAGGCCGTAGACATCGGTCCGAGCGTCCAGGTGGCGCATGCCGGCAGCCTGTTCCGGGCTCATGTATCCGACAGTGCCGAGCGGGAACCCAGAGCGGGTGAGGTTTTGGCTCGCAGCAGAGCTCACGGCCTTGGCGATGCCGAAGTCGGTCACGAACGCGTGCCCGTCCGACAGGAGGATGTTCTCGGGCTTGATGTCGCGGTGCAGGACCCCCATGCGATGGGCGTGGCTCAGCGCATCCGCGACTTCCTTCGTGATCTCGAGCACCAGTGCCAGCCCCAGGCGCTTCTCGCGGTTGAGCAGCCCCCGCAGGGGCTCTCCGTCGATGAGCGGCATGGCATAGAACAAGAAGCCTGCTGCCTCTCCCGAATCGAACAGCGGGACGATGTGTGGATGGTTGAGCCGCGCGGCGATCTGGATCTCATTGAGGAAACGCTCGGTGCCGATTTCGAGAGCGAGATCCGGCCGGAGCACCTTGACCGCGACCACGCGGTCGTGCTTCAAGTCGTGGGCTCGGTAGACCGTGGCCATGCCACCGCGACCAATCGTGCGCTCCATATCGTACCGATCGGCCAGGGCTCTTCGCAGCTCGCCTGGTACCCCCACCCCGCTCATGGAAACAAAACTACCGTCGGAACTCGTAGTGAGCGATGGACCTGGTCTCACTCCAAGTTGGTGTTATGGCAGCCACGCGCGCGCCCCGCGATCCACGTTACTCCCGGACGATTGGCGAACCACCACTCGTCGGCCGCCGGTACGTCCAGAACGGCCGGGTTCGCATCGAGTGGAAGGAGAACGGCAAATGGCGTCGCCGTACGATCGGAGAGAACACGCCGGCGAATCGGCGGCGGGCCGACTCCGAGCTCTTGAATCTCCTCGCGGCACTGCGCGGCTCTGAACCGAGTCCCGAGACGCCCGTCGAGGGCCCGGTTCGTACCGCGGTCATTGCGAGTTTGGATGTTGCGGACGGTCTTGCCAACTGGATTCGGGCCGCCATCGGTCTGCCACCCGATCCGTAGCAGTCGCGTAGGACCTTACTCGATCACGACCCGCTCCTCCGCGCACACGAACAACACGTCGCGGAGCGACGCGTGTCGCTGCAAGAGCTCCATGCCCTTGTTCCGAAGCCGCTCTCCCGTGAAACCGAGGATGACCAGGTCCGCCGCTGCCGACCGCTGCAGTACCAACTCGGCGAAGTCCGATTTCTCGTCGGTGCCGATCACGTTCAGGTTCTTCCGACTGATCGGCAACCTACCTGTCGTGATCATCTCGTTCAGGCGCTCGCGTCGCTCCTGCACTTCACTGCGTGGGAACGCCGCGTAGATCTGAATGCGGCCCTTCTTCCAGTCGGGATGGCCCAGCAAGATGTACGACAGGAGGATCATGAGATTGGCGTTGCGGTAGTCGTGCCATGTGAGCCAGACGTGGATGTTCTCACGCTCACCAAAGAAGTGCTCACCGTGTCGCAAGACGAGACTGCTCACGCGCGCCGCACTCGCCATGCGGTGGGTCTCGACTACCTCCTGCAGAACGTTCGATGGATCGCGCAGCTTGAACTCGCTGAGGATACAGTTGTTCTCCACACCTGTGACACCCGGGAACTGCAGCGCCTGACCCAGTGCCGACCGCATTGACGGGGACACCATCGTGTCGACATAAATGGCACTTCCACGTGCCCGGAACACTTTAAGGAGCCGCACCTGCGTGCGCCGGCTCTCTTTAAACGTTTCGGGCTCCAGATGCCCCTGCAGATAGTGGATGTACGTCCCGATACCGTAGCGATGACAGAGCCAGGCCATGAGCTGTTGTGGAGCCGTCCGGTCGAAGGTGCGCCCGTTCACCATGATGATGCTGGGGCGCCACTCTTCACTGTGCTGCCGGAACTGGCTCTCCTGCAGACGAGTCTGGAAGTAGCGGGACACCTGCGTCATGACACCTTTGAAGATCGCCGCCAGGTCGTCTTCACCCTGCCCTGCTCGGAGCAGTCGATACAGCCCGACCATGAGCAGAAGGGCGAGCAGCGCGTACAGTGGCTCCATCTGAAACATGAGAAACAGGCACATCAGCGCGCCGATGAGACTCAGGTACCAGCGCGAGCGGAAGCGTGGCCGGTAGCTCGGTCGGGCAGCGAAGTGCTCGAGGAAGCTGATCGAACAGAGCGCGCCGTAGGTCACCATGAAAAACATCGAGATGACCCGCGCCACGACATCGACGTTGCCGGTCGCAACCATGGCAATGGCCAAGGCTGACGTCACTACCGTCGCATTCCACGGCTCGTTGGCGCTCCCATGGCCGCGCGCCAGAAAACGATTCACCCGCTTGACGGGGGCAATACCGTCTGCCGCGATCGCCTGGAGTGTGCGAGGAGCGACCAAGATCGAACCGATCGCCGACGACAACGTGGCGCACGCTAATCCGATCGGAATGATGGGCCCCCACACGGCAATCCGACTCATGACGAACTGATCTTCCGCCAGCATTTCCGGTGTTGCGGACGACGCAAATTTGATCGACAGCAGCACGTAGACGACCATGCCGACGACGGTGGCCCCGATCACGCCGCGGGGGATGGATTTGCCGGGATTGGCCAGATCACCCGATAGTCCGACGCCTGCCGTCATCCCGGTGAATGCCGGAAACACAATCGCGAAGACCAACATGAACGCGGCGGGATCGTCGACGCGGTCGAGCAAGCCGAGCTCGCCGATCTCGACTCCCTCCGGCGCTCCACCCATTCCAAACAGCACCAGCGACAACGCGAGCACCGCAAATACAATCCACAATGCCTTCACCCCCAACTGCGCTCCGCGCTTCAGCACCAAAACGGCGAGCGCAAGCGTCGCAGGGAGGGAGATGATTCGCGGGTCGAACCCAAAGGGCAGCACCGCATCAAACACGGACTCAAGCGGTCGAAACGCCTCCGCGAAAGCAATCATGTAGAACGCCACCGAGATCGCCTGCGAGAAATAGAGCGAAATCCCGATGGCTCCTCCGATCGTCGTGCCGAACGACCGGGAGATGATGTAGTACTCGCCCCCACCCTCCACTCGGCGGTTCGTTGCGATCTCGGAAATGGCGAGTGCGGTGGGGATCGTAACCAGATGCCCCAGCAACAGGACGAGCAGCACACCCAACAGGCCCACGTTCCCCACGGCGTATCCGAACCGCAGGAAGAGAATGGCACCCAGAATCGTGCTGATGCTGGCCAGGAAGACCGGAGCGGTGCCGAAGCCGTGTCCTGTCGTGGCGGCGGGCGCCCGCTGAGCTGGAGCAGGGTTACTCATCGAGACCCCATATATGGGAGCGACAAGCCCACACACAAGACCCCGCGGTCACAATCGCAACCGCGGGGTGCGCCCATGCGCGCCGGTGAGGCCGGTGTTTCACGCGGGCATGTGATTGACGATGGCCTCACCGAAGCCCGAACAGGATACTTCGTTGACGTCCTTTCGTCCTTCGGCCTTCATGAGCCGCGCCAGGTCATACGTCACGTGACCACCCTTGATCGCAGATCGCATTCCTTCGAGCACGAGATCGGCGGCCTCCACCCACCCCATGTGCTGCAGCATCATCACGGCCGATAGTATCAGGGAACCGGGGTTCACCTTGTCCATTCCGGTGTATTTGGGCGCCGTTCCGTGCGTCGCCTCGAACAGCGCCACTTCTTCGCCGATGTTGGCCCCTGGGCCCAGCCCGAGTCCGCCGACCAGGGCGATCGCGGCATCCGACAGGTAGTCACCGTTCAGGTTGGGTAGCGCCAAGACACTGTATTCGCCGGGCCGTGTCTGGATCTGCTGGAAGATGGAGTCCGCAATGCGATCCTTCATAAGGATCTTACCGCTTGGCATCTTGCCGTCCAACTCGTCCCAGAGGCGCTTCTCGGTCACAAACGTGTCGCCAAATTCCTCGGCAGCAACCTCGTAGCCCCACTTGGCAAACGATCCCTCCGTGAACTTCATGATGTTGCCCTTGTGCACGAGCGTCACCGACGGGAGCTTGTTGGCGATCGCCCATTGGCAGGCCATCTTCACCAGTCGCTTGGTGCCCGTCACCGAGATCGGCTTGATTCCGATCCCGCTGTCTTCCCGGATCTGCCGACCCGTCTTGGCCTTCACGAGATCGATGACGGCCCGCGCCATTTCGGTCCCACGCTCGAAGTCGTGGCCTGCATAGACGTCTTCCGTGTTCTCTCGGAAGATCACGAATCTGACCTGGTCCGCGTACTTGTTTGGGGCAGGCACGCCCTCGAAGTACATGATCGGTCGAACGCAGGCGTACAGGTCCATGGCCTGACGCAAACCAACGTTGATGGAACGGAAGCGTTCGGTGACGCCGTCGTCCTTGCCGCACTGATCGCAGGTACCTGCGTGGTACTGCTGATGGGCGCAGTTGAGGCACACGTGTGTCTCTTCACCGATCGGGGTCGTGAACGGTCCCTTGATCGCCACCTTGAGATACTGGATCGCCTCAATCGTCTCCCGCGGCAGTACCTCGCCGTAGACATGAAGCCCCTCGAGACCGGCATAGAGGGGACACCACACGATCTCCTTCTTGCCGTCATAGGCCCTGTCGACAGCCGCCTTGACGACCGCCTTCATCGCCGGCGTGATGTCGAGTCCAATCCCGTCACCGCGCAGGTTGCCGATGATGGGACGGTCACCCACCACTGGCTTGCCGGCCTTTACCTGAATGAGATCACCGTCGGGGATGGTGACATGCTCAAAAACTGACATTGTCTGCTCTCCTCACCTCGTCGAACCCTCACGCACCTGGTAGAACGGCGACCTCATCGGCCGCACAGCACCAGTAAGAATACTACGAAGTCCGAGGACTCGGCACGGTGCCGTTTCCCGTGTGACAAACCGCCGGGCGACACCAAAAAAGGGCGGCCGGCTCGAGGCCGGCCGCCCACCGTATTTGCTCCCCGCGCTGCGGTCAGTCGCCCTTGACCCACTGCGGACGCAGATCGTGCGTCACCTCGTAGATCAAAATCTCCACGAGACGCCCGTAGGCATCGTCCGGATTCTCAGCCGCGAAGTACGGCTCACCATCCAGGAGCCCGATCTCACCGACCGTCTCCGTCGCGCGACCGGTCTTGCGCCAAATCGTGGCGCCGGACTCGGTGGAGAGGAGACGCACCGTGACCTCCACGTTTACCGACGCCTCTACGCGCGGCAGCCGCAACCCCGCCAGCACCCCCCGTGGCTTGACGTCGGACACCTTGAGGTGACCCATGAACACGGCCGGAAGGCCATGCTCATTGCCGATCGCCCTGGCCGCTCGCGCCCCCAACTCCGACTCGCCAGTCTCCTCGAGCACCCGTTCAGGGTCTCCAAGCTCCAAGACTTCCACACGTTCCTGACCGTCCAAAATCGCTTGCGCGAATCGGTCCGTCGCCAGCTCGTCGAGCGATCCCTTCGCGTTCTCGATCGTGAAACCGACAAGACCGACCCGATACATCTCCGTGAGGTCAAGTCGGGGCGGCACCAGGACCCTCGTTCCTCCACACGCGGCTATCAACGCGAACGCGACCACCAACGCCGCGGCCAACCACCACCGTCGCCGAATCATCCACATGGTCCCTCCCGGGTGTCTCAACCGAGCTCGCTTCCGCACCCCCGCGCCGAACGCAGGCAGTCTCGGTCGCACGACTCTCGCCGCCCGGAGCCGCAGCTCCGGGACTGCCCCAATGTACAACGTCGGCTTGAGCATATTTGCGGCGACCATTACGCCTCCCCCTCTCCTCGATCTCAACACCCGGCTCTTTCCTTCATCAGTGCATGCTAGCGAAGGCAAGCGCGGTGCCGTAGGCGACCCGCGCGTCTAAGTAATTGCAGTCAAACGTTTTGAGAGATCGTCCCACTGACCGGATCTCCGGTGAGCTGTCACCGCAGGAGGACGGGACACGAGGTGATCGAGAACAACGGGAGGGAAGAGGTCGGATAAATACAATGGCAGAAGCGGCAGGGTGGCAGGTGAACGGCGGCGGCAGATGCGGCAGGGTGTCATACGCAAGCGGCTGCAGCCAATCCACAGCGTGCTGACGTCTCCGGACCCTCCCACTATCTTCCCTGACTCTCACAGCAGACCTCAAGCGGACAATCTGGGGAGAACACAATGACGATGGCACGAGTGGCTTCGACGGCGATGCTTCCGTTCGCGTTCTTCGTGGCCACGCCACAGATCGCATCATCACAGACCTTCCCCACCGACGACCCGGTCATTCGGCAGATGTGGGCGGAAGGCATGGAGCGGTCCCAGACGGAGCGCCTGGCACAGGTGCTCATGGATTCCATCGGCCCACGACTCGCCGGGTCCCCCCAGCTCGCCGCAGCAGCCGACTGGCTGGTGCAGACCTACGAGCAGTGGGGCGTACCGGTCCGCACAGAGCCGTACGGCACCTGGAACGGCTGGCAACAGGGCGCACTGCACGTCGATCTCACCGCCCCCCGTGTCCAGACGCTCGAGGCCAAGCTCCTCGCCTGGAGCCCAGGCACAGACGGAATGGTGGAGGGCGGTGCCGTCGTCGTCCCTGAGTTGGAGTCGCAGACTGCTGCTCTGGAATGGCTCCCGTCGGTGCGCGGGAAGTTCGTTCTTGTCTCCGCCCCAGAACCGATGTGCCGCGCGCCGCAGGAGCTCGACGCTCACGCGCGCGAGGCGACCGTGACGGGGCTTCAGCAGCGACGCGCTCAGCATCAGCGGTCCTACCGCCAGCGCATGGCGCTGTTGGGTGGTCGAAGTGCCGCGCGTCGTCTCGAAGAAGCCGGTGCGGTCGGCATCATCACGTCGCGATGGTCCGGCGGGTGGGGCGTCAACAAGATCTTCAGCGCAGCCAGTGAGACCGTCCCGTCCATCGATCTCGGCTGCGAGGATTACGGACTCGTGTTCCGACTGGCCGAACACGACCAAGGACCGCGGCTTCGCATGCACGCTGAAGCCCAAGCCCTCGGTGTCGTCCCACAGTTCAATGTGATCGCGGAACTCGAGGGAACAGAACTGCCGGACGAGTATGTCCTGCTCGGCGCTCACCTCGACTCGTGGCACGGGGCGACGGGTGCGACCGACAACGGAACCGGGACCATCACGATGCTCGAGGCGATGCGCATTCTGAAGGCGGCGTACCCCACTCCACGACGCACGATCATTGTGGGCCATTGGGGCGCAGAGGAGATGGGCCTCATCGGTTCGGGCTCGTTCCGCGAAGACCACCCCGCGGTTATCGACGGACTCCAGGCTGCATTCAACCAGGACAACGGCACGTGGCGCATCGAGCGGATCGAGGGCCAAGGCCTGCTCTACGCCGGCGACCACATCGGTCGATGGATGTCGCACATCCCAACCGAGATCGCGGAGCACGTGACGCTGGAGTTCCCTGGTAGGCAGAACAATACGGGCAGCGATCACGTCTCATTTCTGTGCGCCGGAGCCCCGTCGTTCCGGCTGCAGTCCGCCTA